>NZ_CP053021.1:4285000-4885000 GCF_013001025.1 Sphingobium yanoikuyae | reverse complement strand
CCATGGGAATTTGTGCATGGAGGAGCCTATCCGGGAATGGGGCCGGCGCCCCCATGAAGCGGGGGCGCCGGCACGGGATCGGGACCAGCCCGACCGGATCGGTAGCTTGATCGGCTACGTGATCAGTTGCGCGATCAGTTTCTGGCGCGCTTGGTCTTGGCTTCGCGCATCTGCTGCTCGACACCGTCGACGCGGGCGTTCAACTGATCGAGGCGCTGACCATTATTCTGGGCCTGACCGGCGGCCGACTGGGCCTGGGCCAGAGCCTGCTGCGCCGTGCCGTCGGTGGTCTGCAGCTTGGCGTCGAGCGCATCGACGCGCTGGTTCACGGTCGCCACCTGTTCGCGCACGAAGGATTTCGTGGCACAGCCACCCAGCCCCAGCGAGCCCACCAACACCATGGCAATGGGGGCTAATTTCATCGGGTGCGACATCATTTTCTCCTTATCATCTGCCCCCGCGCCGTCCCAAGCCGAGCCCGTTAACCATGACAATATGATTGGGCCTGAACGTGCATGTGGAGAGCCGAGTGGACGCGGCAGGCCTGCCCCGCCCTTCGACCAACGACCGGAATCGATCGACCGGCATCGACACAGATCGTTGAACGGATGCGCGATCGGGCGCATGCTGGCCCGCCTTCCATGAGGGGACAATCCATGCGCCTGATGCTTGCCCTGGCCCTGAGCGGCCTTGCCCTGTCCACGCCGATCATCGCCACCGCCAAGACCGATCTTGCCGCCGCCGTGGCCGATCCCAAGCGGCCCGCCGACGCACGGGCGCTGGACGAAAGCCGCAAGCCGGCCGAGACGCTGGCGTTCCTGGGCCTCAAGCCCGGCATGAAGGCGGCCGACATCATGACCGGATCGGGCTATTGGGCGGAGATCATGGCCGATGCGGTCGGCCCCAAGGGCAAGGTGACCGGGTTCGAGCCCAGCCAATTCTACGCCAGCGAGGAAGAGAAGCCCAAATGGGCGGCACTGGTTGCGCGCCGGCCGGAGGTCGACTGGGTGCGCTATCCGTTCGAGGCCTTCGCGGCAGCGCCCGACAGTTTCGACTTCAGCATCATCAATCTGAGCTACCATGATCTCTACTGGCAGTCGGATAAGTTCGGCATTCCGCGCACCGCCCCCGATGCCTTCGTGAAGACGCTCTATGCCGCGACCAGGCCGGGGGGGATCGTCGGCATCATCGACCATGTCGGCCCGGCCGGCGACACCCGCGCCGTCGTGGACAAACTCCACCGGATCGACCCCGCCGTGGTCAAGGCCGACTTCCTGCGTGCCGGCTTCGTGCTGGAGGCGCAGAGCCCGCTGCTCGCCAATCCGGCCGACGATCACAGCAAGCTGGTGTTCGATCCTGCCATTCGCGGCAAGACGGACCGTTTCCTCTACCGCTTCCGCAAGCCCAAATGATCCGCCGGATTTGAACGCAAGGCGCGGGATGACGCCGCGCCGCGCGCCGCCCATGCTGCGCACCATGGACCTGACCGACCTCGACCGCCATGGCGCCGCGCGCCTGCCTGCCCTGCTTTCCCCGGACCAGTGCGACGCGATCGTGGCGCTATGGGATCAGCCCCATGCCTTCCGCAAGGAGGTGGTGATGGCGCGCCATGGCTATGGCCGGGGGCGCTATCGCTATTTCGACTACCCGTTGCCCGAGCCGGTCGCCGCGCTACGCGAGGCACTTTATCCGCCGCTGGCGCAGGTCGCCAATCGCTGGGCAGCGATGCTGGGGAGCGATGCGCTCTACCCCGCCCGTCACGCCGATTTCCTGAACCAGTGCGCGCTCGGTGGCCAGGACAAGGCGACGCCCTTGCTGCTGCGCTATGAGGCGGGCGACTGGAATGCGCTACATCAGGATGTCTATGGCGCGACCATCTTCCCGTTGCAGGCGGCTATATTGCTATCGGAGCCGGAAGCGGATTTCACCGGCGGCGCCTTCATCCTGACCGAACAGCGCCCGCGCATGCAGTCGCGCCCCGAAATGGTGCCGCTGCGCAAGGGCGATGCCGTGGTCTTCCCGGTGCGTGAGCGGCCGGTGACGGGCACGCGCGGCATCCACCGGGTGCAGATGCGCCATGGCGTCAGCCGGCTCCTGTCCGGCATGCGCCATACGCTGGGCATCATCTTTCACGACGCCCAGAGCTAGGCGGAGCGGCGACGCCGCCGCCCCGCCCGTTACGTTCAGTCCAGCGCCGGATCCTCATATTTGAACGGATCGCTGACCGCCGGCTGGGTCGGCAGCGGCATGCGCGGCAGGGTCTTGTCGCTGTTCGCGGCCTGCAGCAGCATGCCGGCGAGGACGACGGCACCCTGGCGCATATCCTCTGCCTTCAGATGATCGAAGGTGTCGATGCCACTGTGGTGGACACGGCTTTCATAGTCGAGCGGATCCTGGATGAACTGATAGCCCGGCACGCCGATCGCCTGCATATATTCATGGTCGGTGCCGCCGGTCGGCTGCGACACGACATTGCCGGCGCCCATGCTGGCAAAGGGGCTGAGCCATTCGCGCAGCAGCGAGACGGCGGCGACATTGCGTTCGGCATAGAGGCCGCGCAGCTTGCCCGAGCCATTGTCGATGTTGAAATAGGCTTTCAGGTCCGCATAGCCGGGCTTGGGCGTGATCGGGAAACGGGTCTTGTAGCGGAAATACATTTCCTCCCGCCCCTGTTCCTCCTTCGGCCCCGGTGCTCGGGTGGCGAGATATTCGTCGACATAGGCCATGGAGCCGAACAGCCCCTGTTCCTCGCCCGACCAGAGGGCGAAGCGGATCGTGCGCTTGGGCTTGATCCCGAGTGATTTCAGGATGCGCGCAGCCTCCATGATCATGGCGCTGCCCGCGCCATTGTCCGCCGCGCCGTCGCCCGCGACCCAGCTGTCGAGATGCGCGCCGGCCATGACATAGCCGGCTTTGGGATCGCTGCCGGGAATATCGGCCAGGATGTTGTAGGCGTTGACGTCGCTGTCGTCGAAACGGACGTCGCTGTTGATTTCCAGCACCGGCGCCGGGCCGGTCTTGGCGAGGCGGGCGAGACGGCGATAATCCTCCGCCGCGATCTCGACGCCGGGCAGCGCGGGCGTGTCGCTGACGCCGAAATCATAGCCCTCGCCATGGAGCAGCTTGCCGTCGCGATAGGATTGACGCGCCCAGCCGACCGCCCCCTCGGCCTTCAGGAAGGCCTCCAGCTTGCGGGTGAAGCTGAGGCGCTTCATCAGCCGCTCCAGCGACGCGGGATCATTCTTGGGCTGCTCGAACTTGTCGAGCTTCTCGATATCCTCGCCCTTGAGCCGCTGGAAGGCGGCCTCGTTCGGCTCGTCGCCCGTGCCGGGCAGCGACACCAGCACGATCTTGCCGGCGAGCTTGCCGCGCCAGGCGTCGAAATCGCGCTCCTTCTTCATCGGCGCAACGATGATCGGTGCGCTCAGCACGCCATTGGTCGGCGGCGTCCAGGCGATGGGGATGGCGGTGAGCTGGATCGGGCGTGGGCTGATCATCTTCACCGAGGAGCTGGCAATCCACCAGCCGCGACCGAAGCGGAAGCCCTGCTTGCGGACATTGGACAGGCCCCATTGGCGAAACTGGTCGGCGGTCCAGGCCTCGGCCTGCCGCATCTGCGGCGAATTGGTCATGCGCCCGCCAATATCGTCGGTCAGATGCTGGGCGATCTGCATCACCTGGCTGTGGTTCAGCCCTTCGTCGATGACGCGGTTGAGATCGTCGGGCTGCTGCGCGGCGACCGGTGCGGCCAGACACAGCAAGGGCAGCAGGATGATGGAATGGCGCATATAATCCCCCTTCGTCCGGCCGTCAGGCGCGGCCGCGAAAGCCCGTCTATGCCCGACTGACGCGGGATCGCAAGTGAGGCCGATCACGCCCCGAACACGCATTTGTTGCACCATGTGACGCGCCGTTACACTTTGCGACAAAACTGTCTTTGCCTTGCCAGATTTTTGCGACAAGTGCGGCCTAAACGAGATCCTGTCAGGGTCCAGATTAGGGGTAAATTTCCGTGCGCCAGACGACGTCGCTGCTGCTGTTTTCACTGATGCTGGGCGCGGCGCCCGGCGCGCTGATGGCGCAGGAGGCCGAGCAGAAGGGGCCGCCGGCCCAGATGGACGAGGGCGACGAGATTGTCGTGACCGGCGCGGTCCAGCGCGGCGCGGTGCCCGGCGACATCAAGCCCGAACAGCAATTGTCGCCCGCCGATGTCCGGGCGCTGGGCGTCACGTCGATTTCCGAAATCATCACCGAATTGTCGCCACAGACCAATGGCACGCCGGTCATCCTGCTGAACGGCAAGCGCATTTCCAGCTTTTCGGAAATTTCCGACCTGCCATCCGAAGCGGTGTCGCGGGTCGACATCCTGCCAGAGGAAGTGGCCCTGTCCTATGGCTATGCGCCGACGCAGAAGGTGGTGAACATCGTCCTGCGTCAGCGTTTCCGCGCGACCACGGTCGACCTGCGCGGTGGCACGACCACCGATGGCGGACGCGAAAATGGCCAGGGCGAAGTCGGCGTGCTGCGCATCCGGGGCGACAATCGGCTGACGCTGAACGTCAAATATAGCCGGGCCGACAATCTGCTGGAGAGCGAGCGTGGCATCAATGCCGCAGCGCCCAGCATGCCCTATTCGCTGGCCGGCAATATCACCGCGATCGACCGCGGAGCAGAGATCGACCCGGCCCTGTCGGCGGCCGCCGGCCAGACCGTCACGATCGCCAGCGTGCCCGGCAGCGCCGCCAATGGCGCCCCCGCCCTCAATGATTTCGTTGCCGGCGCGAACCAGACCAGCGTCAGCAATCTCAGCAAATATCGCACGCTCAGCCCCGCGACCGAGAATTTTTCCGCCAACGCGACGCTGGCGCGCGCGCTGGGCGGCGTATCGGCGACGATCAACGGCCGGCTGGAACTGTCCGACAATGATTCGCTGCAGGGCCTGTCGGCCGCAGCCCTCACCCTGCCCGGCGGCAATCCCTTCTCCGCCTTTGGCGACGATGTCCGCCTCTATCGCTATCTGGAGCAGGCCGGCGCGCTGGGGCAGAAGATCCGCGGCACCACCGGGCACATCGGCGTCACGCTGAACGGCCGGCTAGGCGGCACCTGGCAATGGTCCTTCACCGGCAATGGCGACATTTCCGACACCCGCACCCGCACCGATCGCGGCGTCGACACGGGCGGCATCCAGGCCGCGCTCGATGCCGGATCGGCCAGCGTCAATCCCTATGGCGCCTTCACCGCCGACCTGCTGCAATCGCGCCTGACCGACCGCGCCCGGTCGCAATCGCGCGCGATCGGCGGCGACCTGCTGGTCAGCGGATCACTGCTGACCCTGCCGGCCGGCAATGTCATGACGTCGGTGCGGGTCGGTGGATCGGCCAATGGCTTTGAAAGCCATTCGGTGCGGTCAGGCGTGGAACGCGGCCTCGACTATAATCGCGAGATTGCGAGCGGACAGGTCAGTTTCGACATACCGCTGACCAGCCGGTCCAAGGGGTTCCTGGGCGCGATCGGCGATGTCGGCGTCAACATGAACGCCGGGGCGCAGCATCTGTCGGATTTCGGCACGCTGTCGACGCTGGGCTATGGCCTGCGCTGGCGGCCGGTGCCGGCGGTGCAGTTGCTGGTGTCGGCCAATCAGGACAAGTCGGCGCCGACCGGCACGCAGATCAACGATCCGGTGATTTCGACGCCCAACGTGTCGGTGTTCGACTATGCCACCGGCCAGACCGTGTTCGTCACGCAATTTTCTGGCGGCAACCCGGACCTGCGATCCAGCACGCGCGACCAGTTCCGCATCAACGCCCGGATCAAGCCGTTCGAGAAACCGAACCTGACGCTGACGGCGACCTATCTCAACAGCCGGACCAGCAACCCCATTTCCGCCTTCCCGACGCCGACGCCGGCGATCGAGAATGCCTTCCCGCAGCGTTTCATGCGCGACGAGGATGGCCAGTTGCTGAGTATCGACGGGCGGCCGATCAACTATCTGCGTTCGCAGAGCGAGCAACTGCGCTGGGGCTTCGACCTGTCCATCTCATTGAAGTCGCACATCCAGAAGGTGATCGAGGCGTGGCGCGCGGCCGGCGCCAAGCCCGAGGATCGGCCCAAGGAATTGCAGGACATGCGCGCCGCCTTCGGCAATCGCGGCCCGCGCGACGGCGCGGAGGGCAATCGCGAGGGCGGTCCGCCGCGCGGCGAGGGCAATGACAGCGCGCCCCGCGGCGACGGCGACAACAACCAGCGCGGCAATGATGGCCCCGGTGGCCAGAATGGCGGCCAGGGTGGTGATAATGCGCAGGGCGGTGGCGATGGTCCGCGCGGGCCGAGTGGCCCCGGTGGTCCGGGCGGCGGCTTTGGTGGGCCGGGCGGTTTCCGTGGCCCCGGCGCAGGCCAGGCCGGCGGGCGGCTGACCTTCAGCCTCTATCATACCTGGCACCTGACCGAGAGCATCCTGATCGCGCCGGGCGTGCCCGAACTCAACCTGCTCGACGGTGATGCGGTCGGCTCGTCGGGCGGGCAACCGCGCCACGAGTTGAAGGCGCGGGTCGGCTATGTGAACAATGGCATTGGCGGCCGGCTGGGCGTCGACTGGGAAAGCGGCACCCATGTCGATGGCGCCTTGGGCGGCAGTTCGCGGCTGGACTTTGCCAGCCTGGCGACCGCCAATCTGCGGCTGTTCGCCAATTTCGGCCAGATGCCCAGCCTGGTGAAGGCCCATCCCTTCCTGCGCGGCGCGCGCGTGTCGATCGGCATCGACAATATCTTCAACACCCGCCGCGACGTGACCGACGCGACCGGGGCCACGCCGGTCCGCTATCAGCCGGGCTATCTCGACCCGCTCGGCCGGACCGTGTCGGTCAGCTTCCGCAAGCTGTTCTTCTGAAAGGGCGACCGGCCGGGCGATGTCCGGCCGGTCGCCTGTGTCGCTATCCGGCCAGTGCGCGCGCCTGCGGGCGGAGCAGGGCAAGGTCGATCGGGGCGGCAAATTCCACCCCCATGCGGTCCTCGCGCGACCAGCGGGTGGTCGCGTCGACGCTCTGCCCCTCCGACAGGTCGATCGCGAACTGCGTGCCTTCCGGCACATTCCACAGCCCCTCGATCATCGCGCCGGTGGCGGAGATGTTGCGGATGCGGCCATTATAGACATGGCCGTCATGATGGACGGCGACCGTGCGCAGCATCGCCTTGCGCTCCGGCCGGCTCGACTGGAAGCCTTCGGACCGGGCGGAGACGCCATTGGCGCGCTGGCCTTCCAGCACCTGCGCGGCGGGCATCGGCCGGCCATAGATATAGCCCTGGATATGGCTGCACCCCAGTTGCCGGATCAGGTCCAACTCGTCGCGAGTCTCGGCCCCTTCCGCGGTCGTATCCATGCCCAGCGCCTCGGCCAGGCTGACGATCGCCTTGATGATCGCGCTGTTGCGGCTGCCCCGGATCGCGGCACCGCGCACGAAGCTCTGGTCGATCTTGATCTTGTCGAACGGCGCCTTCTTCAGATAGCCGAGCGACGAATAGCCGGTGCCGAAATCGTCCAGCGCCAGCCGCACGCCCAGCCCCTTGAGCCGGGTGAACATGGCGTCGGTGCCGTCATTGTCGTTCAGGAACACGCTTTCGGTGATTTCCAGCTCCAGCCGTTCGGGCGCCAGCTGCGCGCTCGCCAGGGCCTGCATCACGGTGGTCGGGAAACCGGGATTGGCGAACTGCATCGCCGAGACATTGACCGCAACGCGGATGCCGGCGTCCCACTGGGCGGCGTCGCGGCAGGCGGTGCGCATCACCCATTCGCCGATCGGCGCGATCAGGCCGCTATCCTCCGCAATGGGGACGAACAAGGCCGGCGAGATGGCGCCCCGCACCGGATGATCCCAGCGCAGCAGCGCCTCATAGCCGGTGATGCGCTCGGTCGTCGAACTGACGATCGGCTGATAGACGAGGTGCAGGCCGTCCGCCGTCAGCGCATGGCGCAGATCCTGTTCGAGCTGGCGGCGATCCTCCGCATCGGCATGCATGTCGGCCGAATAGAAGCGATATACGCCGCGCCCATCGCCCTTCGCCTTGTAGAGGGCGAGGTCGGCATTGCGGATCAGGGCATCGGCGGTGACGCCGTCTTCGGGGCAGAAGGAAATGCCGATCGACACGCCGATCACCACGCCCGTGCCCTCGATCGAATAGGGTTGCGACAGGGCGCTGATGATCGCCTGCGCCAGCAGGCCGAGCCGGTTGCGGTCATGGCGGCCATGCACCAGCACCTTGAACTCGTCGCCGCCCTGGCGCCCGACCAGCCCCTGATTGCCGACCACGCGCTGGAGGCGCTGGCTGACCTGACGTAGCAGCGCGTCGCCGGCCGGATGGCCGAGCGTGTCGTTGACACTCTTGAACCGGTCGAGGTCGAGCATCATCAGCGCGCATTCGCCCTGCTTGCCCCGCGAGCCGAGCACTGCCTGCTCCAGCGCCTGCAACATCTGCACGCGGTTGGCGAGGCCGGTCAGCGAATCATATTGGGCCAGGCGCGTCACTTCCGCCTGGCTGCGCCGCATTTCGGTCAGGTCGGTGCCCGATCCGCGGAAGCCGTGGAACTGGCCATATTCGTTGAACACCGGTTCGCCCGAGATCGACCACCAGCGTTCCTCGCGCGCGATCGCGGCCCGCACGGCGATGTCGGCAAAGCCGGTGCGGGCCGAGAGGTGGAAGCCCAGCGTTCGCTCGCCATCGCCCTGTTGCCGGTCACCCTGCTGAATGATGTCGGTCAGCGACCGGCCGATCAGGCTGCCCGCTTCCACGCCCAGCGGTTCGGCCAGGGTGGCGGAGATATAGGTGATGTGGCCGTGACGATCGGTTTCCCAGAACCAGCCGCGGCCGGACTGTTCATATTCCTCCAGCAGCCGATCGGAACGCTGCGCCTTGAGATCCTGCCGATGCTGTTCGATCGCCCGTTCACGATCCGCCGCCGCCTGCCGCAGGGTGGCGATCGCCATCACCGCCAGGCAACTGGCCAGCAGCCCCAGATGCACCATGCCCGCATGGGCGATGCCGGCCACCAGCAGCGCCCCCATGAAATAGCTGAGCCCCAGCAGGCGCCGATCGCCGACGATGCAGACCGCCAGCAGCGCGATCGCCATTTCCGGCACGGCGGACGGCATCGCCACGCCATTGCCATGCGCCAGCCACAGGCTGAAACTTAAGCCCGAGCAGAAGAGCGCGGGCAGCATCAGCCAGTTCTGGACATGGGGTCGCAGATTGCGGAACAGCGCCCAGCGCGGCACCAGCATCAGCAGGCCGTCGATCAGCACCACGCCGCACAGCAGGGCGCCATGTTCCGGCCGGGTGAAGGAAAGCATGCCGAGCAGCGCCGCAACGCACAGCTTGGCCAGCAGCATCAGTGGCCACAGGGCGGCGACATGAGTGAAGCTGCGCGACAGCCAGTTGGCGGCGACTTCCGTGCCGCTTTCGGCCAGACCCAGCGAAACCAGCAGGCTCGCGGTCCTGGCGGGCGCATCAGTATCTGTTTTGCGGACAATAGCCATGCCGATCGTCTAACCGACAAAGCTTGAGAAGCGATTACCCGCCGGGTCCGGGAGATTCCCTGATATTCAGCGATCTCCCGGCAAGACCGGTCAGACGCGCATCGGCATCAGAACGTAAAGCGCCGGGCTGCGATCATTTTCGCGGATCAGCGTCGGTGCGGCCGCATCGGCTAGGTGCAGTTCGACGATGTCGGTGTCGATCTGGCCAAGGATGTCGAGCAGATAACGGGCGTTGAAGCCGATATCGAAGCCTTCGCCCTGGAACGCGCCGGGCACTTCTTCGGCCGCCGTGCCATTTTCCGGGCTGGTGACCGACAGGGTGATCTTGTCCTTGTCGAGGCTCATCTTGACCGCGCGAGTCTTTTCGGTGGCGATGGTCGCAACGCGGTCCACGCCTTCCTCGAAGCTGCGCGGGTCGATCTTGAGCAGCTTGTCGTTCGCGGTCGGAATGACGCGGCTATAATCGGGGAAGGTGCCGTCGATCAGCTTGCTGGTCAGGATTGCGCTGCCCAGGCCAAAGCGGATCTTGCTGGCCGACAGGCTGACCTGAACCGAACCCTCGACCTCGTCGAGCAGCTTGCGCAGTTCGGCGATGCACTTGCGGGGGATGATGATGCCCGGCATGCCATCGGCGCCGTCGGGACGCGGCACGGTGACGCGGGCCAGACGGTGGCCGTCGGTCGCGGCGGCCTTGAGCACCGGCGAGCCTTCGTCCGAGACGTGGAAATAGATGCCGTTCAGATAATAGCGCGTCTCTTCGGTCGAGATGGCGAAGCGCGTCTTGTCGATGATCTGCTTGAGCGTTTCGGCCGGCAGTTCGAAGCTGGTCGGCAGGTCGCCCTCGGCAATCACCGGGAAGTCGTCACGCGGCAGGGTCGACAGGTTGAAGCGGGCGCGGCCGGCCTGGATCAGCATCTTGCCGTCGGCCGCCTGCAGCGACACCTGGCTGCCTTCGGGCAGCTTGCGGGCGATGTCGAACAGCGTGTGGGCGGAAATGGTGGTGGCGCCGGCCTGTTCGACCTGGGCCGACACGCTTTCCACGACCTGCAGGTCGAGATCGGTCGCCATCAGCTTGATCGCGCCATCCGCCGATGCCTCGATCAGCACGTTGGACAGGATCGGAATCGTGTTGCGCCGCTCGACCACCGACTGGACGTGGCTGAGGCTCTTGAGGAGCGTTGCGCGTTCGATGGTGGCCTTCATGTCCCTGTTCTGTCCGTTCTTTTTGCGTCGATGGCGAGGATTCGGTCGAATCCCGGCGGCAATGATGGATGGTCCTTCATAACCGCTATGTCGGCGGCGGCAAGCACCTCGACGCGCTTTCGAAACGAAGCCGGGCTTGCAAATGGCGATGGCATGCGCTTTGCCCGGACCATGCGCCGCCTGCCCGCCTTGCTGATCCCGCTCGTCATCCTTGCCAGTCCGGCCATGGCGCGCGATTCGCTCGGCATTTTCGAAAGCTGGGGGGCGTTTCGCGATCCCGGCGCCGGTCAGAACGGCCCGCGCTGCTACGCCATCGCCATGCCGGCGCCGCGCCGCGCGGGCGATGCGCCCAAGGGCTTTGCCGCCGTCGGCACCTGGCCGCGCCAGCATGTCCGCGGCCAGGTCCATTTCCGCCTCAGCCGCCCGCGTGCTGCCAATGCGCGGGTCTCGCTCAGCGTCGGCGACCGCCGTTTCGCGCTGGTCGCGGGCCAGGCCGATGCCTGGGCCGCCAATCCGCAGGACGATGCAGCGATCATCGCCGCGATGCGCTCCGCCAGCAGCATGAGCGTGCAATCGACATCGGCCAAGGGTGGCGCCTTTGCCGACAGCTATGCGCTGCGCGGCGCGGCAACGGCGATCGACGCAGCAGCGCTGGGGTGCGCGAAACTCCGCTGATCTTGATTTTTTGGCGAAATGAGGTATATGACACTGTATCACGTCCCCGGCAGGCCGTCTTGAGGCGCTCGCAAGAGCAGATATTAACTCAAGGCCGCTCCCGGGGACAATTTTTTACAGGTCCGATGAATGGCAACGGCAATTGTCGTGGATGGGGCATATTTCCTCCATCGCTTCCGACATGCATTTCCTAATCTGGATGCCGGCAATCCGAAAGCTATCGCTTACGGGTTAATCTATTTGTCTGCCTGGCATATTGCCATTCGCTTGGGCCCGAAGCCAACCTTGGCGGCAATCGACACACAGAATTTCCGGCCTGAAGAAACAGTCGAACTCTATCGCATCTTCTTTTACGACTGTCCGCCCCTGATCAAAAGACTGCATTCGCCCGTCAGCAAGAGGTCGATTGACCTTTCCAAGACAGAGCAAGCACTATTCCGGTTAGGCGTGCATCGCGAATTGCAGACGATGCGCAAGGTGGCTTTAAGGCTTGGCCGATTGAACGAGAGCTTTTTGTGGCGGCCAAAGGCCGACGCGATGAAATCCTGGCTACGCGATCCGGGGCAATTTTCCCCGACCGATGCCGATTTTGAACTGGATGTCACGCAAAAGGGCGTGGACATGCGACTAGGCTTGGACGTTGCCGCAATGGCCTTCAAGCGGCAGGTCAACCAGATTATATTGGTCGCGGCAGATGCCGACTTCGTGCCCGCGACCAAATTGGCCCGTCGAGAAGGCATCGATGTGGTATTGGACACGATGGGTGGCTTTGCTGCCCATGATCTTATCGAACATGTCGATGGGGTGAGAAGCACCATCTTCGACAAGGCAGTAATGGCGAACTAAGTGATGATGCAAATTCCCGGCCTTATCGACCCTGTGCCCGTGCCCCGCGCGGTGACGCCCCGTGAGGACGGACGCGTCGACATGCTGGGCCTGACCCGCGCCCAGATGAAGGGCGCGCTGGAAGAAGCCGGCCTCGACCAGAAGGCAGCCAAGCTGCGGTCCAAGCAGCTGTTCCATTGGCTCTATCATCGCGGCGAAACCGATTTCGAGAAGATGACCGACTTGGCCAAGCCGATGCGGCTGTGGATGGCGGAACGCTTCATCGTCGGCCGGCCGCAGGTGGTGGAGGCGCAGGTGTCGAACGACGGCACCCGCAAATGGCTGCTCCGTTCGGACGATGGCCAGGATTATGAGATGGTCTTCATCCCCGATGCGGACCGCGGCACCTTGTGCGTGTCGAGCCAGGTCGGCTGCACGCTCAATTGCAGCTTCTGCCACACCGGCACGATGCGACTGGTGCGCAACCTGACGCCGGGCGAGATTGTCGGCCAGGTCATGCTGGCACGCGACGCGCTGGGCGAATGGCCCAAGGGCAGCATGGCCAGCGCCAATGACGACGAGACGGACGAGGATTCGCAATATACGGCGGACGGCCGCATGCTCACCAACATCGTGATGATGGGCATGGGCGAGCCGCTCTATAATTTCGACCATGTCCGCGACGCGCTCAAGCTGGTGATGGACGGCGATGGCCTGGCCCTGTCGAAGCGGCGCATCACCCTGTCGACCAGCGGCGTCGTGCCGATGATGGCGCGCGCGGCGGAAGAGATTGGCGTCAACCTGGCGGTCTCGCTCCATGCCGTGACCAAGGAAGTGCGCGACGAGTTGGTGCCGCTCAACCGCAAATATGGCATCGAGGAACTGCTCCAGGCCTGTGCCGATTATCCCAAGGCGAACAATGCCCGGCGCATCACGTTCGAATATGTGATGATCAAGGACAAGAATGACAGCGATGCCGACGCGCATGAGCTGGTCCGCCTGATCCGCAAGTACAAGCTGCCGGCCAAGGTCAACCTGATCCCGTTCAACCCCTGGCCGGGCACCGACTATGAATGTTCGAGTCCCGAACGAATCCGCGCGTTCAGCACGATCGTGTTCGAAGGCGGCATTTCCGCGCCGGTGCGCACGCCGCGCGGTCGCGACATCATGGCCGCCTGTGGCCAGCTCAAGTCGGCGAGCGAGAAGAAGAGCAAGGCGGAACTCAAGCGCCTGGCCGAAGAGAAGCAAGCCGCACTCGGATAATCCGGGGACGACTGGCTGCGCGCATGCCGCGCGACGACAAGCCCCGCCCATACCGGCGGGGCTTTTCTTTTGGGGGAATGAGGATGACCGATGACGAGATCGAAGCACTGGGCACCGGCTTTTGCGATTGCACCCTGCCCAAGGCGCGCTGGACCCATGGCGCCCATTTCGCCACCGCGCTGTGGCTGATCCTGCGCCGGCCCGATGTTGACGCCGAAATTGACATGCCCGGCATGATCCGCCGCTACAATGAAAGCGTCGGCGGGGTGAACAGCGACACGAGCGGCTATCATGAGACCATCACCCAGGCCTCGCTGCACATGGCCCGGCAGTTGCTGGCCGGCCTGCCCGCCGATGTGACGCCGGCCGCAGCCTATGCGGCGCTGATGGCGTCGCCGCTGGGCGACAAGGACTGGCCCTTCGCCTACTGGACGCGCGAGACGCTGATGAGCCCGGCCGCGCGCCGGGCCTGGGTCGCGCCCGATCGGACGCCGCTGCCGACATAAAAAAAGGGCGGCCCGAACGGACCGCCCTTCCCCATATTCCGATCGAGAGGGATCAGAAACGGAAGCCGATGCCGACGACGCCAGCGTCACGGCCACCGAAATTGTCTTCATACTCGGTGCGCTGATATTCGGCCGAGATGTAGGTGTTCGGGGTCACCGAATATTCCAGACCACCGCCGTAACGCACGCCTTCCAGCGAGGTGTGGGCGCCAGCGGCTTCGATGCGGCTCGAAGCGTAGCCGACCTTGCCGAACGCCAGGATCTGCGGGGTCACGACATAGCCGAGACGGACCGAAGCGGCGAGGTCGCGGCTGGCGTCGAAGCCCTGGCCGTCGACGGTCGAGTCACCGAACGACACTTCCGGACCGAAGGTCACGCGGTTGGCAACGGCGAGGTCGTAGCCGGCGGTCACGCCGTAGCTGAAACCGTCTTCGCCCTGCGCCTTGTCAAAGCCCATGGTGACGCCAGCGCGCGGACCGGTGAACGGCGCAGCATCCTGAGCGAAAGCGGGGGCCGAAACAGCGGCGGCAGCAGCAATCGCTGCGAAAATCACAGTCTTCATAAAGTCCTCGATATTTATTATGACGCTACGACTTAATTGTTCATCTAGCGTTCAGGTTTGATGCTAGGAAAATATGAAATAGAGTCACACTTCCTCCTGCTTATTCTTCTCCGACACTTCGGAGAGGAACTGCCCCCTCTGCATCATGAGAGCGCAGTGGCCATCTAGGATCGCCAAACTCACTTGCAAAGGGGCAAGGCCTTTATTTCAATCAATTTCAGGGCTTGTGTTGCAAAAGTGTGACAACGCGCCTGCAGCACGACCGACCGCAAAAAGGGGACGGCCCGACAGCCGCCCCCTTCGCGAAAGCCCCGGTTTCCGGGCGATCAGAAGCGCAGGCCGATGCCCGTCACCAACTGGTGGCGCGACACGCCTGCCTCATAATCGGAATAGCGATATTCGCCCTTGAGGAAGAGCTTTTCGGCGATCCGATATTCCAGACCCGCGCCCAGCCGCAGCCCGTCGCCATTGTCGCCGCCACGGATCAGGCCGCCTTCGCCGTCACTGGCTTCATATTCCATCCGCGCATTGCTGTAGCCTGCCTTCACATAGGCGAGCGCCTTGCTGCCAAGCGGCACGCCGATCCGCCCGCCGACATACAGGTCGCGATCGGTTTCGCTCTTGCCGCCGGCGACATGCAGGCGAGTGGTGGAATCGGAAATTTCACCTTCGATGCCGAGAATCAGGCCGCCCAGGGCAAAGTCATAGCCGGCATTGAGGCCATAGAGCAGGCCGTCGGCCGATTTGACGCCCTTGGCATCGACCACATCATAGCCGGTGATGATTTCGGCATGAGCACCCATGAAAGGGGCATAATCCTGCGCAAAGGCAGGCGCCGAAACAAAACATAGAACAGCCGAAGCAATGAAAAACGTGATACTCTTCATATTACCTATCCAATATCTGCGTCGAAGCGCCGAAAATCGTGACAGGCGACCTTGTTTATACTCCCGTTTCGTGGAGGAATTTTATCAATTCAAATTTCTGTACGAAAATTCTTTGAAGTCGACTTCATCAGTCCCTTGCAGGACCAGCCGTTGATCGCAATCGCACGGCGCGCACCATGGCCATTCGACCAACGACAGGCCTAGACATGCGAACGACCGCGATGCGGCTGGATATTTCGACGAAAGACAATAGGGTCATGGCCATGGAGCCGCCTTACGCCCCAGGGGACATGGTCCGCCGCCACCGCCTGACCACCCGGCTGTGGCACTGGCTGAACGCGCTGCTGCTCTATATCCTCTTCACCTCCGGCCTTGGCATCTTCAACGCCCACCCCCGCCTTTATTGGGGGCAATATGGCGCCAATTTCGACCATGCCTGGCTGGAGTTGGACCGGTTCCCCGGCTGGATCACCCTGCCCGCCCTCTATAATCTGGCGCTGTCGCGCCACTGGCACCTGACCGCCGCGCCGATCTTCGCCGTCGCGCTGCTTTTCTACATGCTCTGGAGCCTGGCCGACGGCCATATCGCCCGCGACCTGGCCTTTCGCCGGGGCGAACTGGCGCCGCGCCATGTCTGGCAGGACATAAGGGACCATGCCCGGCTGCGCTTCCCCACCGGCGCCGCGGCGCTGCGCTACAATGTGCTGCAGAAGGCGAGCTATATCGCGGTCATCTTCATCGCCCTGCCGCTGCTGATCCTGACCGGCCTTACCATGTCGCCCGGCATGAACGCCGCCTGGCCCTGGCTGGTCGACCTGTTCGGCGGACGCCAGTCGGCCCGGTCGATCCATTTCCTGACCGCCTTCGCGCTGGTCGCCTTCTTCCTGGTCCATATGCTGATGGTGCTGCTGGCCGGCCCGGTGAACGAGATAGGATCGATGATCACCGGCCGCTATCGCCTCCCTAAGGACCGGCCATGATCCTCACCCGCCGCACCCTGCTGCTGGGCGCAACCGCGACGCTGGCGGGATGCGACCGGATCGCGCGCCAGCCGCTGGCCCGCGACATCCTCTTTTCCGCCGACAATTTCCATTCATGGGCGCAGCGCAAGATCATGGCGCGCGACGCACTGACACAGGAATTCCGGCCCGATCAGATTTCGCCCTTCTTCCGCGCGAACGGCACCGCCAATCCCAACACCCCGGCCTACAAGGCGCTGTGGCGCAGCGGCTTTGCCGACTGGCGGCTGCGCATCGACGGACTCGTCGCCCGGCCCCTGTCGCTTTCGCTGTCACAATTGCACGCCCTGCCCCATCGCGAGCAGATCACCCGCCATGACTGTGTCGAGGGGTGGAGCGCGATCGGCAAGTGGCGCGGCGTGCCGTTGAAGCTGCTGCTCGACGGTGCGGGGCTGCGCGATCGCGCCCGCTATATCGTGTTCCACTGCGCCGACGACATGGGCGGCGGCACCGCTTATTATGAGAGCATCGACCTGATCGATGCCTTCCATCCCCAGACCATCCTGGCCTTCGCGCTCAACGACCGGCCGCTGAGCGTCGCCAATGGCGCGCCGTTGCGGCTGCGGGTGGAGCGACAACTGGGCTATAAGCAGGCCAAATATCTGATGCGGATCGAGGCGGTCGAGAGCCTATTGTCCATCGGTCGGGGCAAGGGCGGTTTTTGGGAAGACCGCGCCAATTATGATTGGTATGCAGGCATTTGACGGCCGCGTAACGAGAAGGACCAGCCTGCTCCATGAAGATTTTCGACCGCGTTCTGAGACGTCTTGTCACCAAGGGTCAGTTGACCGTTTTCTATGCCGACGGCCGTAGCGTTACCGTCGGTTCGCCCGATCCCGACCTGCCCCCGCTGGCGCTGCGCTTCCTCGACAAGCGCGTCCCCCTCGACATCGTCAAGGATCCGCGCCTGGGCATGGCCGAGGCCTATATCGATGGCCGGGTGGCGATCGAGGGCGGCGGCATCATGGAGTTCGTGTCCATGATCCGCCAGAACAACGCCTGGGAAAATGGCAAGTCGATCGACGCCAAGGGGCCGGTGCAGCGCGCGCTGAAGACGGTGCGCCGCAAGCTGTGGAAGGCCAATCATCGCAGCCGGTCCAAGGCCAATGTCGCCCATCATTATGACCTGTCGGGCGCGCTCTACGCCCTCTTCCTCGACCGCGACCGGCAATATAGCTGCGCCTATTTCCCCGATGCGGAGAATGAGGCGGGGATCAGCCTGGAACAGGCGCAGGAAGACAAGAAGGCGCATATCGCCGCCAAGCTCTACCTGAAGCCGGGCATGAAGGTGCTGGACATTGGCTGCGGCTGGGGCGGCATGGCGCTGTACCTGCACAAGCATTTCGGTGTCGACGTGACCGGCATCACCCTGTCGGAAGAGCAGTTGAAGGTCGCGCGCCAGCGGGCGATCGATGCCGGAGTCGCCGACCATGTCCGGTTCGAACTGATCGACTATCGCGACATCGAAGGGCCGTTCGACCGGATCGTGTCGGTCGGCATGTTCGAACATGTCGGCACCGCCGACTATCGCGTCTTCTACAACAAATGCCGCGACCTGCTGACGCCCGACGGCGTGATGCTGATCCACACCATCGGCCGGGTCGATGGCCCCGGCATCACCGACACCTTCACCACCAAATATATCTTCCCCGGCGGCTATATCCCCGCTTTGTCGGAAATGGTGGCGGGCAGCGAAGGCACGCGGCTGATGATCACCGACGTGGAGGTGCTGCGCATCCATTATGGCCTCACCATCCGCGACTGGTACAAGCGGACCATGGCGCACAAGGCGGATATCGTCGCCCTCTATGACGAGCGCTTCTTCCGTCTGTGGACCTTCTATCTGGCGGGCGCGGCGACCGTGTTCGAACATGGGTCGATGGTCAATTTCCAGGTCCAATATGTGCGCGATCGCCGCGCCTTGCCGATCACTCGCGACTATATGATCGAGGCAGAGACGGCGCTGCGCGGACGCTGAAACACCGCCGCGCACCGATGATGCGAGGCAGAATTGCGACCGTCCGGGCGGGCTGAACAAAGCCTGTCAGCCCCGTTCCCGGACGGTTCAGTGACCGGCCCCCATTCTCCTCCCCACGTCCCCGCGCTGCCCCGGCAGCCGGGCCGGACAGAGGAGAAGCAAGATGAAATTCCTGTGGAAAAGCGCCGCAATGCTGGGCCTGGCCATGGCCGGCATCGCCGCCACCAGCGCGCCTGCCCAGGCGCAGCATTATCGCAGCGACGGCTGGCGCGGCGATCGCGATGGCCGCTGGGATGGCCGGCGCCATTGGGACAATCGCCGCTGGGACGACCGCCGTCGCTGGCGCGGCGACCGCCGCTACTATGACGGACGACGCGGCTATCATCGCTCCGCCTATCGCCAGCGCTGCTGGGACGAATGGCGTTATAATGCCTATCGCGACCGTCGGGTCCGGGTCCGCATCTGTCGCTGATCCCGCCTGACCAAATCCATATCGCGGCCCGCCCCGATTGAACCCGAGGGCGGGTTGCGGCATTTCTGTGCCCATGAGCGATCCTACACCCGTCATCCAGAGCCTGTTGTCGGGCCTGCCGATCCTGCTGCTCCACCTCGCCTGCGCCACCTTGGTCTGGGCGGCCGCCATGGCGGTCTATATGTGGATAACCCCGCACGACGAGTTCAAGCTGATCCGCGCCGGCAATGAGGCGGCCGCCATTTCGCTGGGCGGCGCCTCCGTCGGCCTCGCCGTGCCGCTGGCCTTCTGCCTCGCCGGATCGGTCAATGTCTGGGATGTCGTCATCTGGGGCAGCGTCACGCTGGTGCTGCAACTCATTGCCTTTCGCCTGGTAGACCTGTTGCTGGGATCGCTGTCGGGCCGGATCGAGGCGAATGAGCGTTCCGCCGCGATCTTCCTGGCGATGATGAAGGCCGCTGTCGCCTGCCTGACGGCTGCGGCCGTGGCGGGCTGACGCGATGGGGCGTGGGGGCTGTGGCTGCCTGCCCTGGCTGCTGGGCCTGATCCTGCTGCTCGCCTGGCTGGGCGAGATGCAGGCCACGTCCTTGCAGGTCGAACAATATGATCCCCGCTCGCCCCGCCGCCCGCTGCCGCGCGGGGGCGAGGAACAATATATTATCGAGGATCGGCCCGGCGGCCCGGCCGACGCCATGGGCACGGCCTTTGCCGTCGATCGCAGCGGCGTGTGGATGACCGCCGAACATGTCACCCATGGCTGTTCGCGCGTCGGGCTGGAACAGCGCGGCCGCGCGCTGGAAGTGCCGCGCGTCATCGAAAGCCGGGAATCGGATGCCGCGATCATCCCACGCGGCCCCCGCAGCCCCGCCGCCCTGCCGCTGCGCAGCGGTGCGCCCTCGCCCGGCTCCACCGGCTATCATATGGGCTTTCCCGCCGGCGAACCGACATTGGTCCTGTCCGAACTGATCGGCCGGGCCGAAGCCCGGCGCGGCAGCAGCGGCATCGACCAGCCGGTGCTGGTCTGGGCCGAGCGTGGCCGCCTGCCCGAGGGCGACGGCACCCTGTCGGGGATCAGCGGCGGGCCGGTCTTCTCCACCGATGGCCGAGTGGTCGGCATCAACAGCGCATCGACCGACCGGCGCGGCCGCATCCTGACCGTCGCGCCCGACGCGATGATGCGCCTGACCGCCGCCAGCCGTGCCGTTGGCGACCAGCCGGTGCCCTATCCCTTTGCCGGGCTGACCGACGCGCAGGAACGTTTCGCCAACTGGCTGGACGATGGCGTCATCCGCCGCATCTTCTGCGATGTCGATGACGGGCGCGGCGGTTGACGCCTGCGGGCAGGAAAGAGTAGGCGCTGCGCAGCATTTTCAGGGAAATTGAGATCATGAGCGACACGCCCCCCGACCATCTGTCCACCAACCCGCGCAGCCCCCATTTCGACATGGAGGTGCTGCAGCGCGGCATCGGCATCCGTTTCAAGGGCCGCGAGCGCAAGGATGTGGAAGAATATTCGATTTCCGAGGGCTGGATTCGCGTTGCCGCCGGCAAGACCCGCGACCGTCACGGCAACCCGCTGACCATCAAGCTGTCGGGTGAAGTCGAGGCCTGGTTCGAAAACCCGGCCGAAGGCGCCGAGAGCGACAAGGCCGCCGACGCCGAATAAGCAGATAAGGCCGGTCCCCGCTCGATCGCGGGGGCCGGTCAGTTCATCAGGGATTCGCGCTTCACGTCGGCGATGACGTCGCCCAGCGAGCGATCCGACGGGCTGTTGTCCGCATATTCGATGATGAACGGGTCCGCCTCGATACGGGGCGCCGCCTTGCGCCGGGGCGCAGCAGGCTTGGGCGAAACCGCCGCCACCATAGCATGCGTCTGGACCGACGCCATCCGTGTCGCCGCCCTGGGCAGCGGCGCAACCTCCGCACCGTCCTCACCATCGCCTGTCTCGGCCGCGACGCTGGCATAGCGAAGGCTGCTGCCCAGCGCCGGATCGGGCGTGAAGGGATGCAGTTTCGCCTTGGCCGGATAGATGAAGCCGAAGGTCGGGTTGATGCGGGCGCCCATCTGGCCGGTCGGGCTGTGCCAGACGCGCACCTGGCTCCAGTCGCCGGCGTCCGACACGTCGATCGCCAGCACATCCTCCTCGATCGCGCCGGGCGACGACCAGTTGGCGTGGCGGATCAGCACGCGGCGATCATCCAATATCCGGCTGACCACGGCGACATGGCCCAGGGTCATCGGCCCGACGGGCCGGAAGGCCAGCACTGCACCCTTTTTGGGGATGCTGCCGCGCTTGTAATGATCCTGTGCCTGGTCCCACCAGGTCAGCGCATCACCATAGATTTCCACGCCCGACACGATGCGCGCATAAGGAACGCACTGCAGCGCCGAGGCGCCCAGCACGGGCGCCGCCGTCAGGCCGGACAGCAAAGCCATCCAGCGGACATATCGAAACATTTAATGCGACCTCTAAGCGTCGAGTATCGCCCCACCGCGATCGACCCTAGAGCCCCATCCGTAAGGATTGGGTTAACGGCTCAGAAAGCACCCTTGGCGCTGTCGGTGCCGGCGGTGGCGCGATCGGCCAGGGCGATCTGGACCGGCTGATCGATTTCCGGCTTGTCGGCATAGATGAAGCCGTTGGTCGGGTTCGAACGCAGGCCAACGTCGCCGATCGGGCCATACCATACGCGCACGTCGGTCCAGTCATTGTTGGGCGACACGTCGATGGCGCGGACATTGCGCTCGACACCGCCACGATAGGACCAGTTGGCGTGGGTCAGCAGCACTTCGCGATCATTGACGATCTTGCTGACCATGGCGACATGGCCGACCGGCATCGAACGGCTGGACGCGAAGGAAAGGACGGCACCGACGCGGGGCTCATGACCACGGTCGTAGCGACCGGCGGCCTGGTTCCACCAGGTGTTGGCATTGCCGAAAATCTCGATGCCAGAAACTTCGCGGGCGAAGGGCGCGCATTGCAGGACACCGGCGGTGGCGGGAACGGCAGAGAAGGCACCGAGCGCAAGCATGGCGGCTGCGAACAGCACGCGAAAACCACCGATCATTCCTTGCGACCCCCGACTTGTAGGTAGGTATAATCCCCGATGACCTCCTTAGGGCAGACGCCGTTCGTCTTGAAAACCGCCGAGCGATGAGTCGTTGCTGCGATGCGTCATGCTGCGGAACGAAAAACATGCCCGGCCGTTACATGGAGCCGGGTTGCACCGTTCAACTCGTTGAAAAGACTATCTTCCGTGCCAGTCATCCAGACCTGGCCGCCGGTTTCCCGCAATCGATCGAACAGTGCAGCTCGTCGCGACGGGTCGAGATGCGCCGCCACTTCGTCGAGCAGAAGCACCGGCGGCTGGCCGCGATCGGCCGACACCAGAGCCGCATGCGCCAGCAGGATCGAAAGCAGCAGCGCCTTCTGCTCGCCGGTCGAACAGAGCGCCGCCGCCTGATTCTTGGCGATGTGGATGACATCCAGATCGTGGCGATGCGGCCCCGACAGGGTGCGGCCGGCCGCGGCATCGCGTCGCCGCTCACGGGCAAGCCGCTGGCCGAGCAGTTCGTCGCTGGCGCCGTCCTCCTGCGCGATTCGGATGAGGGGCCGGGCGAAGGGCTCGTCGGGCTGATCGACCAGTTGCCGGTTGAGGCGCGCGACCAGGTCGGCGCGGGCGGCGGCGAGCGCCGTGCCATGCTCGTCCATCTGCGCCTCCAGCGCGCCGATCCAGGCCGGGTCCGCCCGGCGCAGATCGGTCAGCAGCCGGTTGCGCGCGCGCATCGCCGCCTCATAGCGGGCGCTGTGCGCGGCATGGCCGGGATGGAGCGCCAGGGTGAGACGATCGAGGAAACGCCGGCGACCGCCGGGGCTGTCGAGGAACAGCCGGTCCATCGCCGGCGTCAGCCAGACGATCGAGAGATGATCGGCCAGCGCATTGGCGGACGAGGCGACACCGCCGATCCGCACCTGCCGCCGGTCGGGCGCATCCGCGCTGACGCCAGTGCCCAGCACCACGCCATCCACCTCCGCCGCGATGCCAAAGCTGCCGCCGCCGTCCTGCCGCGCCATCGCCCGCAGTGCCGCGCCGCGCAACCCCCGGCCGGGCGCCAGCATCGATACCGCTTCCAATATGTTGGTCTTGCCCGCGCCATTGTCGCCGGTCAGCAGCACGAATGGCTGGTCGGGCACGATCAGCGCGTCCGCATGGTTGCGGAAATCACTCAGGGTGAGGCGGCCGATCATCGCGCCGCTGTAGCGAGGACTGCGCGCCGGGGGAAGCGGTTCAGGCCGCCGGGGTGCAGCGCTTGCGCACGATCGCCGTGCCGTCATTGGTGATGGTAAGCTGCTGTCCATCGGTCGAGGGACGCAGCATCAGGGTCCGGGTCCAGCTTTCGCCCTCCCCCGTGAAATTGGCAACGACCGCCAGCCGCCCCTCCGCCTCGCGCGTGACACGCTGCACCGTGCCGACGCTCTCGTGGAAGATCAGGCTGGCCGCGGTCAGTTCCAGCGCTTGGGCCGCCGCCCTGTCGCCGCAGCGTTCCTTGGTGCCGGTCCAGCGCCCCTGCAGCGCGATGGGGATCGCATTGGCGTGGAGCGCCTCCCCCTTGGCCACCGGCAGGTCGGGCGCAGGCTCTACCGGGGTAATGGCATTGGCGCCGGGCGGGACATCGCGCGTGCTGGGCAAGGCCTGGTCCAGGATGTTGGTGACCATGCCGGACTGATTCTGTTCCTTGCTGCCGCAACCGGCGAGCAGCAGCAGCGGAAGGGCGAGGAGGGAATGGTTACGCATGCGATGCCAACCCGGCAGGGCCGCATCGGGTTCCCCCAACCCTCGCGTGACCGGCCATCGCGGCCATGCTATCACCACAGAGACAATCGAGGAGGGATGCCATGCCGGTCCTGGGAATGGGCGGACTTTTCTTTCGCGCACGCGATCCGGCTGCGCTGTCCGCCTGGTATCGCACCCATCTGGGCGTCGGCGGCGGATGCAGCGCCGATCCCGACATTCCGGCGGTCAACGAATATGTCTGGCAGACGCTGGGCGGACCGATGGTCTTTTCGCCGTTCAAGCAGGACAGCGACTATTTCGCCGCCGACAAGAGCTTCATGATCAATCTGCGCGTGTCCGATCTCGACGGGCTGCTGGCGGACTTGCGCGCGGCGGACGTTGAGGCCATCACCAAGCCCGAATGGGATCATCCCGATGTCGGGCGCTTTGCCCGCATCCATGATCCCGAGGGCAATGCCATCGAATTGTGGGAACCGCCCACCCCCGCCGCCTGACCGACCCATGGGAGCTAGATTATGAAGAGCGCGAAGATCATCCTGGCCCTGGCGGCCGCAGCCCTGGGCACGCAGGGCAGCATGGCAGCACTGGCGGTGGGCGCCAAGGCGCCGGAATTCACCACGCGCGGCGCGCTGGCCGGCAAGACCTTCACCGTCACCCTGTCGCACCAGTTGAAGCGCGGGCCGGTGGTCCTCTATTTCTTCCCCAAGGCCTTCACGCCGGGCTGTTCGGCCGAGGCGCGCGAGTTCGCCGAGAATATCGACAAGTTCAAGGCGGCCGGCGCCACCGTGATCGGCATGTCGGCCGATCCGGTCGACGATCTGGTCGCCTTCTCCACCAAGGAATGCGCCGGCAAGTTCGCGGTCGCCTCGGCCGGGCCGAACATCGTGTCGGGCTATGATGTCGCGCTCAAGATGCGGCCGGGCATGACCGACCGGACCTCCTATGTGATTGCGCCGAGCGGCCGCATCGCCTTCGTCCATAGCGAGATGAGCTATGCCGGCCATGTGAAGAGCACGCTGGCTGCGGTCGAGGCGATGAAGCAGAAATAAGGCGCAACGGCGAAGGGGTGCCGGTCACCCCTTCACATATTTGTCGAACCAGCCGATCGTTTCATTCCAGGCGGCCTTCGCCGCTGCTTCATTATAGCTGGGCCGATAATCGGCCATGAAACCATGGTCGGCGCCGGCATGGACGGTGATCGCATCGGGTGGCGACTTGCCTGCCGTCTTGAGCGCGGCGCGCATCGCTTCGACATCGGCCTGCGGTATGCCCTTGTCCAGCTCGCCATATTGGCCGAGCACCGGCGCCTTGAGCTGCCCCACCTCCTCGATCGCCGACAGGGTCTGGAGGTCGTTCTTCTGGGTCACGAGCCGGCCATAGAAGGCGATGCCGGCGTCGAGCGCGGCGCTGTGCGCGGCATAGAGCCAGACCACCCGGCCACCCCAGCAGAAGCCGGTAATGCCGCGTCGCGCCGCATCGCCGCCATGGGCGCCGGCAAAGGCATAGGTGGCATCGATGTCGGACAGGACCTGCGCGTCCGGTGCCTTGCTGACGATTTCGGCGACAAGCTGCTTGAAGTCGCTGACCTTGGTCGCATCGCCATGGCGGGCGAACAGATCCGGCGCGACGGCATGATAGCCCGCTTTGGCGAAGCGCCGGCACATGTCGCGCACCCATTCATGGACGCCGAAAATCTCATGCACGACGACGATCACCGGCGCCTTCTTCTTGTCCGCCGGCCGGGCGACGAAGCCAGGCATGGCGAAACCGTCGCTGGTCGGGATCAAGACGGCTTCCTCCACCAGCCCATCGGCCGGGGTCTGGATGGTGCTGGCCGCGACCGGCTGGCAGGCGGCGGCAAAACCGGCGGCGAAGGCGCCCCCGGCCAGAATGTGACGCCGGCTAAGCCCGGTCGAGGCGATCCAGTTGCGATCCTCCGCCAGCCGCTCGACGGGGGACGGCACATCATCGCGATCGGTGGTCATCGGCGCTCTCCTGCTATGGACGGGCGCAGACTAGCCCAAGCCCACGGTCGCGCAAGCCGACAGGACAATCCCATGACGCCATCGCCGCCATCGGCGTTCCGATCGATCCAATTTTGGGCGAGACACAGGAAATATGGCAGCTTGTCCGCAGCTTGTGGCGGACTTGATTTCGATCAGCATGATTTTTCGGAACATCGCTGCGCCGGCCCAAGTTGAGCGCAGGCGGGTTACGATGCCCGTTAGGAGAGTGTGAGATGGCAAACCAGAACCAGAACCAGAATCCCGGTCAGCAGGGCGATCAGCCCGGCAAGCCCGACCAGCAGAACCAACAGGATGAACAGCGTCGCCAGCAGGGCGGCGGCCAGCAGGAACGCCGCGACAATCAGGATCGCGAGCAGCGCTGATCCCTTCATGCATCCCATAGCATGAGCTGGGGCCGTCCCGCCGGGGCGGCCCTTTTTTTTTTGGGGCGTCAGACATGCTGAAACGGCGCCCCATGCCTGAACATCGCGCCATCGCGCTTGGCATCGCCATCCCGGCAGGATAGCGCCTGCGCCATGACCGCCCCCGCCCATCCGCGCCGCACCGCCGCCATCGCCTTCATCCTGGTGACGGCGCTGCTCGACGTCATGTCGATGGGCATCGTCATTCCGGTGCTGCCGCAGCTGATCGAGACATTGTCCGGCTCCAGCACCAGCGCGGGCTTGTGGAACGGCCTGTTCGTCGCGCTTTGGGCGGCAATGCAGTTTCTCTGCTCGCCGGTGATCGGTTCGCTGTCCGATCGCTTCGGGCGCCGGCCGGTGATCCTGATCTCGGTCGCGGGGCTGGCGCTCGACTATGTGCTGATGGCGCTGGCGCCCAATCTCTGGTGGCTGGCGCTGGGCCGGATCCTTGCCGGCATCACCTCGTCCAGCTTCACCTCCACCTTCGCCTATATGGCCGACATCACCCCGCCAGAGGGCCGGGCGCGCGGCTATGGCCTGATCGGCGCGGCGTTCAGCGCGGGCTTCGTCGCCGGGCCGCTGCTGGGCGGGGTGCTGGGCGAGATCTCGCACCGCGCCCCCTTCTGGGCTGCGGCGGGCCTATCCGGCCTCGCCTTCCTCTATGGCCTCGTCGTTCTGCCGGAATCGCTCGCCCCGGAAAAGCGCATGGCGTTCAGCTGGCGCCGCGCCAATCCTTTCGGCGCGCTGCAATTGCTGCGCTCGCACCCCGAATTGTCGAGCCTCGCGATCGTCAATTTCCTCCTCTATTTCGCTCATCATCTCTTCTCGGCCGTGTTCGTCCTCTATGCCGGCGACCGCTATGGCTGGGGCGCCTGGCAGGTCGGCACCCTACTGGCGATGGTCGGCCTGCTCGACATGGCGGTGCAGGGCCTGCTGGTCGGCCCGGTGGTGAAGCGACTGGGCGATCGCACGACGATGGTCGTGGGCCTTGGCTTCGGCGCGGTCGGCATCGCCGCCATGGGCCTGGCGCCGACAGGCTGGCTGTTCGTCGCCGCCATGTTCCCCAACGCGCTCTGGGGCCTCGCCATGCCGACCATCCAGTCGCTGATGACGCAGCGCGTCTCCGAAAGCGAACAGGGCCAGTTGCAGGGCGCCAACAACAGTGTCGGCGCGATCGCCGGCATCGTCTCCCCGCTCTTCTTCGGTGCGGTCTATTCCGCCTCGGTCGGCACCCGCCCGATCCTGCCCTTCATCGGCAGCGCCTTCCTGATCGCGGCGCTGGTGCTGGCCGGCGCCGCCTTGCTCGGCCGCGCAGCGGGACGCAAACAGGATGGTCCTGCGCCGGCCTAGAGCATTCTGAAGTCGGCTAGAACAGCCGACGACTCGCAGAATGCGGCAAACAAAAGGAAATCAGAGCATCATCCGATTTACCCTAATCGGATGATGCTCTGAGCCGGGAAAACTGGACATATCGGGGCGGTGCGACTAACCGGGCGCGAATCCCTTCCACCGCTCGACATAAAGGCGATTCGATGACGCTGCCCCTTCAGGATTCCATCCTTATCGTGGACTTCGGCAGCCAGGTGACTCAGCTCATCGCCCGGCGCGTGCGCGAAGCCGGCGTCTATTCCGAGATCGCCCCCTTCACCCAGGCCCAGGCCGCGTTCGACCGCATGAAGCCCAAGGGCATCATCCTGTCCGGTTCGCCCGCCGGCGTGCCGGAGGAAGGCAGCCCGCGTGCGCCGCAGGCCCTGTTCGACGCCGGCGTGCCGATCCTGGGCATCTGCTACGGCCAGCAGGTGATGAGCCATCAGTTGGGCGGCGAAGTGCGCCCCGGTCACGAAACCGGCGAAGGCGGCGAATTTGGCCGCGCCTTCCTGACCGTGACCGAACCCTGCGCCCTGTTCGACGGGCTGTGGGAAGTCGGCGAACGGCATCAGGTGTGGATGAGCCATGGTGACAAGGTCACGAAATTCGCGCCCGGCTTCAAGATCGTGGCCGTGTCGGACGGCGCGCCCTTCGCGGTGATCGCCGACGAGGAACGGAAATTCTACGGTACGCAGTTCCACCCCGAAGTCGTGCATACGCCCGACGGTGGCAAGCTGATCGCCAATTTCGTCCGCCATGTCTGCGGCCTCGCCGGCGACTGGACCATGGCCGAGTTCCGGCAGGTCAAGATCGCCGAGATTCGCGAACAGGTCGGCACCGGCCGGGTCATCTGTGGCCTGTCGGGCGGCGTCGACAGCGCGGTGGCCGCCGTGCTCATCCATGAAGCGATCGGCGACCAGCTGACCTGCGTGTTCGTCGATCATGGCCTGATGCGCCTGGGCGAAGCCGAGCAGGTGGTCAGCCTGTTCCGCGAACATTATGGCATCAAGCTCGTTCATGTGAACGCCGAGGAGCGCTTCCTGGGCGGCCTCGCCGGCCTCACCGACCCGGAAAAGAAGCGCAAGTTCATCGGCGGCGAATTCATCGCCGTGTTCGAGGAGGAAGCCGCCAAGATCGGCGGCGCCGATTTCCTGGCGCAGGGCACCCTCTATCCCGACGTCATCGAATCGGTCAGCTTCACCGGTGGTCCTTCGGTCACGATCAAGTCGCACCATAATGTCGGCGGCTTGCCCGAACGCATGAACATGAAGCTGGTCGAGCCGCTGCGCGAACTGTTCAAGGACGAAGTGCGCGTGCTGGGCAAGGAACTGGGCCTGCCTGACATCTTCGTCGGCCGCCATCCCTTCCCGGGGCCGGGCCTGGCCATCCGCATCCCCGGCGAAGTCACCAAGGAACGTTGCGACATATTGCGCAAGGCCGACTTCATCTATCTGGAGGAAATCCGCAACGCCGGCCTCTACGACGCGATCTGGCAGGCCTTTGCCGTGCTGCTGCCGGTCCGCACCGTCGGCGTGATGGGCGATTACCGGACCTATGACAGCGTCTGTGCGGTGCGCGCGGTCACCTCGACCGACGGTATGACCGCCGACATCTACCCCTTCGACGCCGCTTTCCTCAGCCGCGTCGCGACCCGCATCATCAACGAGGTCAAGGGCATCAACCGGGTGGTCTATGACTATACCAGCAAGCCCCCCGGCACGATCGAGTGGGAATAATTTTTGCCCCTCCGGGCGCATCCGAAATCACGCCATAATACGACATAAGCCAATGAAAATGCTGAAAAAATCTCTCTGAGGCTTTCGGCATCTATCGCCGGGTTAGCCTCCCGTTTGACGGTATGGCTGGCGGTATGGCGAGTCTTGTCTCAACCGAAAAACGCATATACCGTCAGGGGCAAGAGAGCTTCTGACGGTATATTTATTTGCTTAAATACTTGTAAATGCTGAATAAAACCATGTCAGTCGGCCCAATTTTGGCCTGACGGTATAATTGGGTGCTCTCCTGCATTTTTTTGACCGATCTGGAGGGTGCAGATGCTTACCGACGCTGCCATCAAAGCGCTGAAACCAAAAGATAAATTATACAAAATTGTGGATCGTGACGGTATGTACGTCGTGGTCCAACCTTCAGGTTCAATCGTGTTCCGCTTGGACTACCGGCTCAACGGCCGTCGGGAGACCTTGACGTTGGGTCGTTATGGCCCGGCGGGTCTGTCTCTGGCCCGAGCGCGTGAGAAGCTGATTGATGCCAAGCGCGCGATTTCCGAGGGTCGCTCGCCGGCGCAGGAAAAGCAGCGCGAGAAGCGGAGGATCAAGGAAGCCAAGAGCTTCGGCCAGTTCGGTGAACGCTGGCTTCAGGAAGCGAGGATGGCGGACAGTACACGCGCGATGCGGCGGTCGATCTTCGAGCGCGACATCCTCCCGGCGTTTCGCAATCGACTGCTAACCGAGATCCTACCAGAGGATCTGCGCGGGTTGTGCGCGAAGGTAAAGGAACGCGGGGCGCCGGCAACAGCGGTCCACGTCAGAGACATTGTGAAGTTGGTTTTCGCCTTCGCCATTCTGCACGGAGAGAAGGTCGCCAAGCCTTCTCGATCTGGTTCAGCGATTGAGCGATCAGAAAGCTCTTGAGGCCGTAGCCCGCCATGAAGGCCAGCGCGGACTCGAAGAAATCGAGGCGGCCGAGGGCGGGAAACTCGTCGAGCATGAGCAGCAGGCGATGCCGCCCGGCCTTTGCTTGCAAATCCTCGGTGAGACGGCGGCCGACCTGATTGAGGATCAGGCGTATCAGCGGCTTGGTGCGGTTGATGTCGGACGGCGGCACGACGAGGTAGAGCGTGGTCGGGAGCTTGCCGCCCACCATGTCGCTGATCCGCCAGTCGCAGCACCGCGTCACCTCGGCCACGACAGGATCGCGGTAGAGGCCGAGAAACGACATGGCGGTGGAGAGCACGCCCGAGCGTTCGTTGTCCGATTTGTTGAGCAGCTCGCGCGCTGCGCTGGCGATGACGGGGTGCGGCCCTGCCTCGCCGAGGTGGCTGGTCTTCATCATTGCGGCAAGCGTCGACTCGATCGGGCGCTTTGGATCGGACAGGAAAGCGGCGACGCCGGACAATGTCTTGTCGTCTTCGGCGTAGAGGACATGCAGGATGGCGCCGACCAGCAGGGCATGACTGGTCTTCTCCCAATGGTTCCGCTTTTCGAGCGAGCCTTCGGGATCGACCAGGATGTCGGCGATGTTCTGGACGTCGCGGACTTCCCATTCGCCGCGGCGCACCTCGAGCAGCGGATTGTAGGCCGACGATTTGGGGTTGGTCGGGTCGAACAGCAGAACGCGGCCATGCTGGGCGCGAAAGCCGGCGGTGAGCTGCCAGTTTTCCCCTTTGATGTCGTGGACGATGGCCGAGCCCGGCCAGGTCAACAGGGACGGCACAACCAGGCCGACGCCCTTGCCCGAACGGGTCGGGGCGAAGCAAAGCACATGCTCGGGGCCGTCGTGACGGAGATAGTCGCGATCATAGCGGCCGAGCACGACACCGTCGGGACTGAGCAGGCCCGCGGCTTTCACCTCGTCCTTTTCGGCCCAGCGGGCGGAGCCGTAGGTCGCTGCGCTTTTTGCTTCGCGGGCGCGCCAGACCGACATGCCGATGGCGACGGCTATGGCGATGAAGCCGCCCGACGCCGAGATCATCCCGCCCTTGGCGAAGACCTCCGGCGCGTAAGCGTCGTAGAAATACCACCACCAGAAGAACGCCGGCGGATAGTAGATCGGCAGACCGAAGAGGTAAAACCAGGGCGCGCCGAGCTGCGCCTGAAAGCCGAGACTCCATGCGACATATTGCGTCGCCGCCCAGGTGGTGAGCAGCACGATGAGGAAAACGACGGCGATCTGGCCCCACAGGATTTTGGTTGCGGACATTGCTGCGGTCCTTTCTTCTTAGGTGATTAGAGGCCGAGCCCCCGCTTGCGGCCGAAGCTCCAGTCAACACCGCCGTCGCCGCGAGCGACCCCGGAGACGTGCTTGCCGAGCTGGCTCTCGAGGGACGGCGACCAGGGCACGAGCTGGAAGCCGAGGCCGTCATCGATCATCGCGAAGCGGCCGGATGCGAGCGTCATGCGCTGGCGATAGGTGCCGGCGACATATTCGCCATTACCGGCCGCTTTGAACGGCTGGCCTGTCTCCTTCGCAAGCCAGTCGGCAACGGCATCCACCTCGCGGCGACGAAGCGTCTCGATGAGGTTGCGGCTGAAGATGACGCGGCGGCCTTGCTGCTCGGCGAAACCTTCGTGGACCAGATGCTCCGCCCGTTGCCGCATCGCGTGCCGCACCTCGGCGCCGAAGCCGCCCTCGGACATGGCGACGGGTTCGCGGGCGATGGACTGCCGGTCGAGCCAGGTCGCGCCCGAGGCGTTCACCTGATGCTGGAGATCGAGATCGGAGCGGACGGCGAGCGCGACGCGGCGTTCGCCTCTCGCATCTTCATAGGTGCGCAGCTCGACGATCGAGCCTGGCGCGCTGTCCCCCGCCGCATCGAGATGCGGCAAGCGGATGTGGTGGGTCCGGCCATCGACGCCGTCGACCACGGCGTAGGCCGTTCCCTTCAGCTCGTCATCGAGGCCGCGCTCGACCAGACGGCCGATGACCGGCACATCGAGGCTTTCCCCAGCCAGTACGTAGTTGCCCGAGCCGCGGTCGATACCGCGTTCGGTGAGTGCGCGGTGCATGCGCTTGATGATGTCGCCGCGTTCGCCGAGCTGGCGCAGCGTCACCTCAGCCTGATCGTCGATCATCCACTGGCCCGGTCCGACTTCACTGGCGAGGCCGAGGGCTGCGAGTTTGCGCAGGCGGCCCACCTTCTCGACGGCGTAGGCGTCGGGCTGGCGGCCGACCTCCGGAGCGACATCGATGACGCCGGTCTTTCCAGCGTCGCGGACAAGCTGCCGATCAAGCTGCGTCCAGCGCTCCGCCCCGATCTGGCGTTCGAGCGTGCGGCGAATATCGAGATCCGTGCGCGGGCCAAGCTCCTGTGTGATGAGGTCACGCGCGCGATCGCGCATGCCCTCCTTGATGTAGTCGCGCGAGATCACGAGGTCCTGGCCGTCGTCGCGGACGCCGCGCACGATCAGATGGACGTGAGGATGCTCGGTGTTCCAGTGATCGACCGCGACCCAATCGAGCCGCGTGTCCAGATCCTTTTCCATCTGGCCGACAAGATCGCGGGTGAAGGACTTGAGGTCCGACATCTCCACGGCGTCGTCCGGTGAAACGATGAAGCGGAAATGGTGGCGATCGTCCTCGCATCGCCCGGCGAAGGCGCGGCCATCAGCTTCCTCCGTTCCCGGCCCGAACAACCGGGCCTTTTCTCCATCACGGGTCACGCCGTCGCGGCGGAGATAGTCGAGATGCGTGCCGAGCGGCGCGGTGCGGCCGGAGTGCCGCACGACGCGGGCCTTGATGACAGCGCCGCGCGTGCGCGCGGTGATGAGGCGGTTCGCCTGGATGCTGGCGCGCTGGCCGCGGCCGAAGCGCGAGCGATTGGCGGCAACGACGCGCCCGGAGCGCGAGACGCCGCCGCCCGCCTTCTTCGCCGCCGCCAGCGCCTGCGCGATGAAGGGCCGAGCTGACTGCGCGCGGGTCGATCGGATGCGCCCAGGGCGAACACGAAACTCGTGGTCATCGGCCATGACGCGAGCCCGAAATGTGCGAAAAATCGCGTTGATACAGGTAGTTGGGCGTCAGGCGCACATTGCCGATGGGCACGGCAATGTGCGGAGCGCGCCAAAATATCCTGCAAATACAACCGCCCGACCGACGCGCAATGTGCGGCCTTTTATCCTGCCATCGTGCGGTTGTTGTGCCTGCCTCTCCCCCTTGTGCCCTCCATGTCACGCCGGAATGCGACAGAGTGCGAAAGCTACTTCCGCAGCTCATCGGGGCGCTCCACCGTCAGAGCGAGCGACCACGATAGGGGCGTTCGAGTCTTCGGCGGTATCGGGAACGCGCGCCGCGACGGAGGTGCGGTTGTCGTTCGACCGCGCGCTTTCCGATGTCGATGTTGCCGAACGAGCGTCGGCGGAACGCACGACGAAGAGCGGCGCTTCCCGCCAATCCGGCGGCGGTGGCGGCGCAACCGATGGCGCGCTCGACGGCAATGGTGCGCCTAGCTGCGGAGCCAGCAGCGCGATGTAGGCCCGCGTTTCGGCGGGCAGGGCGCGGCCGGTCTGGACGTATTCGTCGTAGCGGCCAGGCCCCGCATTGTAGGCGCCGAGCATTGCGGGGATCGTGCGATAGCGGTCGAACATTTCGCGCAGGTAAGCAGCGCCTGCGAGGATGTTGTCGCGCGGGTCGTAGGGGTCACGCCCGAGCCCATAGCGAATCCGAAGCGCGGCCCAGGTATCGGGCATGACCTGCATCAACCCCAGCGCGCCGGCCGACGATATGGCGCGCACATCTCCGGCGCTTTCGGCGCGTTTGACGGCGACGATCCAGTGTTCGGGAATGCCGAACCGCTGCGAGGCTTCGGTGACGAAGGCGGCGTGCGGATCGCCAGCGACCGTGCGCGCAGCCGACACGGACTGGGCAGGAGCGGCGTCCGTTGCGCCTGCTGCGAGGGCCAGGCCGGAAAGGAGAAGGAAGGCCATGCGCTGGACGACGTGATGCCGCCCGCGCGCATCACGATGGCTCATCGTTGGACGGGGACCGGACATCGGTCAGTCCTTCCCGGCGCGGTCGCGCGGGCGCGACCAGTGCAGCGACCAGGCATTCCCGGCGTCATCGTCGCGGAACAGATTGGCGCGGATCGGCTGCGGCAGCGCAGGGTCGTCGATCAGTACGGCAACGTATTCGCCCGCGCGCTCGCCGGTGCGTTTCCAGCCCGCGCCGATTTCCGGACCGGCTTCGGCTTTACCATCGTCGCTGGCGTGAACGCGGTAATCCGGCGCGTTCTCGGCATCGGAGGGTTCTGCGGGCACAATGACGACATCGCGGAAGAGCGTGAATGTCTCCACCTTGCCGGCGAAGCCCGTGTCCTGGTGCGTGAATTGACCAATCTGAGGCATGATGACTTCCTTTGCGGCGGCGTTGGGAAAGCCATCGGTGGGCGCCGCTCCCGCCGACAGCGAGGTGTCATCGCGTCGGTGCGCGCCATTCGAAGCGGCCCGTTTCGTCCTCGTCGGTCCACAAGGGGACGGCGCGGCCGATGATCTGGCCGGTGGATGTCAGGCCGAAGTAGCGACCGTCCAGGCTGTCGCGGACCTGCCAGTTCATCAGAAAGACTGCGCCGCTCGGGATGCGGCGGCAGCCCTGCCAGATCGGCAGGTCGCGTCCCGCGCGATCACGCGGCAGCGCATCGCCCATCTCGAGGCCGTCGATCGTGACGGAGAGGTTCGAGCGGCAAACGGTCTGCCCGGAAACGCCGAGAATGCGCTTCAGCAGCGGGACGCCTTTGGGAAGATAGCCGCGTTCGGCCATGAAGGTCGCGAGCGGCTCGGGCGCATCGACGGCAACGAGATCGGTGACGTCGAACGGGCCGTCGACGTCGATCGTGTAGAAGCCGATGGGGGCGCTCGCCGATGCGTTCCACAGGAGCTTGATCGGCATCGGGGTGAGCGCCGGATAGCTGATGCCCGTGGTCGCGAGAGCCATGACGAGGAAGAGACCGGCGCGCGTCACGACTGTGTCCTCCGGCGCAGGAGGAAGGCGCGATGCTGGTCGAGCGTATAGGTACGCGGCTGATGTCCAGCCGCCATCCGGTTGTGAACGTGCCGCCAGTGTTCCGGCGAAACGGTGTCCGCCTCGATGCCGATCGCTTCGATGGCATCGACGTGGCGCAGCACGTCTTCGACCTTCTGCCATCCGTCGATCCTGAGCAGGATTTCACCGCCCGGCCGGACGAAAGGCAGCGTCTGGTAGGGCTCTCCGGGCTCGACCGCGCGCACGATGTCGATGCGCGAGACGATCGTGCCGAAATCGTTGGCCGCCCATCGCACGAATGCGAATACGGTGTTCGGGCGGAAGGAGATGACACGCCGGCGGCGGTCGAGGATCTGTTCATGCGCCTCACGGCCGAACCTGATCCAGTATTCGATCTTCTTCTTGATCCACGTCAGTTCGACGTGGGTCATGCTGCCATGGGGGAGCGCTGACGGCAGCGGGCCGCCGCGCATGCGGGGAGCCGCAGTGCCGGTCATGTAGGGTCTCCTGGTGTCGAGGGGAATTCACGCGCGAGCAGCTCGCGCAGCATGTCAGCGACGGTGACGCCGCGCCCGAACGCGGCGATCTTGATCCGGCCGCGCAGTTCGGGCGTCACATCGATGGTGAGCCTGGCGGTGAACGCGGCAACGTCAGCGGCGCGTGGTGCGTTGTCCGCAGCCTTGATCCATTGGTCGGGATCGGCGGGGCGCGATGCGAAGCCACGACGGGGGGATCGTTCGTTCATTGTGCGCCCCCGTCGATCCGCAGACGCAAGAGTTCGTCGGCGAACGCCGCGATCTCGCGCGCGGCCGATGTCGCATCGTCGAGTTCGGCGACCAGGCGGCCGGTCTGCGCGGCGGCGGCGAAGGCGATGCGTTGGCCGATGGTGGTGGCGAGCAACGGTGGATCGTGATCGGCCAGGGTTTCGGCGGTCTCGCGGGCCAGGACGGTGCGCGCACCGCAGCGATTGAGCACGAACCGGGCGACCAGTTCCGGGCGATAGACGCGGGCTTCGTGGAGCAGCGCCAACATCTCGGCCGATGCCCAGCCGTCGAGCGGCGACGGCTGTACCGGGATCAGCACGAGATCGGCGGCGAGCAGCGCCGAGCGCATGAGGGCTGCGACACGCGGCGGGCCGTCGATGACGACGTGGTCGACATCGCGGGCCAGCTCCGGCGCTTCGCGGTGGAGCGTGTCGCGCGCCAGGCCGACGACGCCGAACCGGCGCGGCAGGCCCTCACGGCTGCGCTGCTCAGACCAGTCGAGAGCCGAGCCCTGTGGGTCCGCGTCGATCAGGGTGACGCGCTGACCGCGCCCGGCGAGTTCGCCGGCAAGGTTGAGCGCCAGCGTCGTCTTGCCGACACCGCCTTTCTGGTTGAGGAACGCGACGATCATCGCGCACCTCCAGGCCGATCGAGGAGCGGAAGCTGATCGGGGGAAGCCCGTTCGCTCTCTTTCCGGCTCGTCTGAACAGCTGGAGCACCCTTGAGCGGTGATCTGCCGGCGGCGCGGAGGCTCGCTGCGGCTGCGCGGATGAGGTTTTCCACATCGCGCGCGCGCTCTTCAAAGTTAGATTCTTGGTTAGACTCTAAGTTAAGGGCGCGAATCCGCCCACGATTTCCAGACGTTAAGGCCGGACTGGGTTCCTGATGGCACGAGCCTCGGGTTCCCGATGGCACGATAGGTCGGGTTCCCGATAGCACGAGGCCGTCCACAGGTTTCCCACAGGCGGCCAGTGGCTCGAAAGCCAGCAGCGTGCGCCCGCCGATTTCCGCTTCGAGCGACAGGACGTAGCCGGGCAGTGGTTGGCGCCGCACGATGTCGCGCAGTTCGAAGGCGAAGCGCTTGAACGGCGACAGGCTGCCGGATTTGAGGTGGAGGTGGCGTAGGTCGAAACGCCAGCCGCCGCGCTGACGGCCGCCGTGTTTGCGCACGATGCGGTAGAGCCAGCGATCGAGGCCGCCGGTGAGATCGAAATAGGCCGGATCGATGGTGAGGATGAGCGCGTCATCGAGGACGGCCTTGTAGAACCAGTCGGGGACGATCAGCTCGATGCCATCCGGTCGTCCTTGGCGATCCGTGCGCTCCTGCCACTCGTTTATCCACGAGAAGCGGTGACGGCGGCCTTCGGCGGGCTGGCGGATCGACGTCGAGATGGTGGTCGATTGCAGCCGATCGAGCGCGGCCTTGAGCCGCTGATAATCGCGCATGGATGTGCCGCGACCGACATAGGTGAGGATCTCATAGGGTGTCGCCGCCATCAGACGCGACGTGCGCAGGCCCGCGTCCCGGGCCTCGACGATCTGGCTCGCAGCCCAGATCAGGATGTCGGCGTCCCAGATTGTAGCCATGCCATGATCGGGGACGGCTTCGACCCGGATGGAGACGCCGCCCGCCGAAAAGTCGATCGGCGCTATGCGGTGCGATTTCGAGAGGGAGAAGAAGGGATAGGCCATGAGATCCTGCGCATCTCGTGGCGCGAAGTCGCCGGGAAGCGCGCGAAACAGGTCGAGCTGCCCACGCTCCGAAGTGTCACGACGACGCACCACCATGAAAGGGACCGGCCACGATCAGCGTGCGTATCGGCCGGCGATCTGGCCGGTCGGTAGCGTCTGGCGCTTGGCGGGAAGCACGGAGCCGCGCGGATCGGACGTCGAGGTTACGGTGCCGCGCTCGGCCCAGGTTTCCAGATCGTCGACCGAATAGACGACGCGCCCGCCGAGTTTGTGATAGGCCGGACCCGTGCCGTAGGTGCGATGTTTTTCCAGGGTGCGCGCGGACAGGCTAAGAAACTCGGCGGCTTCCTTGGTCCGCAGGTAGCGTGGCGGGAGCGCGGCGGTATCGGGTCGCATTGGGCGGGCCTCCGTGGGGTTGCTGGGGGCCGCTGACGATCAGCGGCTGACAGCGACAACGGTGGCGGAGAACCTTCGGCGGGATGGATGGGGGACTTGGGATGGCTAAATTCCCACCCCTGTCGTTGGCGCGGGCTAGGTGCGTCGACGATGCCGAAGCAGGTGCAGATAACCGCCATTGATGAGGGCCGACCCGGCTTCGGCGAATGCGATCACGGCATCACGCAGCGGCGAGGTCTTCCAGGGGTCTGTATCGATCCGCGCCGCGCCATAGATTGCGATGGCGATGTCGCGATAGGTCGCGCCGTTCATGCGACCGTCGGCAGCACGAAGTTTGAGGCGAAAGCGGCGACGCTGCTCGGTGGTCATGCGCGTGTCGCGCAATGGCGGACGTTGGAGCCAGGCGCGTGAGAGGCGTGTCAGCGCATCAATGCGATCGAGGATGTCGTCATCGATGGGGATGACCGCCGCAAGCTGGTTGTGTGGGGATGTGCCGGGCAGGAAGAGAAGCTGGAGGTCATGCTCGGGAAGACCGGCATATGCTCCTTCGGGGCCATCATGTCCCGCAGCGAACCTGCCGGCTAGGCTGTTTGAGCTGGACGGCAGAAAGTTCGGCCGCGCTGTCAGAAAGAGGACGGCGGGATTGCTCTGCGGCGACCACACCACCTGTTGCTGTAGGGCAGAACGACCTGGTCTCGCGGGGAAATCGCAACCCCCAGCGCCGCTGCCTGTCATCAGGCAGCGGCTGCGTCTCGGCGCCGACCTCGACCAGACCGGCGTATTCGTCCTGATAAGGTCGGTATCTGCGAAGGCATTCCCACGCGAGACCTTCGATCGGCAGTGTATCGAGGAAATCGTAGCTGCGGTCGTCTCGCCAGTTCGATGTATCGGGCCTCATCGCATCAACTCTCCCGCGTGGTGCGCGTAAGTCGAGCGTGTGATTTTTCTCGGCGCGACGAGGCTCTTGGAAGCCCGGACGAGGGCATTGCGTGATGTCGAAACGGCATCACGCAGGTTTGTAAACCTCTCAGCGGTGAGCGGGGCGCAGGAGGTGCCGATAGCCGGTGTGTGTCATCCAGCGGGCGCGTTCGAGATGGCTGTCATGAATGCGTCGGCAGCGTTCGGGTTCACGGTCGGGATCGAGGTCGAACAGCACCCGCACGGCCTCTTCCCAATGCGCGCCGTCTGCGGCCGCATCCAGCAAGCGCATGTAAAGTTTGGCGTGCGACCTGTCGTAATCGGTGAGATCTTGCCCCGACGGCGCGAGGTCCTGGAATGGTGCGGTCATGGTGTAGACTCGGCGAATATGCGGTGCCTGTCTATGATCCAAGTTTGATCCGAAATGGAGACAGTGCGAATGACGTGGAGCCTGGCTGCCCACAGGTCAGCGTAAGCCTGTAGATCGGTTCGGCTTGTTTCCGCGATCATCGACCAGCAGCACTCCTTGCCCTCGGTCGGTCGACAGGAAGACGATGCCGGCAGCTTCCAAGGCCCTGCGTGCCTGATCGCGCGTCGTCTCGTACACATCGAGCCCGCTTTCGGATTCGAGGCGCTTGAGCGCGGTCAGCGATATGCGGGCCTTGTCAGCGAGCGTCTCCTGCGTCCAACCCAGCAACGCGCGTGCGGCCCGTGATTGTCGGGCGGTGATCATGCATGATCACCTCCCATCGCGACTGGCGCGCGCTCCAGAACTACGGCTATTTTAGTCGTATTAGCCCGCTTCAGCCAGCTCAAAGACGTTGCCGGAGGGCCATGTTGCGCTGACGCCGATTTGGTGATTCGGGCAATCGCGCCGTTGTCGTCAGTGAAACGAAGGTACTGCGTGCTGATTTCGGCAGTAAAGCCGGAGGGCGCGCCTTCGGTGTGATCCGACTATTTGGGGCACGCAATCTGCGATTAGGGGCGATTTGAGCAGGAAGGCGGCCCCGACCTTTCGGCCGGGGCCTCGTGAAGCCGCCTCAGTCTGCGCGGCGGCCGTTGGGGCGGGACCAGATCAGCGAGTAACCTTCGCCGTCCTCGTCATCGAAGAGGTTGGCGTAGATCGGAGCGTTGAAGCTCGGATCGTCGAGCTTGAGGCCCAGATAGTCGCGGCCCTCGTTGGAGCGCTTGGACCAGGCGGCGCCGATCTCGGCGCGGCCGACCAGGACCCGGTGGCTGGGGGCGTTCTCGCCGCTGGCGCGCAGGTCGGGGACGATGCGCACGCCTTTGGCCTGGACGCTGAGGGTGACGATTTCGCCGCCGAATTCGTTCGAGCCGGTCTTCTTGAAGGTGCCGATGGTCGCCATTGTAAGTCTCCGTTTTCCGTTTCGAGCCCGCACCATTGCGGCCTCGATGGCGATCGACCGGACGAAGGCGAGCGACGACACATCGCTTGCGACCGCAGCAAAGCGGAGGATGGCGCAGGCGCGACTTTGTTGTTTCGCGAGGAATGACGGCGCAGCCGGCAGGGGAAGAAAGTCGGGGCCAGCCGTTGTGGCTTAGGCGCTCGAGGCAAAGCCGTCCTTCGGCCAGATCAGGCCATTGAAGAGGACGTTTTGACGCGGGTGCTGGACGGATCGACGGCGGAGACGGCGGCGACCTTCGCATTGGCCCGGGAAGGCCGACCGGCGATCACAGGCGTAGACCTCCCTCGAACAGGCCTGCGCTGCGAATTTCGCCATTCCGCCAGCTCTGACGGAACGCCTCGACGCTGAGGGGTTGCCGGCCACGATGTCGTTGCCGCCCCGACGCGCTCCATCGTTCCGTGACAGGTGGGGGCAGCGGGTGCTTCGCGTCGCCGCTTCCCCATCGGGCGACCAGATGGCGTGGAGGACAAAGGCATGTGCCGCTGGATCCCGCCGCGATGGGCGCTGCGGGTTTAGGCGTGGGACACATGCCCGGCAGATGGGTCGGAGGCCGCCATTCCAGTGATGCGCACGAAGGCGACGATGCCGACCGCGATCGCTCCGATGACCGAGAACACGGTCTGCCATGTCTCCGATGGCATGGTGTGTTTCACGATGCCATGGGTGGCATGGAATCCGGCGACGATGGCCGGGGCGACGAACGCTGCGGCGATGAGCAGGCGTGGCCAGGTCGGACGGACGGTGGCGAGCAGGAATTGGCCGATGCCGAAGGTCAGGCCGGCGGCAACAAAGCCGACGACAATCGCGCCGAGCCAGCCCGCGCCGGTGCCATAGGCCCATGTGCCGGCAGTCACGCCCGCGATGAACGGGAGAGCGAACACCGCAAGCGTGAAAAGGAGCCAGCAGAGGAAGCCGATGGCGGCGATGCTGAGGAGAATGCCGATGAAGATCATGGTGGTGTCTTTCGTCGAATGTCAGACGGACGCGCCACCACCACCACCACGGCGCACATGCGAGATTAGCAGAATTCGAGCCGCCGGGGGAACCGAAGCGTGAAGCGTCCACCGATTGCGCGACCCGGTTCGCCTCATGAGGCGAAGGGGTCGATTTCACCGACGATGGCGTCGTCAGCGCCGTCATATTCCGACGCCGGAGTGACGGAGAGCGTACCGTCGCCGGCGCGATAGATGATGATGGCGGCCATCAGGGTGGTAGCGAGGCTGAAGGCGAAGGCGTGAGCGGTTTGGAAGGACATCGACCCGGCTCCTGTTTGAGCGGAGGTCCATCCCCCGCTGACAGGCGCCCGAAGAGTTCGGCCGGTGGCCGCAATCACCGTGCAGGCGAAGCCGGAGCGGCGGCACGCCATGCGTAGTCCGACCCTTTACGGGTTGATGGCGTCAGGCCATCGGCTGAACCCAAGGATCAGCGTCTTGAAGCGGGGGTGGTCGTCCGATCAGGAGACCGGGTTGTCTGCCTGCCGCGAGGACTGTTGCTGCCGGATCGCCCGGCCTCACCTGCGCTGCCGGTGGCCGGATGTCAGCGCCCGGCCTTCCAGGGATCGATGACCGTGACATTCGCGGCGTCGAATGCGCTGCTGTCGCGGGTGGCGACGGCAAAACCCTTGGCGGCTGCGATCGCCGCGATATAGCCGTCGGGAGTAGGGAAGCCTTTCCCGGCCGCTCGGGCTTTGACGGCGAGATCCGCGTAGCGGCGCGCAGCATCGACATCGAATGGGAGGACGCGGTGTGCGAACAGTTCCATCACCCCCTCCAGAGCTTCGGCGAGCCGATCCTTGCGCTTGCCGTCGGGAAGCGCGCCGATGCCGAACATCAGCTCGGCGATGGTGACGCTGGAGAGAAAGAGCGTTTCCGCCGCCTGCTCGTCGAGCCAGGCCCGCACGGCGTCGTCGGGCGCGGGCTTCATCCCCTCCGACATGACATTGGTGTCGAGGAGGATCATTCGAAGCTCATCGGCTTGGCGGGCGTCTTGTCGCGTGATTGGTCGAGGGCGTCGATGTCCTCATTGGTCAGGCCGAGCCTGCGGCTGCGTTCTGCGAGCGCCGTGCCAAGCCGCAGGCGGGTGTCGGGGCGAACAGCCGCTTCGAGGATGTCGCGCATCTCGGCCTCGGCACTGCGGCCGTGCTGCGCGGCGCGCACCTTGAGTGCGCGGTGCGTCGCGTCGGACAGGTTCCGGATCGTGACGGCTGGCATGATAGCGTCTCCTGCAAAATTGATAGCGATGATAGCGATGATAGCATAATATGGAAGTTGCTATCGTTTTTCAAGGTGAAGGATACCGGCGGCGCCTACGCGCCGCCCGAGCCGAAGCGATAGACCGGGATGCCCATCTTGCGGGCCTTGTCGGCCAGGTTGTCCTGAATGCCTGTGCCGGGGAAGATCACGACCCCGATCGGCACGATACTGAGCATCTGGTCATTGCGTTTGAACGGTGCGGCCTTGGCGTGCTTGGTCCAGTCGGGCTTGAAGGCGACCTGCGGCACCTTGCGGCTATCGGCCCAGCGAGAGGCGATCTTTTCGGCGCCTTTCGGCGAGCCGCCGTGCAGCAGCACCATGTCGGGGTGCTTGGCGCGGATCTGATCGAGCTTGGCCCAGATCTGCTTGTGGTCGGCGGTGTCGCCGCCCGAGAAGGCGATCTTCGGCCCGGTGGGAACGAGCACCTCGGTTTCCGCGCGCCTCCTGGCGGCGAGGAAATCCCGGCTGTCGATCAGCGACGCTGTGAGTTGGCGATGGTTGACCCGTGATCCGGTGCGTTGCGACCAGGGTGAGCCGGTGGCGACGAGGTAGCGTCCAGCGGCGGCTTCGCGGAAGGTTTCCATGCCGTCGCGGCGGTCGATCAGGTTCATGCCGATGTCGATGAGGCGCTCGAGCTGAAGGGACTTCACCTCGGAGCCATCCTGTTCGCGCTGAAGCTGCCTTTGCGCCTGCTCGTTGTCGTCGAGCTTCTGTTCGATGCGGTCCACTGCACGGTGGAACATATTGACGGTAGACCAGAGGAGATCGGGGAGATCGAAGTCGAGGCTGGTGTCGGTGATCGTGGCGACCAGGGCGTCGAAGATGTCGGCGACGGCGCCTTCGATGATGCGGTCTTGCGGTGGCGGGCGCTGGTCCAACTCGTCCTCGGAGGGGCGGTAGCCGTGGAGCTGCAAATCCTGGATCAGATGGTCGGTCGGGGATGACTCGTGGTGCGGTTCGTAGTCGTCGTGCTCGCTCATGGGATGCTCCGTCGGCAAGGACCGCGACCATCGCGGCCTTCATGGCGACGAAGCCGTCGGGCGGGACGGACCTGCACCCTGAGAGCGTGAGCCGAAGGGCCGAAGCGTCAGCGGAGGATGGCGAAGGCCGGCGATTTTGTTTCGCGATGGAAAGACCCGAAGGGTCGCCGGAAAATCGTCGGCCGCAGCTATTGCCGATCCGGCCCGGCTGATGGCCGATCGCCCTCTCGAAGGCCGAGGCGCGTTCCTCTTGCCGTCACTGGCGCATCGTTGCGGGCATGGCGGCTGCGCGCCACCTGTCAGCCCCTTCCGGCTAAGCGGCCAGGGCCATGAAGCGTGCGACGTCCTCCGGAGCGAGCTGCACTCGAACGCCTGCCCGAAGCGCATTGATACCGAGCCGCCGCAGATCCTCGTTGAAGTCCCCGAATGCTGGCGACAATGGAATGGCCTCGATTCCCTCGGCGTTCGCCCGTTCGATCAGTATGTCCCGCGCGCCGTCACCGGCCGGATCGTCGTCTCGGACGATATAGAGCCGCCGCAAAGTCGCCGGGAACAGGATGGCGGCCAGATGTGCTGCCGAGAGCGCCGGCGCCATCGCCATATCGGGCAGGACCTGCCGGAGCGACAGCATGGTCTCGATACCTTCGCCTGCCGCCATTACGCTGCCGGGTGCACCGATGCGGACGGCATTGCCGAGGAGATCGCCCATCGCCTTGCGCGGTGTGCCGATGGGGGCTTTGTCGGAGCCGTCAGGCGCAAGCCAGGTGCGGTGCGCGCCGGTGATCTTGCCAGCGAGGTCGGTGACGGTGGCGATCATGGCGGGCCAGGTCTCGGTCGGGCCATCGTCGGGCTTGTAGTAACAGCGGGGGTGGAACCGCAGGTTTCCGGTTCCATGCAAAAGCGTAATGCCGCGTCCGCGCAGATAGGTCTGCACAATGGTCCCGGTAATCGGCTGCGTCATGGCGATGAGGCGACGTGCGGCCTCGGGCGACCCCGATGGCGCCGGTGCCAGTCCGCGGCGTGATGCCGGCTCCGGTTCGGGGTGCGGCAGGCTGAGGAAGGTGCGCGCCTCTTGAGCAACGTCTGCGAAGTCGATGAGGCCGAGCGATTCCCGGATGATGTCGAGAAGGTCGCCATGTTCGCCGGTGGCGGCGTCCGTCCATTTGCCCGCTGGTCCCTTCGGTGTATCGCGCAGGCGCACGAACATGGAGCGGCCTGCGGCATTACGAGCATCGCCAACCTGCCAGTAATTGCCCTGCCGGTGGCCGTTGGAGAGATAGTGGCGGCAGACCGCCTCGGCCTGTCGGCCGAGACTGTGTGCCAGTTCAGAAGCGTCCTGCCGAGCCATCACGCTGCCTCACGCTCGCTAATCCGCTCGACCGGATAGGTGGCGAGCAGCTTGCCGATGATGGCGGGACCAGAGGCATCGACCGGAACGAAGAAGCGCAGCTTCCACGAGATGATCTCGCTGAAGAGGCCATAGGCGCGCAGGCGATCCCGCATGGTGTCGGTGAAGCCGGACAGTTCGATCCGGTTCGCGCCCATGACGCGCGCGCGGCGAAGGTGGAGCCCGCTGGCCAGGTCGAGGATGGTGCGACCATCCACCAGAGCGGCGTAGGCATCATCGCTGCTGAGGTTGGCCGTTCCCGTCGCGGCGGCATTCATGGCCCAGGCGGGCGAAACCCGCCGCCCGATGATGCGTTCGCCATCGTCGGTCTGGAGCCGATAGACGCGCGTCGACTCGTTCGGCAGGCGCTTCCACACCGGCAAAAGCAAACCGCTGACCATGTGGATGGCGCCATCGGTATAGGCCGGCACTTCGGCGACTTCACGTTGCCAGACCGCTGCAAAGCTGTCGCGAGCGGCTTCCTCCCAATGGCTGTCTTCCATCATGGCGAGGCTTGCGTGGTGCTGTTCCATCGGCCGGATCAGGCGGACGCGACGTTCGATCTCGCCGTCGTCGAGCATGATGGACGGCGCTGGCACCTGGACAGCAGCGCGTCCTGAACGCGCGTTGATGAGCAGCCGGGCATGCGGATCGTCGAGCCAGTCGAGCGCGGTATCGAGTGTGGTTGGCTGATTTCGGCGGCGCTCGGTGATGGTGAGCAGCCGCGTCTGCGCGCCCGTTGCCGGATGGGTGTAGATGGTCGTGCGCTCAGCGACGACGAAACTCTCCGCCGTCAGTGTTTCCAGCCCGACATCATAAACGCCGCTGGCGATGGCTCCGGCCACCTTGGCGTCGAGCAATTGCTCGAAGGCGGTGAAGAGGATGCCCTGAAGCTCGATGGTCAGCGCCAGCAGGCGGTTGAGGAACGTGGTGATCGGCGGCAACTCGTCCTTGATGCCGTTGTCATCGGTCAATTTCAGGCCGGTTGCGGACTCGAAGCGACCCAGCGAGCAGCCCTCGACCTTGCCGCGTACGATCAGGAGATAGAGCTGCCGCAGCGCATCGCGGGCGTAGCTGGATTCCAGATTGTCCTCGGGCCGGAACAGGCCCTGGCCGCCGGTCTGGCGCTGACCGCGCGTGATCGCGCCCAGCGTATCGAGCCGGCGTGCGATCGTGGACAGGAAGCGTTTCTCGGCTTTGACGTTCGTGGCGATCGGGCGGAACAGCGGCGGCTGCGCCTGGTTGGTGCGGTTGGTGCGACCCAGACCCTGGATGGCGGCGTCCGCCTTCCACCCGGGTTCGAGCAGATAATGCACGCGCAGACGCTGGTTCTTCGCTGACAGTTCGGCGTGATAGCTGCGGCCGGTGCCGCCGGCGTCGCTGAACACGAGAATGCGCTTCAGGTCGTCCATGAACGCAGCCGTCTCGGCAAGGTTGGCGGATGGAGCGCGGTTTTCGACAGCGAAGCGCTCGCCGTTGCGGACGATGCGCCGGGAGCGCCCCGTCACCTCGGAGACCATATCTGTGCCGAAGCGCTGCACAATCTGATCGAGCGCCCCCGGAACGGGAGGTAAAGACGCAAGGCGTTCGATCAACTCGTCACGGCGTGCGACAGCTTCGCGGCTCTCGACAGGGTGGCCATCGCGATAGACCGGGCGCGAGGACAGATTGCCCTCGCCATCCGTGAACGGCTCGTAGAGCTGGACCGGAAAGGAATGGGCCAGATAGTCCAGAACATATTCGCGCGGCGTGATGTCGACGCGAATATCGTTCCATTCCTCGGTTGGGACTTCCGCCAGCCGGCGCTCCATCAGCGCTTCGCCGGTCGAGACGATCTGGACGACAGCGGCGTGGCCGTCATTCAGGTCACGTTCGATGGACCGGATCAGCGTGGGCGTTTTCATCGACGTGAGCAGATGGCCGAAGAAACGCTGCTTGGCGGACTCGAAGGCCGAGCGGGCGGCGGACTTGGCCTGGCGGTTCAGTGTGGCTCCCTCGCTATCTGGGCTGCCGGTGATGTTGGCCGCCTGCATCGCGGCGTCGAGATGATTGTGGATGACGGCTTATCGCGAGGTCGCGATAATGCGCAGGAACGTGGCGAAGGCCCGCAAAGCTGCTGAGCATTTCGCCACGTCCTTCACATTATTTCACAAGGCATCGAGCCACTCCATCAGGCTGGCTTCTCGTTTCCACGAAGGTGGCACGTTGCTCGCCGCCGGCGCCCCTACCTGCTCGAGCGCCTTTCGTTTGGTCTCCAGATTGGCCTGTGCGTAGTGGTTGGTCGTATCGAGGCTGACGTGTCCCAGCCAACTGCGGATGACGGTGATGTCGACCCCGGCAGCGACAAGGTGAACGGCAGTCGCGTGCCGGAAGCTGTGCGGCGTCACATTTTTGGACCGAAGCGACGGCACGGTTTCTGACGCCTTTCCTACATAGGAGGCGAGTTTGAACCGCACTCCCGAGGCGCCCAGCGGCTCACCATATCGATTGACGAAGATCCGCTGATCTGGCGCGCGCGGGTGACGTTCCAACAACTTCCTGAGCAACGTCACGGTTTCCGGCCAGAGTGGACAGATACGTTCCTTGCGACCCTTGCCGTAAAGACGCACGAAGTTCGGTGCGTCGAACCGGATCGCCTCGGGACAGAGGTCGAGGGCCTCCTGGATGCGCGCGCCGCTGTTATATAGGAACGAGAGTAGCACGTGGTCGCGCATTCCCTCGATTGTCGACCGGTCGGGCTGAGCAAGGATCGCTTCGACCTCCTCCGGCTCGAGATAGCAGGGTGCAACGGTAGGCTCCCGCTTGAGCGGGACGGTCAGGACCTCGGCGCATTGCGCGATGTATTCGGGATCCTTGTCAGCCACGAAGCTGAAGAAGCTGCGGATCGCGGCGAGCCGGCAGTTGCGTGTACCGATCGTGCCCCTGCGCCCATGCTCGGTGTGGTGGAGGAACGCGCGAACCTCTCCGACCGAGACGTCGGCCAGCATGATCCGCGCGACCCCGCCGCCCTTTCGCTCCGCGATGAACCGAAGCAACAACCGCCAGGTGTCGCGGTAAGACCGGATCGTATGGACAGATGCACTGCGTTGCTCAGCCAACCATTCCTGAAAGAACGCCCGCAACAATGCGGGGAAGAGATTGCCCTTCGTCATGACCGCGCCTCCATCGTGAGGCATCGGGCGCCGACGGTCCGGAACCGCTCGCTTGCTTCCTGCAGCAGGTCCTGCGTGACGGTGATGTAGACCAGCGTGGAGTTGATGTCCCGGTGGCCCATGTAGGTGGAGAGGAAGCGCAGTTTGTCCTGCGGATTGACGCCGGATCGATACCATTGAAGGATCCGGTTCACGACCATCGAGTGGCGCAGGTCATGAACACGCGGCCCTGTCCGCCCGGTCGGGGCCTTGAACCCGGCACGGCGCATGACGTTGGTGATCATCGTTGAGACCGTCACCGGGGTATAGCGATCATTGAAGTGCTCGTGCCAGAAGAGCCCGGACCGAGGATCCTGTGGGGCGCCAGCGCGCCGCCTTGCATCGATATAGGCCCGTAATTCGGCCATGACGCTGCCGGTTAGCGGCAATATCCTGGTCTTGTAGAACTTCGTTTCCCGCACTGTGATCGTGTCTGATTGAAGATCGACGTCACCCAGATCGAGCCCGGCGAGTTCACTACGGCGCAGTCCGGCACAATAGGCCAGAACCACCATGGTGTAGAGAACCATCGGCCGCAGCGGCGCGTCCGGCGACGGATAGGAGCGGGCAACGTCGAGCATCTGCCGAACGTCGGCCGGGCTGAAGATGTGCGGTCGTCGATGCTCTCGTGCCACTTCCCGCTCGGGACGGGCGTTGAAGCGTTTCGGTGGGATGCTGGGATCAAGGCGATACCGCGCCTTAGTCAGGAGGCGCCCGAGCTTCTGGCATTCAGCCGCGTGATTGCGGGTCAGCTTGGCAGTTGCCCAGCGCGCCAGCATCGTCTCAAGCGATGCCCCTGTCAGTTCCGGGGTCGCCTGGAGGAACCGATCGAACCGCAATAACCAGTGAGCCTGAGTCTCATACTGATACCCCCGGCTCCGCATCAACGCGACATGCTCACGCATGAAGTCCCCCAGCGAGCTGCCGAAGGGCGCGGGGCGTCGCAATGCGGCCAGGGCTCCGTCGGGATTTGCGGAAGCCAGCGCTCGCCAGATCGGCTTGCTTTGTTTGACGTTGTATTGACGGCGAAGCACGGCAACGGGATTATCTGCGATCAGCCCGATTTCGACGAGGTGGTCGAGGAAGCGATCGACAATGCAGACCTGGTTGAGCAGCGTCGGCATTCGCCAACGTTTTTCCATTTCCTTCAGCCAGACTTCGAGCATCTGCCGGTCGACCGCCGGATGACGCTGGGCTACATTCTCGAAGCTGCGAAGGAACCAGCGATAAGTCGGCCTGCTTCCCTGCCGGAACTGCGATTTTTCCAGGAAGGCGTCGATGACCGTGCGATCGGGATCGTGCCAGGCGCTCATGGCAGCACCTCCGATCCGGGCACGTCGAGCGCCACGGCTCGGAGATCATCTGTCGCCAGCTTGAGATAGGCGTTGGTGGATTCGGTGGATCGATGTCCGAGCACGTCGCCGATGATCTTTTGCGGGACCGACGCCCGCAGCATTTCGACCGCCCGCGCGTGGCGAAAGACATGCGCTCCTCGCTTTCCCGGCGGCTCGACGCCAGCGGCTGACAACCGCCCGCGGATCATGCCATACAGGTTTGTCATTGCGATATAGGGCGCGCAGGACCGGATGAAGATTTCCCGCCCCTCAACCTGGGGGCGCCCATTACGCAGATAGTCGAGGAGCGCCTCACCAACGGGCGCCAATAGCGGCAAGTAGGAGTACGCATTGGTCTTGGTGTGACGGATACGCAGGGCTTCTCCGCGCCAGTTCACGTCTTCAAGCCGAAGGCGACAGATCTCACCTTCGCGCAACCCATATGTGGCAAGCAGTTGAAGTACCGCAAAATCGCGCAGTCCCCGCGGCGATCCATCCTTCTTCGTCGCCGCCAGCACCGCGGCGATTTGGCGCCTGTCCAGCGTCGAGGGCACGTCTTCATAGGCGTAGAGCATGGGGCCGATGATGTGCGGCGTGAGATCCATCGGGATGCGCCTCGTCCGATGCAGATACCGCACCACCGACCGGAGCCGCTCAGCGACATCGGCCAATGATTTGCGCCGTAATCCAGGGGCGCGCATGTCCATGTAGAGATCGACCTCCCCGATGCTCAAGGTGTCGAGGCTGGCGGCCCCGCCCCGTTCGAACTGCCATCGCAGGAAGTTCCGTGCCTCCCACAGAAGCGCCGAGATGGAAGCGCTCGCCAGACCGCGCTCGTCGCGCAGCCATGCCTCGTATTCGCAGCAGATCGCCTGCCGATACGCGGTTTCCGGTTCGGTCATCTCTGGCTCGGGCGGCCATTTGCCTTGGGCAAGCCGGAGCAGTTTGTTGATCGATGTGCGGGGCAACATCTGCCAGCGCGCACAGGGAGGCCGCCCGTACTGGGCTTCGAAATCCTGAACTGCATAGGCAAGATACTGATCGACCTGCGCCAGCGTCACAGTTTCCACCTGCACGCCGCACTCGGCCAGATAATCGAGAAACGCGCGGGCGTACAGGCGATGGTTCGCTACGACCACCGGGTTATAATTCTGCGTCGTGAGCAAATTCGAGAGTTCGGCGATCAACTCGTCGTGCAATTTCAACATGCTTTTATCCTCAGCTGGTCCAGAGACCGCCGAGGTTCGCAATCAAAATAATGCGCAGCAACATCGCCCCGCATTAGGAGAATCCACGTCGCTGCCGCGTTCCTTCACATTATCGCGACCTCGTGATAAGCGATCTTATGCGCAGCTGCGCATAAGACAGCGAAGGCGCTGGCGTAGGCATCGTAGATACGCCGCTGCTCGTCGGTCAGGGCGTGCTCGATCAGCTCATATTCGACGCCATCGTAGGAGAGCGATCGGGCGGTATAGAGGCCCAGCGCACGCAGGTCGCGGGCGAGCACTTCCATGGCCGCGACACCGCCGTCCTCGATCGCCTCGACAAATTCGGCGCGGGTGGTGAAGGGGAAATCCTCACCGCCCCACAAGCCGAGCCGCTGGGCATAGGCGAGATTGTGGACGGTGGTCGCGCCGGTAGCCGACACATAGACGACGCGCGCGTTGGCCAGGGCGTGCTGAAGCCGAAGTCCCGCGCGTCCCTGCTGTGAGGCGGCAACGTCGCCGCGTTCTCCCTTGCCGCCTGCGGCATTGGCCATGGCGTGGCTTTCGTCGAAAATGATCACTCCATCAAAATCGGAGCCCAACCATTCGACGATCTGCCGGACACGGGAAACCTTCTCACCACGGTCGTCGGACCGTAGCGTGGCATAGGTTGCAAACAGGACGCCTTCCGACAGCGTGATCGGCCGCCCTTGCGGGAAGCGCGACAGCGGCGTGACCAGCAGACGCTCCATGCCGAGCGCGGACCAATCGCGCTGCGCGTCCTCGATCAGCTTGTCGGATTTGGAGATCCAGACCGCCTTGCGGCGACCGCGCAGCCAGTTGTCGAGGATGATGCCGGCAGATTGACGGCCTTTGCCGGCCCCGGTGCCGTCGCCGAGCATGAAGCCGCGCCGGAAGCGCACGGCGTTTTCGGCATCGGGCTTGGCCGCCTGTACGAGATCGCAGGTCGCATCGACGATCCAGGAGCCGGCGAGGAAGTCCGAATGGGCTTCGCCGGCATAGATGACGGTTTCGAGCTGGGCGTCCGACAGGAGATCGGTGATGTTCGCGGGCAGCATCGGCCGATAGGCGGGCTTGGGCGGTGCAACGCTCGCCATGGCCGCCGACTGCACGAGCTTGGTGGGGTGCGCCTGAGAACTGGCAATACGGATCGACTGCAATCCGTATTCTTCATAGATCGCGTCCGTGAGGTGGGTGCCTTCCGGCGGCGTCCAGTCCATCGTGTCGTAGGCGAGTTCAACGCCCTGCGGGTCCATGGTCGAGCATGTGGCCGGACGCTCAGTGGCGGTGCGTGCGAGATAACCCCGCACGGTGCGGGGCGCCGAGCCCGACACGGGCGGCGCGATGTCGGGCAGTGTGACCGGCAGGCGCGGTGGAATCTGCGCTTCGATCCATGCGAGCAGCGTAGCGACGTCGGGCGCAACGCCGGCGGACCCAGGGAACGTGGCCGTGTCTTCGGCCGGCAGCTTGTCGATGACGGTGAGCCGCGTTTCGATGCTCGTGCCATGCTTGGCATAGACTGAGCCGTGGATCGCCGCGGTGAAGACGACGCGGCTACGCTCCTGAAGCCGGGCGAAGGTGTCGCGCCAGGCCGGTTGCTCGGGGCCGAAGTTTGCGCCGGTGATCGTCACCAGACGCCCGCCATCGGCAAGCCGCGCCAGGGCCGAAGCAACATGACGCGCAGCGGCGTCGGCGACCCGACCGGAGACGTTCGCCATCACCGAGAAGGGCGGGTTCATCACGATGACGGAAGGGACGGCGCACGCTGGAAGGTGGTCGTCGATCTGGGCGGCGTCGAACCGCGTAGCGACAAGGGCTGGAAAGAGCTGGCCAAGCAGATCGGCGCGGGTTTCCGCCAGTTCGTTGAGGAGCAGCGAGCCGCCGCTGATCTCGGCGAGGATGGCGAGAAGACCCGTGCCTGCCGACGGCTCCAGCACAATGTCGTGCGGTGTGATCGCGGCGGCCGCGATCGCGGCGAGGCCGAGCGGGACCGGCGTCGAGAATTGCTGAAGCGCCTGGGCTTCCTCGGAGCGAAGGGTGTGCGTCGGCAGAAGGCCGGTGATTTTCGACAGCGCGGAAAGCCGTGCAGTCGGAGTGCCGGCTTTACGGAAAAGCGCACGTCCGTATTTGCGCAGGAACAGGACGGTCGCGCCTTCACAGGCTTCGTAGGCCGTCTTCCAGTCCCAAGCGCCACTCGTGTCGGAGGCCTCGAAAGCCGTTTCCATGGCGATGCGGAGATTGGCGTTGTCGATCCGCTGGCCGCGTTCGAGCAGGGTGAGAAGCTGATGGGCGACGGCGATGATGGCGGACGCGCGGGCAACGGGCGCAGCCGGACCGGCCACGGGGGACATGATGTTCATGGATCGGAACCTCGGGAGAGCGGGAACGGGAAGCCCGGACGGCGCTCTCTCTCGACCGCGCGGACTCAAACCCGTCCCGGCGGCCCTCTCACTCTCGAACACGTCGCTGCCGACATGAAAAAAGCACCTCGACCGAACGGCAGAGGCGCTTTGAGAGGTCAGGCCCAGTGTCCGTCGGTGATCTCGCGGGCGACGAGCCTGCGCGCCTTGCGGATCAGGTCATCGCCGCTGGTGTCGATGTGCCCGAAGAACCGGGCGCGCGCGCCGTTCGCGGTCCAATCGGTATAGGCGCAATATTCGCAAGCCCCGGCCCGGAAGGCCCGCATGTCGCTGGCCCAATGGGGCTTGGGCTCCACGACGACGGTGATCCCGTCTCTGGTTTCCAGCCAAGGGAGAGACCGCTCGGCGGGCGGACGCTCGGAATCGGCGGCGAAGATGGCATCGATGTCCATCATGACGCTTCTCCGGGCATGCCCGGATGGATGAAGCCGCCAGGATCGCCGGGGTCGGGCGGCAGGTAGGCGTCATAGGGATTGCCGTCGGCGAGGTGGCCGAAGGGCGTGAAGACGAAATCACCATCGTCTCGTCCCACCGCGTAGATGACGTAACGCGGGGCGCCGGTCACGGCATCGAGGCATTCCATGAGCGCAAGGTTGCCGTCACCGGCAGCGCGCAGCAGCGTCTGAAAATTGCTCTGGGCATAGGACGGGATGCTCATAGCGGGCCTCCCTCGTCGGAGAGGGTCTGGTCGAGCCAGCCATCGGTGTAGATCCAGTCCACGGTCTCCCCGCTGGCGAGATCGAGAACATGCGCGCCGCCCCCGAAGCCGTCGAGCCGGGGCTTCGAGCAGGTGTTGGCATATTGGAAACCCCAGCGGCCGCTCAGGCGGAATTCTGCGGCGCAGCGCTTCACAAACTGGATAAGGCGCTCGGGATCGCCAGTGACGTCGTCGCGCATCCAGAGCTGCGTGCCGCCATGCTCGGGCTGGATCGACAGGAGGAAGCCCTCGGAAGGCGGTTCCTCCGATGCGCCAGCCTCGGAGAGGCGGTTGTAAAGGTCGAGCGCGCGGGCGGCGTTCTCGGGCGTGCCGACATCGAGCAGGCACGAGAAATGGGTGAAATAGTCGGCCATGACAGGCTCCTGAAACGAGAATGCCCGGCCCGCGCGGCACAGCCGTTCAGGCTGCCAGCCGTGGGACCGGGCGGTGTGGAAGATCGGGGTGAGATGCGCGGGACGAACGGCGCCGCCCCGCGCGATCCGCGCTATTCGGCGGCGACGGCGTGCTGGACTTCATCCTCATCGGTGTCTTCGTCCTCGCCGTCCTCGGTGAGGAAGTCCGGCAAGGCGGTGTCTTCGCCGGTATCGGCCTGATCGCCATCGATGGACGCCAGGCGCAGCGGTTCGGGCAGCCAGCCGCTGTCGGTCAGAAGGCGTTCGGCTTCCTTGGCCATGTCGCCCTTCTTCATGTGGTCGATGAGCTGCGCGGCCCGCTCGCCGGCGCCTTCGCGGACGGCCTCGAGAATGCGGGGCTTGGTCACGCGGCCGAGATAGTTGCTGACCGTGGGCTTCCAGCCTGCAGTCACCATGTTCATGCCCGTAGCCCGTGCGAGCCGGTCGGCCTGCGCCAGACGCACGTCGAGGCCATGCTGGCTGACGCCCGAGCCGGAATAGGGGTTCGGACGCTCGAACAGCGCATTGACGCCGTAGCTGACGCAAAGCGCCAGAAGCTCCATGCGCGTGCCGTCATCGAGATCGGTCAGCCAGGCCCAGAGCGCCTGATCGTCAGCGGGGATGTGATCCCCCCAGCGTTCGTGGCGATCGTTGACCGCCTGCGCCGATGGGCTGTCCTTCAATTCCTCGGACTGGGCCGAGAAGAAGATGTGGCGGACATTGGCCTCGAGGCAACCGGACGGGTTGGTGTGGATGAAGATGTCGCTCAGAAGCTTGTGCAGCAACATGGTCATGGCGACGTGCGGATGTTCCGCCAGCGCGTTGCGCAGCGCCAGGGTGCGATGGGCGGTCAGCTCGATCACGAGACGCTCGGGCAACGGCTTGATGCCGTCTTCCTCATCATCCTCGGGCTCGACGGGCTTGCCGCCGATGGTGATGACCGCGCGTTGGACGGCCGGCGTATCGGGCTGGTCGCCGTCGGAAGCCTCGCCATCGGGCTCGGCCTGGGGCTCATCCTCGGCGCGGACATAACCGCGGTCGATCGACAGCGAGCCGTCGGCGTCGAGGCTGACGAAGGCGCCGGCGATTGCGATGTCGGCTTGATCGTAGCTGACCGAACGGTTCTCGAAGGCCTCCAGGGTCCGCTCGATCTCGCCGAGACGTTGATCGATCGCGTCGGGCAGCTCGTCGGCCTCGGAATATTCCGCTTCGATCCGGTCATATTCCTCGCGCAGCGCTTCGCGGGTCGCACGCTCCTCGTTGGTCAGATCGACCGTGGTGCCGGAAAGCTCACGCAAGCCGTGGTCGTGGCCATAGGGGAAGCTCACCGCGACCTCGATCCACTTCCAGCCTTCTTCGGCGATCTGATCGGCGGTGGCTTTCAGCTTCTCCGCCACCATACGGTCGAGCAGGACGGGGTCTTGCAGCCAACCGCCGTCGTCGGACTGGAAGAGATCGCGCAGCACGATGCCGCCTGAGGCCTCGTAGGTATCGACACCGACGAAAATGGCCCGTTTGTCCGAGGCGCGTACCGCGGTCTCGGTCAGCATCCGCCGGATCTGATAGGGCTCCTTCTGCCAGCTATCCTTGATCGCATCCCAGACCTGCTCCTGACGGGCATGGTCGGGGCTGACAGTGAAGGCCATGAGCTGTTCGAGCGTCATGCCGTCATCGGCATAGATTTCGAGCAGGGTCGGCGAGACGGAGGTGAGGCGCAGGCGCTGCTTCACCACGGTGACGTTGACGAAGAAGGCAGCGGCGATGGCCTCCTCGGTCATGCCCTTGTCGCGCATGGCCTGAAAGGCGCGGAACTGGTCGAGCGGATGGAGCGGTGCGCGTTCCATGTTCTCGACCAGCGATACTTCGTCGACGAGGATGTCGCTGTTGGCGTCGCCGATGACGCAGGGCACCGTCGCCGTCTTGGCCAAACGCTTCTGCTTCACGAGCAGTTCGAGTGCGCGATAGCGGCGACCGCCAGCAGGCACTTCGAACATTCCGATCTCCGCGCCATCGGCGTCGAGGACGGGACGGACATGGAGGCTCTGGATGAGGCCGCGCCGGGCGATGGACTCGGCCATTTCCTCGATCGAGACGCCGGCCTTGACGCGGCGGACGTTGGACTGGCTCAGCACCAGCTTGTTGAAGGGGATGTCGCGCGCCGACGACAGGGTGATCTTCTGGATGGCACTCGCCATGTTCGTTACTCCGCGACGGGCGGCCGGGAGACTCTCTCTCGACCTCCAACCCGTCACGAAGCGAAGCGCCGCCCTCTCACTCTAAGAAGGGCAGCGCCGCAGAAGCGGAAAGGCGTGAAGCCGGAGACCTGCTTTCCCGCCTTTCCGGTATTCATATTCGATCACGCCGCCTGCCGTTCGTCGCCGGCCATGGTGTCGTCCGGGCCGAGATCGGCGTCGGGCAGGAAGCCGAGCAGCCAATCGGCGGCCTTGCTCGCCTGGGAGGCGGCGCGGACGATGGCGCGATCGTCCTCGCGCAGCACCTCCAGCCAGGCGCCGATATAGTCGGCATGGCGGACGGTCGGTACGATGCCGAGAGACGCGCAGCAGAAGGCCGCGTTGATCTCGGCCACCAACTCCTCGAAGGCGTATTTCTTCGTGCCGAAACCGCCGGTCAGATCGCGGCCGAGCCGGGAGGCGTGGCCGCTGGCGTGCCCGAGTTCGTGCAGGGCCGTGCGGTGCCAGTTTATCGGCTCGAAATAGGCCTGCGGCGGCGGCACCTGCACATAGTCGTGCGCCGGCACATAGAAGGCGCGATCGCCGCCGATGCGGAAATCGATGCCCGTCGCTTCGATCAGAGCCTCGACGCGCGGCTCGATGAGGTCAGGCGGCGGCGGTGGAGCGATGGCGGCGATGTCGTCCGGCAGGCCGTCGCATTGCGCGGCGTTGAAGACGGTGAAGCGTTTGAGGAATGGAATTGCAGCGGCATCCTCGCCGGTCTCGCGAGCGCGGCGCTTCTCGTCCTCCGGCGTGAAGCGGTCGGCATAGACGACGATCGTGCCATGCTCACCCTTGCGGACATTGCCGCCCAGCGACAGTGCCTGGCGGAAGGTGAGCCAACTCTGGCCGGGGAAGCCGTGCTGGATCACCGCCCCCCAGAGGATGAGCACGTTGATGCCGGAATAGTGCCGTCCGGTCGCAGCGTTGCGGGGCATGGCGAGCGGCGCCTTGGCTGCGGCCGATCCCCATGGCTGGACCCAGGGCGCACGGCCCGCCTCAAGCTCGGCGATGATCTTGTCGGTGATGTCGTCATAAAGGCTCGCCCGGCCTGAATTGGCGCGGGCGCCGTGGTTTTTCCTAAACATCGCGGTTCTCCGCGACGGGCGCCGGAGACCTCCTCTCCAGCCCTCAACCCGTCACGGGAAACCCGTCCGCACTCTCACTCTATGGGGGGCGTTGCGGGGCAGGCTGTGCAAAAACTCATTCGTCTAATCCGCCGCCACCAGCACCGCGACGCGCGTCTCACCCCGCTGGCGTCAGTCGCTCGACACCGAAGGCATTTACTGCATGGAGGATGTTGAAGGCGACAATCGAGAGAGCCGCTTCGGCCTTTACCGCTCTGAGACCTCGCGTGAGGAACCTTCCGCCGCCGGACATCCGTTTAATCGTGCCGAAGGGGTGCTCTACAGTACATCGGCGGGTCACCATCAAGCTCGGATCCGCGTAGATTCTGGCCTCCATACGATCCAGCGCCGCCTGGTCGAACAACCGATGGATGGTCCGTTGGGCGCCCCACGTGCATCGGCTCTTCAGCCGACAGTCTTTGCATGCGGACGTTCTATATCGGATCGCACGGTTGCGGGTATGTTTGCCGGATGGTCTCAACGTCTTGCCGGCGGGGCACCGGATTGTGTCGGTCCCCTCATCATACACGAACTGCGCTGGCCGGAAAAAATCGGTGCTCATGGCGCCGCGTTTGATCGGCGCCGCGACCTCAATATGGTCGCGCTCGCATTGCGCGACCGCCTGGGCGTTGGAGTAACCGCCGTCGGCCAGGACTTTGAGCTCGTTAACCTCAAGCACCTCCATCGTCGCCATCGACATTGGATGCAGGAGCTGGCTGTCGTTTGCCTCGTTGGTCACGTCGTGATGTATGATCAGGCCGCTATCTACATCGACCACGCTTTGCATGTTGTAGCAGGGTGTCTTGGGAGAACGTCCATAGCCCATCGGCCGCGCGTCGGACTCGCCAAAGACCAAAGCCGTCTCGTCGCGATCCTTCAGGATGTCCTGCCGGCGCACGAGCCTGTCCTTGCGGCGCCCGAGGGTCTCGATCGCAGTGGTGAACGCCTCCCGATGTTTGGGCTGATCGTCGAACCCCTGGGCCACTGCCTCATCTATGATGTCGAGCCGTTCAAGGTAGTAGGCGATCTCCTTTTCGGTGTGCGCAACGTCACGGGCCAGCCGGTCGGCGCCAGCGATGTTCTTTGGGCTCGCGACCGCGCGCATCTTCGTCCCGTCCAGCGCGACCAATCGACCGCTGATCAAGCCGGTTTCGCGGCAGAACTGGATGAATGCAGCGCTGGCGCCGACAATGGCTTCCGGATTGTCATGACGAAAGGAGGCGATCGTTCGGTAATCCGGGGCGAGCCGGCGCATTAGCCAAAGCGCTTCGAGGTCGCGGACACACGCTCGTTCCAATTGGCGTGAGGACCGTACCTGGTTGAGGTAGCCCCAGATGTACAGCCGGAGCATATCGCCTGGATGGTATCCAGGGCGGCCGGTGACCGCAGCGATAGCACGACCGAAGCCAAGCTCTGCCAAGTTCAAGCTGGTAACAAAAGCATCGACGACTCGGACCAATGCGTCCGGGGAAACATAGTCATCAACACAAGGAGGAAGCAGGCTGACCTGGTCTCGTGCGAGTCCCTCAATAAAACTCATGCACACCCCGGCGTGGAGGATGGGAAGATAATTGGATTCTACACTGACAGGTTCATGAGTAAAAGCTTGTTCTTGGCTTTGAACATCTGCGCTAGGTGGCGTAATAACTCATTACAGATGTTGCGGGCTTCCGAGAAGGATGAGGTCAGAATCGCCGGGTTCTCCGTTACGTCGAAGCAGTGGCCGCTTGCGCATCGAGCTGCCACCCGTAGCTTTTGGAATCCGGTACGAGATCGGCGATGGTGAACTGATCGAGGTGTCGCGCGAAAGCTTCCAGCGCGCCTGCCAAGGCATGGCGCAAGCCGCATGCGGGCGTCACGACGCAGCTGTTGGTCGCCGCGTCGAAGCATTCCACGAAGGTCCCGGTGTCTTCCATGGCGCGCATGATCGAACCAACGTTCAGGGCATTGGCGGGCCGCGCCAGCTTGAGGCCGCCGCTCCGACCGCGCACGCCCTCGACAAATCCTTCCGCAGCCAGTCGCTGCGCCACCTTCATCAGATGGTTCTTCGAGATGCCATAAGCGTGTGCGATCTCGGCGATCGAATGATGGCCGTCCTTCACGGCCAGGAACATCAGTGTGCGAAGGGCATAGTCGGTCTGGACGGACAATCTCATAAAAGATGCATATCATATATTGGTTTTATCCGCCAACGCGCGTAAACCATGCATAGGAATACATCTTAATCGAGTCGAGGCAGGCAATGACGTCGAACCATGCCGAGCAGGCGCGGGCGCGCAAGATGGCGGACGCGCTCGCCTGCGGAATCGATGATGCTTTCATCTCGCAACTCGTGGAGCGGTTCTACAGCACCGTCCGCCAGGACGACATGCTCGGCCCGATCTTTGCGGAACGGATCGGCGACTGGCCGCATCATCTGGCGCGGATGAAGGATTTCTGGGCCTCGGTCATGCTCGAATCCGGGCGCTTCAGCGGCAATCCGATGCGCAAGCACATCGCGATCGGCGGGCTCGATGAGGCGCATTTCGCGCGCTGGCAGTCGCTCTGGAACCAGACGCTTGACCGGATCGCGCAGAACGCCGCGGTCGCGGATCGGTTTCGCGAAGCGGCACTGCGCATTGGCGAGAGCTTGCTGACCGGCATCAAGATCGACCGCGGCGGCCTGGCGGCCATTTCCGCGAGGGCCTCGTCATGACGCCCGCCCCCTATGGCGCCTCGCCGATCTTCGATGAGCAAAGCCTGCCTGATGCCCTACGCAACGATCATCGCACCAAGGCGGGCACCTGGGGATTGCTGCGGGTGCTGGACGGCGAAGTGCGGCTCATTTTCGTCGATCCGCCGAGCGAGCAGCTTGTGACGCCCGACAGGCCCGCGATCATCCCGCCGCAAGCAACCCATCATGTCGTTCCGCTCGGCCCCATGACGATGCAGGTCGAGTTCTACCGGGAACGCCCGTTCCTTGGCGAAGACGCCGGCCGTGGATGACTTCGCCCTTGCTCGCGCGGTGCATGTCATCGCGGTCCTGTTCTGGATAGGCGGCGTCGGCTTCGTCACCCGGGTGCTGATGCCGACGCTGAGGACAACGGAACTGCCTCAGGACCGCCTGCGCCGTTTTCAGCAGATGGAGGCGCGCTTTGCCTGGCAGGCGCGCCTGTGGGTGTTGCTTGCCGGCGCAAGCGGCCTGTGGCTGGTGGCGCGCGCCGATTTGTGGAGCCGCTTCCTCGACGCCCGGTTCTGGTGGATGCACCTGATGGTCGCACTCTGGACCGTGTTTGCGCTGATGTTGTTCGTGATCGAGCCGTTGCATCTTCATCGCCGCCTCGCCAATACACAGTCACCAGAGGCGGATTTCGCTCGAATGATACGGCTGCATCAGTTATTACTTGTTGTCAGCGTCATAACAATTTTCGGCGCGGTAGGCGGCAGCCACGGACTGTTCTGACCGGAGGGGATTTGGGGCATGAAGAGCTATCAAACGACATTCAGCATCAATCGGCTCTGGATCATCCTGTCGGTCGGCATGGTGGTCATGTTCGGCATCCTGCTGCTGCTCGGTCAGCAGATCTACCAGCAGGCGCCGCCCATTCCCGAAGCGGTGAAATCGGCCTCAGGCGAAACCTTGTTCACGCGCTCCGACATCGAGGCCGGGCAGAATATCTGGCAGTCGATCGGCGGCATGCAACAGGGCTCGATCTGGGGCCATGGCAGCTATCTGGCGCCCGACTGGAGCGCCGATTGGCTGCACCGGGAGGCGGAGGCATTGCTCGCCCTATCGACTTCGCCGGTACCTGAGGGGGTATCCGCGACGCAAGCGGAGGCGATGCGAAAGGCCGCGCTGCAGGAGGAAATGCGCAGGAACACCTATGACCCCGCATCCGGCGTCATAACGGTCAGCGACGCGCGCGCGCGCGCGATCAGGCAGGTGCAGCAGCACTTCGTCAGCCTGTACGATGGCGGCGACCCCGCCTCGCTCCAGCTCCGCCGCGACTATGCCTTTCCGGTCTATGGCGAGCTGTCGGAAGCGGAAGCCCGGCAGCTTGCCGCCTTTTATTTCTGGACGGCATGGGGCGCGACCACGAACCGTCCGGGCCAGACCATTACCTATACCAGCAACTGGCCGCACGAACCCCTGGTGGGCAACAGCCCGACCACCGGTACATTGTTGTGGAGCCTTGCGTCTGTCATCCTGCTGCTTGCCGCAGCCGGGGCGCTGATCGCTTATTATGCCAAGCAGTTTGACGTCTGGCGCGGCGACATCCTGCCCGAGGATGGCATGGCGACCTCCGACCTACTGGGGCAGGCGGTCATCACGCCGTCGATGCGGGCCACGGCGAAATATTTCTGGGTCGTCTGCGCGCTCTTCGTGACGCAGGTGCTGCTCGGCATCGTCACCGCCCATTATGCGGTCGAGGGGCAAGGGCTCTACGGCCTGCCCTTCGCCGAATATCTTCCCTACACGATCACCCGCACATGGCACACGCAGCTCGCGGTGCTGTGGATCGCCACGGCGTGGCTGGCGACCGGGCTCTATGTCGCGCCGATGCTCGGGGGACGCGACCCCAAATTCCAGCGGCTCGGCGTCAACTTTCTGTTCGTCAGCCTTCTGGTCATCGTCATCGGCTCGTTCGCCGGGCAATGGGCGGCGGTCCATCGCTTCTTCACCAACCTGACGGCGAATTTCTGGTTCGGGCACCAGGGCTATGAGTATGTCGACCTAGGCCGTTTCTGGCAGATCTACCTCCTGATCGGCCTGTTCCTGTGGGTGGCATTGGTGGTGCGCGCACTCCGGCCCGTGCTGCGCCGGGAGGGCGGCAAGTCTCTCATCTATCTCGTGCTGGTGTCGGCGCTCGCCATCGGGCTGCTGTATGGCGCCGGGCTGATGTGGGGCCAGCATACGAACATCGCCATCATGGAATATTGGCGCTGGTGGGTTGTGCACCTGTGGGTGGAAGGCATTTTCGAGGTCTTCGCGACCGCCATCATCTCGCTGCTGTTCGTGCAGATGGGGATCCTGCGAACCTCCACCGCCACCGTGATGGTGCTGTTCGCGACGATCATCTTCCTGTTCGGCGGGGTGCTCGGGACCTTCCATCACCTGTATTTCAGTGGGACGCCGACGTCGGTGATTGCGGTCGGCGCGATGATCTCGGCGCTGGAAGTGGTGCCGTTGCTGGTGGTCGGCTTCGAGGCCTATACGCGCCACAAGGTCGAGCATGAGGCCGAGTGGGAACGAATCTACCACTGGCCGTTCATGTTTTTCGCCGCCGTCCTGTTCTGGAATCTGGTCGGCGCCGGGCTGTTCGGCTTCCTCATCAACCCGCCGATCGCGCTCTATTATATGCAGGGGCTGAACACGACGGCCAACCATGGCCACGCCGCGCTGTTCGGCGTCTATGGCATGCTCGGCCTTGGCCTGACGCTCTATTGCATGCGTGGACTGACCGACGTCACGCGGTGGAACCAGAAATGGATCAGGATTTCCTTCTGGTCGCTCAATATCGGCCTTGGCATGATGACGTTCCTGTCGCTGCTCCCGCAGGGCATCCTGCAGACCTACGCCAGCATCGAGCACGGCTATGCCTATGCGCGCTCGGCGGAGTTTATCCATAGCCCGATCATGCAGGCGCTGGTCTGGGCAAGGGTGCCCGGCGACATCGTGTTCGCATTCGGTGTCTTTGCGTTCGCATGGTTCATGGTTCAGGCGTTCATGCACGGCAGGAAGCCGACTCCAGAAACGGCGGCCATTCCAAAGCCGGCGCTTTAGATCCGCCACTCCGCTTCCCGGCTGTACCCCGGTTTTCAACGGACGGCCGGCTAATTTCGGGCGTTGGTCGCTCCCGGCCAACACCATTTGTCCGTGAAACGGCTTCAGGATCGCCGGACAGGCTTGCCTGATCCGTGGGTTTTAGCACAGCCTGGGGGATATCCCCGCAGAAGCGGTCGGGCGAGACCCAAGGCTCGACCGCAGGGGAAGGCTTTCCCCCTTTGTCCCAGCTTTCCGTCCCGGATGTGTTTCCTTGAAAACTGTCAGAAAACTGCGTATATTACTGACAGAAGAATGACGATGACACGGCTGACCGAACAGATTCTGTCGCATATGGCGGGTTTGCCCGAGGGCGCTTCTGTGTCCGCTAAGGGGCTGCTCCATCTCGGCAATCGCGCAGCGGTGGACCAAGCCTTGTCGCGTCTGGCCGAGCGCGAACAACTCATCCGGGCTGGGCGCGGTGTCTATCTCCGCCCCGTCGTCAGTCGGTTTGGGACGCGAGCGCCGTCGGTGGAACAGGCCGTGGAGGCCCTTGCCAGCCAGCGTGGCGAGACCATTGTCTCGAACGGTGCGGCGGCCGCAAACGCGCTTGGCCTGACAACGCAGGTGCCGGTTCGTTCGGTCTATCTGACCTCTGGGCGCAGCCGGAAGATGAATCTCGGCAAGCAGGTCGTGGAATTGCGGCATGCCCCGCGCTGGCAATTGGCCCTGGCCAACCGTCCGGCGGGGGAGGTTGTGAGGGCGCTGGCCTGGCTCGGCCCTGATAAGGCTGAAGCCGCGCTCACGGCGTTGAAGCGCAAGATGCCGCCCGGCGTGTTTGGCGAACTGGTCGCCGCTGCGCCGCAGCTGCCTACCTGGCTTGCCAGGAGCGTGGGCAAGGTCGCGTATGAAACCAGAGAAATGACGAAATGATACCAAAGCAGATCAATGACCGCTCGGGAGGGCGCAATGGCTGAAACCCAAATCGAATGGACTGACGCCACATGGAACCCCGTTGCCGGCTGCTCGATCATCACCGCCGGCTGCACCCATTGCTATGCCATGGAGATGGCTAAGCGCCTTGAGGCCATGCACATCCAGAAATATGCCGGTCTGACCCGCAAGAGCGGGCAGAGGACGGTCTGGAACGGCGTTGTGCGTGAGGACCGGGATGCGCTTGCGATTCCTTATGGCTGGCGCAAGTCGCGCAAGATTTTCGTCAATTCGATGAGCGACCTGTTTCACGAGCAGGTCACGGACGCCTTCATTCTCGATGTCTGGAAGGTGATGCGTGAGACGCCACGCCATAATTATCAGATCCTGACGAAACGGCCTGAGCGCATGGCGGAACTGGTCGCCACCAAGATCGGAGAGGTGCTGCCGAACGTCTGGCTCGGCACGAGTATCGAAGACGGGGACGTGGTGGACCGGATCGATGCCCTTCGTGCTGCGCCGGCCGCGATCCGTTTCATATCGTTCGAACCTTTGATCGGGTCTGTGGGGACCGTCGACCTGCGCGGCATCCATTGGGCTATCGTGGGCGGGGAAAGCGGGAAGTCCGCCCGTCCCATCCGGGAGGAATGGATCGACGAGATTTATATCCAGTGCCTGTCGGCTGGCACAGCCTTCTTCTTCAAGCAGTGGGGGACCTGGGGCAAAGACAACAAGAAGCGATCGAAAAAGGCGAACGGCCGCGAATATCGCGGTCAGACCTGGGATGAAATGCCCACGGCGGCGCAAGCGTCCGCGTGATCGTCAGATAGGCTTGGGGGGATGCTATGGTTGAGAAGCGATACGAGTGGGCTGACGGCGCAAAGCTTGAGGAGCATTCGCGGCGCAAACACAAGATTCTCCGTGAATATGTCTTCGATTACCTGACCGTTCGCTGCAAGCTGCCGCAGCAGGAACGTTTTCGGCTGGCCATTGTCGATGGCTTCGCCGGGGGCGGCCGCTACCAGTGCGGGACATCGGGTTCTCCGTTGATCTTCATCGAAGAGTTGAAGCGAGCCACCGAGGCCGTGAACACGCATCGCGCGGCACAGGGCTTGAACGCGATCGAGGTCGAGTGCCTGCTGGTCTTCAACGATGCCAGCCGTGATGCGATCGAACTTCTAAAAACGCATGTGGCGCCGCTCCAGGCCGACATCGTCGCGACCTGCCCGAAGCTCCATCTGCGCGTCGAGTATCTCAACGAGTTTTTCGAAACCGCTTATCCCAAGATCAAGCGCTTCCTGGAGCAAGGACGCTATCGCAGCGTGATCTTCAACCTGGATCAGTGCGGCCACAGCCATGTCGAGCGGAATACGATTCTCGACATCATGCACTCGTATCCTGCGGCCGAGATCTTCTACACCTTCGTCATCAGTTCCTTGCTGGCGTTCCTCCAGAAAGACCAGCCGGAGCGCCTGCGTGCGCAACTCGATCATCTCGGTCTCGCCAGCGGCGATGTCCAGGCACTGGACGGGTTGATGAGCCAGAAGGATTGGCTCGGAACCGCAGAGAAGATCGTCTTCGACGCTTTCCGGCTTTGCGCGCCCTATGTGAGTCCGTTCTCGATCAACAACCCTGGCGGTTGGCGCTATTGGTTGATCCACTTCGCCAACGCTTATCGGGCACGGCAAGTCTACAACAATATCCTCCACGACAATGCCAGCCTTCAGGCTCATTTCGGCCGATCGGGCCTCAACATGTTGTCCTATGACCCGCGCCATGATGAGGGGATGCTCTATCTCTTCGATGACAATGGCCGTGCCTCGGCCAAGACCCAGCTTCTTGATGACGTCCCCCGTCTCGTGACTGAAGCTGGCGATGCCATGTCGGTGATGGAGTTCTATGAGAGCATCTACAACGTCACGCCGGCGCATGCCGATGACGTCCATGCCGCGATCATCGAGAACCCCGATCTTGAGGTGATCACGCCAGCCGGTGGCGAGAGACGCAAAGCGAATACGATCGGCGTCAATGACATCATCAAGGTGAAGACCCAGCGCAGCTTCTTTCCGATGTTTTTGGATGCCGGAAAAAGCCCGCAGGGGCGGAAGGAATAGTCCTCGCCATCATCCTGAGGCCAGCCGAGGTTGGCCAGGCACGAGTCAGATTTTGCCTCCTACTGGGCGAAGAGTGAGGCCTGTTTCCGGTTATTCGGCGTCCACGCGGCCACCGCATCCTTGACATAACTCATCAAATATGACAAACATTACTCCGTAATTTATCAGATATGGGGCATTGTCATGGGCTCTCCAAAGGTCAGACCAGCCCTCGAAAGGCTTGGCCAGGACATTCGAAATGCGCGGCTACGGCGCAGTATTGCGGTTGCGGACCTGGCCCTGCGCTCCGGAACATCGGCCAGTTCTATCGCGCGGCTCGAAAAGGGCGACCCTGGCGTTGCTATTGGGACGCTTGCGGATGTGCTGGTCGTTCTTGGGCTTGTCGAACGGCTGGCCGATCTGATCGATGTCCGCAAGGATGATCTGGGGCTTGCGCTTTCTAGCGAGCGCCTGCCGCAACGAGGCAAGTCTTTCGCGACCAGGGTCAGAAAGCAAAAGGCCAAGTCGGAGCCGACGCGCGCGCTCGATGACGTGGTCGATCCTGACGGAGCGTCGTTCTGATGGCGGAGTTCGTTGCCCAGGTTGTTCTTGGCGACAGTCGTGCGCCCGTCGGTCAGCTGCGTTTCACAGCAGCGGGGCCGCGGCAGTTCTCGACCTTTGCCTATGACGCTGCCTGGATAGAAAATCCCCGCGCCTTTGCCGTGCAGCCGGATCTTCCCCTAGAAGGCGGCCCTTTTCATACGTCGGGGCAGCCAGGGAACATGCGTGATGCACTGGCGGGCGTCTTCGCCGATGCCGCGCCGGACAGTTGGGGACGGCGCCTTCTCGAACGTGCCTATGGCAATGGTCTGAGCGAGTTTGAGTATCTGACGCTGTCCGACGACGCCTGTCGTCAGGGCGCACTGCGATTTCAAGGCGACGATGGAGAGATCATCCGCGGTAAAGCGGGTGACGCCGTGCCCCGCCTCGTCGAGCTGGAAGCGATAACGGCCATTGCCCGCGCCTATGAGCAGGGTAAGGAGATCTCTGCCGAAGAGATGCAGGCATTGGCGGGCGCGGGCGGTTCAGGCGGCGCCCGGCCCAAGGCCAATGTCCAGGACGGCGATACGCTCTGGTTGGCCAAATTCACCTCGGTTCACGATCAGCAGCCGATCGAACGGGTCGAGGTCGCGACGCTTCGGCTAGCCCAAGCTTGCGGCATTCGCACGCCTACGGCCAGGCTTGAACTCGCCGACACTCCCTTTCCGGTCGCGCTGATCCAGCGGTTCGACCGGCGAGGCAGTTCCCGGATTCCCTATATCTCGGCGCGCACGGCCCTTGGGAAGACCGGGACGGAGCTGGGCTCTTATACCGAGATCGTCGATTTTATCCGGGCCTATGGCGCCGATCCCAAAGCCGATTTCCGCGAGCTTTTCCTGCGCCTAATTTTCACGATCCTTGTATCCAACAAGGATGACCACCTGAAAAACCACGGCTTCCTCTATGTGGGAGGCGGGCAATGGCGGTTATCTCCGGTGTTCGACGTGAACCCAGCTCCAGATCGAAATCCCCATCTTGAGACGGCGATTTTGGAGGGCGGTGCGCACGACCGCTCCATATCGCTTGCACTCGAGGCTTGTGAGTTTTTCGAACTTCCTCCCGAGGAGGCAAGACGGATGGTTCGCGACACGGTTCGCCGCATATCGGAAGGATGGCGCGAGGCTCTGCGTCAGGTCGGCGTGTCAGGTGCGCTGGCGCGTGACTATGAGCCAGCCTTCGCAAATGCCGAAACTGAAATTGCGATGGCCGCATAATCAAATTTGACCGATAGCGACTGATAACGTGTCAGATATGATGAGTTTGGTTTGGAAGATGTCCGCCGACGATCGGTATCGAAGCGGCACTATGCTTCTGAGACGCAATATGGAGAGGTGTCAAAGCCCGAACCTTTCGATGCCGATGGAAAATTCGGTTGCGGATCGGTATGATGGGATTGTTGCGAGCACTTTCGCCGCCCCAGACCCGAATTTGGTCCGGCAACCGTCATCGGCGATAGATGGCGAAATTTGCGACTGGCCATCGAGCCTAAAAAACCCAATATTTTCATAAGCACTAGCTTGGCGTCGGCGGTTCTGACGGTATAACGGTTTTTGAAAATATTTTTTTGCTTCTCTTTTCAAATGGTTAGATTATGCGATCGATAATTGAGTGGGAGTAAATCGGAACAACTGACCGTCCGGGGGACGGTCATCCGATTTACTCGGCGGCGCGAGCCGCCGCAGCCCTTGCCGCTTACCGCTCCGCCAGAACCGCCGCCATCTGCGCCACCAGTTCAGCCGTCGGCCCGGCATCGTCCCAGGCATAGAGCGACACGCGCATGGCGGCCTCTTCCCCGAACGGCGCATAGGGTCGCACCGCCCGTCCGGCCGCCGCGCGCATCGGCACCAGCGACAGGCCCATGCCCGCTTCCACTGCGGTCAGCACGCTGGTGAGGTCGCTGCCGGTGAAGGCCACATGGCAGCGCCGCCTTTCCCGTCCGATCCGGTCGAACATCGCGTCGCGATAGAGGCCACCCGCCGGAAAGGCGACCAGCGGCAGGGGATCGGGCCAGTCGCCCTGCCGGTCCGCGCTTTCATGCCAGCCGATCGGCTCGGCGAAACTGGCGCGGCAATCGGCGCTCGGCGTCGGTTCCTTGACAGCGATGATGTCAAACTCGCCCGCGCGGTATCGGCGCGTGAGATCGCGGCTGAGCCCGGTAGTAACGTCCAGCCGCACCGCCCGATATTGCTCGGAAAAGCGGGCGAACACCCGCATCATGTCGCGACTGGCTATGTCGTCGGGCAGGCCGATGCGGATCGACGCGCTGCCGGCCGGATCGGCAAGCAGGCTTTCCGCCTCTTGCTGCAGCGACAGGATGCGCCGGGCATGGCCCAACAGCCGCTCGCCCGCCGCGGTCGGCCGCACCGGCCGTGCCGCCCGATCGACCAGCATATGCCCCACCGCCTGTTCCAGCCGGCCGAGCTGCTGGCTGATGGTCGACTGGGTCATGTGCAGCCGCTGCGCCGCAATGGTGAAGCTGCCGCTGTCGGCGATCGCGACAAAGGCACGGAGCAGGCGCGGATCGAGCATGGCATTCCATTTGGATCATGAATGATTGCTATTCATATATGTTGTTTGTGGATGATGCAGCCCCTGCCTATCCTGCGCGCCGCACAAGAACCGGGGATTTTCATGAAGACGCTTCTCGCCGCGCTGCTGGCCGCCACTGCCCTGTTGCCCCTGCCCACCGCAGCGAAGGCCGCGCCGGCCCGCGCCGACCTGCTGATCCGCCATGCGACGCTGGTCGATGTCGAGCATGGCCGCCTAGTCCCCGATCAGGCGGTGGCGACCAAGGGCGACCGCATCGTCGCGGTCGGCGACGACGGCACGATCGCCGCCGCCTGGCGCGCGGGCAAGAATGTCGAGGCCAAGGGCCGCTATCTGATCCCCGGCCTGTGGGACATGCATGTCCATTTCGGCGGCGGGCCGGAGCTGATCGAAGAGAATAAGGCGCTGCTGCCGCTCTATATCGCCAACGGCATCACCACCGTGCGCGATGCGTCGGGCGACCTGCCCTATGATGTGCTGCGCTGGCGCGGCGAGATTGCCGACGGGCGGCTGTTTGGCCCGACCCTGCTGAGTTCCGGCCCCAAGATCGAGGGGATCAAGCCGGTGTGGAAGGGCGCGCTGGAAACCGGGTCGGAGGCCGATGTCGACCAGGCGATCGCCAAGCTGAAAGAACTGAACGTCAATTTCGTCAAGATCACCGACAGCACCCTTAAGCCCGATCTGTTCCTCTATGCCGTGCGCCAGGCGCGCGGCGCCGGGCTGCGTGCGTCAGGCCATATCCCGATGGCCTTGACCGTCGGCCAGGCGATCGACGCCGGGATCAACTCGATCGAGCATATCGACTATGCCCACAAGGCGGGCGTGAAGGACGAGGCGCGGATCACCGCCGATTTCGCCGCCGGCAGGATCGACCGGGCACAGGCCAGCGCGCAACTGGATGCCGGCTTTGACGAAGCCACCGCCATGGCGGCCTATCGCGACATGGCGGCGCGCGGCGTGTTCGTGACGCCCACGCTCAGCATCTCGCGCACCGTCGCCTATCTCGACCAGAACGATCACAGCGCCGATCCCGAACTGGCCTATATCGGCCCGCGCCTGCGCAAGACCTATGACTGGCGGATCGAGCGCGCGGCCAAGGCGACGCCCGAGCAGATCGCCCAGCGCCACGCCATTTACGAGCATAATGCCGCGATCCTGCCGCTGTTGCAGCAGGCCGGTGTGACGATCATGGCCGGCACCGATGCGGGCTTCCTCAACAGCTTCGACTATTCCGGCTTTGCCCTGCACCAGGAACTGGCGCTCTATGTCGATCGCGGCCTGACCCCGGCCCAAGCGCTGGCCAGCGCCACCCGCGCCGGCCCGGCCTGGTTCGGCCTGCTCGACCGTTATGGCGCGGTGGCGGAAGGCAAGCAGGCGGATATGGTGCTGCTGACCGCCAATCCGCTGGAGGATATCCACGCCACCAAGGCGATCGACGCGGTGATCCTGCGCGGCACATTGCAGGACCGGGCCAAGCTCGACGCGCTGCTGGCAGAGACGAAGGCGAAGGTCGCCGCCTGGAACGCAGCGACCCGGCCCTGACGGATCAGCCGCGCATCAGCATGTCGGCCGGCACCGGCAGCATGTCGACCTTGCCGGTCGCCACGTCATAGACGGCGGCGACCACCTTCAGCGCGCCCGCCTTCACCTTCTCCTCGATCACCGGTGAGGCGTTGACCAGAGTCGCCGCCTGCACCAGCGCATTGGTGCGGGTGACGATCGCCGCATCCTTGCTGCGGGCGAGATAGAGGGCGGGCAGGATCGCGGGGAAGAGCGCGCTGATCTGGCCCGGCACCTCGGGATTGTCGATCGCCGCCTTCACCGCGCCGCAATTGCTGTGGCCCATGACGACCAGCGCCTTCAGCCCCAGCACCGCCACGCCATATTCCAGGCTGGCGACGATTTCCGGCGTGGTGATGTTGCCGGCGATGCGGGTGACGAACAGCCGGCCGATATATTCGTCGAACACCATCTCCACCGGCACGCGCGAATCGGCGCATGACAGGACGCCGACCACGGGCCATTGGCCCTCGGCCGCGCGCGCCTTGATGATCGACAGGTCCTGCAGATGGGCGGTCGGCTTGCCGGCGACGAAACGGGCATTGCCGGCCATGATCTCGGCCAGGGCGGCGTCCGGCGTCATCGACGCATCCGGGCCGTCGGCGGGGGGCGCCGCCATCGCGGGCACGGACGGCAGGGCGGCCATGGCCACCCCGCCCGCCATCGTCATCGCTGTCAGAAAGGCGCGGCGGGAGGGCGCGGCGCCATCCTCCTCCTGCGTCCCGTGCGGCTGGTCATGCATGCCATCGACGTCCGAACACATGGGTCTGTCTCCCTGTGATGAGGAGGCATCATGATGCCGGACCGGTTTGCGCAGGGCAATGGAAAGACCAGGATCAAGAAGCAGAGCCTAATTCACGTCATCGGTAGAAGCGCAAGGCGCTTCCACCTCAAACGATCAGGCTCTAGATCAAACCACCGCCGACGATCCGATGGAGCCCTGCTTGCCCGACACCCGACTTGGCCATCCCGTCTATCGCGACATGCCGACCACCATCTTCGAGCATATGTCGGCGCGCGCGCGGGAAACCGGTGCGATCAATCTGGGGCAAGGCTTTCCCGAGGGGCCGGGACCGCAGGCAGTGCTGCAGGCGGCGGCGGACGCGCTGCTGACCCGGTCCAGCCAATATCCGCCGATGCCCGGCCTGATCGAACTGCGAACGGCGCTGGCCGATCATTATGCGCGGCGCCAGGGGCTGGACCTCAGCCCGCAGGAAATCGTCGTCACATCGGGCGCGACCGAGGCGATCGCCGCCAGCCTGCTGGCGCTGGTGCGACCGGGAGACGAGGTGCTGATGCTGGCGCCGCTCTATGACGCCTATCTGCCGCTGGTCGAGCGGGTCGGCGGCGTGGCCAGGGTGGTGAAGCTGACCCCGCCCGACTGGCGCGTCACCCGCGACGCGCTGGAGGCGGCGATCACGCCCCGGACCCGCATCCTGCTGATGAACAATCCGGTCAATCCGACCGGCATCGTGCTGCGTGAGGCGGAACTGGCGCTGCTGGCCGACCTCTGCACCACCAATGACCTGATCGCGCTCTGCGACGAGGTATGGGAGGAAACCGTCTATGACGGGCTGCCGCATCGCCCGCTGATCGGTTTTCCCGGCATGCGCGAGCGCACGGTCAAGATCGGGTCGGCGGGCAAGGTCTTTTCCGTCACCGGCTGGAAGGTCGGCTGGATGTGCGCCGCGCCGCCGATCGCCACCCTGCTCGCCCGCGCCCACCAGTTCCTGACCTTCACCACCCCGCCCAATCTGCAATGGGCGGTGGCGCAGGGGCTGGGCTGGCCCGATGATTGGCTCGGCAACCAGCGCACCGCCTATCAGGCGTCGCGCGATCGGCTGGCGGCGGGGCTCATCAGGGCAGGCTATGTCGTGCAGCCCAGCGGCGCCACCTGGTTCCTGTCGATCGACCTGCCCGCGTCGGGCATCGCGATGGACGATGTGACCTTCTGCAACCGGATCATCGACGAAGCCGGGGTGGCGGCGATCCCGATCTCCGCCTTCTACCCCGACGATCCGGTCACCCATCTGGTCCGTCTCTGCTTCTCCAAGTCGGACGCGACGCTGGATCAGGCGATCGAGCGGCTCGCCGCCTTCCGCGCGAGCCTTGGCTGACGCAGGATCGCCGCGCCCAGAATCAGCATGACGATCAGCAGAAGGCTTTGGGCGGCGAGGAAGGGCGGCTCCGTGCCGGTCGGCGCCAGCCGATTGAGCGCCGGCACCTTGAGGAAACCCTGTACGACCAGCACGAACAGGTTGAGCCACAAAGCGATGGTCGCGGTCACCGCATAAATGCCCCGCGCCCGGCCCCGCAGGCCAAGGCCGTAAAAGGCGGCGAAGGCGATAATCAGTACCAGCGTGGAGAGGATACCGACGCCGATCGCCGGGGTGAAGCCGCGAAAGGGAAAGAGGAAGCCGGTCAGGCTGGTGAGCAGGGTCGTCACCAGGAACAGGCCCTGCACTTTTGGCAGGACATGCCCCTTTGCCATGGCCGGCAGGGCGACAAGGCCGCTGGCGATGCCGATCAGGCTGATCGCGACATGCAGGGCGATGAAGGCGGGAATGGAAAGACCGAGGATCATGATTTTTCTCCTAGTTTCCAAAAACCCGTTCGGTTCTCGACAAGCTCGAACCGAACGGGGGTGGTTCACACCCGGTAGCGGGGCGCCGCATCCTTGAGCGACAGGTTGGGCCGAAGCGCGGCCCGCGCGGCGAGATAGGCATCGAGATCGGCATTGTCCGGCAGGGCGGGGATGGTGATCGCCTCGCCCAAGTCGAGCCCGGCCAGCGCCGCGTCGACCATCACCTCGACATCCATCACCATGTGCGGCGGCAGGCCGGCGATCTGTTCCGCCGTCCAGATGGCGGTGCGGGTGATGCCGGGCAGCACTGCCTGCACCTTCACGCCCTTGCCGCCCAATTCGACCTGCAGCGCTTCGGTAAAGGCCAGCACATAGGCCTTGGTCGCGGGATAGACGGCGGTGAAGCCGTCCGGCATCAGCGCCGTGACCGACGTGATGTTGATCAGCGTGCCTGCGCCCTTCGCCGCCAGCCGCGGCGCAATGGCGCGGGACAGCCGCGTCACCGCCAATATGTTGAGGTCGATGAGGCCGGTGAGATAGGCCGGGTCGGTTTCGACAAAGGCCTGCTCCCCGGCGATGCCGGCATTGTTGACGAGGCCGGTGATCGCGTCATCGTCGCGCAGCCGCGCCTCGACCCGGGCCAGATCATCGACCTTGGCCAGATCGGCGGCGATCACCTCGACGCTGACTCCGCTGTCGGCGCGCAAGCGGGCGGCCAGCGCCTCCAGCTTCTCGGCGCGGCGGGCGACAAGGATCAGATTGGCCCCGCGCCTGGCGAAGCGGTCGGCATAGACGGCGCCGATACCGTCCGACGCGCCGGTGATGAGGATGGTGTCTTGAGTCATGGGATGTCTCCTGTCCTTCACCCGCCGTTCGGTCCGAGAAGGCGTATCGAGAACGGGTTCTCGACAAGCTCGAACCGAACGGAGGTAAGTGGTTGATTGTCAGCCGTTGATGAAATCGAGCAGGTCGGCGTTGAACCGGTCCTGGTGAGTCTGCGTCAGCCCATGGTCGGCGCCTTCATACACGATCAGCACTGCATCCGTAACGACCTTGACGGTCGACAGGGCCGCCGCGCCGATCGGCACGATCTGGTCGTCATCGCCATGCAGGACCAGCGTAGGCACATCGACCTTCGCCAGGTCAGCGTGGAAATCGCTTTCGGAAAAGGCGCGGATCGAGTCGAGCTGCCCCTTGAGGCCGCCCATCATCCCCTGCCGCCAGAATTCTTGCACGATGCCTTCGGAGATGACCGCGCCCTCCCGGTTATAGCCGTAGAAGGGGACAGTCAGATCCCTGAAGAACTGGCTGCGATTGTCGAACGTACCCTTGCGGATGCCGTCGAACACGTCGATCGGCAGGCCGCCCGGATTCGCTTCGGTCTTCAGCATCAGCGGCGGCACCGCACCGATCAGCGCCAGCTTGGCGACCCGGCTGGTGCCATGGCGGCCGATATAGCGGGTGACTTCGCCGCCGCCGGTCGAATGGCCGACCAGGATGACGTCGGACAGGTCCAGCGCCGCGATCAGATCAGCCAGATCGTCGGCATATTGGTCCATATTATTATTGTCCCACACCTGGTCCGACCGGCCATGGCTGCGGCGATCATGGGCAATGGTGCGGAAGCCCTGATTGGCGAAATAGACCATCTGCGCGTCCCAGGCATCGGCGCTGAGCGGCCAGCCATGGGAGAAGATGATCGGCTGGCCGTCGCGCGGTCCCCAATCCTTGTAGAAGATGCGGGTGCCGTCCCTGGTGGTGACATAGTTGCTCATGTGAAATTCCCTTCTTCTGTTCCAGAAGGGCGTCCTTCACGCCCTGTGCTTGCACTATTAGGGCCGATGGCGGAGGATCGGGATTGGCGGTTCCGACATTAAGCGGGCCGATTCCGACAAAGGACCAGGATATGGCCGACAGCAGCCTTCCGCGCGCCGAAGTGGGCATATTGCTCTACCGCAACTGCCAGCAGGCGATGGTCCACGGCATGACCGACCTGATCGACATTGCCGGGCAGTTCTCGGTCCAGCATGGCGGCCCGGTGGTGCACGTCAGCCATTGGCAGATGGGCGATGACGGCTGTTTCAGCCGCAGCTATGACACGCATGAAGGATTGGGCGGCACGCCCGACATCTGGCTGGTCCCCGGCCGCCTGACCGGCGTGCCCGAGGCGGAGGAAGCCGCGCCCTATGCCCGCTGGCTGCTCGATCGCCATGCCGCCGGGGCGACGCTCGCCTCCAATTGCGGCGGCGCCTTCCTGCTGGCGGCAACCGGCCTGCTCGACGGCCGCCCGGCCACCACCCACTGGTGGTTCGCCGACGCCTTCCGCGCCCGCTTCCCCGCCGTGAAGCTCGATTGCGACCGCATCGTCATCGACGATGGCGACATCATCACCGCCGGCGGGCTGATGGCTTGGACCGACCTTGGCATGCGGCTGGTCGACCGGCTGCTCGGCCCCACGGTGATGCTCGACACCGCCAAATTCCTGCTGATCGACACCGCCGGGCGGGAACAGAAGCATTTCGCCCGCTTCCTGCCGCGCCTGACCCATGGCGATGAGCCGATCCTGAAGGTGCAGCACTGGCTCGCCGCGCGCGAGGCGAAGGCAGTCAGCGTCACCGAGATGGCGGCGCAGGCCGCGCTGGAGGAACGCACCTTCCAGCGCCGCTTCAAGGCGGCAACGGCCATGACCCCGATCGAATATGTCCAGCATCTGCGCGTAGCAAAGGCGCGCGAGCATCTGGAATTTACCCGGCGCACGATCGACCAGATCGCCTGGAGCGTCGGCTATGAGGATGCTGCCGCCTTCCGCAAGCTGTTCCATCGCCTGGTCGGCCTGTCGCCGGGCGACTATCGCGCCCGCTTTGCCGCGCCCAGCGCACAGGCGGCATGACGGCAGGCATGAGGAAGGTTCTTGCGACCTTCGACGCGGCCCGCTAGGTTCTTGTTTCGTTCCCAAAAAGGATAGTTATGGACAGCCTCGCCGCCCTTCTCATTCCCGTCGCGCTGCTGATCGGCCTGGCCGTCGGCTGGCTGCTCAAGGGCAAGGCGCTGGCGCCGCTGACCGCCGAAAAGGCCGATCTGGCCGGCAAGCTCGACATCGCCGCTGCCCAGCGCAACGGCGCGATCGCCGAACTGGCGGTGGAGAAGGAACGGGTCGCGCAAGGCATGAGCCAGCTCGCCCGGCTCGAATCCGCGCAGGCGGCGTCCGAACAGCGGATCGAGGCGCTGCAGGCCGCCGCCAGCCAGCGTATCGAGGCGATCCAGACCGAGCGCGAGAACGCCCTGCGTGACCTCGCCGCGCTCCAGTCCGACATCCATGCCCGCACCCAGGCGTTCGAGCAGCAGATCGCCGCGCTCAAGGATGCCAAGGAACAGCTCTCTGCCCAGTTCAGCGAAATCGGCGGCAAATTGCTCGAATCCGCCCAGACCCAGTTCCTGACCCGCGCCGACCAGCGCTTCGCCCAGGCGAGCGAGAAGAGCGAGGCGCAGTTGAAGACGTTGCTCAATCCGGTCGAAACCACGCTCAAGCGTTATGAGGAGGGCCTCGCCCGCGTCGAGAAGGACCGGGTCGGCAGCTATGCCGAACTGCGCGAAGCGGTGCAGCAGGTTCATCTGGGCCAGGGGCAGGTGCGCGAGGAAACGGCCAAGCTGGTCAATGCCCTGCGCGCTGCGCCCAAGACCCGCGGCCGCTGGGGCGAGCAGCAGTTCAAGAATCTCATCGAAACCGCCGGCCTTTCCCCCTTCGTGGACTTCAAGGAAGAAGTGTCGGTCGCGGTCGAGGACGGCCGCCTGCGCCCGGACTTCGTCATCAACCTGCCGGGCGACCAGCAGATGGTGGTCGACGTCAAATGCTCGCTGGTCGCCTATCTGAACGCGGTCGATCAGGTCGATCCGGCGCAGCGTGACGCCCATATGCTCGACCATGCCCGCGCGATGCGCACCCATGCCGACGCACTGGGGCGCAAGGCCTATTGGGAACAGTTCGACAAGGCCCCTGACTTCGTCATCATGTATGTGCCGGGCGACAATTTCGTCACTGCGGCGCTGGAGGCGGACATGGAGCTTTGGGAACGCGCCGCCAAGAATCGCGTCATCATCTGCGGCCCCGCCACCTTCCTGCCACTCGCCCGCACGCTGGCGGGCCATTGGCGCCAGGCCAAGATGCAGGAACAGGCGCAGCAGGTCGGCCAGCTTGGCAAGGAACTCTATGAGCGCCTGTCCGTCGCCGCGACCCATTTGCGCAAGCTGGGCTCGGGCCTCAACAGCGCAGTCTCCAACTATAACAGCTTCATCGGCAGCTTCGAGACGCGTGTCCTCTCCACCGGCCGCAAGTTCCGCGATCTCGACATCGAGACCGGCGGCAAGGAGATCGAGGCGATGGAACCGCTCGACGTCCTCGCCCGCGACGCCCAGGCCGACGAGGCGCGCGCCCTGCCGGCGGCGGAATAGGATCGTCTGGGGCTAGCTTGCAGCCAAAGGCGCGGACGGAAGCGTCGCGGATCCCGGACGGCGCGGCCGGGCCTGCACCCAGGCAATCAGCCCCGCAATCGCCAGGCTGGCGGCAACCCCGCCAGCCACGGGCACGCCCAGCATCAGCCCCGTCATGCAGACCGGGGCATGAACGGCATAAAGCGGAAAGGAAAGTGCGCCCGCCGCCGTCATCCACCGCGATTGTCGCTGCCAGCGAAGCCCGCCCGCCAGCATCAGCGGACAGACCAGCAGGATGAAGACCATGCCGCTAATCCAGCCATCCGCGTCGATCATCGTGCCGATGCCGAAATAGAGCGGCATCGCGACCAGGGCCGCCAGCGGCGGAACCGCTATGGTCGGCCTGTCGCGCCACCAGCGCCACAATATGACCCCCATGCCATAGGCGCACATCACCCGCGGCAGGCCGAAGAAGAAGCTGGCAGGCTGCGCCCCCACGTCCATCCCCACACGACTGGCGACAACCGCGAACAGGGTCGCGCTCAGCAGCACGACATGCACCAATATTCTGGTCGACAAGCGGCGCAGGACAAGGCCGTGGGCCATATTGGCGATCAGTTCCAGGAGGATCGACCAGGCCGGCCCGTTCAACGGATAGAGACGCCCGGCGAAGAGGCTGGGAATCAGCAGCAGATTGGCGAGGGCCACCGGCCAGAGCGACATCTCATTGGTGAGGAGGAAGCCGGGCAGCGCGATCAGCCCAGCGGCGGCCATAACCGGCAGGAAACGCCGATATCGCGCGCGGACGAACGCGCTGGTGGAAAGCCCCTGCCCCAGCCGCGCTTCATAGGTGCGCGCCATCACATAGCCGCTCAGCATGAAGAAGAAGTCGACCGCCAGATAGCCATTGCCCCGCGCCGCCCCGGTGGCCCAGGTCAGCGCATGGAACAGCAGGACGCTGAGCGCGGCGATCCCGCGCAATCCATCGAATCCGATCAGCCGCCCCTGCATGGCGCGGCTATAGCGGGCAAGCCTTAAGAATCTGCCCATTGCCGCCCCGCCCCGGCGCTGGCATGGCTTGCCCCCATGAAAAAGATCGGCCTGCTTGGCGGCTCCTTCAATCCGGCGCATGGCGGGCATCGCGCCATTTCGCTGTTCGCCAGGGACGCCCTGGGTCTCGACGAAATCTGGTGGCTGGTATCGCCCGGCAATCCGTTGAAGCCCGCCAGGGGCATGGCGCCGCTGCCGGTCCGCCTTGCCCATGCGCAGAAAATCGCCCGCCGCGCGCCGATTCGTGCCACGGCGATCGAGCGGCAATTGGGCACCCGCTACACCGTCGACTCGCTGCGTGCGCTCCGCCAGCGCTACCCCCGCAACCGCTTCGTCTGGCTGATGGGCGCCGACAATCTGGCGCAATTTGGCCAATGGCGCGACTGGCGCGGCATTGCGCGACAGATGCCCATTGCCGTCATCGCCCGTCCGGGCTATGATGACGCTGCCCGTGGCTCTACGGCCATGAGCTGGCTGCGGCGCTTCGTCCGGTCCGCGCGCCAGAGTGCAGACTGGACGAATTGGAGACCACCGGCGCTCGTGCTATTGCGCTTTCGCCCTGATCCAAGATCGGCAACCCTGCTACGGCAGGCGGACCCCCTCTGGCATCGCGAATATGAAGCAACGTGTGTGCGCGATCCGCTCACGCGCCGGATGATCGTCTAGATTGGAGTTTAATTGACTAACCTCGCCCCTGCCAACGATACGGCGCCTGCCGCCGATAGCGTGGCCGCCCTGCACGCCCTTGTCATGCAGTCGCTCGACGACGACCAGGCGCAGGAAACCATCTCCATCCCCCTCGAAGGCAAGAGCAGCATCGCCGATCATATGGTGATCGCGAGCGGCCGTTCGTCGCGTCAGGTCGCGGCGATCGCCCAGCATCTGGCCGAACGGATCAAGAAGGCCACCGGCCGCTCCGCGCGGGTCGAAGGCCTGCCGGTCGCCGACTGGGTGCTGATCGATGCCGGCGACGTGATCGTCCATCTGTTCAAGCCGGAAGTGCGCAGCTTCTACAATCTGGAACGGATGTGGGGCTTCGTCGACGCACCGGTCGCGGGCAACGCCTGATCCTTGCCGTCGCGCCCTTCGACATGGGCGCGATGACAGGCTAGGGGGGAGCCATGCTCCTCCACATCATCGCGCGCGGCAAGATCGGGCGCTCGCCCGAAGCCGACCTGGTCGACCGCTATGTCAAGCGGCTGACCATGCCGCACAAGATCACCGAAATGCCCGACCGGGGCGGCAAGCTGCCGCCCGTCGGCCCCGGCACGGTGACGGTCATGCTCGACGAGAAGGGCAAGCAGCTTTCCTCGATGGACTTTGCCCGGCGGATCGAGGGCTGGCGCGACACCGGCACGCGCGAGATCCGCTTCCTGATCGGCGCCGCCGACGGCTTCGACGATGCCGAACGGACCAATGCCGACCTGCTGATCGCCTTTGGCGCCATGACCTGGCCACACATGATCGCCCGCGCCATGCTCGCCGAACAGCTGTGGCGCGCCTGTTCTATCCTCGCCAACCACCCCTATCACCGCGAAGGCTGAGGCTCGACATGCCCACGGCTTGCGCCTAGTCAAAGCCCTATCGGGCGGGACAAGCGGTTGAAGCGCAGCATCATCAGCAACAGCATCACGGGCATCGCACTGGCCGGCATCTTGGCCCTTGTCGCCACGCGCCTGCCCGCCGCGGACGATGCCGCGATCATCCTGCCCGGCACCGCCGGCACCACGCTGGCACAGGAACAGAAGGCGCTGCGCGACGCCCGCCGCCAGTCGGTCGAGGCCGCCGACCGATCGGTCCGGCTGGAGCGGCAGGCCGGCATGGCCCGTGACGAGGCCGAACAGGCCGGCCGCCGCGCCGCCGCCATGGCCGCCCGCATCCAGCAGGCCGAGGCCGATGTGCAGGCCGCCCAGGCCCGCATCGCCATTATCGCCCGCATGCAGCGCGCCCAGGCCGCGCGCCTCGCCGCCCGGCAGGAGCCGGTGGTGCGCCTGACCGCCGCGCTGCAGATGATGAGCCGCCGCCCGCTCGCCCTTGCCCTCATCCAGCCCGGATCGATCAGCGACGCCGTCCATATGCGCGCGGTGCTGGGGCAGGTGCTGCCGGTGATCGAACAGCGCACCGCGGGCCTGCGCGCCGAACTGGACCGCAGCCGCGCGATCCGCGCCACCGCGCAGCAGGCCGCCGACGCCCTGACCAAGAGCCGCCGCGACCTCACCGATCGACAGGCCGCCCTGCGCCAGCTCGAAACGCAAAAGCGCGTCGCCGCCCGCGACTATCGCGCCAATGCCGGGCTGGAGAGCGAACGCGCGCTGGCGCTGGGCGAGAAAGCGCGCGACATTGTCGACCTGATGGACCAGCTGGAGGTGGCGAGCGACCTGCGCGACCGCCTGGCGCAACTGTCCGGTCCGCTGCTGCGCCCCGCCCGCCCCGACCGGGCCGGCGCCCCCGCGCCCGACCGCGAGACGCTGGACAGCGGCCCGCCGCCCTATCGCCTGCCAGTCGTCGGCCAGCTCGTCACCGGCATGGGCGAGGTGAATGACGGCGGCGTGCGATCGCGCGGCCTGACCCTGGTAACCCAGGCCGGCGCTCAGGCGGTCGCGCCGACCGCCGGCCGCATCGCCTTTGCCGGCCCCTATCGCGGCTATGGCCAGATCCTCATCATCGACCATGGCCAGGGCTGGACCACCCTCATCACCGGCCTGCACCGCGTCACCGCCCAGGTCGGCGAGACCGTGCGCCAGGGCGACCCGGTCGGCCTCACCGCCGCCCAGGGCCGCCCCACCGTCACCATCGAACTGCGCCGCAACGGCCGCCCGGTGGACATCGTGCCGCTGGTGGGGCTGGGCTAGATAGGGGGAACCAGTTGAAGAGTATCCGAGTGGGAGAAGGCGCTTCAACGGGCTGGGGGCAGACCGTCGTGCCTGACGCCCGGTTCAACCAGATGATCGCAGCGCTGGAGCAATCGGCAGCGCACAATTCGTCTGCCTATCGGCGACGGGTCGTGCTGGCAGGCCTGCTCGGCTATGTCGTCATCCTCGGCTTGCTGGCACTCCTGACTGGACTGACCATCGCGATGATTGTCTTGATGGTCACTACCCGCACCGGAATCGCTGCCGAAGTGAAAATGGCCATAGTTTTTGGCCTGCTATCCTTCGCGTTGATAAAGGCGCTCTGGGTCACCGTGCCGCCGCCCGAGGGGGTGAGGGTGGAACCGGACACAGCCCCTGCGCTCTTCGACATGATCGAACGGATACGCGCCGCAACCGGTGGCCCGGTCATCCATGATGTGCGCATTATCGATCAGATGAACGCTGCGATCGTACAGGACAGCGGGTCTCTTTTCCTTGGCGCCCGCAACCGCCTCTACCTTGGACTGCCGTTATTGTCGGCCCTCAGCCCCGCCGAAGTGGAGGCTGTCATCGCGCATGAATTCGGCCATTTCGTGGGCGATCATGGTCATGCGAGCGGCTTTGTCTATCGTGTCCGCCAACGCTGGGCGCAGGTCGAGGAGCGGCTGCCGGACGGGATCGTCGCGGGCCTGTTACGGCGCTTTTTCGGTTGGTATGGCCCCTGGTTTGCGGCCTACAGTTTCACCCTAGCACGGCGGCAAGAATATGAGGCCGACCATGTCGCCGCAACCGCTGTGGGACCGCGCATCATGGCTGACGCCTTGCTGCGTGTGGCAGCACAAGCCGGTCGCTTCGACACGGCATGGCGGCTGGTCTGGGACCAGGCACCATTGCGTCCTGATCCACCTCGATCACCACTCACCACCATCGCATCAGTCTTTACCGAAGACGATCCGGCCGACCAGACCATGATCGACCGGGAACTGGGCAGATCCGCCGATCGTCACGACACGCACCCGACCCTTGCCCAGAGGCTTGCCGCCCTGTCACAATCCGCCGACCTGCCAGCCCGACTGCAAGAAACGGCCGCGGAACCGCTGCTAGGCGAAACGCTCACCCCCATCATCGTCCATTTCGACGAGCAGTGGCACGACTGGGCGGATGCCTTATGGGCTGACGAACATGCACAGAGACAGGCGGACGAAGCGGAACGGCAGGCGATCGCCGATCAGATCGCTGGGGGCGCGACATCACGCGATCAACTCTATCGCTATGCCGCCCTGACCGAAGCCATCGATACGCCGCAATCGGCTGCGCAAGCCTATGCCGCTGTGCTCGCCCTGCATCCCAACGCAAACGACGCCCGTTTCCGGCAAGGCGACATGCTGCTCGCCACGGGAGACGATGCAGGGATCGACCTACTGCTCGCTGCGGCAGATGGGGAACGTGCCCTCCTACCCCATGCCTATCGCCATATCGTCGACTATCTGCTGCGCTCTGGCAGACCTGAGGAGGCAGCTCCCTATTTCGCGCCACTGGAACAAGCGGAACGGATGGAAGAAGCCGCCCGTCATGAGGCGAACGGAATTGATGAAACCGCCCGACTTCGGCCACTTTCCCCGGATCTTCGCGAACGGCTCACTGCTCTCATTGACGGTATACCCGGTGTCGCGACACTCCATGCGGCGCTGCGCGACATGGACCATGCCGACGCTCCCCAGATCGTCTTCGTCTTTTCCGCGCGCAAGGAGCATGTCGCCACTCAGGTGCTGGATGCGCTCATCGAAGCGATGCTACCCGCCGGCGACCTCATCGGTCTGGAGCGCAGTTTCAAGCGGCGCTGGCTGTTCAATCGCATCCGCCGCCTTCCCGACAGCAGCATCGTGAATTGAACCCATTAACCCCACGCTCATCGACGCCAGGCAACATTGGTCGAAGCGCGCTTTTGCGTTGGATAGCGAATCGACGTATATCGATCCCTTGATGCGGACTCCAAGGACAGCCATGAAATCCACCTTCCTGCAGGGCGCGGTCGCGCTCGGCGCGCTTGCGCTCATCCCCGCCACCACCGCGGCGCTCGCCGATGGCGAGGCATCGAGCTACAAGGCGCTCGACGAATTCATGGACGTCTTCCAGAAGGTCCGCAGCGACTATGTCGAGAAGGTCGACGACGAAAAGCTGATCAAGGGCGCGATCGACGGCATGCTTGCCAGCCTCGATCCCCACAGCAGCTTCCTCGATGCGCGCGATTTCCAGAATCTGCGTACGCAGACCGAGGGCAGCTATGGCGGCCTTGGGCTGTCGGTCACGCAGGAGGATGGCGCGGTCAAGGTGATCGCCCCGACCCAGGACACGCCGGCCTGGCGCGCCGGGATCAAGGCGGGCGACTATATCACCCACATCGACGGCCAGCTCATCTATGGCGGCACGCTGGACGAGGCGGTGGACAAGATGCGCGGCGCGCCCGGCACCAGCATCAAGCTGACCATCGTGCGCACCGGCCGCGACAAGCCGATCGACCTCACCCTCACCCGCGAGATCATCGAGATCAAGCCGGTGAAGTGGGAAGTGAAAAACAATATCGGCGTCATCAACATCGTCAGCTTCTCGGCCAATACCGGCGCCGATGTCCGCTCGGCGATCCGCAGCATCGACAAGAGCCTGGGCCACAAGCCGACCGGCTATATCCTCGACCTGCGCTCCAACCCCGGCGGCCTGCTGGACGAAGCGGTGTCGACCAGCGACGTCTTCCTGGAGCGCGGCGAGATCGTGTCGCAGCGCGGCCGCAACAAGGGCGATGTCGAACGCTATTATGCCAAGCCCGGCGATGATGCGAAGGGCCTGCCGGTGATCGTGCTGGTCGATGCGGGCTCCGCATCGGCCTCCGAAATCGTCGCCGGCGCGCTGCAGGACCAGCATCGCGCGCTCATCATGGGCGAACGCAGCTTCGGCAAGGGTTCCGTCCAGACCATGCTGCCGCTGTCGAACACCACCGCGCTCAAGCTCACCACCGCGCGCTACTTCACGCCTTCAGGCCGCAGCGTGCAGGAAGGCGGCATCCAGCCGGACATCAAGGTGCCGCAGCTCAGCGACCCGGATTACAAGGACCGCCCCAAGTTCCGCGAAAGCGACCTGCGCCGCCACCTGATCAACGAGATCAAGACCGACGACGCCGCGCTGGAAGAGGATAGCAAGGAGGATCCGCGCTTCGCCCAGACGGCCGAGGAGCTGAAGAAGAAGGGGATCGAGGACTTCCAGCTCGATTATGCGCTCAAGACCATTTCCCGCCTCGCCGGCACGCCGGGCGCCACCATCGCCCAGGCCCAGCAGGCCGCTGCGCGCAAGCCCGGCGCGAAATGAGTCGTGCCCGTTCGGATGACCGGACGGGCAAGTTCAGCATGACGAAAGGCGGACAAGGGTTTAAGCGGGCGATATGAACAGCTTGTCCCCCGCCCTGGGCCGCGCCCGCCTGCTTGCCCTGCTCGTACCCGTGATCGCGCTGGGCACGGCCTATGCCTCCCAATATCTGGGTGGGCTGCATCCGTGCGAAATGTGCTGGTGGCAGCGTTACCCCCATATGGCCGCGATCCCGCTGGCGCTGGTCGCCTATGCGCTGCGCGGCCGCGCCTGCATGAGTGGCCTGTTCGCCGGTTTCGCCGGCATCGCCATCGGCATCAGCGGCGCCATCGGCCTGTTCCATGCCGGGGTCGAATATGGCTGGTGGGAAGGGCTGACCGCTTGCTCGACCACGCCGACCGGCGGCAGCAGCGCCGATATTTTGAGCCAGATCATGGCGACGCCGATCACCCGCTGCGATGTCGCGCCCTGGAGCCTCTTCGGCATTTCGCTGGCAGGCTATAACGGCCTCTTGTCGGGCGCGGCCGCGCTCGCCATCTTGGCCCTGCTGCTGAAAGCGAGGAAGGCATGAGCGCCACCAAGGATTTCCCGCGTCCCGGACGTCGCACCAACGTAACCGATCGCGCCTCCATGGTGCGCGTCGACCAGGCCGGCGAATTCGGCGCGGTGCGCATCTATGCCGGCCAGCTTGCGGTGATGGGCGATCGCCATCCCTATGGCCGGCTGATCGCCGGCATGGCCGCGCAGGAGGAACGCCATCGCGCCGCTTTCGACGCGCTGATCGCCAAACGCGGCGTACGGCCGACCGCGATCCATCCGATCTGGAATGTCGCCGGCTTCGCGCTGGGCGCCGTGACCGCCGCGATGGGGCCAAAGGCCGCCATGGCCTGCACCGCCGCGATCGAGACCGAGATCGACCTTCATTATGAGGAACAGTTGCAGCAACTGGGCGAGGATGATCCGGAACTCTCTGCCCTGATCAAGGATTTCCAGGCGGAGGAGGTCGAGCATCGCGACGCCGCCATCGCCCATGGCGCGGAACAGGCCCCGGCCTATCCGCTGCTGTCCGGCGCGATCCGCCTGGGTTGCCGCGCCGCCATCGCGCTTTCGAAGCGCATCTGAACAAGGGACGGACCGATGATGAAGACCCCGTTGATCGCTCTGGCCGCAGGCCTGATGCTGGGCACCGCCGCCCCCGCGCTCGCACAGCAGGACAGTGCCCCCACGGCCGCCACCAGCACCGGCTCCGAAAAGGTCAATCTGGTCATCGTCTATGGCGATGATGCCTGTCCCCAGAGCCAGGGCGACGGCATCGTCGTGTGCGCGCGCAAGGGCGAGGAGGAACGCTACCGCATTCCCGAGCCGCTGCGCGGCGACCCCAACAAGCCCAGCAACCAGGCCTGGGGCGAGCGGGTGAAGTCGATGGAATATGTCGGTCGCGACGGCACCGAAAGCTGCTCGCCGGTCGGCGGCGGCGGCGCCACCGGCTGCTTCGCCAAGCTGTCGCGCCTCGCCAAGGCGGAACGGCAGCAGGCCGACAATGCCAGCTGGAAGGATCTGGTCGAAGCCGAGCGCGCCAGGCGCCTGTCGACCATCGACGCCGACAGCGAGGCGATCGAAAAGCGCGTTCTGGCCGAGGAAAAGGCCGACGCCGATGCCAAGAAGGCGCAGGAACAGGAAGTCCCGCCCCGGCCGTGACGGCATGGGGCGTCCTGCGGCGTCTGTTCATATCGATCCCGCGCCAGTGCAGCGCGGGACGAACGGGGTGCAACCGGGGCGAATGAAGGAATTGATGATGCGTCTCCCCCGCCCCCTGCTGATCGCCGGCCTGGCCGCGCTGGCCCTGCCCGCCGCGCCGGCCGTCGCCCAGGATGATCCGCCGCAGAAGATCTTCAACCTCATCGTCTATGGCGATGATCCCTGCCCGACGGGCCAGGGCGAGGAAATCGTGGTCTGCGCCCGCAAGCCCGAATCCGAACGCTATCGCATCCCCAAGAAGCTGCGCGAAAAGCCCGAAGAAGTGGGTGGCCCCGGCTGGGGCAGCCAGGTCGCGACGATGGAACAGACCCAGCGCCAGATCCTGCCCAACAGCTGCTCGGCCATCGGCAGCAACGGCTTTACCGGCTGCACCGCCCAGATGCTGCAGCAATGGTTCGCCGAACGGCGGATGCAGCAGAGCAGCAGCACGCCCTGAGCTGCTTGCCCTAGCGCGGATACAGCCCGTCCATATGCGCCAGACTCTGCGCGATCAGCGCCTCCAGCGTCCCCATGTCGATATCGGCCAGCCGCTTGACATAGAGGCAGCCCTTGCCGCGCCGATGCCTGCCTAATGCCGTGAAATCGGCGTCATCCAGACCGGCGAGATAGAAGACCAGCTCCGCCTTGCGCGGCGCAAAGCCGATCCGGCACATGTCGCCCTCGCGCCCGCTGTCATAGCGATAATGATAGCGGCCAAAGCCGATGATGCTCGGCCCCCACAGCCGCGGCGACTCGCCCGACAGCCGCGCCATCAACGCCGCGACGACCCGACCATCCGCCTGTCGCTCGGCCGGTTCGACCGTGTCGAGATAGGCGGCGACATCCGCCATCGTCTCCGTGGTCTTGTTCTCGCCCGTCGCCATCGGCTTGCCTTTCGCGGCCTGTCCGACTACAGGCTAGCGCGTCATCTGGGGAGTAGCCAGCCGTTCCGCTGACGGGACGGGCCATATGTCAACATATTTGGCCGAGAGGCCATGGCATATGGGATGCGGTATCAGCCGCATCGGGCGAGACCAATGGCATCGGCTTCCCAGTCCGGCCGGGCGGGGAAGACGGTGGCATTGTGTCTTTTGTCAGAGCCCGGCCCGGACGTTCTTCATGGAAGCCTTCCTCACCTCCACCGCCCTCGTCGCGCTTGCCGAAATGGGCGACAAGACGCAGTTGCTGGCCATGCTGCTCGCCACCCGCTTTCGCAAGCCGGTGCCGATCATCCTGGGCATCTTCGTCGCCACCATCGCCAATCATTTCCTCGCCGCGCTGGTCGGCCATTCGATCGCCGGGGTGCTGACCCAGCCCTGGTTCCGCTATGCCGTGGCAGGCAGCTTCATCGCCATGGCGCTCTGGACGCTGGTGCCCGACAAGATCGATGAGGATGCGCCGCTGAAGGCCCCGTCCAAGGCCGGCGTGTTCGTGACCACCCTGGTCGCCTTCTTCCTGGTCGAGATGGGCGACAAGACGCAGGTGGCGACCGTGGCGCTGGGCGCCCAGTTCGACAATCTGCTCGCCGTCACCGCGGGCACCACCTGTGGCATGATGCTGGCCAATGTCCCCGCCGTGCTGTTCGGCGAGGCGCTGGCGAAGCGCGTGCCGATGCGCGCGCTGCAGGTCGGCGCCGCCCTGCTCTTCCTGCTGCTGGGCCTGTGGATGATCGCCGGACTGCAGGGCTGGATCGGGTAAAATCGGAACGCCGCCGCCGGCGGGCGGTTGTCAGCGGGCGGCGGAAGTTGCATGGGAAACGGCACGAACTTTCCCCTTTTCGAACAGCATGGGACGCGCGTGATGAAGGACAATCTGGTAACCATCTTCGGCGGCGGCGGCTTTCTCGGGCGCCAGGTCGCCCAAGCGCTGATGGCTCGCGGCGCGCGCGTGCGCATCGCCCAGCGCGACCTCGCCAATTCGGTCAAGGTGAAGGCGCTCGGCAATCTGGGCCAGACCCAGTTCGTCGCGGCCAATATCCGCAAGCCCGACACCGTCGCCCGCGCCCTGCACGGCAGCGACATCGTCATCAACCTGGTCGGCATCCTCAGCGGCGATTTCGACGCGGTCCAGCATGAGGGCGCCGCCAATGTCGCCAAGGCGGCGGCCGCCGCCGGCGTCACCGCGCTGGTCCATGTCTCGGCGATCGGCGCCGATGCGGCCAGCCCCTCGGCCTATGGCCGGTCCAAGGCTGCGGGCGAAGCGGCCGTGCTGGCCGCCTTCCCGACCGCGACCATCGTGCGCCCGTCGATCATCTTCGGCCAGGAAGACCAGTTCCTCAATCGCTTCGCCGGCGTCGCCAGCAGCGGCCCGGTCGTGCCGGTGATCGGCGCCGCCACCAAATTCCAGCCCGTCTATGTCGGCGACGTTGCCGAGGCGATCGCCAACGCGGCGCAGCAGCCCGGCCTCTTTGGCGGCAAGACCTTCGAACTCGCCGGCCCGCAGGTCATGAGCATGAAGGAAATCAACGCCTGGGTCGCCAAGGCGATCGGCCGTGGCGACAAGCCGCTGGTCGAAGTGCCCGGCGCCTTCGCCTCGCTGCTGGCGATGCTGCCCGGCGGCCCGATCACCCGCGACCAGCTTGCCATGCTGGGCCAGGACAATGTCGCCGCGCCCGGCGCGCCGGGCCTTGAGGCGCTGGGCGTCGCGCCCACGCCGATGGCCGCCGTCGCCGAACGCTGGATGGTCCCCTATCGCAAGCATGGCCGCTTCGCCGGCCGCGTGAAGGCCTGATCCATTCCCGCCATCGGCTCGACGGGCCGATGATCGGCCACGACCGGCCGTGGCCATGCCGCTTTGCCTTTTCGCTGCACTGCGGCATGGTGCATCCCTGACATATAGGCATTGCCCGGCCCTCTCCCTTCGCGGGGGGAGGGCTTGGCTTATGCGCCCCCTGCTTGAGGATCCGACATCCCCATGGACATGCATTATCTGACGGTCATCCTGCTCGGCATCGTGGAGGGATTGACCGAATTTCTCCCCGTGTCCTCGACCGGCCACCTCATCCTGGCGAGCGAGCTGCTCGGCTATGATGCGTCGGTCTGGGCGATGTTCAACGTCATGATCCAGCTCGGCGCGATCCTCGCCGTCGTCGTCCTCTACTGGCGCACCTTCTGGGCGGTGGCCATGGGCCTGCTCCGCCTCGATCCGGTCAGCATCCGCTTCGTGCGCAACCTGCTGGTCGCCTTCATCCCCGCCGTCGTCATCGGCCTTGCCCTGCACGATTATATCGACACGCTGCTCGGATCGCCCCGTGTGGTCGCGTGCGCCCTGGTCGTCGGCGGCGTCGCCATCCTGGTGATCGAACGCCTGATCAGGGAACAGCGCTTCCACGGCATCGCCGACATTCCGCTGGTCCGCGTCATCGGCATCGGCTTCATCCAGTGCCTCGCCATGGTGCCGGGCGTCAGCCGCTCGGGCGCGACCATCATGGGCGCACTGACCCTGGGCGTCGAGCGCCGCACCGCTGCGGAATTCAGCTTCTTCCTCGCCATCCCGACCATGCTCGGCGCCTCGACGCTGGAACTGCTCAAGAAGGGCGACCAGCTCACCAGCGCCCAGGTCGGCTGGGACAGCATCGCGCTCGGCTTCGTCGTCTCCTTCATCGTCGCGCTGCTGGTGATCAAATGGTTCGTCGGCCTGGTGTCGCGCCATGGCTTCGCGCCCTTTGCCTGGTATCGAATCATTGCCGGCATCGGCGCGCTGGTCTGGCTCAGCCTGAGATAAGTCCGATACGGACCTAATATTTGAAAGATAATTACAGCGCCGCGACAGTCTTTTCTCAAACCGCCAGATAATAGGTCAGCTTAGCTGTCTTAAATACCAGAATCCGCGTGACTCCGCGGGTTTTCCTGCTATGCGCACTGCAAACAATCGTTGCAGGGAAATGCCATGGCTGAAAATCCGATGCTGAAGTTCGTGGGCAAGGAACAGGCCTATCCGGAAAAGCGCGGCGCTGATGCGCGCGCCGAGGACTTTCTGGAAATCAGCAAGTCCTTCATTCTGGACAAGGCCGAGGAACAGGCGTCGCGCTGCTCGCAATGCGGCGTGCCCTATTGCTCGACCCATTGCCCGCTGCACAATCATATCCCCGACTGGCTGCGCCTGACCGCCGAAGGGCGCCTGCGCGAAGCCTATGAACTGTCGAACCTGACCAGCACCATGCCGGAAATCTGCGGCCGCATCTGCCCGCAGGACCGTCTGTGCGAGGGCAATTGCGTGATCGAATTTTCCGGCCACGGATCGGTCACCATCGGCTCGGTGGAAAAGTTCATCACCGACACCGCCTGGAAGGAAGGCTGGGTCGAACCGCTCGTCCCCGGCGCCGCGCGCGGCCAGTCGGTCGGCGTCATCGGCGCCGGCCCAGCCGGTCTCACCACCGCCGAATATCTGCGCGTCGCGGGCTATGAAGTGCATGTCTATGACCGGCACGACCGCGCCGGCGGCCTGCTGACCTATGGCATCCCCGGCTTCAAGCTGGAAAAGGATGTCGTCATGCGCCGCGTCCAGCGCCTCAAGGATGGCGGCATCATCTTCCACGAAGGGTTCGAAGTCGGCCGCGACGCCAGCATGGAACAGCTGCGTGCCAAGCATGACGCGATCCTGATCGCCACCGGCGTCTACAAGGCCCGCGACATCAAGGCGCCGGGCGTCGGCGCACCGGGCGTGGTCAAGGCGCTCGACTATCTCACCGCCTCCAACAAGGCGGGCTTCGGCGATGCCGTACCCGGCCATGAGGATGGCACCCTGCTCGCCACCGGCAAGAATGTCGTCGTGATCGGCGGCGGCGACACCGCGATGGACTGCGTCCGCACCGCCATCCGCCAGGGTGCCAAGTCGGTAAAGTGCCTCTATCGCCGCGACCGCGACAATATGCCCGGCTCGCAGCGCGAAGTCGCCAATGCCGAGGAGGAAGGCGTCGAGTTCGTCTGGCTGACCGCCCCGATCGCCTTCGAGGGTACGGAGCATGTCACCGGCGTCAAGGTCACCAAGATGCGCCTGGGTTCGCCCGACGCGTCGGGCCGCCGCGCGCCCGAGCCCGATCCGGGCAGCGAGCATACGCTGGAAGCCGATCTGGTCATCAAGGCGTTGGGCTATGACCCGGAAGACCTGCCTCGCCTGTTCGGCGCCGACGACCTGTCGGTCACCCGCTGGGGCACGCTGCGCGTCGATCACAAGACGATGATGACCAGCATGGACGGCGTCTTCGCCGCCGGCGACATCGTGCGCGGCGCATCGCTGGTGGTCTGGGCCATCCGCGATGGCCGCGACGTGACCGACCATATGCACAAATATCTCAAGGCCAAGGCCGTCGCCGCTGCCAGCGAGAAGGTTGCCGCGTGATGCGCCTCGCCTTCCTGTCCCTGTTTCTGCTGGCGGCCCCGGTCGCCGTGCAGGCGCAGACGCCGGCGGCGCCTGTAGCCGCCGAGCAGCCGGTCGATCCGGCGCTGCTCGCCAAGGCGCAGCCGATCGCGGCCCTCATCCTGCCCGACGGCACGATGGAAAAGATGATGGGCCCGATGATGCAGAAGATGATGGGCCCGATGATGGACAGCATGACCAAGATGCCCATCCGCGAGTTCCTGAAGGTCGGCGGCATCGACCCCGAACGGGCCGAAGGTCTGGGCGAAGGCACGATGGAGGAAATGATGGCGATCCTCGATCCCAATTTCCGCAAGCGGATGGACGTGATCGTCAACACCATGATGCCGGCCATGGGTCGCTTCATGGGCCGTTACGAACCGGACATGCGCGCCGGCATGGCGGAGGCATTTGCCTATCGCTACAATGCGACCGAGCTGGATCAGATCGCCGCCTTCCTGAAGACGCCGACCGGCGCCAAGTTCGGCGAGGGCTTCATGCAGCTGGCAACCGACCCCCATTATATCGGCCGCATGCAGAAGATCATGCCCGACATGATGAAGGCCATGCCGGAGATCATGCAATCCTCTCAGGCCGAACTCGCCAAGCTGCCCAAGCCGCGCACCTATAAAGACCTGACCAAGGCCGAACGCGACCGCCTCACCGCATTGCTCGGGGCGGACACGCAAAAGGCAAACTGACGATCGACGCCGGCACGCCGGCACCAACAGAATGAAGGCGGCCGTGCCCCAAGAAAGGGACGGCCAGATGCAAGGGTAAGTCATCATGACCGACACCAATTTCATGGCCAGCCCCGAAGAGCGCGCACGCATCGCTGCCGAGGGCATGTATCATCCCGAGATGGAGGGCGATGCCTGCGGCGTCGGCCTGGTCGCCGCGACCGACGGCCGGCCCAGCCGCCGCGTCGTCTCCTCCGCGATCGATGCGCTCAAGGCCGTGTGGCACCGCGGCGCGGTCGACGCCGATGGCAAGACCGGCGATGGCGCGGGCATCCATGTCGACCTGCCGGTCCGCTTCTTCGACGATGCGATCGCCGATTCGGGCCACAAGCCGCTGCCCAACCGCCTGGCCGTCGGCATGATCTTCCTGCCGCGCACCGACCTCAGCGCCCAGGAAACCTGCCGCACCATCGTCGAGGCCGAGATCATCGACGCGGGCTACACCATCTATGGCTGGCGCCAGGTGCCGGTCGACGTCTCCGTCATCGGCGAGAAGGCGCAGCGCACCCGTCCCGAGATCGAGCAGATCATGATCGCCGGCCCGATGCCGGAGGAACGCGACGTCGGCGAGTTCGAGAAGGATCTCTACCTGATCCGCCGCCGCATCGAGAAGAAGGTGATCGAAGCGCAGATCAGCGATTTCTACGTCTGCTCGCTGTCGTGCCGCTCGATCATCTACAAGGGCCTGTTCCTCGCCGAATCGCTGTCGGTCTTCTATCCGGACCTGCAGGATGAGCGGTTCGAGAGCCGCGTCGCCATCTTCCACCAGCGCTATTCGACCAACACCTTCCCGCAATGGTGGCTGGCCCAGCCGTTCCGCACCCTCGCCCATAATGGCGAGATCAACACGATCCGCGGCAACAAGAACTGGATGAAGAGCCACGAGATCAAGATGGCTTCGCTGGCCTTTGGCGAGCAGTCGGAAGACATCAAGCCGGTGATCCCGGCCGGCGCGTCGGATACCGCCGCACTGGACGCCGTGTTCGAAGCGATCTGCCGCTCCGGCCGCGACGCGCCCACGGCCAAGCTGATGCTGGTGCCCGAGGCATGGCAGGCGGAAAGCGCCGAGCTGCCCAAGGCGCATGCCGACATGTATGAATATCTCGCCTCCGTGATGGAGCCGTGGGACGGCCCGGCCGCGCTCGCGATGACCGACGGCCGCTGGGTCGTGGCCGGCGTCGACCGCAACGCGCTGCGCCCGCTGCGCTACACGCTGACCGGCGACAATCTGCTGATCGTGGGTTCGGAAACCGGCATGGTCGTCGTGCCCGAAACCACCATCGTTCAGAAGGGCCGCATGGGTCCGGGCCAGATGATCGCGATCGATCTGCAGGAAGGCGAAGTCTATGACGACCGCGCGATCAAGGATCGCATCGCGGGCGAGCGCCCCTATGGCGACCTGATCAAGGACTTCCTCGACATCACCGACCTGCCCGACGTCCCCAGCGCCCTGCCGGCATGGGACAAGGCGGAACTGACCCGTCGCCAGGTCGCGGCCAACATGACGCTGGAGGATATGGAACTGATCCTCGCGCCGATGGTGGAGGATGCCAAGGAAGCGATCGGCTCGATGGGTGACGACACGCCGCTGGCGGTCATCTCCGACAAGCCGCGCACCATCAGCCATTTCTTCCGCCAGAATTTCAGCCAGGTCACCAACCCGCCGATCGACCCGCTGCGCGAACGGCATGTGATGAGCCTCAAGACGCGCTTCTCCAACCTCCACAACATCCTGGAGGAAGATGCGCAGAACAGCCATGTGCTGGTGCTGGAATCGCCGGTGCTCAACAGCGCCGAATGGGCGCGGCTCAAGGCCTATTTCGGCCCGGCCGTGGCCGAAATCGACTGCACCTTCCCCTCGACCGGCGGCCAGGAACAGCTGCGCGCGGCGATCGCCCGCATCCGTGAGGAAGCCGAGCAGGCGGTGCGCGAAGGGCGCAGCGAACTGTTCCTGACCGACGAGCGTGCCGGGCAGGACCGGGTCGCGATCCAGGGCGTGCTGGCCGCCGCGGCCGTCCACACCCATCTCGTCCGCAAGGGCCTGCGCAGCTATGCGTCGATCAACGTGCGGTCGGCCGAAGCGCTCGACACCCATTATTTCGCGGTGCTGATCGGCGTGGGCGCAACCACGGTGAACGCCTATCTGGCCGAAGCCAGCATCGCCGATCGCCACGCCCGTGGCCTGTTCGGCGACCTGACCCTCGACCAGTGTTTCGAGCGTCAGCGCACCGCGATCAACGAAGGCTTGCTGAAGATCATGTCCAAGATGGGCATCGCGGTCGTCAGCTCCTATCGTGGCGGCTATAATTTCGAAGCGGTCGGCCTGTCACGCGCCCTGGTAAACGATCTCTTCCCCGGCATGCCGGCGAAGATTTCGGGCGAAGGCTATGCCTCGCTCCACTATTCGGCGATGCTGCGCCACGACAAGGCCTATGACAGCGCGGTCGTCCGCCTGCCGATCGGCGGCTTCTATCGCCAGCGCAACGGCGGCGAGGCCCATGCCTATTCCGCCCAGCTGATGCACCTGCTGCAGACCGCCGTCGGCACCGACAGCTATTCGACCTATCTGCAATTCTCGCGCGGCGTGCGCGATCTGCCGCCGGTCTATCTGCGCGACCTGATGGAGTTCAACTTCGCCCGCGAGGCGGTGCCGATCGACGAGGTGGAAGCCACCACCGAGATCCGCAAGCGCTTCGTGACGCCGGGCATGTCGCTGGGTGCGCTCAGCCCCGAAGCGCATGAGACGCTGGCGATCGCCATGAACCGCATCGGCGCCAAGGCGGTGTCGGGCGAGGGTGGCGAGGATGCCGCGCGCTTCAAGCCCTATGAAAATGGCGACAATGCCAATTCGGTGATCAAGCAGATCGCGTCGGGCCGCTTCGGCGTCCATGCCGAATATCTGGGATCGGCCGAGGAAATCGAGATCAAGGTCGCGCAGGGTGCCAAGCCCGGCGAGGGCGGCCAGCTGCCCGGCTTCAAGGTGACCGAATTCATCGCCCGCCTGCGTCACTCGACGCCCGGCGTGACGCTGATCTCGCCGCCGCCGCACCATGACATCTACTCGATCGAGGATCTCGCGCAGCTCATCTATGACTGCAAGATGATCAACCCGCGCGCGCGCGTCTGCGTCAAGCTGGTCAGCCAGGCCGGCATCGGCACGGTCGCGGCCGGCGTTGCCAAGGCGCATGCCGACGTCATCCTGGTCGCCGGCCATGTCGGCGGCACCGGCGCCAGCCCCCAGACCTCGATCAAATATGCCGGCACCCCCTGGGAAATGGGCCTGTCGGAAGCCAATCAGGTGCTGACCCTCAACGGCCTGCGCCACCGCGTGAAGCTGCGCACCGATGGCGGCCTCAAGACCGGACGCGACATCGTCATCGCCGCGATCCTGGGTGCCGAGGAGTTCGGCATCGGCACGCTATCGCTGGTCGCCATGGGCTGCATCATGGTGCGCCAGTGCCACAGCAACACCTGCCCCGTGGGCGTCTGCGTGCAGGATGAGAAGCTGCGCCAGAAGTTCACCGGCACCCCGGAAAAGGTCATCAACCTGATGACCTTCATCGCCGAGGAAGTACGCGAGATCCTGGCCCGTCTGGGCTTCCGCAGCCTGGACGAAGTGATCGGCCGCACCGAACTGTTGAAGCAGGTCAATCGCGGCGCCGAGCATCTCGACGATCTCGACCTCAACCCGATCCTGGCCAAGGTCGACGCGCCCGACGAGCATCGCCGCTTCAGCCTGCCCCAGTGGCGCAATGAAGTGCCCGACAGCCTCGACGCGCAGATGATGAAGGATGCCCGCGCCGTGTTCGAGCGCGGCGAGAAGATGCAGCTGACCTACACGGTGCGCAACACGCACCGCGCCGTCGGCACCCGCCTCTCCTCCGCCGTGACCGAAAAGTTCGGCATGTCCACCTTGGCCGACGGCCATCTGACCGTGCGCCTGCGCGGTTCGGCCGGCCAGTCGCTCGGCGCCTTCCTCTGCAAGGGCATCACCCTAGAAGTGTTCGGCGACGCCAACGACTATGTCGGCAAGGGGCTTTCGGGCGGCATCATCAAGGTGCGCACCACCGTCTCCTCGCCGCTGTCGTCGAAGGACAACACCATCCTTGGCAACACCGTCCTCTACGGCGCGACCAGCGGCAAGCTGTTCGCGGCGGGCCAGGCCGGCGAGCGCTTCGCGGTCCGCAATTCGGGCGCAAAGGTGGTGGTCGAAGGCTGCGGCGCCAATGGCTGCGAATATATGACCGGCGGCACCGCCGTGATCCTGGGCAAGACCGGCGCCAATTTCGGCGCGGGCATGACCGGCGGCATGGCCTTCATCCTCGACGAGGATGGCAGCTTCCCGTCGCGCGCCAACCCGGAAAGCATCGTCTGGCAGCGTCTGGACAGTGCCCATTGGGAAGGCGAGCTCAAGGCCCTGATCGCCGAACATGCGGTCGCGACCGACAGCAAATGGTCGAACACCATCCTGGAGGATTGGGATCGCTGGCGCCGCTACATCTGGCAGGTCTGCCCGAAGGAAATGGTCAATCGCCTGGCCCATCCGCTGAGCGACGCATCGACCCCGGTCGCTGCCGAATAATTACTGCGGCAAGCCCGCCTCTGCCGGTTCTGCGGGGACCGGCGGGGGCGGCGCCGTCGTCGCCGCGACCGGCCTCAGCGCCGGCCCCGGTTCCGCCTCGCCCGCCGCGAATCGCTCGATCCGCGGCGGCAGGCGATCGACCCGCACCGTCGGCTGCGGCAGCGGCGGATAGCCCAGCGCCGCCGATTCAACCGGCTGTTCCTCCTGCGCCAGATAGTCGCGCACCGCCGGATCGCGCGATTCGCCGATCATGCCATCGGCATCCAGCCCCGCCATGTCGGCTTTCATCCGCCGTTCCTCCAGCGTCGGCCCGCATCCGGTGCAGGTCACGAACGCCGGTCCGCGCTCGGCCTCCGGCAAATTCGGCACCGTCGCCATGTCGCCGTTATCCAGTTCCGCCTCCAGCGCAAGCCGCACCGGCTTTTGCGGGCTGGTGACATAGGCGCCCAGGCCCAGCCCCATCACCGCGGCGACCACCAACGCGCCGCCCGACCCCACCCAGAAATGCAACGACATGGGGCCAGCCCCCTTTCGCAACCGACTTTCTGCCAAACAAAGATAACGTTGATGCCGATCACTGGTTGCATGACCCAAAAGCCTTTGCTAAGGGCCGCCTCCTACCAAGGCACCGGCCCCGCCGGTTTCCCTGTTGATGTGCGGTCGTGGCGGAATTGGTAGACGCGCAACGTTGAGGTCGTTGTGGCCGAAAGGCCGTGGAAGTTCGAGTCTTCTCGACCGCACCATCACTTTCCCGATAGCTGCAGATGATGATGACAGCCCCCTGCGGGCACGCCCCATCCTGCCTGCCCGGCCTTGGTTCTCCAGCCGAATTTTCCTATATCCCACGCGGGGCACCGCGATGATGTGGGACAGACGACCATGGACAAATCCGCCGAAGACCTGATCCCCGACACGGTGGAGGGCGTCTCCAATTATGACGGCCCGGCCGGCGGCTGGGGCGCCCTGCGTGCGGTCGCCAGGACGGTCGCGGAACAGATGCGCGCCAGTCCCGACACCCGCGCCCTGCTCCAGATGAACCAGCCCGATGGCTTCGACTGTCCCGGCTGCGCCTGGCCCGATCCCAAGCACACTTCTTCGTTCGAGTTCTGCGAGAATGGCGCCAAGGCGGTCACCTGGGAAGCGACGGTCAAGCGCGTCGATCCCGATTTCTTCGCCCGCCACAGCGTCAGCGAATTGTGGAACTGGACCGACCACAAGCTCGAAGATGCCGGCCGCCTGACCGAGCCGCTGCGCTATGATGCCGCGACCGACCATTTCGTGCCGATCAGCTGGGACGAAGCCTTTGCCCGCGCCGGCGCCGCGCTCCAGGCGCTCGACCATGCCGACCAGGCCGAATTCTACTGCTCGGGCCGCGCGTCGAACGAATCCGCCTTTCTCTACCAGCTGTTCGCCCGCGAGTTCGGCACCAACAATTTCCCCGACTGCTCGAACATGTGTCACGAGGCGACCAGCACCGGCCTCCCCAAGTCGATCGGCATCGGCAAGGGCACGGTGACGCTGGAGGATTTCGACCATGCCGACGCAATCTTCTGCATCGGCCATAATCCGGGCACCAACCATCCCCGCATGCTGAGCACGCTCGCCGCCGCCTCCAAGCGCGGCGTGCCGATCATCGTCGCCAACCCGATGCGCGAACGCGGGCTGGAACGCTTCAAGTCGCCCCAGCATCCCACCGAAATGCTCTCGCCCGGCGCCACCCCGCTCGCGTCTGCCTATCATCAGGTGCGGATCGGCGGCGACATGGCGATGCTCAAGGGGATGATGAAGGCGCTGCTGGCGATCGAGGCGCAGCAGCCCGGCACGCTCGACCACGAATTCATCGCCCAGCATACCGAGGGCCTCGACGCCCTGCGCGCCGATATCGAGGCCACCCAATGGCCATGGATCGAGCGCCTGTCCGGCCTCACCCGCGAAGCGATCGAGAGCATGACCCATGTCTATGCCAGGGCCGACCGGGTCATCATCTGCTATGGCATGGGCATCACCCAGCATCGCCACGGCACGCAAAATGTGCAGGCGTTGGCCAACCTGCTGCTGCTGCGCGGCAATTTCGGCAAGCCGGGTGCCGGCATCTGCCCGTTGCGCGGCCATAGCAATGTGCAGGGCGATCGCACCGTCGGCATCACCGAACTGCCGACCGAGGCGATGCTGCAACGGCTCGACACCGCCTTTTCCATCCAGTCGCCGCGCAAGCATGGCCATAATGCGGTCGAGGCACTGGCCGCCATGCACGCCGGGGACTCGAAAGCGCTGATTTCGCTTGGCGGCAATCTCGCCGTCGCCATGCCCGATCCCGACGCCTGTTTCGCCGCCGTGCGCCGGCTCGACCTGTCGGTCAACATCCTCACCAAGTTCAACCGCACCTGCCTGCTGACCGCGCGCGAGACACTGGTCCTGCCCTGCCTTGGCCGTACCGAACTGGATCTGCAGGCCGCCGGCCCGCAATGGGTGACGGTGGAGGACAGCATGTCGATGGTCCACGCCTCGCGCGGCAAGCTGAAGCCCCCCTCGCCCCATGTCCGCTCCGAACCGGCGATCGTTGCGGGCCTGGCCAGGGCCGCCATGCCCGCCAGCCGCACCGACTGGGACGGCATGATCGCCGATTATGACCGCATCCGCGACGGGATCGAGGCGGTCTATCCCGATTTCCGCGACTTCAACATCCGGGTGCGCGAGCCCGGCGGCTTCCGCCTGACCATCGGCCCCAGCGACCGGATCTGGAACACGCCCAGCGGCAAGGCGCAGTTCATCACCCACCCGGTCGCCCCGGACGAGGGCGCGCTGCCGCTGCTGCTCACCACCATTCGCAGCCATGATCAGTATAATACGACCATCTACAGCTATGATGATCGCTATCGCGGCATCCATGGCCGGCGCGACATAATCTTCGCGAACGAGATCGATCTGGCGGAGATGGGCCTGGCCCATGGCGACAGGGTCGATGTGACCACGCCGGCCGGGCGCGAATTGCGCGGCTTCACCATCGTCATGCACGCCATCGCGCGCGGATCGCTCGCCGCTTATTATCCCGAGGCGAACAATCTCGTCCCGCTCGACGATTATGATCCGGCCAGCGGCACCCCCGCCTACAAGTCGATTCCCGTCACGGTGCGCGCCGCCCGATGAGCGACGCCGACCGGCCCGTCCGCTTCACCCGGATCACCCCGGACGGCGGCCGCGCGCCCGTCACCCGCGCGGTCGCGGTCGAATGCCCGATCGCGCTCGAATATAATGGCATCGGCTATGCCGTGCTGATGGCGACCCCGGCCGATCTCGACGATCTCGCCACCGGCTTCGCCTTGTCCGAACGGCTGATCGATACAGCCGCCGACATCATCGACATCGACATCCATGAAGCGCCCCAGGGCCTGTTGCTGCGCATCCGCCTGATCGCCGATCGGCATGACCGCATCCTCGCCCGCGTCCGCCACCGCGTCGCCGAATCCTCCTGTGGCCTGTGCGGCATAGAGAATCTGGAACAGGCGCTGCGCCCGCTGCCGCGCGTCACCGCCGTCACCCAGGCCAGCGACGATGCCCTGTTCCGCGCCCTCGATGCGCTCGACGCGCGCCAGCCGGGCAATCAGCGCACCGGCGCGCTCCATGCCGCCGCCCTCGCCGCGCCCGACGGCACGCTGCGCTTCGCGCGCGAGGATGTCGGCCGCCACAACGCCTTCGACAAGCTGATCGGCGCCATGGCCCGCGCCGGCCTTGGCTGGGATGGCGGTTTCGCCCTCCTCTCCTCGCGCTGCTCCTATGAACTGGTGGAAAAGGCCGCGCTCGCCGCCTGCCCGCTGCTCGTCACCCTCTCCGCCCCCACCAGCCTCGCACTCGATCGCGCCGCCGAATCGGGCCTGCGCCTCATCACCCTCGCCCGGCGCGACGCCATGCTCGAACGGGCGGATGGACCGGCACAGCGCAATTTGGGCACGGCCAAGCAAAACTTGGTTGAGCCAGACACTCTATCTTATAAGTAGAGATTGCCTGAAACGGAGCGGACTGGTCCCCGCCCGGATGACGACATCGGCATCGGACCCGCGGCTTTTGATCGGGATGCAGCTTGCTCCGCGTCACCAACAGCTAAAGCGCACGATGCTCGGGCGACGACGCCAGCTTCGTGTTCCCCCCAACAGAATGGGGAATGAAACGATGTGCCATCCATCTGAAATCTAGGGCCTGACGCCCGCCACGCAGCGCGCTGCTTCTCAGCGCGCCTCCATCCGCCCGTCCTCCGCCGATGCGTCGTGCGGGAAAGGGGGGATCGCATGCCCGTGGAAGCTCGCGGCCGACGCGCGTCGCCGCACCCAGCCTATTCCGTGTCGCTGCTCCAGGCGGCCGCCGCGCTCTACGGCCTGAATGCCGTGCGCGACGATGCCCTGCGTCCGCAGCCCACAAGCAGAACAGACAAGAAATTCAGGGAGTAAGCCTTTTCATGTCCCAAGTCCTCGCGCCCAGCCGACCCCGGCACGGCCAGTCCGTCCGTCGCCTGCTGCTCGCCGGCGTCGCCATCGGCCTGTTGCCGAGCGCCGCTCATGCTGCCGACGAACCCGCCACTGCGGCGCCTGCGCCCGCGCCCGAAGCGGCCGTCGATGAAGGCGATTATGGCGCCCCCATCCTGGTCACCGCGCGCCGCCGCGCCGAAAAGGCGCAGGACGTGCCGGTCGCCCTCTCGGTCGTCGGCGGCGATCTGGTCGAACAGCGCGGCGACTATACGCTCGCCGCCGTGCAGCAGGTCGCGCCCAGCCTCCAGCTGTTCAGCTTCAACCCGCGCAACACCAACATCAACATTCGCGGCCTCGGCTCCAACGTCGCGCTGACCAATGACGGCCTCGAAAATGGCGTCGGCGTCTATATCGACGATGTCTATTATGGCCGCGTCGGCGCCAGCCAGTTCGACCTGGTCGACCTTGAACGGATCGAGGTGCTGCGCGGGCCGCAGGGCACGCTGTTCGGCAAGAACACCACCGCCGGCGCCATCAACATCACCACCCGCCAGCCGAGCTTCGATTTCGGCGGCCAGGTGGAAGCGACGCTGGGCGACTATGGTTTCCATCAGGTGCGCGGCTCGGTCACCGGAGGCCTCACCGACTGGGCGGCGGTGCGCGTCAGCATTGCCGACACCCATCGCGACGGCTTCCTGACCAATGTCTATAACGGCAAGAAAGTCCATGATTACGACAATTTCACCGCGCGCGGCCAGCTGCTGCTGACCCAGGGTGAGGGCTTCAGCCTGCGCCTGATCGGCGACTATGCCAAGCAGACGCTCAATTGCTGCGTCCGCCTGCCCAGCACCGTCTTCACCACCTATGATGACGGCAACACGATCGCGAACAATTTCGCGATCCGCGCCGCCCGCGCCGGCTACACGCCGCTCGCCACCGATCCCTTCGCCCGCAAGGTCGATGTCGATGGCCAGTTCCAGGCGAACATGAATCAGTGGGGCATTTCGGGCAAGGCCGACTGGGATGTCGGCCCGGTCACGCTCAGCTCCATCACCGCCTATCGCGCCTGGAACTGGTATCCGCGCAACGACAGCGATGCCACCTCGCTCTCGGTCAACACGCTCAACCATCAGGAAAATAACCAGCGCCAGTTCAGCCAGGAATTTCGCGTCGCCTCCAATGGCGACACCCGCCTCTCCTATGTGCTGGGCGCCTATTATTTCTGGCAGATCATCAACGGGTCGGGCGCCGCCGGCTATGGCCCGGACGCCCCGCTCTGGCTCTTCCCCAATGCCGATCCGGTGGTCAGCAATGCGGCGGTCAACGGCTTCGTCGCCCGCTCCAGCTCCAATCCGGAAACCAAGAGCGCCGCGCTGTTCGGCCAGGCCAGCTACGCCATCATCCCCGACAGCCTCTCGCTAACGCTCGGCCTGCGCTACACGCACGAGAAGAAGCAAGGCAGCTACAGCCAGTGGTGGGCGGAGGGGAATGATCTCTCCAGCCTGACCGCGGCCCAGCGCACCGCCGCGATCGCGCTGCGCAACAGCCTCAGCCCCGTCACCAGCTACTCGACCGGCTTCACCGACAACAGCCTCTCGGGTCTGGCCACCCTGTCCTACAAGGTGACGCCCGACGTGCTGGTCTATGCCACCTATTCGCGCGGCAACAAGTCGGGCGGCCTCAACCTCACCAACATCCCGGCCGGGGTCAGCCCCGATGTCGGCGGCGAGAAGGTCGACAATTACGAAGCGGGCGTGAAGAGCCAGTTCTGGGGCGGCAAGGCGACGCTCAACGCCGCCGCCTTCTGGACCAACATCTTCGACTATCAGACCGCGATCACCGAACAGATTGTCGGCACCAACAGCACCCGCAATTATATCACCAACATTCCCGAGGCGCGCGCGCGCGGCTTCGAACTGGACGGTGCGCTGGCGCTCAGCCGCTATGTCAATCTCAACGCCTCGCTCGCCTATACCGACGCCTATTATGTCGACTTCAAGAACGGCCCGACCCCGGTCGAGGCGCTGAACCCGACCACCGGCGGCTCGGCGGTGACCGACCTTAGCGGCAAGCCGCTGTCGGGCGTGCCCGAATGGTCGTGGAGCGCGGGCGGCGACTTCGCCATTCCGCTCGGCACCACCAAATGGGGCGACGCGCAATTCTATGGCCGCGCCGACTATAGCTGGCGCTCTTCCTACTACACCGCCGTGTCGGACAGCCGCTACTCGCTGGTGCCCAGCTACGGCGTCGCCAATGCCCGCATCGGCGTGCGGCTGGACGATGGCCTGATCGACCTGTCGCTCTGGGCCAAGAACCTGTTCGACAAGGATTATGTCGACACGCTCTCGGTCGCGAACACCGGTCTCGTCACCGCCACCGTCGGCGATCCCCGCACCATCGGCGTCACCCTGCGCAGCAAATTCTGACCCCCAATCCGGAGGCAAGATCATGGCTACCCTTCCCTACGCAGACTATCTGGATGACCGGAGCATCACCCGGCCGGAACCCGCCCGCGTCGGGGAGGGGGAGCCCTCCCGCCTGCGCCTCACCGGCTTCGCCTCGATCGCGGTGCCGATCGCCGGCGCCGGCCTGCCGCTCGCCTTGTTCGTGCCCCAGCTTTACGCCACCCAGTTCGGCCTCTCGCTCGCGACCATCGGCTTCATCTTCCTGCTGGGCCGCATCTGGGATGTCAGCGCCGATCCGCTGGTCGGCGCGCTCAGCGACCGCACCCGCAGCCGCTTTGGCCGGCGCCGCCCGTGGATCGCGGCCGGCGGCCTGCTGTTCGGCCTGTCCTCGGCCCTGCTCTTCTTCCCGCCCGCCGCGCTGGTGACGCCCGCCTATCTCGGCGCCGCCCTCTTCTTCTTCTATCTCGGCTGGTCGATGATCGAGATACCGGCCTCTGCCTGGGCCGGCGAGCTGTCGCGCCATTATCATGGCCGCACCCGCGTCGTCAGCTATCAGGCGCTGCTGCGCGCCATCGGCCTGCTCGCCGTGCTGGTGCTGCCAACCATCCTCGACCAGGTCGAGCCCGGCAATGGCACGCTGAAGCTCCAGCTGGTCGGCGGCTTCATCATCGCCACCCTCATCCCCAGCCTCGCCCTCACCCTCTTTTCCGTGCCCGAACCGCCGGTGCCCGCCACCCCGCCGGTCCGCCAGAGCTTCTGGCGCGCCACCAGCGTCATCTTCTCCGACCGGTTGCTCCTGCGCGTCCTCGCCTCCGACGCGGTGGTCACCGCCGGCCAGTCGATCCGCGCCAGCCTGATCGTCTTCTTCGCCGTCTGGTATATGGGCCTGCCCGCCTGGGCGAGCGGCCTCTATCTGCTCCAGTTCATCTTCGGCGTCGCCGCCGCGCCGATCTGGCTGCGCATCGGCACCCGCATCGGCAAGCGTCAGGCCGCGATCAGCGGCGAAATCGCCCAGGCGGCGATCAATATCGGCCTGCTCTTCGTCTTCCCCGGCGGCCTGCCGCTGCTGCTCGCCCTCACCATCGCCCAGGGGCTGACCCAGGGTTCGGGCAACCTCATGCTGCGCGCCATGGTCGCCGATGTGGCCGACGCCCACCGGCTGCGCACCGGCCATGACCGCACCGGCCTCTTCTTCTCGGTCTTCACCCTCTCGGCCAAGCTCGGCCCGGCGATCGGCATCGGCATCGCTTTGCCGCTCATCGCCTGGCTCGGCTTTGCCGCCGGCCCGCACAACGATCCCACCGCGCTCGAAGGATTGAAGACCGTCTTCGCCCTCGGCCCGGCCCTGGCCCACATCATCGCCACCCTCATCATCTGGCGCTTCCCGCTCGACGAAGCCGCCCATGCCGAAATCCGCCGCGCCCTCGACCAGCGCGACGCGATCCCCGCCTGACCGTCCACGCATAAACTCAAGGAGACCTGCCATGACCATCCTGACCCAGAGCTTCCTCAACGCCGCCGATGCCGACGGTCCGCTCGATGTCGTTCCCGTCGCCGGCCGCATCGGCGCGGAGATCCGCGGCGTCGCGCTGGGCGGCGACCTTGACGACGCCACCATCGCCGCGATCCGCGCCGCCCTCGTCCGTCACAAGGTGATCTTCTTCCGCGCCCAGCATCATCTCGACGATGCCGGCCAGGAAGCCTTTGCCGAACGGTTCGGCAAGCCGGTCGCCCACCCGACCGTCCCGGTCGTGCCCGGCTCGAAATATCTGCTGGAACTGGATTCGAAGGAAGGCCGCGCCGCGTCGAGCTGGCACACCGACGTCACCTTCGTCCCTGCCTATCCCGAATCCTCGATCCTGCGCGCCATCGTCATCCCGCAGGCGGGCGGCGACACGCTCTGGGCCAATACGGCGGCCGCCTATGAGGAACTGCCCGAACCATTGCGCCAGCTCGCCAACAGCCTGTGGGCGGTCCATTCCAACCTCTATGACTATGCCTCGGTCGTCACCAACGCGAATGAGGAAGCGGTGAAGCGCTATCGCGAGGTCTTCGCCTCGACCGTCTATGAAACCGAGCATCCGCTGGTCCATGTCCATCCCGAAAGCGGCGAGCGTTCGCTGATCCTGGGCCATTTCTTCAAGCAGTTCGTCGGCCTCAGCCAGGCCGACAGCCAGCGCCTCTTCGCCACCTTCCAGGATGCCGTGACCCGGCCGGAAAACACCGTGCGCTGGCGCTGGCAGCCGGGCGACGTCGCCATCTGGGACAATCGCGCCACCCAGCATCGCGCCATCGCCGATTTCGGCACCCAGCATCGCCAGCTGCGCCGCGCCACCATCGCCGGCACCGTCCCCGTCTCGATCGACGGCCGCAACAGCCGCATCATCAAGAAGGAAGATGGCAAGATTGCCGAAGCCGCCTGAGCAGGGCTTGCTCACCCCCCCACCCTGTCCCTGAACTTCGGCACACTGGGCCGCGTTCCTTTCGGACGCGGCCCCTTTTCACGGAAGACCCCATGAAGCTCCGCACTATCCTTGCCAGCCTGGCGCTGGCCACCGCCCTCACCACGCCCGCGGCGGCGCAGGAAAAGCGTCCCAATTTCCTGGTGATCGTCGCCGACGACCTGGGCTATTCCGATCTCGGCGCCTTTGGCAGCGAGATATCCACACCCAATCTCGACCGGCTCGCTTTGTCGGGCGTGCGCCTCACCGGCTTCCACACCGCGCCGACCTGCTCGCCGACCCGCTCGATGCTGCTGTCGGGCACCGACAATCATCGCGCCGGCCTTGGCACCATGGCGGAAATGCAGGCCCCCAATCAGGTCGGCAAGCCCGGTCATGAAGGCTATCTGCGCACCGACATCGCCGCCCTGCCCGAAGTCCTGACCGCCGGCGGCTATCGCACCCTCTTTTCGGGCAAATGGCATCTGGGCCTCACGCCCGAGCAGGATCCCCATGCCCGCGGGTTCCAGCACAGCTTCGCGCTGCTGCAGGGGGCGGGCAATCATTATGGCACCGACATTTCGGCCACGCCCAAGCCCGGCTTCACCACCTATCGCGAGGATGGCCGCACGCTCGAAAGCCTGCCCAGCGACTATTATTCCTCCGACGCCTTCGCCACCAAGCTGATCGACCAGATCAAGACGACGAAGGACGACAAGCCCTTCTTCGCCTATCTCGCCTTCACCGCGCCGCACTGGCCGCTACAGGCCCCGGCCGAAACCATCGCCAAATATAAGGGCCGCTATGAGGCGGGCTATGAAGCGCTGCGCGCCGAGCGGCTCAAGAAGCAGGTCGCCCTCGGCCTGGTCCCGGCCAGTGCCGCGCAGCACCCCCTTGAAAACAGCAAGCCTTGGGCAGAGCTGACCCCGGACGAGAAGAAGACCGCGTCGCGGACGATGGAAATCTATGCCGCGATGGTCGACCGCCTCGACCAGAATGTCGGCCGGGTGATCGATGCGCTCAAGGCCAGTGGCGAATATGACAATACCGTCATCCTCTTCCTCGCCGACAATGGCGCCGAGGGGATGGACCTGGTCCATGCCAAAAATCCCCGCTTCCGCGCCCGCGCCGAGGCGGCCGACAACAGCTATGACAATCTCGGCAAGGACAGCAGCTATATCAGCTATGGCCCCGGCTGGGCGCAGGCGGCGACCACCCCCTCCTGGCTCTACAAGGCGTTCGCGACCGAGGGTGGCACCCGCACCACCGCCTTTCTCTCCGGACCAGCGGTGAAGAAGCCCGGCAGCATCGCCCATGATTATCTCAATGTCATGGACGTCGCGCCCACGCTGATCGACCTTGCCGGCATCGCCCCGCCCAAGGGGACGTTCCAGGGCCGCACCGTCCAGCCGATCCGTGGCACCAGCTGGGCGCCCTGGCTCGCCGGCACGGCGCAGACGGTGCATCCCGCCAGCGAGGCGATCGGCACCGAATTGTTCGGCTCGCGCGCATTGCGTCAGGGCGACTGGAAGATCACCGATGCCGGCGATGGCCAATGGCATCTGTTCAACATCGCCGCCGATCCGGGCGAGACCACGGACCTGTCCGCCCGCGAACCGGCACGCCGGGCGGCGCTGGAAAAGGCGTGGGACGCCTATGCCAGCGATGTCGGCGTCGTCCTGCCCAACCCGCGCATCATGGTGGAATAACCCGCGCATCAGGGGGATGGCACGCCCATCCCCCTCTTCTCCATCGCATTTTCCCCTTGCCCCGGCGGCGATCCCATGCACAAAGCTTGCCAATTGCCGCAGGCGGACCCATGTCCGCCGCACCCCGATTTGGCGGCACAAGGATTGAAGTGATGGACGATGTGACGATCCAGGACAGGGCCGCTTCGGCGCGACCGCTCGCTCCGCAGGAAGTGGGCGAGGGCCTGTCCGTCATCTCGATCGCGAAAAGCTATGACAAGCGCGTCGTCCTGTCCGACGTGTCGCTGACCGTGGGCAAGGGCGAGGTCGTCGGCCTGCTCGGCCCCAATGGCGCGGGCAAGACGACCTGCTTCTATTCGGTCATGGGCCTCGTCCGTCCCGATCAGGGCCGCATCATCCTCGACGGCCAGGATATTACCGGCCTGCCCATGTATCGCCGCGCGATCCTGGGCCTGGGCTATCTGCCGCAGGAGACCTCGATCTTCCGGGGCCTGACGGTCGAACAGAATATCGGCGCCGTGCTGGAAATGGCCGAACCCAACAAGGCCGCCCGTGCCGAGAAGCTGGAACAGCTGCTCGACGAATTCGGCCTGACCCGTTTGCGCGATTCCGCCGCCATGGCGTTGTCGGGCGGTGAACGGCGTCGCTGCGAAATCGCCCGCGCGCTGGCCGCCGATCCCTCGATCGTGCTGCTCGACGAGCCATTCGCCGGCATCGATCCGCTGTCGATCGCGGACATTCGCGACCTGGTGAAGCAGCTCAAGACGCGCGGCATCGGCGTCCTCATCACCGACCATAATGTGCGCGAGACGCTGGAAATCGTCGACCGCGCCTGCATCATCTACAGCGGCCAGGTGCTGTTCGCCGGCAGCCCGACCGAACTGGTCGCCCATCCCGATGTTCGCCGCCTCTATCTGGGCGAGAATTTCCAGCTCTGACATGATTGCCCGGCGCCCCCTCGCTGATGCAGGACGGCCCGGCTGATGGCGCTCGGGCCACGCCTCGACATCCGCCAGAGCCAGTCTCTGGTGATGACGCCGCAGCTCCAGCAGGCGATCAAGCTGCTGGCGCTGTCCAATCTGGAGATCGAGGCGTTCGTCGCGGGCGAACTGGAAAAGAACCCGCTGCTCGAACAGGGCGCCGCCGATGACGGTGGACGGGAAGGCAGCGGCGTCGACCGCGAGGTGGAGGCGCCGACCCTGGCCGCAGAAACCGGCGCCAGCGACGATCTGATCGCCCAGGGGCTGGGCGGCGCCGACAGTCCGCTCGACGTCGATCATGGCACGGAAACCTTCATCGACGATGGCCCGGCCGACCGCATGGCCGCGGGCAGCGGTTCAGGCTCGCTCGACATGCTCGGCGGTGGCAGCGGTTCGGGCGAAGCGGTCGATTTCGACAGTTTCGCCAATGCCGCGCCCAGCCTGCAGGAACATCTGATGGACCAGGCCCGCAGCACGCTGTCGGGCATGGAGCTGCTGATCGCCACCCAGTTGATCGGCCAGATCAGCGAAGCGGGCTATCTGGAGGCCAATCTGCTCCAGACCGCCCATGGCCTGGGCGTGCCGCTCTTCACGGTCGAGGCCGTGCTCGAAGTTATCCACAGCTTCGACCCCACCGGCGTGGGCGCCCGCTCGCTCGCCGAATGCCTCGCCCTTCAGGCGAAGGAGGCGAACCGCTACGATCCCTGCATCCAGCGGCTGCTCGCCAATCTCGACCTGCTGGCCAAGGGCGCCCTGCCCCAGCTGCGCCGCATTTGCGGCGTGGATGAGGAGGATCTGGCCGACATGATCCGCGAACTGCGCGGCTATGATCCCAAGCCCGGCCTGCGCTTCGCCAGCGACAGCGCGACGCCGGTCACGCCCGACCTGTTCGTCAGCCGCACCCGCGAAGGCTGGGGCATAGAGGTCAACAGCGCCACCCTGCCGCGCGTGCTGGTCAACCGCACCTATTATGTCGAACTGGCCGGCGGCCCGCAGGACAAGGCGAGCAAGGCCTGGCTGGCCGACTGCCTCGCCAGCGCCAACTGGCTGGTGAAGGCGCTCGACCAGCGGCAGAAGACGATCATCAAGGTGGCGAGCGAGATCGTCCGCCAGCAGGAGGATTTCTTCCGCAATGGCGTCGCTTATCTCAAGCCGCTGACGCTGCGCGCGGTCGCCGACGCGATCGAGATGCATGAATCGACCGTCAGCCGCGTCACCTCGAACAAATATCTCTCCTGCCCGCGCGGCCTCTACGAACTCAAATATTTCTTCACCAGCGGCGTCGCGGCGGCGGATGGCGACGGCGCCGTCTCGGCCGAGGCGGTGAAGAGCCATATCAAGGCGCTGATCGGCGCGGAGGAGGCCCATGCCATCCTCTCCGACGACACTTTGGTCGACCTGCTGCGCGCCAAGGGCATGGACATCGCCCGCCGCACCGTCGCCAAATATCGCGAATCCATGGGCATCGGCTCCTCGGTCCAGCGCCGCCGGCAAAAGGCGCTCAAGGGCAAGGCCGCCTGAGCCTGTCCTACAGCGGGCCTTTCCCCTATCATCGGCGCTGCCATCCCCTGACTTTCCGATAGGATCAGGCCAGCGCAAGATAATGTCACGATGTGCGGGAAATATGCGAAGTTAAGCGCCGCAAATCCTATTTCGCTGCCTTGACCCCGGCCGCCGCGGCGGCAAAAGCGGCGGCGTAAATCACCAGACCAAGGATCGCCCGCCGCCATGTCCGTCGCCTATCTCAACGGCCAGTTTCTGCCGCTCGAAGACGTCCGCATCTCCCCGCTCGATCGCGGCTTCCTGTTCGCCGACGGCATTTATGAAGTGGCGGCCGTGATCGATGGCCGGCTGGTCGACAGCGCCAGCCATCTCGCCCGGCTGGAACGTTCCTGCACTGAAATCGGCATCGCCCTGCCGCTGACCCTGGACGAGATCGAGGCGGCGCAGAAGGCGCTGGTCGCCCATAATGGCCTTGGCGAGGGCCTGGTCTATCTCCAGATCACCCGCGGCGCTGACGTCACCCGCGACTTCATCCCGCCGGCCGGGCTACAGCCGACCCTGTTCATGTTCGTCCAGAACAAGACCTTCCTCGATGTGCCCGCCGCCAGGACCGGCGTCGCGGTCGCCACCATGGCCGACCTGCGCTGGGCGCGGCGCGACATCAAGAGCGTCGGCCTGCTCGCCCAGGCGATGGCCAAGATGGCCGCCAAGGAAGCCGGCGCGCAGGAAGCCTGGATGATCGAGGATGGCTTCATCACCGAAGGCGCCTCCTCCACCGCCTTCATCGTCACCGACGAAGGCATCGTCACCCGCCCCTACAGCCAGTCGGTGCTGGCCGGCTGCACCGGTGCGGCGCTGACCGCCCTTGCCGAGGAAAGCGGCGTCGCCGTCATCCGCCGCCCCTTCACCCTCGCCGAAGCGCTCGCCGCCAAGGAAGCCTTCATGACCAGCGCCTCGACCTTCTGCCTTTCGATCGTCAAAATCGATGGCCAGCCGGTCGGTGACGGCACGCCCGGCCCGGTCGCGACCCGGCTGCGCGAACTCTATATCGACTTCGCCCGCCGCACCGCGGTCTGACCTGCGACGAAATGACTCCATTTCGGATCGAATAGGCAGAACAGGGCGCCCGCATCAGCCGGCGCCCTTTTCGCTTCCGCATTCCCGCCGATATCGCGGGCGCGTGACGGCCATCACGACAGCCCCGTGCATTTGCGCCATTATGGAGTCAGCGCCGGCTGCGCCCGGTGGGCAAGCGGCTAAGCTGCGGAACATAACAGGCACGGGAGATTGCGTGGTGATGGCCGATCCCTTCTCGACCGATCATAATAGCCCCTATGCCGCGCCGGATGACCGGCGCGGGCTGCTGATCGTTGCCGATGACGAATGGTTCGACGATGCCGCCATGCTGGCCGATGCCGCCGGCCTCCGCCTGCTCGGCACCGTGCCGCTCGGCCAGGCCGCCGCCCGGCTCGACATGCAGGTGGGCTGCGACGTCGTGCTGCTGCTCTGCCACCAGCCCGATCCGTTGCTCGAACGGCTGATCGTCCAGGTCGAGACGATCGCGATTCAGAATCGCATGGCGGTCGTGCTGCTCGCCGGGATCGAGACGCTCGACATGGCCTATGCCTGCATGCGCAGCCCGCAGACCCAGTTGCTGTGCAGTCCCGACAATGGCGACATCGCCGCCGCCCTGCTCGCCGCCGCGCACGGCGATGCTATGCCCCATAATCTGCACGACGCCACCCATGAAAGCGACGGCAACCGGCTGCAGCGGCTGAGCGAGGAAGTCAGCCGTCTTGCTCGCACGATCGAGGCCCTGACCGATCGGCCGCGCCCGACGCTCCCCGCGTTCGACATGCCCGCCCGCATCGCCGATCGCCAGGGCGGCTATACCGCCATGCCGGCCATGGCCGCGATCGGTGCGGCCACCATGGCGGAAACCGCCTGCGTCACCGCCGCACAGGTCCGCGACCTGCTGCGCGCCCGCCGGCTGCGCGCCGATTTCCTGCCCGGCGACCTGTTCGCCGATCCGGCCTGGGACATGATGCTCGACCTGCTCGCCGCCCGGCTGGAACAGGCCCATGTCTCGGTCTCCAGCCTGTGCATCGCGTCCGCCGTGCCGCCGACCACGGCGCTGCGCTGGATTCGCACATTGACGGACAAGGCCCTGGTCGAGCGTCGTGCCGATCCGCATGACGGTCGCCGCATCTTCATCGCGCTCGCCGACGACGCGGCTGACCAGTTGATCCGCTGGTTCGGCGCCAGCCATCGCTATCGCGCGCACTGATCTACCCCATCGGATAAAGGCCGCTTGACCCGCGCGCCAAAAGCCCTAGAAGCGCCCGCACCCCATGGGGGCGATTAGCTCAGTTGGTAGAGCGTCTCGTTTACACCGAGAATGTCGGCGGTTCGAGCCCGTCATCGCCCACCAGTTTTGCGGCCTTTAGAGCCCGTCCGGGGGACGGGCGGCCGCAAAACTCCGAGCAGCTATGCTGCGAGGGCGCCGGATATGGAACGTCCGTGGGACGGCTTCCGGCAAAACTCCCGAGCGACAGCGAGGGCTTAGCCATCCAGGCAAAACCCGCCCCAATCCGCACCCGTAACATTCATCCTGCAGCAAGCATGGTTCCGGCATCTTCCCGCCCATGCCGATCAGCTTCTTCCTTGGCGGCTCCGTCGCGCCGATATTGCTGATGCTGTCGCCCTTCGCGGTGATGGCGGTCGGCAATTGCGCCGACTGGCAAGCCAAGGCCCCAAGCGCAAGGATCGCGGCAAAGCCCCCCGCCGACGCCGGCTGTACCCAGCCCCGCTATCCGCTGATGTAATCGCGCGCTGCCAGATATTGCGGCGGCGCGTCACCGCTGCTAATTCCGCCTCCCATGATCCAGCCGCCCGAAATCATCCGAGTCACCAAGTCCCGCGTCTCCTGCGACGGTTCGGGTGACATTCCCGCCGCCCTTGGCCATCCGCGCGTCTTCCTGGAAATCGACGAGCATGGCTATGTCGATTGCGGCTATTGCGATCGCCGCTTCGTGCTGGCCGGCGGCGTCGCCGACAATGCCGATCTCGGCAACAAGCCGGACATCGCTTCGGGCGCCAGCCTTTAAAATTTCCATTGGGCATCCGTCATGCCGCGCCTATATCGGGCGGCATGACCGATCTCGCTTCGCAATTCACTGATGCCCGCGGCCTGCTCTATCGTCCGGGCCTGCTCGATCCCGATGGCGCGCGCCGCCTGACCGCGCAGGCGCTTTCGGCCTGCGACGATGGCGAGCTCTACCTCCAATATCGCGCCAGCGAGAGCTTCGGCTTTGACGACGGCCGGCTCAAGACCGCCGATTATTCAACCGATGCGGGCTTCGGCCTGCGCGGCGTCTCGGGCGAGATGACCGGCTTTGCCCATGCCAATGACCTCAGCGAAGCGGCGATCGCCAAGGCGGCGCAGACGCTGACCCTGCTCGATCCGGCCAAGGGCCAGCCCGCCCCGCCGCCCCAGCGCACCAATCGCCACCTCTATACCGACGCCAATCCGCTGGAGCTGGTGCCCTTCGCCGAGAAGGTGACCCTGTGCGCCGCGATCGATGCCGCCGCCCGCGCCCGCGACCCGCGCGTCGCCCAGGTCTCGGTCAGCCTCGCCGGCAGCTGGTCGGTGATCGAGATCGTTCGCGCCGACGGCTTCACCGCCAGTGACATCCGCCCGCTCGTCCGCCTCAACGTATCGGTCACCCTGGAAGAAAATGGCCGGCGCGAAACCGGCGTGTTCGGCATTGGCGGCCGCTATCTCTACGATCAGGTGATGGACCCCAAGATCTGGAACCGCGCCATTGACGAGGCGCTGGCCCAGGCCCAGGTCAATCTCCGCTCGGTCGCCGCCCCCGCCGGCGAGATGACCGTGCTGCTTGGCCCCGGCTGGCCGGGCGTGCTGGTCCATGAAGCGATCGGCCATGGCCTGGAAGGCGATTTCAACCGCAAGGGCACCAGTGCCTTTTCCGGCCGCATCGGCCAGCGCGTCGCCGCGCCGGGCGTCACCGTGGTCGACGATGGCAGCATCCTCGATCGCCGCGGTTCGCTCTCGATCGACGACGAAGGCACGCCGACGCAGGAAAATATCCTGATCGAGGACGGCATCCTCAAGGGCTATATGCAGGACCGCCTCAACGCCCGGCTGATGGGCGTCGCGCCGACCGGCAATGGCCGCCGCGAATCCTATGCCCATGCGCCGATGCCGCGCATGACCAACACCTTCATCAAGGGTGGTCAGGACGATCCGGAAGAGCTGCTGTCGCGCGTCAAGTCGGGCATCTTCGCCAAGAGCTTTGGCGGCGGCCAGGTCGACATCGTCTCGGGCAAGTTCGTCTTCTCCTGCACCGAGGCCTATAAGGTCGAAAATGGCAAGATCGGCGATCCGATCAAGGGCGCGACCCTGATCGGCGACGGCCCGACCGCACTGACCAAGGTGATCGGCATCGGCAATGACTGGGCGCTCGACGAAGGCATCGGCATGTGCGGCAAGGGTGGGCAGAGCGTGCCGGCCGGCGTCGGCCAGCCGACCCTGTTGATGGACGGGCTGACCGTCGGCGGCACCGCCGCCTGACCCCATTCCTGCCATGGCGGCGCGGTCACCCGACCCGCCGCCGCCATGGGCCGAGGAACCGGGCGGCGATCGATACGTATTTTGCGTATGAACATGCTGACCGACAGCCATGACGCCGTGACCGCCGACTGGGCGGCGGCCCTGCTCGACTTCTGGTTCAACCAGGTGGGCGAGGAAGGCTGGTACAGCCATGATCCGGCGCTCGACCAGCATTGCATCGACCGCTTCGCCGTCCTGTGGAGCGAGAAGCGGACGCTTCCGGCCGAAAGCTTCCTTGACCGCGCCGACGATGCGCTGGCCGCGGTGCTGCTGTTCGACCAACTGCCCCGCAACATGTTCCGCGGCCAGGCCCAGGCCTTTGCCACCGACCCGATCGCCCGTGAGGTAGCGCGCGGCGCCATCGCGCTGGGCTATGACATCCAGATTGGCGGGGCGGGCCGGCTCTTCTTCTACATGCCCTTCCAGCATAGCGAGGATCTGGCCGATCAGGAGCTGTCGCTCTCCCTATTCGAAGGGACCGGCGACGCCCGGTCGCTCGATTTCGCCCGCCAGCATCATGCAACCATCGCGCGCTTCGGCCGTTTCCCCCATCGCAACGCTACCCTTGGTCGCACCACCCTGCCCGCCGAAGCGGCAGCGGTCGCCGAAGGATCGCAATGGTAGGCGGGAACATGCCTATTTTTTAGGCATGGCTGTGCATCTGCACATTTTTTCGGCGGCACAACAATCTCCCCTAGTGGAAATCCCGCGTTAATGCGTCATTAGCAAATTGGCACGCCTCTTGCTGGTATGTCGCCGCACACCAAATAAGGGGGCGACATGAAACTTGTCATGGCTATCATCAAGCCGTTCAAGCTTGACGATGTCCGCGAGGCTCTTTCCTCGCTTGGCATCGCCGGTATGACGGTCAGCGAAGTGAAGGGCTTTGGTCGCCAGAAGGGCCAGACCGAAATCTATCGCGGCGCCGAATATTCCACCAACATGGTTCCCAAGATCAAGATCGAGGTGGTCTGCGACGACGACCTCGCGCCGCGCGTGGTGGAAGCGACGCAGGCCGCCGCCAATTCGGGCGCGATCGGCGATGGCAAGATCTTCGTCCTCGATGTCGGCCAGGCCGTGCGCATCCGCACCGGCGAGACCGGCGAAACCGCGCTGTAAGAAGGGGGGAATGATGACCTTTTCGAAGAAGATTTGCGGCGCGCTGGGGGCCACCGGCCTCTCGCTGTTCGCCGCGCTGCCCGCCTGGGCACAGGACGCGGCCGCGCCGGCCGCGACCGTGGACAAGGGCGATACCGCCTGGATGATGACCTCCACCATCCTCGTCTTCCTGATGATCCTGCCCGGCCTCGCCCTGTTCTACGGCGGTCTTGCCCGCAGCAAGAACATGCTGTCGGTGATGACGCAGATCGGCGCCGCCGCCTGCCTCGCCATGCTGATCTGGGTCATGTACGGCTATTCGATGGCCTTCGGTCCCGATTATACCAGCGGCCTCTCCAACTTCGTCTCGACCTTCGACAAGGCCTTCCTGAAGGGCATCACGCCCGCTTCGCAGGCCGCGACCTTCACCGCCGGCGTCGAGATTCCGGAATATGTCTTCGTCTGCTTCCAGATGACCTTCGCCGCGATCACCGTTGCGCTGGTGCTGGGTTCGGTGGTCGAACGCATCAAATTCTCGGCCGTGATGGTGTTCGCCGCCATCTGGCTGACGATCGTCTATTTCCCGATCGCGCACATGGTCTGGGCTGCTTCTGGCTATTTCTTCAAGGCCGGCGCGCTCGATTTCGCGGGCGGCACCGTCGTTCACATCAACGCCGGCGTCTCGGCGCTGGTGGCCTGCCTCATCCTAGGCAAGCGCATCGGCTTCCCCAAGGAACCGATGGCCCCGCACAGCCTGACGCTGACCGCCGTCGGCACCGGCCTGCTGTGGGTCGGCTGGTTCGGCTTCAACGCCGGTTCGGCGCTCGAAGCCAATGGCTCGGCCGCCCTCGCCATGATCAACACCTTCGTCGCCACCGCATCGGGCGCTCTGTTCTGGATGCTGGCTGAGCGCGTCAACGGCCACAAGGCGTCGGCCCTGGGCTTCTGCTCGGGCGTCATCGCCGGTCTCGTCGCGGTCACCCCGGCCGCCGGCAACTCGGGCCCGTTCGGTGCGATCGTCCTGGGCGCCGTTGCCTCGATCGTCTGCTTCTATGCCGTCACCGTGCTCAAGCCCAAGCTTGGCTATGACGACAGCCTGGACGCCTTCGGCATCCACGGCATCGGCGGCATGATCGGCGCCATCGGCACCGCGATCGTCTACTCGCCGGCCCTCGGCGGCCCCGGCGCGGCGGACTATGAAATCGGCGCCAAGCTGCTCGTCCAGATCGAAGCGGTCGTCGTGACCATCATCTGGGCCTCGATCGGCACCGCCATCGCCATCTTCATCGCCAAGGCCATTACCGGCCTGCGGGTCAGCCAGGAGGTCGAATATGAAGGCCTCGACCTCGGCGAGCATGGCGAGCGCGCCTACAATTACTGAGATTGGCAGAGCGGCCCATCCCACGGGCCAGGGCCGCCCGCCTCACCTTGTTCCTCCTGCGAACATGCCTTGGGGTCGGTACGAAAGTACCGGCCCTATTTTTATCCCCAGGGCAGGCAGTCGGAATTGGGGGGCTGGCAGCGACCAGGAGCAACCCTAACCATCATCGTCACCCTGAACTTGTTTCAGGGTCCATTCCTCCGAACAGACCAATGGCTTGTTGGGCTTGATGGATGCTGAAACAAGTTCAGCATGACGTTGGTGGAATAGCGGAACCCACCCCAATCAGGCAGTCGGCCGCGTCCACAACCCGGCAGCCCGCGCCGTTCCTGCCGGCCAGCGCCGCGCCCGTCCCGGCACCTGCCGTCCCGCGCGGATCACCCAGCCCAGCTTCTCGCGCCCCGGCGTCACCACGCGATGGTCCCAGGCATGCTCGCCCCGCCGCGCCACTTCGCGCGCAATGTCGCCATAGATGCCCGCCGCCGCCAGCACTGCCCAGGCCGCCCGCGCCGGCAGCGCGCCGGTGCCATGGCGCGCGCTGTCCTCATAGGCGGCCGCCATGTCGGCCAGCCGCTGGCCCAATATCGCCAGCTTCGGCGGCAGCCAGGGCTTCATATGCTCGCCGGGTGGCATGTCCATTTCCACCAGCCATTCGACCGGCAGGTAGCAGCGGTCGGCCAGTTCATCCTCGCTGATGTCGCGGGCGATATTGGCGAGCTGGAAGGCGATGCCCAGGTCGCAGGCGCGGTCGAGCGTCGCCTCATCATCCGGGTCGACGCCCATCAGCACCGCCATCATGCAGCCCACGGCGCCCGCGACATGATAGCAATAGCGCAGCATGTCCGTCTCGCTGCGCGGCCGCCAGTCGCGCGCATCGAGCGCAAACCCCTCCAGCAGGTCATGGGCATAGCGGTGCGGGATCGCGCATTCGCGCATGACGACGCCAAAGCCGTCAAAGGCCGGGTCGCCGGTCGGCTCGCCGCGCAGCGCCGCATCGGTCAGCACCCGCAGCGTCGACAGCCGCGCCTGCCCGTCGGCGACGCCGCGCATCGTCCCGCCATGGTCCTGCCCATCGGCGATATCGTCGCATTTGCGGCACCAGGCGTAGAGCAGCCAGGCCCGCTCGCGCGTCACCCGGTCGAACAGCTTCGACGCCATGGCAAAGCTCTTCGAGCCCCGCGCGATGCTGTCGCGGGCATGGGCGACCAGGGCGGGGCGATTCCATTCGCCCCTCCCGCCTGCGGGAGGGGCCGGGGGAGGGCCTGTTAAGTCCATGAAGCGGACATGCCCTCCCCTAACCCCTCCCGCAAGCGGGAGGGGAATATTATTTCAGAGCCGTGCGGCCTTCATCGCGAAGATCGTCTCATGCGGCTGATAGGCGGCCATCTGCTCCAGCAGCCCCTCGATGCTGTCATCATGGATCATGATGCCGGCATGCTGCGGCCGGATGAAGCCGGCTTCCACCATCTGCCGGTTGAAGCCGATCAGCTGGTCATAGAAGCCCGCGACATTGAGCAGGCCGACCGGCTTGTTGTGATAGCCCAGCTGCGCCCAGCTGATCGCCTCCCACAGCTCGTCCATCGTGCCGACGCCGCCCGGAATCGTGACGAAGCCGTCCGACAGGTCGGTGAAGAGCTGCTTGCGCTGGTGCATGGTCTGGACAACGTGCAATTCGGTGCAGCCGCGATGCGCGACTTCGGCGCCGACCAGCGCCTCGGGGATCACGCCGATCACCTCGCCGCCCGCCTCCAGCGCCGCATCCGCCACCGCGCCCATCAGGCCCAGCCGCCCGCCGCCATAGACGACGCCGATTCCGCGCTGTGCCAGGGTGCGGCCGACATGGCGCGCCGCGTCGATATAGGTGAGGTCGGCCGGCGTCGCCGAACCACAATAAACAGCCAGTCTTTTCATCATCTTCCAGTCCCGAAGCGCCGCGCGCTCCTCAAGCCATGTCCTGCAGCATCAGCGCCGCGGTCGCCTTGGCGCTGCCCACCACGCCGGGGATGCCCGCGCCGGGATGGGTGCCGGCCCCTACCAGATAAAGGTTGGGAATGACATCATCGCGATTATGGGCGCGGAACCAGGCGCTCTGGGTCAATAGCGGCTCCAGGCTGAAGCCGCTGCCCAGATGGGCATTGAGGTCGCGGCCGAAATCGCTCGGCGCATAATGGAACTGGGTCACGATGCGCGACCGGATGTCGGGGATCAGCCGATGCTGGATCTCGTCCAGGATGCGCTCGGCATAGGCCGGCGCGAAGCGGTCCCAGTCGATCGGCAGCTTGCCCATGTGCGGCACCGGCGCAAGCGCATAGAAGGTCGAATAGCCTTCCGGCGCCATCGACGGATCGGTGACGGTCGGATGGTGCAGATAGAGCGAGAAATCCGCCGGCAGCACGCCATGGCTGTAGATATCGGTCAGCAGCCCCTCATAGCGCGGGCCGAACAGGATCATATGGTGGGGAATGCCCGGCCAGCTGCCCTTGATGCCGAAATGCAGCACGAACAGGCTGGGCGACCATTTCTTGTGCTGCAGCTTTTCCGCCTGCTTCTGCCCGCGCGGGTGATGGCCCAGCAGGTCGCGATAGCTGTGCATCAAATCGCCATTGCTGGCGATCGCGTCCGCCTCCCCGCGCCAGCCCGACGCCGTGCGCACCGCCACCGCCCGGTCGCCATGGGTCTCGATCTCGACCACCGCGTCGCCCAGTCGCAGCACGCCGCCCAGCCGCTCGAAATGGGTCGCCATGCCCTGCACCAGCCGGTTGGTCCCGCCCTTGGCGAACCACACCCCGCCATCCTTCTCCAGCTTGTGGATCAGGGCATAGATTCCGCTGGTCGTCATCGGATTGCCGCCGACCAGAAGGCTGTGGAAGGACAGCGCCTGGCGCAGCTTCTCGTCCTTCACATGGCTCGACACGATCGAATAGACCGATCGCCAGGCCTGATATTTGGCAAGGCTCGGCCCCGCCCGCACCATTGAGGCAAAGTCGAGGAAGGCGACCGAGCCGAGCTTGCGATAGCCCTCCTCATAGACGCCGTCGGCATAGTCCAGGAACCGCTCATAGCCCGCGACATCCTCGGGATTGAGCTTGGCGATCTGCGCGCGCAGCGCCACCTCGTCGTTGGAATAGTCGAAATTGGTGCCGTCGCGCCAGTTGAGCCGGTAGAAGGGCGACACCGGCACCAGGCTGACATCCTGCGCCATGTCGTTCCCCGACAGGCGCCACAATTCGGCGAGGCAGGCCGGATCGGTGATGACCGTCGGCCCCGCGTCGAAGGTAAAGCCGTCCTTCTCCCACATATATGCGCGGCCACCGGGGCGGTCGCGCGCCTCGATCAGGGTGGTTGCCACCCCGGCCGACTGCAGACGGATGGCCAGCGCCAGGCCGCCAAAGCCCGCGCCAATGACAATCGCTTTCCGCTCCATCAGGCGGGTGGGTTCAGCAATGCGTGCATGGCATCCCTTATGCGCACCGGGGGACGCCCGCACAAGATGCGGATGCGATCGGCGATGGTCGATCGCCCAGCATAGAAGCGCTGGATCAGCCCCGGCCGCAACCGATAGAAGCGGGCAAAGATGCGCCAGCGCTGGTCCGGCACTGCAGCGCCGAAGAGCATCCGGCCAAGCAGCCGATAATAAAGTCCCTTCTTCCAGTGCGCCGCAGCATAGGTCCGCGTCGCCACCGGCAGGCCCTTCAGCGGCTGTTCCAGCAGCCAGGTCGCGAATCGCACCGCATCGGGCAGCGAATAGCCGGTCATCGGCTGGAACAGCCCGGCCTTCACCCCGGCCCGCGCAACCGGGTCATCGGCCGGCCAGTAACGGTCGAAATCGCCGCCATGCACCACCGGCAGCACCCCGCTCTCGCTGTGGATAACTTCCTCCACCTGCCAACCCTGCGCGTGCGCATAGGCGGCGATCCGCTCCGCGATCCCTGCCTCGTCCAGCGCGGGGCCGTCGCTATAATAGGTATCCTCGACAAAGATCGTCCGGGCGTCGCGCGGCAGCAGATAGACGAAGCGATAGCCGTCAATCTGCGCCACCGTCGCATCCATGATCACCGGCCGCGTGATCCCGTGCGGCTGTGCCAGCCGCAGCGTCTGCCCGACGAATTTCTGCCAGCCGCAGCGCAGCGCCGACAGCTCGCCCGCGCCGCGCGCATCGATCATCGCAGACGCGCTGATCCGCCGCCCGTCCTCCAGCACCAGAAATTGCCGGCCGATCGTCGCCACCCGCGCGCCGGTCAGCAGGTGATCGCCCAGCGCCGCCCGCACATGCGCGTCGAAACGGGGGGAGGCGATGCTGTTATAGGGGGTGTCGAGCTGCCGCCGATAGCCGGGAAAGCGCACTTCATGCCCCTGCGACCAGCGGCTGCTGACCAGCGGATCGACCAGCCAGCGGTCGCGCGCATCGACATCCCCGTCGAAGAAGGACCAGATATGATTGCCGCCGACATGATCGGCCTGCTCGATCAACAGGATGCGCGTACCCGGCCGCCGCTCGGCAAAGGCAAGCGCGATCAGCCCCCCGGCAAGGCCCCCGCCGATAATCGCAAGATCGCATTCCAGATCAGCCACTCACTCCTGTTAGCGACGCCAACGCCAAAGGCAAAGCCGGACGGGCAGGCAGGGGTGTCCGGGATGGGTGGGAACAAGACATAGCCCCTCCCTTCCAGGGAGGGGTTGGGGTGGGTTGCGAGCGTAGCGAGCTTCTGCCCTATCGACCGTAGACCGCCGCTACGCGGCGCACCCACCCCCGGCCCCTCCCTGGAAGGGAGGGGAGTAGGAAACGTCCGCTTCTGGTCGTTTCTTGTCCGGCAGCTTCGCCGTGTTGAATCAGCTTTCCTTGATCATTGAAACCCGTCTGTAGGCCCGACAATGGAAATGCGATAAACCTGCCTGCATGGCAGAACCATTCAACGATGACCTGATCGCTGCAAAGTCGGTGTTTGCATTGGCGGGACTTGCAGCGATCATTGGAGGAATACTCCTATTCAATGCTCACGCCCAATCGGTCTGGGGCATTGTAAAAGGCCTCGTCGGCATCAGCCTGTGGATCGCTGCCGTCATCGGCGGCCGCGCATTCTATAAAGGCCTCTAGTTCAAAACGCGATGTATGAGTTCACCGCCTGGTTACCCACCCGGCGGTTCTGGGCAAGAGTGCCTGCTTTTTGGCAGATCAACAAGGGATGGGAATGGCAAGAAATGGTCCTGGCCGCCCTACCCACATCCGTCATGCCGGGCTTGACCCGGCATCCCACTTTTCTATGCAACAAATAAAGAAGCGAGACCCCGGCTCAAGGCCGGGGTGACGATGGCTGCTTCTGGTCGCTTCCGGCCACCCGCTTTCCTACCCGGCCTTTCTCTGATCTCCCCTGGGCGATGGACACCCGCTCCACTTTCCAGCCCTCGCCGCCAAGCCGCTGTCGCCCGACCGGCGCGCAAGTGTCGTTTTCCTGTCGCCTCGTTGCCCTCTCCCTGTCGCGTCGAAGCCGCGTCATCATGCCCCGGTTGTCGCGCGCCTGTCGCTTCATTGGCGCGTGGCAGGCGCTTGGCCGGCGCATTGGCCCGAATTTACCCGCACGACACTGTGAACTTCGACTGTCGCGTCGATTCTCGGCTTCAATTGGCATCCCAGCCATCGCCAGCGCCTTGCCCGACTTATCCACATAGTATAGGGGGGTATCCTATGCACATCATCGCGGATCGGGACAAATTGCTGGCGCGGGTGCGCCGCATCGCGGGGCAGGTCAACGCCGTCGAACGCCAGTTGGCGGGCGATGCGGGCTGTTCGGAGACACTCCAACTGGTCGCCTCGGTGCGCGGCGCCGTCGGCAGCCTGATGGAGGAGCTGATCGAGCAGCATATGCGCGAACATGTCGCCCGCCCCGGCCTGACCGACGAAGCGCGCACGGCTGCCACCGAAGAAATGCTGGCGCTGATCCGCCGCTACGGGAAATGACGATGCACGACGATCACGCCCATGGGCACCATCATCATGGCGCCGGCTGCAACCATGACCATGCGCATCATCCTGCCCCGGCCGCTCCGCCGCCGACCGACAAGGATGGCGCGGAACGCCATTATTTCGACCATATCTATCTGAGCGCCGGGCATGACAAGAATGCCAGGCGCACCCTGTGGGTCGTCTGGCTGACCGCCGCGACCATGGTGGTGGAAATCGCCTTCGGCTGGATCACCGGGTCGATGGCGCTGCTGGCCGACGGCTTCCACATGGCGACCCATGCCGGTGCGCTGGCGGTGGCCGCCGCCGCCTATAGCTACGCAAAGCGCCATGCCCGCAACCCGCGCTACACTTTCGGTACCGGCAAGGTCGGCGACCTGTCCGGCTTTGCCTCGGCGCTGCTGCTGCTGCTGACCGCGCTGTTCATCGCGATCGAATCCGGCATGCGCCTGTTCGAGCCGGTGCAGGTCGCCTTTGGCGAGGCGACCCTGGTCGCGATCATCGGCCTGGTCATCAATCTGGTCAGCGCCCTGCTGCTCGGCCACGACCATAGTCATGATCATGGGCACGGCCACGCGCATAACGATCATGACCATGATCACGACCACAAGGGCGGCCATGCCGACAATAATCTGCGCGCCGCCTATGTTCATGTGCTGACCGATGCGCTGACGTCGGTGCTGGCGATCGCCGCGCTGCTGGCCGGCCGCTATCTCGGCTGGTGGTGGCTCGATCCGGCGGTCGGCCTGCTCGGCGCCGTGGTCATCGCCCGCTGGGCCTGGGGCCTGATGAAGGACACCGCCGCCATCCTGCTCGACACCGCCGAACCCGCGCTGATGGCCAGGGTGCGCGGCCTGGTCGAAGCCGAAGGCGCCACCATCCGCGACCTCCATGTCTGGCGCATCGGCCCGCACGCCCATGCCGCGATCATCAGCCTGGCGCCCGGCGCCGACGGCGCCCGTGTCCGTGAACGGGTGCGCAGCCTGCCGCGCATGGAGCATGTCACGGTGGAGTGCGGCTGAGCGGCCGCTTGAGAAAGCCGGTTCCGGCCCGCTCCCCCGCGCTGTCCTACAGAGCCGGGCCCATGTTAGGTTGCACCCGGCTTTTTCCCATCGTCCGGCGTCCCCATCCCCCTCGCAACATGATTTCCTACTTGAGCAAGGAAATGTCGAAATGTGCGGGAAATATGGGAAGTTAAGCGAACGAAATCCTATTTTCAGGCGGGCTTCAACGCATCCATGATCTGGCGCACCGGGCCAAGATCATAGCCCGCAGCCGTCGCCTGCGCCGACAGCGCATCGGCATCGTCGCCGGCCCGCGCGCGGGTCAGCGCCCACAGCAGGGTGCTGCGCGTGCCCGACCGGCAATAGGCCAGGATCTTGCCCTCGCCCGCCTGCTCGATCGCGGCGGCCATGCCGTCGAGCTGCCAGGGCGCAAAGCCGCCATGGGCCACCGGCACGGCGGCATAGGCGACACCAGCGTCGATCGCCGCTGCCTCGACCGCGGCACCGTTGGTCTGGCCCGGCTCCTCGTCATCGGGACGGTTGTTGATGATCATGGTCACGCCCAGCGCCTTGGCGGTCTCCACCTGATCGACACTGATCTGGGGCGAGACATAGAGGCGGTCGGTCAACTGGCGGAACATGGGCAAATCTCCTTCGCCCCCGCCATGCGCCCGCCCGCCACAGGATTCAAGCGTCTGCACGCCCAAACCGGCATCGATGCCCCGCCATCCGTTCGTTTCGAGCCTGTCGAGAAACGGGGCCACACGCTCATCAGCTACAGATAGGGTCGGATCGCCGCCAGGAAGGCATCGCCATAGGCGTCCAGCTTCTTCTGCCCGACGCCGCTCACCATGCCCAGCTCATGGATGGTCGCCGGCCGCTGCTCGGCCATCTCGCGCAGCGTCGAATCATGGAAGATGACATAGGGCGGGACCCCGGCATCCTGCGCCAGTTCGCGGCGACAGGTGCGCAGCGCGTCGAACAGCGGATCGCCAACCGGATTGGCGTCGCTGCCATTGCGGGCGTTGCGCTTCTTCCGCTCGCGCCGCGGCGGCACGAGGATGCGCACTTCCTCCTCGCCGCGCAGGATCGGCCGGGCATTGGGGCCGAGCATCAGCCCGCCATGCTCGGTCGTCTCCAGCGCGTCCCGCACCAGCAGCGCCCGCGACACCGGCCGCAGCAGCGTCGTCTCATCGCCATCGACGATCGCATAGACGGAAATCTTGTCATGTCCGCGCTCGCGAATCTTGTCGGTGACGGCACCGCTCAGCACCGCCTCGATATGGCCCGCGCCAAAGCTCTGGCCGGTGCGATAGACGGCCGACAGATATTTGCGCGCCGTTTCAGTCGCGTCAACGCTGGCCGGCGGGGTCAGGCAATTGTCGCAATTGCCGCAGGTCGCCGGCGGGTCTTCGCCGAAATGGCGCAGCAGGATCGCCCGGCGGCAGGTCGCGGTCTCCACCAGCGCCCCCAGCGCCGCGATCCGCGCCCGCTCGCCCTGCTGGCGCGCCGGCTCCAGCTCCATGATGCGCTGGCGGGCACGGGCGAAATCCTCCGCCCCCCAGAAGAGATGGGCGACCGCCGGTTCGCCGTCGCGGCCGGCGCGGCCCGATTCCTGATAATAGCCCTCGATCGACTTGGGCAGGCCGGCATGGGCGACAAAGCGCACGTCGGGCTTGTCGATCCCCATGCCGAAGGCGACGGTGGCGACCATCACCATATCTTCGCTGGCGATGAAGGCGGCCTGGTTGGCGGCGCGCTGGGCCGGATCCATGCCGGCATGATAGGCGCGCACCGCCCGGCCGCCGCGTCCCAGCGTCTCGGCCAGCTTCTCGGTCGCGGCGCGGGTCGGCGCATAGACCACGCCCGGCCCCGGATTGGCGGCAAGCAGGTCGGCCAGCTGCCGGGTCAGCCCATCGCGCGGATGGACGGCATAGCGGATATTGGGCCGGTCGAAGTCCGAGATGATCAGGCCATCCTCGGGAATGCCGAGCTGAACGAGGATATCCTTGCGCGTATGCGCATCCGCCGTCGCCGTCAGCGCCAGCCGCGGGACATCGGGAAATTCATCGAGCAGCGGCCGCAGCAACCGATAGTCGGGACGGAAATCATGCCCCCATTCGGACACGCAATGCGCCTCGTCGATCGCGAACAGGGCGACCTTCGCCGACCGCAGCAGATTGCGGAACCCCTCGCCGCTCGCCCGTTCCGGCGCGACATAGAGCAGGTCCAGTTCGCCATTGCGCAGCCGATCCTGCGTCTCGCGCCAGTCGGCATCGACGCTGGTCAGGCTGGCGGCCCGGATGCCCACAGCGGTCGCCGCCCGCAACTGATCATGCATCAGCGCGATCAGCGGCGAGACGACGACGCAGCAGCCATCCAGCGCTACGGCCGGCAGCTGATAGCAGAGCGACTTGCCCGCGCCGGTCGGCATGATCGCCAGGGTCGGCTGCCCCGCCATGACCCGGCCGACCACCTGTTCCTGCACCCCGCGGAACGTCGTGAAGCCGAAAATATCGTGGAGCAGCGTGGGAATGTCGCGGGGCATCATCCGGCCTTAGCGAGTCAAGCCTATCGGTGCCAGTGGCGCTTAGCTCGCCGGATCGAGCAGACAGCCCCAGCCCGGCTTGAAGCGTGCGGTGCGCGACGCCAGCAGCGGGACATGCGCCTCGACCGCCCGCTCCTCCGGCTTGTCGGTCAGCCGCACCATCGCCATGCCCGGCTCCTTGTCGCCCTGGCAGCTGCCCATGGCGCGACCCTCGACATAGCGGCAGGAACAGGTCAGCCGCGCGCCATAGGCCGAGCCGAGCTGCGCGCGGGCACGCAGGGTCGACCAGTTCCACGCCAGCGCGGCCAGCAGCGCGACGACGATCACCGCCGCGACGATCCACCATTTACCACGAACCGCCATGGTCCTTCTTCCCGCCTCCATGCTAAGGGCGCCGGCTTATGCAGATCGAGAAGCGAATCGTAAAGCGCCTTGCCATGGGTGCCGGGCTGGTGGCGCTCGTCCTCGCCGGCACGCTGGCGGGGCGCGCGGCCCATGCGCCCGAGCCCGTCTATAGCGTGTCCACCGACGCGGTGGTCAGCGCCAGCGCGCTGCGCGGCGCGATCGATCCGCTGTTCGACGACAAGGACATGGGCGATACCCGCGCCCTGCTGGTGATGCGCGACGGCAAGGTGATTGCCGAACGCTATGCCCCCGGCATCACCCCCGACACGAAATTGCTGTCCTGGTCGATGGCCAAGAGCGTGACCGCGGTGCTGGTCGGCCTGATGGTGTCGGACGGACGGCTGGCGCTCGATTCGCCGGTGCCGGTCGCGGCCTGGAGCCAGCCGGGCGATCCGCGCGGCCGCATCACCCTGCGCCAGCTGCTGTCGATGACCTCGGGCCTCGACCATGCCGAGGATGGCGAGCCGATCACCGACGGCGACACCGTGCGCATGCTGTTCATGGACGGCGCGCAGGACATGGCGGCCTATGCCGAATCCAAGCCGCTGGCGCATGTTCCCGGCGAGACATTTTCCTACTCCACCGGCAGCACGATGATCCTGTCGGACCTGATGACCCGGATGCTGACCAACAGCCCCCATCCCGACGTGCGTCGCCGGGCGATGCAGATGTTCATCGACGGCCGGCTGAAGGCGCCGGGCAAACTGTCCAGCCTGACCCCGGAATATGACGCCAACGGCACGCTGATCGGCGGATCGATCATGCACATGACCGCGCGCGACTATGGCCGCTTCGGCGAATTGCTGCGCAACCATGGCCGCTCCCCCAACGGCCATCAGATCGTGCCGGAAAAATGGGTCGACTATATGCGCGCGCCCTCGCCCCGGAACGCGGCCTATGGCGCCCATCTCTGGCTCAACCGGGACAGCAGCGAGAGCGCGCTGATGCCCGGCCTCGCCTCGGCCAGCCTGTTCGGCTGCGTCGGTCATAATGGCCAATATATATTGGTCGCGCCCGGCCAGCGGCTGACGATCGTGCGGATCGGCATGTCGCCAAAGAAGGAACAGCGCGCCGCCGTGAAGGCGCAACTGGCCCGGCTGATCGGCCTCTTCCCCGGTTAAAGGGTGAATATGCCCTCGATCACCGTGCGGCAGGCGCCGGTCATCACCACCCGGTCGCCCTCCAGCCGGCAACCGAGCCGCCCGCCCCGCGCCGACGCCTGATAGGCACTGATCGCATCCTTGCCGAGCCGCTCGGCCCAATAGGGCGTCAGCAGGCCATGGGCCGATCCGGTCACCGGATCCTCGTCAATCCCGCCGCCGGGCACGAAGACACGGCTGATGATGTCGCTGTCGTCGCCCGGCGCGGTCGCCATCAGCAAATTGTCGCCGAGCTTGCGCAGGGTCGCGAAGTCAGGCTCCAGCGCACGGATCGCATCGGCATCGCGATAGACGAAGATCGCATAGCCGCCATCACGCCAGCGCGTTTCGACGATGTCGCCGCCCATCCCCGCCGCCAGCGCCGGCAGCGCCTTCGGCGCGCTGGTCCAGGCCGGCAGCGACAGTTCATAGCCCTCGCCCGCGCGGGTCACGGTCAGCACACCGGCATGGCACGTGCGAAAACGGATGGCATCGCCCTGCATCAGCACATGGCCGCTCGCCAGCGTGGCATGGCCGCACAGCTTCACCTCGACCGCCGGGGTGAACCAGCGCAGCGCATAATCGGCCTCCGCATCGTCCGGCGTCGGCACGGTGAAGGCGGTTTCGGACAGGTTGTTTTCCGCAGCGATCGCCTGCAGCACCGCATCGTCGAGCCAGGCGTCGAGCGGCATCACCGCCGCCGGATTGCCGGTGAAGGGCGCGTCGGCAAAGGCGTCGACCTGGGTGAAGCGAAGGCGGCTCATGGCGATACTCCTGATGGATCGCCGCCTTCATGCCGGGCCCGCACCCGTGCCGACAGGGCCGGATGCGGGCAATTGGTCCCTAGCCCAGAATCACGAGCGCCGCACACACCGCCGTGCCGACGATCAGGTTGAGCGGCACGCCAATGCGCACGAAATCGGCGAAGCGATAATCGCCCGCAGCATAGACAAGCGCATTGGTCTGATAGCCGATCGGCGTCGCGAAACAGGCCGATGCCCCGATCATCAGCGCAATCACCAGCGGACGCGGATCGGTGCCCAGCTGATGCGCCAGCGCGATGGTGAGCGGCGTCAACAGCGCCGCGACCGCATTGTTGCTGAGCAGCTCGGACAGGATCAGCGCCGCGAAATAGACGATGAAGACCAGGCTCCATTGTGGCGCGACCTGCATCAGCGGCGTGATCCAGCCGACCATCAGCGCGACGCTGCCCGCCTGTTCCAGCGCCAGGCCGACCGCCAGCATGGCAAAGATCAGGATCAGCACATCGCCGTCGATCGCCGCCCAGGCCTCCTCCGCATCGATGCAGCGGGTGACCAGGATCACGCCGACGGCGATGAAGGCGGCCAGGCCGATGCCGATCACGTCGAGCGCCGACAGGATAACCACCGCGGCCATTGCCAGGATCGCGATCCATGCCTTGCGCGGGCGGAAGGCGCGGGTGCGGCTGATGTCGACGCCGATCAGGTTGGGATTGTCTTTCAGCGAACGCATCGCGTCGTCGCTGCCCGCCACCAGCAGCCGGTCGGCGCCGCGCACCCGCGTATCGGCCAGGTCCGGCCCCGGCAGATGGCGAGCGCGATGGATGCCGATCAACCGGACGCGCAGGGCATGGAGGAAGGGAATGTCGATCAGCCGCTCGCCGATCGAGGGGTGGCTGGGCGCGACCATCGCCTCGATCACCGTGCCCTCGCGGGCGGAGGTCTCGGAATCGGCGGCGATGCCCAGTTCGAAATCGCCCGATTCGCGTAGGGTCATGATCGCCGTGCCATCGGCGCGGACGATCAGCCGGTCGCCGACATGCAGTTCCTCCTGCTCCAGGTCGTGGCGCCGTATCTCGCCGGCCCGCTTGAGCCCGATCAGGGTGACCGAGCGGCCAAGGACGGACAATTCGCCAATCTCCCGCCCGACCACCTCGCTGTCCGGCGTCACGACCAGTTCGGTCAGATATTCCTGCACATTGCCGCCATTCTCGCCCGCGATCGAGGGCGGGTCGCTGGGCAGCAGGAAACTGAGGCAGGCCAGGCCGATGACGCCGGCAATGGTGCCGGCCAGGCCATAGGGGGTGATATCGAAAATGCCGAAGGGCTGCATGCCCTGTTCAGCGGCGATCCCCGCAACGATCAGGTTGGTCGACGTGCCGATCAGGGTGACGCAGCCGCCCATCACCGCCACCGCATTCATCGGGATCAGCAGCTTCTTGACCGGATAGGCGGTCGCCTGCGCCAGTCGGAACATGATCGGGATCAGCAGCACGACGACCGGCGTGTTGTTGAGGAAGGCCGACAGCAGCACCGTGCCCACCGCAACCTCCACCAGCGCCAGCCGCGGATGCTTCTGCGCCCGGACCATGACCAGATCGGCGATGCGGTTGATCGTGCCGGTGCGAATGAGCGCCCCCGACAGCACGAACATCGCGCCCACGGTCAGCGGCGCGCTGTTCGAAAAGACGGAGAAGAGCGATTTCTCGTCGAGCAGGCCGAGCAGCGCGAAGGCACAGGCCCCCAGCACCGACACGACGGTCGGGGAATAGCGTTCGCGCACGAAGGCGACGAACATGCAGGCGAGAATGACCAGGCCGATTTCCGCGCGGTAGATGCCCAATAGCGCGGTGATGAAATGCATCTCGTCTTGCCCCCGTTTGATCGCGTGATCGCGTCTCTAACGGAGGTGAAACGAAATGGGCCAGCCATGGTTGCATGGCTGGCCCGTGTCGCGGCGTCAGGGGACGTTTTGACCGTCAATCCACGCATAGCGTGCTGACGCTCCCCAGGCTTACGCTCTGCCGCTCACCCTCCCGCGGGTGACCATGTCATCCTAGCGTAACATGGGTGAGTCGTCTCGCATCTTTTGCACATTCGGCGCGCGATTGGCGCGGTTCGGCGCGTCAGTCGGCCCCGCACTGGGCGCGGTGCAGCAGCTTCTGGTCGGCCAGCACCAGCGCCATCATCGCTTCGACCACCGGCACGCCGCGAATGCCGACGCACGGGTCATGACGCCCCTTGGTGATGATATCCGACGCATCGCCTTCGCGGGTCACCGTCTCGACCGGAATCAGGATCGAACTGGTCGGCTTGAAGGCGATACGGACCTTGACCGGCTGGCCGGTCGAAATGCCCCCAGCGATGCCGCCGGCATGATTGGCCAGGAAGACCGGACCGTCGGCGCCGGGCCGCATCGGATCGGCATTCTGCTCACCGCGCAGCCGGGCGGCTGCGAAGCCGTCGCCGATTTCCACGCCCTTGACCGCGTTTATGCTCATCATCGCACTCGCCAGTTCGCTGTCGAGCTTGGCATAGAGCGGCGCGCCCCAGCCGGCGGGCACGCCACTGGCCACGCATTCGACCACTGCGCCGAGCGACGAGCCATCCTTGCGCGCGCCATCGACCAGCGCTTCCCAGCGCACCGCGGCTTCGGCGTCAGGGCAGAAGAAGGGATTCTGGCCGATCTGCGCCGCGTCGAAATTGCCATAGTCGATCGCGTCGCCGCCGATCTCGCTTACATAAGCGAAGATATCGACTTCCGGGATGACCAGCCGCGCCACCGCACCGGCCGCAACCCGGCTGGCGGTTTCGCGCGCCGAGGACCGCCCGCCGCCACGATAGTCGCGAAAGCCATATTTGGCGTCATAGGCATAGTCGGCATGGCCAGGGCGATAGGCCTTGGCGACCTCCGAATAATCCTTCGACCGCTGGTCGGTATTCTCGATCATCAGGCTGATCGGCGTGCCGGTGGTCTTGCCCTCGAACACGCCCGACAGGATACGCACCTCATCGGGCTCGCGCCGCTGGGTCGTGAACTTGGACGTGCCCGGCTTGCGCAGGTCGAGCCAAGGCTGGATGTCCGCCTCGCTCAATGCCAGGCCCGGAGGGCAGCCATCGACCATCGCGCCGATCGCCGGACCATGGCTCTCGCCCCAGGTCGAGAAGCGGAAGACGCGACCGAATGTGTTGAAGCTCATATCCGTTCCAATCCGGTCGCGTCGTTCTTACTTGTCCAGCGCGATGTCGGGCGCGTCTTCGGCCTTCATGCCGATGACATTATAGCCCGCATCGACATGGTGGATCTCACCCGTCACGCCCGAAGCGAGGTCCGACAGCAGGTAAAGGCCGGCACCGCCGACATCGTCGATCGTCACGTTGCGACGCAGCGGCGAGTTCAGCTCGTTCCACTTCATGATGTAACGGAAATCGCCGATGCCGCTGGCCGCCAGCGTCTTGATCGGGCCGGCCGAGATCGCGTTGACGCGGATATTTTCCGGGCCCAGGTCCATCGCCAGATATTTGACGCTGGTTTCCAGCGCCGCCTTGGCCACGCCCATGACGTTATAATGGGGGATGACCTTTTCCGCGCCATAATAGCTCAGCGTCAGCAGACTGCCGCCTTCCTTCATCAGCTTGCGCGCGCGGGCCGCGACGGCGACGAAGCTGTAGACGGAGATGTTCATGGTCATCAGGAAATTGTCGAGGCTGGTGTCGGCATAGAGGCCACGCAGCTCATTCTTGTCGGAAAAGCCGATCGCATGGACGACGAAGTCCAGCTTGCCCCAGCGCGCCTCGATCTCGGCAAAGGCCTCGTCCAGCTTCGCCATATCGGACACGTCGCAGTCGATCAGGAAGTCCGAGCCCAGCTGTTCCGCCAGCGGCTTCACGCGCTTGGCCAGCGCCTCGCCCTGGTAGGAGAAGGCCAGTTCCGCGCCCTGCGCATGCAGTTGCTGCGAAATACCCCAAGCCAGCGACTTGTCGTTCGCCAGCCCCATGATGAGCCCGCGCTTTCCCGCCATCAAGCCTGTCATATCGTCGTTCCGTTCCCTTTGTCCTGCACGGTGCCGGCTGCTTCGTCTTCCGGAAATTCCGCCAGTGCCGCATTCAATTCGGCGCCAATTACCACGCCGAGCCCCACGAGAAAGAAAAAAATGAGGGTGATCATGACACCGGCCAGACTGCCATAGGTCCGGTCATAGCCGCCCAGCATCGACAATGTGACCGGCAATAGCAGAGTGACGGCATACCACCACAGCGCGGTGGCGACGGCGCCGGGCCATTTGGGAAAGCGCTTGTCACGGTAGAGCGACGGGGTCAGCGAGACATAGAGCGAGTGGAGCGCGACGCATAATATCGCCATCGGCACCAGCTTGGCCGAGGAAACCCAGGCGATCGCCTCATCCGCGAAGGGCAGCAGCCGGTGGAGCAGCTGGTCCACCGCCGTTATCATCACCTGCATCGAAAAGGCGAACATCACCGCCAGCACGCTGACCAGCGTGATCCCGACCGACGCCAGTCGATAACGCCAGAAGGGCTTGGTGCTCTTCGTTCCATAGGCGCGGCGCAATATGTCGCGGATCGTCTCGATCAGGCTGCCCACGGTCCAGAGCCCCACCAGACCGCCGAACCAGAGCAGATTGCCGGAACGCGCCTGTAACACATCGCTGATCGGCTGGCGCACGACATCGGCAACGCCGCGCGGCACGGTATAGAGAAAGGCATTCACCGCCGACAGCCCGTCCGACGTGCGGCCGAAGACGCTGGCGACGGCGGCGGCGACGATGAAGAAGGGAAACAGCGTCATCAGCGAGAGATAGGCCAGGTTCCCCGCATGGATGAACCCGTCGCTATAGACGCCCACCATCACCCGCTTGGCGATCTCGAAGCTGCGCGAACCCGGCCGGACCCGATCGATCTGGCGATGGAATTTCTCCTGCGCCTGCGCCGCCATGTGGCGGCGCGACTCCGGACTATAGGGGGAAGGCAGCGGCACCCTTGCCGAACGTCCTAGACGCCCAGATGGGTCCGCACCGCGCGACCATCCTGCCAATCCTCGACCAGCTGGAGGATCACCGGATCATCGGCAGGCACGTCGATCAGCAAGGTCACAAGCTGGTCGCCGCGCTGGCCATCCTTGCCGGTAAAGCCCTTGCCGCGCAGGCGCAGCGTCTTGCCCGATGTGGTGCCGGCCGGCACGCCCAGCATCACCGGGCCATCGACGGTCGGCACCTTCACCTTGCCGCCCTTCACCGCCTCGTTGATGGTGATCGGCAAATCGAGCAGCACATTGTCGCCGTCGCGCTTGAAGAAGGGGTGCGGCTTCACCTCGATGGTGACGATCGCGTCGCCCGCACCGCCCGCGCCCGGCTGCCCCTTGCCGGTCAGGCGCATCTGCGTGCCGGTCTCGACCCCGGCGGGCAGCTTCAGGTCGATCGTCTTGCCATCCTGCAGGGTGATGCGCTGCGGCGCCAGCGTAGCAGCGTCGACGAACTGCACCGCCAGCCGATAGGCGACATTGGCCCCCTTGGCCGGCGGCGCGCCGCGACCAAAGCCGCCAAAACCACCGCCGCCCCCGGCGCGACGGCCCGCACCGCCGAACAGGCCTTCGAAAATATCGCCGAAATCGGCGCCGCCCTCGTTGAACTCGAACCCGCCGGGACGGCCACGCCCGCCGCCACCGCCGCCAAAGCCGAAGGGCGCGGTCGGATTGCCATCGGCATCGATCTCGCCCCGGTCGAAGCGGGCCCGCTTGTCCTTGTCCGACAGCAGGTCATAGGCATTGGTCACGGCCGAGAATTTCTCCGCCGCCTTGGGATTGTCCTGATTCTTGTCGGGGTGATATTGCTTGGCCAGCTTGCGATAGGCGGACTTGATCTCCGCTTCGCTCGCGCTGCGCGCCACACCCAGAGTGGAATAGGGATCCGCCATCTATCATCCTGTTATGCTGAAACCGGTATCTGCCGCATCACGGCCATATCGCCCCTATGTGGCCGAAGGCCGGGCATCGTTCAAGCTGCGGCGCATCCGTATCGACAGTGCGGTGCCGGGAATCTAAGGCAGGGGCATGACCGATCCCTTCGCCCTTTTCGACGAGTGGTATGCGCAGGCGCGCGAGACCGAACTCAATGACAGCAACGCCATGGCGCTGGCCACGGCCGATGCGCAAGGCCGCCCGTCGGTCCGCATGGTGCTGCTCAAGGGCCATGGCCCCGACGGCTTCATCTTCTACACCAATTTCGAAGGGCGCAAGGCCGGCGACCTGCTCGCCAATCCGCATGCCGCCCTGCTGTTCCACTGGAAGTCGGTGCGCCGCCAGATCCGGATCGAGGGCAGTGTCGGCCCGGTCGACGACGCGACCGCCGACGCCTATTTCGCCACTCGCAGCCGCGACAGCCAACTCGGCGCCTGGGCTTCCGACCAGTCCCGCCCGCTGCCCTCGCGCGCCGTCTTCATGGATCGCTATGAAGAGGTGCGCGCCCGGTTCGAGGGCGGCCCGGTGCCGCGCCCACCCCACTGGTCGGGCTTCCGCCTGACCCCGGAACGGATCGAGTTCTGGCAGGACCGCGAGCATCGCCTGCATGAACGACGCGTCTTCACCCGCCAGGAAAATGGCTGGAACGAGGGGCTTCTCTACCCCTGATCGAGCGTCCTGCCGTTGTCCTGCCGTAAAACAGGGCGCGGAATATGGTGGCTCATTCGTCTATCCCCGCACAGTCCAAGCCTGCCCGATTGCGGGCTGGCCGGGCGCCTGTTAGGTGTCACCACCCAGCAGAACAGAATGAATGCGCGGGCGGACCGCTCGCTGGCTAGAGGAATATAATGCGAAATCGACTGACGGCCTACATCCTGACAGGCATGGTCCTGGGCGTGATCGTGGGCTTCGTGGCCAATCTCTGGGTCGGCGGGGATGAAGCGCTGGCCAAGGATGTGGCGGGCTATTTTCACCTTCTGGCCGACATCTTCCTTCATCTGATCAAGATGATCATCGCGCCTTTGGTCTTTTCCACGCTGGTCGCGGGCATCGCCCATATGGGCGACAGCGCGGCACTGGGGCGGATCGGCGGGCGCGCGCTCGCCTGGTTCATCATCGCCAGCCTCATTTCGCTGACCTTGGGCCTGATCTTCGTCAATTTCTTCGAGCCGGGTGCCGGCCTCAACCTCGTCCGGTCGGGCGCGGATGCGGGCGTCAACACCGAAGCGCTCAATTTCCGCGACTTCATTCTGCACGTCTTCCCGACGTCGATGATCGGCGCGATGGCGGACAACCAGATCCTGCAGATCGTCGTCTTCTCGCTGTTCGTCGGCGTGGCGCTGACCGCCATCGGCGAAAAGGGCAAGCCGATCATCACCGTGATCGAGGCGCTGGTCGAGCTGATGCTGCAGGTTACCGGCTATGTCATGCGGGTCGCGCCGCTCGCCGTGTTCGGCGCCCTCGCCTCGTCGGTGACGGTGCAGGGCCTGGGCGTGCTCAAGACCTACGGCGCGCTGGTCGGCGAATTCTACATCGCCCTCATCTGCCTGTGGGTGCTGCTGTTCGGCGCGGGTGCGATTTTCCTGGGCAAGCGGATGTTCAAGCTGATCCGCTATGTCCGCGAACCGATCCTGATCGCCTTCTCGACCGCTTCGTCGGAAGCCGCCTATCCCAAGATGCTGGAGCAGCTCGACCGGTTCGGCGTGCCGCGCCGCATCTACAGCTTCGTGCTGCCGCTGGGCTACAGCTTCAACCTCGACGGCTCGATGATGTATGCGACCTTCGCGACCATCTTCATCGCCCAGGCCTATGGCATCGACCTGCCGATCGCGACCCAGATCACGATCCTGCTCGTCCTGATGGTCACCAGCAAGGGCATCGCCGCCGTGCCGCGCGCCTCGCTGGTCGTGGTCGCCGCCACGCTCGGCCAGTTCGACCTGCCGGTCGAGGGCGTCGCCTTCATCCTGGCGGTCGACCATTTCATGGACATGGGCCGCACCGCGACCAACGTGCTGGGCAATGCCATCGCCACCTCGGTCATCACCAAGTGGGAAGGCATGCTGGAAGTAGAGGAGCCGGTCGACGTGCCCCATCCCAAGGCGCCGGCCCATACCCCGTCCCATGGCCGGGCGGGGCTGGAACTGACCTCCGACATGGTCGACGAAGACCGCAAGGGCTAAGCGTCCTCAGCCTTACCCAAAGAAAATGCCCCGCCGGCATGATGCTGGCGGGGCTTTTTCTTACCACAGGACGCCGCGCACCGGCGTCACCGGGTCTGGCGCCGGATCGCCGATCGACTGTAGCAGGTCGATCTCGATCGTCCGACACATGGCGGTCAGCGGTACGTCATGCACGCTGTCGGCAAAGGGATCGGTCAGATCATCGCCGATCCGTAGCACCGCCATGAACATCAGGCCCGCGACCGTCGATCCCAGCGGCGTGGCGAAACCCAGCGTCTCGACCAGCCCGATCGGCAGCAGGATGCAGAAGAGATGGGTGAACACGACCGGCAACAGTCGATACTGGAAGGGCAGCGGCGTGTTCTTCAGCCGCTCCATCCCGCCCTGGGCATTGGCGATGTCGACCAGCACCTTTTCCATCTGGGTCTGCTGGATGGTGTCGATCCAGCCTTCCCGCCGCGCCATGTCGATCCGCCGGCCGGTGCTGTCGAGCAGGCCATTGGCCGGATTGGCGCGCGCCAGCGCCTTGCCCTGATCCTCCTCGCGCAGGAATTTGGTCACGTCCTCACCGATCGTCTGGCGCCGCAACTGGCAGCGCAGCGCATTCACATAGGCGATCTGGCGCTTGACGATCTCGCGCTTGAGGTCCCGCGCTTCCGGGTCGGGCAGGAAGTTGCGCGCCGAACGCGCCAGGCTGCGGGAGGCGTTGATCATCGCCCCCCACAATGTGCGCCCTTCCCACCAGCGCTGGTAACTGCTGTTCGACCGGAAGCCCAGGAACAGGGCGAGAGCCGAACCGAAGATGGTGAGCGGCAGCGAAGGGGCCTTGAACGGCAATAGATAATAAGCGGCCGTGACCGCACAGTCCCACACGAATAGCGCGGTCAGCGGTTTCCACACTTCCGATGCGATCCGGCGCATGCTGGGGACGGCATCAACGATCATGCAAGACTCCTTCTGGTGAACCGGCCCAACGCCCGAGCATGCGGCCATGCTCCGTCGATGCCCTAACGAAACGAAATATTGCCGGCCGCGCAACCCGCTTCCTTATGGCTCGTTGGTCGGGAGGAAGAGGAGAAGCCATGAGTGGTTCAGGCACAAAGGAACAGGCGGGCCGGCGCGCGGCCTTCTCGCTGCAATGGCAGATGCTGGCCGGCTTCCTGATCGGCCTCACCGCCGGGCTGATCGCCTATGCCGTAACGCCCGGTGCGCCCTGGATCGATGCGGTCACCCGCTATCTCACCGGCCCGATAGGGCAGGTCTTCCTGCGCCTGCTGTTCATGCTCGTGATCCCGCTGCTGGTCTCCGCGCTGATCGTCGGCATCGCCGAAATGGGCGAGATGCGCTCGCTGCGCCGGGTGGGGCTGCGCACTCTCCTCTACACGCTGATCGTGTCGGGCATAGCCGTCGTCATCAGCCTTGCGCTGGTCAATCTGCTGCAACCGGGCAGCGGCGTCGATCCGGCGCAGGCGCACGCACTGCTGGCCGATGCGGGCCAGGGGGCCAAGGCGATCCTTGACCGCGGCGCCGACACGCCCACCGGCATGCAGGCGCTGATCGCGATCATCCCCGACAATGTGATCGCGGCGATGGCCGACAATGACATATTGGCGGTGATGGTCTTCGCCCTCTTCTTCGGCATCGGGCTGGTGCTGGTGCAGACGAAGGAAACGAAGCTGCTGCTCGATGCGATGGAGGGGCTGTTCACGGTGACGATGCGCCTCATATCGATCGTCATCCGCCTGGCGCCGATCGCCATCGCCTGCTTCATGTTCAACCTCGCCGCCCAGTTCGGCTGGGACTTGCTGGTGCGCCTGTCCGCCTATGTCGGGGTCGTGCTGCTGGCGCTCGCGATCCAGATGTTCGGCATCTATTCGCTGCTGATCGGCCTGCTGGCGCGCCGGTCGCCGCTGCGCTTCTTCGCCGCCGTGCAGGAAGCGAGCGTCATGGCCTTCGCCACCGCCTCCTCCAATGCCACCCTGCCGACCGCCATCCGCGTTGCGGAAGAGAAGCTGCACCTGCCGCGCCGCATCCCCCGCTTCGTCCTGACCATCGGCGCCACTGCCAACCAGAATGGCACGGCGATGTTCGAGGGGATCACCGTCCTGTTCCTCGCCCAATTCTTCCATGTCGACCTCAGCCTTGGCCAGCAGCTGATGGTGATGCTGGTCTGCATATTGGGCGGGGTCGGCACGGCGGGCGTGCCGGCCGGGTCGCTGCCGGTGGTGGCGATGATCCTGGCGATGGTCGGCATCCCGCCCGAGGGGATCGGGCTGGTGCTGGGCGTCGACCGGCTGCTCGACATGTGCCGCACCGCGCTCAACGTCACCGGCGACCTTGTGGCTGCGACGGTGATATCGGCGCGCGAGGAGATCAGCGCTGCGCCTTCGCCGCTTGCGCCCACCAGATGAGCGTGTCGGCGAAACCCGCAAAGCCCCGATCCAGCGCCGCCCCGCCTTCGCCCTGGGGCCGGGCCTGCTCGTCCAACGTCTGCTGGATCTGACCGACGCTGAGGCGCTCGGGCATCACCGCCATGCCCATGGCGGACAGCGTCACCGTCCAGTCGGCATGGCTGTTCACCCCGGCAAAACGCCCCATCGAGTAGCTGGCAATCGCGGCGGGGCGACGGTCGAACTCCTTGAGATAATGGTCGACCAGATTCTTGAGGCCCGGCTGCATGCCGCGATTATATTCGCCCGCGACGAAGACGAAGGCATCGGCAGCGGACAGGCGCTGCGCCAGCAGCGCCATGGCGGCAGGCGCTTCGCCGGCCGGATAATCGCTGTATCGCAGGTCGAGTATCGGCAGGTCGATCGCCTTGGCATCGACCAGTTCCGCCCTATGCCCCAGCCCTTCAAAGCCGCGGATCAGATAGTCGGCCAGCCGGATACCGAGCCGGTCTCGCCGATAGGAGCCGTAGAGGACGAGGATATCGAGTGCCATGCGGAGCCTCCTGTTTTGATGTCGGCAAACTTGTCGCATCCCGCCCCGATCGGGTCCAGCCGGCCTTCCAATCTTTCAATATTTCACGATGCGAAATTGCATTTCACATGGCGGAACGCCATCATCGTATCAATGATCGACACGGGAGGATGCTGATGAAGAGGATGGCGCTGCTCGCCTATATGGGCCTGCTGATGGCCAATGGCGATGTCGAGCCGGGCAAGCCGATCAGTCCGCGCTTCGCCGGCGATCCCTCGCCGCACTGGTTCGACGACCGCTGGTATCTCTATGCCACCGACGATGCGTCCAATTCCGGCCGCTACTGGGACAGCACAAGCTGGCGCCTCTACAGTTCGACCGACATGAAAAGCTGGCAGGATGACGGCGCCTTCCTCGACGTCACCACCTTCCAATGGGCACGGCCCGATGCAAAGGCCTGGGCACCCGAAGTCGCCCAACGCAACGGACGCTATTATTTCTACGCGCCGATCGGCGGCGACCGGATCGGCGTTGCGGTGGCCGACCGCCCCCAGGGGCCTTATCGCGACGCGCGCGGCGACGCGTTGATCGACAAGGCGCGAGACGCCAATGCCGGCGCCGAACCGATCGACCCCGCCGTCTTCATCGACACGGACGGACAGGCCTATCTCTATTTCGGCACCCGCGTGCCCAAGGTGGTGCGGCTGAAGCCCGACATGATCCATGTCGATGGTCCGATCATGGATGTCGTCGTCACCGGACTGCCGGCGAGCGACCCCAAGAAGAAATATGGCGAGGCGCCCTATCTCCACGCCCATGGCGACCGCTATTATTTCAGCTTCTCGACCGGCTGGCCCGGCCAGATCATCTATGGCACCGCCGCCTCGCCGCTCGGCCCCTTCGCCTATGGCGGCGTGATCCTCGACTATCTGCCGATCTCGACCAATCATCAGGCGATCGTCGAGCGGGGCGGCAAGAGCTGGCTCTTCTATCATGACAGGCTGCTGCCCGGCGGCGGCGATCATCGGCGGTCGATCACCATCGCCCCACTGACCTATGCCAAGGACGGGGCCATCCAGCCGGTCGAGCGCCACGCCCCGGAATGAGGAAAGGCCGGACGTTTCCGCCCGGCCTCTCAATCTCTCAGCGCAGCTTGGCGATCGACAGCCCGTCCTGCTTGGCGCGGGTCTTCACCGATTCCTCGCTGCGGGTCAGCGCCTTGGCGATCGCCTTCAGCGCCATGCCCTTCTTCGCGAGCGTATGTAGCTTCTGGACCTCATCCTGGGTCCAGGGCTGCTTGTGTCGCTCGAAACGTTCGCCGGCCATGCCCCTTAATCCGCGAAGGGATCGCGGACGAGGATGGTGTCGTCGCGTTCCGGGCTGGTCGACACGAGCGTGACCGGGCAGCCGATCAGTTCCTCGATACGGCGGATATATTTGATCGCCTGTGCCGGAAGCTCCGCCCAGCTGCGCGCGCCGGCGGTGGTTTCGCTCCAGCCGGCAATGCTTTCATAGATCGGCTCGGCCTTGGCCTGGTCCTGCGCATGGGCGGGCAGATAGTCGAAGCTCTGGTCGCCGATCTTGTAGCCGACGCAGATCTTCAGCTCCTCGAAACCGTCGAGCACGTCCAGCTTGGTCAGCGCAATGCCGGTCACGCCCGAAACGGCGACCGACTGGCGCACCAGCACCGCGTCGAACCAGCCACAGCGGCGCTTGCGGCCAGTGACGGTGCCGAATTCATGGCCGCGCTCGCCCAGGCGCTGGCCGACGTCATTTTCCTGCTCGGTCGGGAACGGGCCGGACCCGACGCGAGTGGTATAGGCCTTGACGATGCCCAGCACGAACCCGGCGCCATTGGGGCCAAGGCCGGTGCCGCTCGCCGCCGTGCCCGCCACCGTGTTGGACGAGGTTACGAAGGGATAGGTGCCATGGTCGATGTCGAGCAAGGTGCCCTGCGCGCCTTCGAACAGGATGCGCTTGCCTTCCGATTTCGCCTTGTTGAGCGTCAGCCAGACCGGCTTGACGAAGGGCAGGATGAAGGCAGCGATCTCGGTCAGGTCGGCCATCAACTGAGCGCGGTCGATCGGCGCTTCACCGAAACCGGCGCGCAGCGCATCATGATGCGCGGTCAGGCGATCGATCTGCAGGTCGAGATCGTCGAGATGGGCCAGATCGCAGACGCGAATGGCGCGGCGGCCGACCTTGTCCTCATAGGCCGGGCCGATGCCGCGACGGGTGGTGCCGATCTTGCCGGCGCCCGACGCATCCTCGCGCAGGCCATCGAGGTCGCGGTGGAAGGGCAGGATCAACGGGCAGGTCTCGGCGATCTGCAGGTTTGCCGGGGTGATCTCGACGCCCTGGCTCTTGAGCTTGGCGACCTCGTCACGGAAGTGCCAGGGGTCCAGCACCACGCCATTGCCGATCACCGACAGCGTGCCGCGCACGATGCCCGACGGCAGCAGCGAGAGCTTGTAGACCTTTTCGCCGACGACCAGCGTGTGGCCGGCATTATGCCCGCCCTGGAAACGGGCGACGACATCGGCGCGCTCCGACAGCCAGTCGACGATCTTGCCCTTGCCTTCGTCACCCCACTGGGCGCCGATCACAGTAACATTTGCCATGGATACACTCCTCCGCCCGCCGCGCGGACCGGCCATGCCCTTCGACGGGACTCGGCATGCCGGTGGAATAGGATGGGCGGGGTACGCCCTGTGCGGGGCGCGCGTTAGCCGGGCATGGCCGATGCGTCAAGGTTGGAGGCACATTACACTTTGATACCAGGTGCCGGCTTTACGGCGCGATGCGCCCTCGCGATCATGGCGGCGCAGGGGCAGTGAAGGACGATCCATATGCGCAGACGGCTGATTCCCATCCTGATTCTCTCCCTGCTCGCGGGCGCGCCGCTGGCCGCCCAGGCCCAGACGGCTACTGCGCCGCAGGCCATGGCCTATGGCCATGATCCATTGCAGGCGATCGACTTCTGGCCGGGCAAGGGCACCAAGGCACCGCTGGTCATCTTCGTCCATGGCGGCGGCTGGAAGCGCGGCAGCAAGGACAATGCCACCGGCGCGGCCAAGGCGCCCCATTATACCGGCCTTGGCTATGCCTTCGCCTCGATCAATTATAGGCTGGTGCCCGATGCGACGGTCGAGAGCCAAGCGCAGGATGTCGCCGATGCGGTCGCCCATCTGCGCAGCCGGGCGGCAACGCTGGGCATCGATCCAGACCGCATCATCCTGATGGGCCACAGCGCCGGCGCGCATCTGGTCGCGCTGGTCGGCACCGACATGCGCTATTTTGCCAAGGTCGGCCTGAAGCCCGATGCCGTGCGCGGCATCATCGCGCTGGATGGCGCGGCCTATGATGTCCCGACGCAGATGGCGCAGGGCGGCCGATTCATGGCAAAAACCTATGAACAGGCGTTCGGCACCGATCCGGCGCGGCAGAAGGCGCTATCGCCCACCTTGCAGGCGGCAAAGCCCAATGCCCCCGATTTCCTGCTGCTGCATGTCGATCGGGTCGACGGCACAGCCCAGTCCAATGCGCTCGCCGCCGCGCTGCGCAAGGCCGGCACGCCAGTGGAGATTCATGCCCTACCCGGACGCGGCCTGCGCGGCCATATGCAGATCAACCGCGAGATGGGCGACGCCGACTATGCCGGCACCGGCATTGTTGATGCCTGGCTGCGTCGCCTGTTCGGTCAGTAGGCGCGGGGCTCGCCGCCATCCAGCCAGTGCGAGCAGCGCTGGGCCGCGCCATCTTCGCCGTCCGCCAGGGCCGCAACCGTGTGCCAGCCCTCGGCCCGCAGCGCGGCCGCGCGCACGACATCATGGCCGACCGGCAGGAACAGGCGCCTGGGCCGCTCGTCGCCAAAGCCCGCGTCGATCAGCGGATCGGGATAGAGCGAAAAGCCCATGGCGGGCTCATCCGTTTCGCCAGCACGAGCAATGGCATAGCTGCCGCCACGGCCGACCTCACCGATGAAGCCCTCGGCAAAGATGGAGAAGCCGAACCAGTTCTGGAATTCGAAACCGTGCCGTTCGGTCGGGTCGAGGGTCAGGGTGATGTCCCAGCCGATCGGCTTGGCGATCGCGCGCAGGCCCGCGATGCGGCTGTCTATGGCGCCACCCAGGCTGGCGCTGAACGCCTCCAGCCGTTCCATCGCGGCGTGGAACGGGCCAGTCGCCTCGATCAGCGGCAGATAGGCGGCGGCGGCCGGGCTGATCGCCACCAGCGCGCCGGCATCCTTGGCGTCCAGTTCGGCGCGCACGGCTTCCAGTTCCTCTGCCCCCAGCGGCAACGGACCAGCAGCCAGCGCGTCGATCAGGTCGGGCAAGGTGAAATCGATGGTGATGCCGGTGACGCCGGCGGCAGTCAGCGCCTCGATCGCGATGTTGACGATCTCGACCGCGGCGGCGGCGCTGTCGCTGCCGATCAGTTCGGCGCCCAGCTGCATCTTCTCGCGCTCGGGGCGCAACTGGCTCGCCTTCTGGCGGATCACCGGCCCGGCATAGGACAGGCGCAACGGACGCGGCGCGCTGCGCAGGCGGGTGGCGGCGATGCGACCGACCTGCGCGGTCATGTCGGGGCGGAAGGCCAAAGTGCGCTGCGACACCGGGTCGACGGCACGGACCAGATCCTGCGCGCGCATCGACTTGAGCCGCTGGGTCAGCGTATCCTCGAACTCCGCCAGCGGCGGCATGACCCGCTCATAGCCATGGGTCGCGACCGTATCGAGCACGCGGCGCGCCAGGCGCGCGGAAGCTTCGGCCTGCGGCGGCAGGCGATCGGAAAGTCCTTCAGGAAGAAGGCCGGGCGGGATCATGGTCATGGGACAGGCCCTTTAGCGGAATTTTTGGGTTAGGCCATCCCCAACTCCGCGCGGCCCGGACTGCGCGATGGCAGCCCGGACCGGCAAAGTATGAATTTACGCGAAGCGCAGCAGCTTCACCTGCTTCACGCCGGCGAGGTTGCAGATCGCCCAGCGCAGCGGTTCGGTGACGGTGCCGTCGACCGACAGCAGCAGCACGGCTTCGCCGCCCTGGTTGCGGCGGCCCAGGTGGAAGGTGCCGATATTGACGTCCGACTCGCCCAGCTTCGAGCCCAGGCGGCCGATGAAGCCCGGCGCGTCCTGGTTGACGATGTAGAGCATGTGGCCGTCGAGATCGGCTTCGACCTTGATGCCGAACAGTTCGACCAGGCGCGGCTGGGCATGGCCGAACAGCGTGCCGGCCACCGACTTGTCGCCCGCTTCGGTCGAAACGGTGACGCGCACCAGCGTCTGATAGTCGCCCTCGCGGTCATGGCGCACTTCACGCACGTCCAGACCACGCTCCTTCGCCAGGAAGGGCGCGTTGACCATGTTCACCGTGTCCGAATAGACGCGCATCAGGCCGGCCAGCACCGCGGCGGTGATCGGCTTCTGGTTCAGCTCGGCGGCATGGCCCTCGACCTCGACCGCGACGCCGGTGATGGCATCGCCTTCGAGCTGGCCGATCAGGCTGCCCAGCTTTTCAGCCAGCGCCATATAGGGCTTGAGCTTGGGCGCTTCCTCGGCCGACAGGCTGGGCACGTTCAGCGCATTGGTGATGCCACCGTCGAGCAGATAGTCGCTGAGCTGTTCAGCCACCTGCAGCGCGACATTGACCTGCGCTTCGTCGGTCGATGCGCCCAGGTGCGGGGTGCAGATGAAGTTCGGCGTGCCGAACAGCGGCGATTCCTTGGCGGGCTCGGTCTGGAACACGTCAAGCGCGGCGCCGGCGACATGGCCCGAATCCAGCGCCTCCTTCAGCGCCGCTTCGTCGATCAGGCCGCCACGGGCACAGTTGACGATACGCACGCCCTTCTTGGTCTTGGCCAGATTTTCCTTCGACAGGATGTTGCGGGTCTGGTCGGTCAGCGGCGTGTGCAGCGTGATGAAGTCGGCCTTGGCCAGCAGCGTGTCGAGATCGGCCTTTTCGACGCCCATTTCCACGGCGCGCTCGGGCGTCAGGAAGGGATCGAAGGCAACGACCTTCATCTTGAGGCCGAGCGCGCGGCTGGCGACGATCGAACCGATATTGCCGGCGCCGATCAGGCCCAGCGTCTTGCCGGTCACTTCCACGCCCATGAAGCCGTTCTTGGGCCACAGGCCTTGCTGCGTCTGGGCATTGGCTTCGGGGATCTGGCGGGCCAGCGCGAACATCAGCGCGATGGCATGTTCGGCGGTGGTGATCGAGTTGCCGAATGGCGTGTTCATCACGATCACGCCCTGGGCCGATGCAGCCGGGATATCGACATTGTCGACGCCGATGCCGGCGCGACCGATGACCTTGAGGTTGGTCGCGGCGTCGAGGATCGCCTTGGTGACCTTGGTCGAGCTGCGGATGGCGAGGCCGTCATAGGCGCCGATCATCGCGGCCAGTTCTTCCGGCGTCTGGCCGGTGATGACGTCGACCTCGACACCACGCTCGCGGAAGATCGCGGCGGCGCGGGGGTCCATCTTGTCGGAAATGAGAACCTTGGGCATGGGAATATCCTTGTCGTTCATCGTCACCCCGGACTTGATCCGGGGTCCCGCTCATCTGCGGGAGTGGACATGAAGAAGCGGGCCCCCGGCTCAGGGCCGGGGTGACGCCATGATGTGATTAAGCGGCAGCCTTGATCTCAGCATATGCCCAGTCGAGCCAAGGACCGAGCGCCTCGATATCGGCGGTCTCGACCGTGGCGCCGCACCAGATGCGCAGGCCCGCCGGGGCGTCGCGATAGCCCGCGACGTCATAGGCCGCGCCTTCCTTCTCGAGCAGGCCGGCGAAGGCCTTGATGAAGGCTTCGTCGGCACCCTCGACGGTCAGGCAGACGCTGGTGGTCGAGCGCGAGGCTTCGTCGATGGCAAGATGGCCGAGCCAATCGCGTTCGGCGACGATCTTGCCCAGCGCCGCCGCATTGGCGTTGCTGCGTGCGATCAGGCCATTGAGGCCGCCCAGCGACTTGCCCCATTCCAGCGCGAAGATCGCGTCTTCCACGGCCAGCATGGAAGGGGTGTTGATGGTTTCGCCCTTGAACACGCCTTCGGCGAGCTTGCCCTTCGCCATCAGGCGGAACACCTTGGGCAGTGGCCATGCGGGGGTGTAATTTTCCAGGCGCTCGACCGCGCGGGGGCCGAGGATCAGCACGCCATGGCCGCCCTCGCCGCCCAGCACCTTCTGCCAGGAGAAGGTGGCGACGTCGATCTTGGTCCAGTCGATCTCATAGGCGAAGACCGCGCTGGTGGCATCGGCGAAGGTCAGGCCCTCGCGGTCGGCCGGGATCCAGTCGGCGTTCGGCACGCGCACGCCCGAGGTGGTGCCGTTCCAGGTGAAGAGCACGTCGTTCGAGAAGTCTACGGTGCCAAGGTCGGGCAACTGGCCATAGTCGGCGCGGATCACGGTGGGATCGAGCTTCAGCTGCTTGGCGGCGTCCGTCACCCAGCCTTCGCCGAAGCTTTCCCAGGCGAGCGTCGTCACCGGGCGGGCGCCCAGCATGGTCCACATCGCCATTTCGAAGGCACCGGTGTCGCTACCCGGCACGATGCCAATGCGGTGGGTGTCGGGCAGGTTCAGCAGCTCGCGCATCAGGTCGATGCTGTAGGCGAGGCGGGTCTTGCCGATCTTGGCGCGGTGCGAACGGCCGAGCGACTGCGTGGCCAGCTTGGCGGCATCCCAGCCCGGAGGCTTGGCGCAGGGACCGGAAGAGAAAAAGGGGCGAGCCGGACGGTTGGCAGGCTTTGCGACAGGCGCAATGGTGGCGTCAACGGCAGTCAGATCAGTCATGTAATGCGTCTCCTTGCAGAGAGCACGCGCGGCGTTGGGACCGCGTGGCCCGTCGGCCGCCCTAAAGATTTCCGAAAAAGAGTCAAGCCGCAGCAAAATGCGACGAAATGACAGCGCCGTTAACCCATCGGCCCGGAAAGCCGTGGTAAATGCGGGATTGATGGTAGAGCGGGCGACGAAAAATTCGGTATGGCGCAGCGCGGCCCTGGCCGCGACGATGGCGAGCATGCTGGCCGCCTGCAGCGGCGACCTGGTGCCCAAGGGCCGAGTCGCGCGTGCATCCAAGCCGGTGAAGAGCGCACGCCCGGCCACACCGCCCGCGCCGCCGCCGCTCGAAACCCGGCAATGTTTCGCCAAGCTGCAGTCCCAGTCGGTCGCTTTCACCCCCCTGCCCGACCAGAATTTCGGGGGTGGATGCAGCGCGATCGGCAGCGTCAAACTGCTCGACATCGGCGTGCCGACCTCGGGCCTTGGCGCCATGACCTGCAATCTTGCTGCCAATTTCGCCGCCTGGTCGCGCTATGCCGTGCAACCCGCCGCCCGGCTGATCCTGGGCGCGGAGATCGAGAAGATCGAGACATTCGGCACCTATAATTGCCGGCCGATCGCGGGCAGCGGCAAGCTCAGCGAACATGCCCACAGCAATGCGATCGATGTATCCGCCTTCGTCCTGAGCGACGGGCGGCGGATCAGCGTCGAGAAGGACTGGCATGGCGACAAGCGGACCCGCCAGTTTCTGGAAGTGGTCCATGCCAGCGCCTGCAAGCGGTTCAACACGGTGCTGTCGCCCGACTATAACGCCGCCCATCATGACCATTTCCATTTCGACATGGGCGGTCGCGGCGGCTTTTGCCGCTGAGCGGAAATAGCCAACTTGGCGGATTTTCCCGCTAACGGTCTTGGCATTGTCACCTGCCGCGCCTAGCTTGTTGGGAATGACCAAGAAAGAAATTGAAGAACGCAAATTCCGCCCCGCACGCCAGGAAGCGGACGACGCCAGGAAGGCGATCGAAACCCCCCAGACCAGCAGCGCCGCCTACAAGCTCGCCTTCCAGGACAATGAGTTCCTGCTGCGCGAGGATCTGCGCCCGGTGCGCTTCCAGCTCGAATTGCTGAAACCCCAGTTGCTGATGGACGAGGCGCGGATCGAATCCACCTTCGTCTTCTACGGCTCCGCCCGCATTCCCGAACCCGATCAGGTCCAGGCGCGGATCGACGCGGCCACCACGCCTGAACAGAAGAAGATTGCCGAAAATCTGGGCAAGAAGGCCCGCTATTATGAGGAAGCACGCAAGCTGGCGCGGATCGCGGCGCAATATCCGGTCAACGCCGCCGGTTGCCGTCACTTCGTCGTCTGCTCGGGCGGCGGCCCCTCGATCATGGAAGCGGCCAATCGCGGCGCGGTCGATGTCGGCCAGACCACGATCGGCATGAACATCGTGCTGCCGCATGAACAGGCGCCCAACCTGTTCGTCACGCCGGAACTGAGCTTCCAGTTCCACTATTTCGCGCTGCGCAAGATGCATTTCCTGCTGCGCGCCCGCGCGCTCGCGGTCTTCCCCGGCGGCTTCGGCACGTTCGACGAGATGTTCGAACTGCTGACCCTGATCCAGACCGGCAAGATGAAGCCGATCCCGATCCTGCTGTTCGGCAAGGATTTCTGGAACAAGGTGGTGGATTTCGAGGCGCTGGCCGATGAGGGTGTGATTTCGCACAATGACCTCAACCTGCTGACCTGGGTCGAGACGGCCGAGGATGCCTGGGCCGCGGTGCAGGACTTCTATCACGACAGCGAAGCGCCCGGCTGCGGCTGATGCGGCCGATCCATGGGGCCTTTGCGCCCTTGCCCTAATCCCCGCCGGGGATTAGGGCGCGGCCATGCGCGCGGACCTGGCCCATGTCGACACCTGGATCTTCGATCTGGACAATACGCTCTATCCGGCGAAGGCGGACCTGTTCGCGCTGATCGACGTGAAGATGGGCGAATATATCCAGGGCCTGTTGGGCTGCGACCCGGCCGAGGCGCGGATCGTCCAGAAACGCTATTTCATGGAACATGGCACGACCCTGTCGGGGCTGATGCACCATCATGGCATCGAGCCGCGCGAATTTCTCGACTATGTCCATGACATATCGATGGAGCGGCTGGCGGTCGATGCCGCCCTCAACGCCCATATCGCCGCCCTGCCCGGCCGCCGCCTGATCTTCACCAATGGCGATGCCACCTATGCCGGCCGCGTGCTCGACCGGCTGGGCCTCGCCGGCGCGTTCGAGCTGATCCACGACATCCATGCCTGCCGCTATGTGCCCAAGCCCGATCCGTCGGGCTATGCCGAACTGTGCAGCGTCCACGCCGTCGACCCGACCCGCGCTGCCTTTTTCGAGGACATGGCGCGCAACCTCAAGCCCGCAAAGGCGATCGGCATGACCACCATCTGGGTCAATAACGGGTCGGAAGCCGGCAATCACGACCATCATCCCGATTTCATCGATTATGAAACCGACCATCTGACGCCGTTCCTGGCGGATATTTTTGGGGAAAGACCATGAGCCAAGACCTGATCGCGATCATCGACGCCGCCTGGGAGGACCGGGCCAACATCAACCTGTCGACCCAGGGCGACGTCCGGCAGGCAGTCGACAAGGCGCTGGCCCTGCTCGACAAGGGCGAACTGCGCGTCGCCGAGCCGACCGAAGCCGGCTGGCAGGTCAACCAGTGGGCGAAGAAGGCCGTGCTGCTCTCCTTCCGCCTCAACGACAATGTCATGATCGACAATGGTCCGGGCGCCGGCCACTGGTGGGACAAGGTGCCGAGCAAGTTCGCCGGCTGGGACGAGGCCGCCTTCCGCGCCGCCGGGTTCCGCGCCGTGCCGGGCAGCTTCGCCCGCGCCGGATCGCACATCGCCAAGAATGTCATCCTGATGCCCAGCTTCGTGAACATCGGCGCCTTCGTCGATGAAGGCACGATGGTCGACACCTGGGTGACGGTCGGCAGCTGCGCCCAGATCGGCAAGAATGTCCATCTGTCGGGCGGCGTCGGCATTGGCGGCGTGCTGGAACCGCTGCAGGCCGATCCGGTCATCATCGAGGATGACTGCTTCATCGGCGCCCGGTCGGAAGTGGTCGAGGGCGTGCGCATCGGCAAGGGGTCGGTGCTGTCGATGGGCGTGTTCATCGGCCAGTCGACCAAGATCATCGACCGCGCCACCGGCGAAGTGTTCATGGGTGAAGTGCCGCCCTACTCGGTCGTCGTCCCCGGCTCGCTGCCCGGCAAGCCGCTGCCCGACGGCACGCCCGGCCCCAGCCTCTATTGCGCCGTGATCGTCAAGCGCGTCGACGCGCAGACCCGGTCGAAGACCGGCATCAACGAACTGCTGCGCGACTAATCGAGCGAAGGGGCGGTCCGCCGCCCCTTCACCCCTTGAGCGCGAGCGGCAGGCCGGCCGCGACGAAAACGACCCGATCCGCCACCGCCGCGACCCGCTGGTTCAATGTCCCGGCCAGATCGCGAAAGCGCCGCGCCAGCGCATTGTCGGGCACGATGCCCAATCCCACTTCATTGGCGACCAGGATGATCGCCCCGTCATGGGCCAGGATCGCGGCACAGAGCGCGTCGGCCGCCGCCTCGCCATCCCGATCCGCCAGCAGCAGATTGCTGGCCCACAATGTCAGGCAATCGACCAGCACGATCTTGCCCCGCGCCGCCGCGATCGCGCCCGGCAGCTCGATCGGCGCCTCCACCGTTTCCCATTCCGGCCCGCGATCGGCCCGGTGCCGGGCGATCCGGTCGGCCATTTCCGCGTCCCAAATCTCGGCCGTGGCGATGAAGACGTGCGCGCCGGGCAGCGCTTCCGCCGCTGCCTGGGCATGGCGGCTCTTGCCCGATCGCGCGCCGCCCAGCACCAGCAGACTGCTTCTCATATCATGTCTCCCGCAAACAGCGCCTGCAGCCCGGCCACCAGCCAGAGCAGCAGGCAGGCCTGAACATAGATGGCCAGCGCCCAGCGCAGGTCGAGCGGATCGGCCTCGCTTCGCCCGCTGCCGATCCAGGGCTTGTCATGGCGTACGCCATCATAGCGGATCGGCCCGGCCAGCCGCAGGTCGAGTGCGCCGGCCATCGCCGCTTCGGGCCAGCCGGCATTGGGCGAGGCATGATTGCGCGCGTCGCGCCACATCACCCGCCAGCCGCCCCCCCCGGCCAGACAGAGCAGGCAACCGGCCAGTCGCGCCGGGATCAGGTTCATCAGGTCATCGGTGCGTGCCGCCGCCCAGCCGAACGGCCCCCAGGGCGCTTCGCGATGGCCGATCATGCTGTCGGCGGTATTCACCGCCTTATAGGCCCACACACCCGGCAGGCCCAGCAACAGCAGCCAGAAGAAGGGCGCGACCACGCCATCGCAGAAGCTTTCCGCCAGACTCTCGATCGCGGCGCGGGTCACGCCGCTTTCATCGAGCGATTGCGTATCGCGACCGACGATCATGCCGACCGCCTCCCGCGCCGTCGACAGATCATCGGCCGCCAGCGCGTGATGGACTGCGCGGACATGGCTATAGAGGCTGCGCAGCGCCAGCGCTGGATAGGCCAGCAGGCCGATCAGCAGCCAGCTCCACGGCTGCGGCAACCAGAGACGGAGCAGATACTGCACCAGCCATCCGCCACCGCCCGCCACCGACAGCAAAAGCAACAACGTTGCAATCCCGCCCATTTTCCGGGCGAGAGCGCTACGCGCCGGATCATTCCAACGCGCGGCACAATGATCGATGAGCCGCGCAAAGCTGCCGACCGGATGGCCGACCCGGCGATAAAGTGCCGCCGGCCAGCCGACCACCGCATCGAGCGCGAGCGCCAGCAACGCAACCGGATCAGCCATGGCGCAGCGCCCGTTCCAGTCGGGCCAGGCCCATCGCGTCTGCCGGCAGGCCGATGCGCAACCAGCGCGGCTGGGCCTCGAACGGCCGGGTCAGGATCGCCTGCCCGGCCAGCCGCTCGAACAGGGCCATGGCATGGGGCGTTTCGATCAGACGAAAGAGCGGGCTTTGGCCGATCGGCTGATAGCCGTGGCCCAGCAGCAACGCATCGAGCGCCTGCGCCTCGCGCTGGAGCTGTTCGCGCATCGCGGCGATCCAAACGGTATCGCGATAGGCCGCCGTACCGATGGCGATGGCGGCGGCCGACACTGGCCAGGCACCCAGCCTGTCCCGCACCCGCGCAATGATCGCGCGCGGCGCCACCAGAAAGCCGAGGCGCAGGCCAGCAAGCCCGAAAAACTTGCCGAAGGAGCGCAACAGCATCAGCCGGCGATCATCGGCGATGACCGACGCCAGGCTGATGCCGGGATGGCCATCGGCAAAGGCCTCGTCGACCACCAGCCAGCCATCCGACCCGCGCCGGTCGAGCAGGGCGAGCAGGTCGGCCACGCCATGGATGCGCCCGTCGGGATTATTGGGGTTGGCGAGGATCAGCGTCTGCCCGTCGGCCTCGTCCAGATGGTCGAGATCGACCGGCGCGGCGCCGGGCACCATGACGCCATGGGTGCGATAGGCCGGGCTGGCATGGCGGACCGAACCGTCAAGCAATGCGCCAACAAGGCGCAGGCCAACCTCCGTCCCCGGCAGCGCGCAGACATGATCGGCCGCGACGCCGAAATGATCGGCCGCCCCCTGTTCGAGCGCGCGCAGTCCCTGCTCGTCGGGCAAGGCGCGCCAGTCGATCGCCTGCTCGGCAGCGCCGGGCCAGGCATGGGGATTGATGCCTGTGGATAAGTCGAGCCAGCTTTCGGGCGCGCCACCGAAAAGCGCGCTCGCCGCCGCCACGCCGCCGCCATGCCAGGTCCAGCGCGTCGTCATGTTGTGCCGCTCGCGATCAGGACGACGAAAAGCAGCCCGCTTTCAACCAGTTCAATGCCCGCGCCATGGCCATCGCCGGAAATGCCGCCCAGCCGGCGCTTCAGCCACAGGCCCCAGACCAGCATCAGCAGCGGCGCCGCGAGCAGGGCCGGCAGCCACCAGGATACGATTATCAACAGACTTATCCACAGGGCGATGTGGATCGTTTTGACGGCATCGGCAAAACGCGCGCCCAGCCCGGCATGCAGCGGCGGCAGCATCCGCGCCCACAGCAGCGGCCCGATCCGCGCGGCAAAGGGAATGAGCAGCAGCGGCGACATCATGCCCCGCTCGACCAGCGCATGGAGCAGCAGCAGCTTGACGATCAGTTGCAGGCCGATCGCCACCACGCCGAAACTGCCGACATGCGGGTCGGCCAGCACCGCCAGCAGCCGGTCGCGCCCTTTATGCACCGCGCCGCAGGCATCGGCGATGTCGCCGAGCCCATCGAGATGCAGCGCCCCGGTCACGCCGACCCAGCAGAGCAGCCCGGCCAGCGCCCCGATCCAGGGATCGATGCGAACAGCAAGATTGACAGCGAACATGACAGATAGACCGACAATCGCGCCGACCGCCGGAAACCATCGGATCGACCGTGCGAAGTCTGTCTCGTTCGCTGTCACCTTTGGCATCGGCAGGCGGGTCAGAAACTGGATGGCAAGGATCAGCCCCTTCATGGGCGCAGGCCCGTGATGCGGGCGAGCGGCGGCTCCCCGGTCCAGCGTTCCAGCGACAGCAAGGCGGCATAGGGCAGGCCGAAGCTCCAGCTCTGCTGCACGCTGAACCCGCACAGATGGGCCAGCGCCGCGCGCATCGCCCCGCCATGGGTCAGCACCAATGTGGGCACGCGCGGCAGATCCTCGACCGCATCGGCGATCCGCCCCAGCAATGCCGTCCAGCCCTCGCTGCCCGGCGGCGCGAAACCATCGGGATCCTGCCAGAAACGGGCGAGCGCCTCGGCATCGACATCGGCCGGGGCCAGGCCATCCCAGATGCCGAAATCCAGTTCCCGCCAGCGCGGATCGACCCAAACCGGCAAGCCGGCGCGCTCGCCGATCGCGGTTGCCGCCTGCCGGGCGCGCTGCAGGTCGGACGTCACGATCATCTCGATCTCCAGCCCCTCCGTCTGCGCCAGGCAGGCGTCGATGCCCGCGCGCGTCGGCACGCTGTCGGTCCGCCCCAGCAACAGGCCGGGCGTCTCGGGTGCGCCATGCCGCAGCAGATGGAGCGGCATGCCCATCATGTCGCGGTCGACACCGCCGCTTCGGCAAATGTCGCCATGCCGCTATGCGCGGCTACGGCCGCACGGACGATATTGGCCGCCACCGCCGCGCCGCTGCCTTCGCCCAATCGCATGTCGAGGCGCAGCAGCGGTTCAAGGCCCATCCGCTCCAGCAGCAGGCCATGGCCCGGCTCGGCCGAGCAATGGCCGGCCAGGCAATGGTCGGCAAAGGCCGGCACCTGCGCCACCAGCGGCGCGATCGCGGCGCAACTGATGAAACCGTCGAGCAGCACCGGCACGCCCAGCTGGCGGGCGCGCAGCACCGCGCCGGCAATCGCCGCCAGTTCGCGTCCGCCCAGCCGGCGCAGCGTTTCGAAGGCGCTGTCCGGCGCATCGGCATGGAAGGCGAGCGCGCGATCGATCGTCGCGATCTTGCGCGCGATCCCCTCGCCATCGACGCCCGTGCCGGGACCAACCCAGTCGCGGACCGCACCGCCAAAGCTGCGCGCGCTCAGGGCTGCGGCGGCGGTCGAATTGCCGATCCCCATTTCGCCCACGACCAGCAGGTCCAGATCCTCTTCGGCGGCCGCCGCGCCGATCGACAACGCCGTCAGGCATTCCTCCTCGGTCATGGCCGGCGCGATGGTGAAGTCCGCCGTCGGCCTGTCCAGATCGATGGACCGGACCGCCAGCTCCAGCCCGGCGACACCGGCCAGGGCATTGATCGCCGCGCCACCGGCGGCGAAATTGGCGACCATCTGGGCGGTCACGGCGGCGGGATAGGCGCTGACGCCATGGACGGTGAAGCCATGATTGCCGGCAAAGATCGCGGCACGCGCCCGCTCCAGGCGCGGCACCGCGCGCCCCTGCCAGCTTGCCATGAAGATCGCGACATCCTCCAGCCGGCCGAGCGCGCCGAGCGGCTTGGTCAGTTCCGCCTGCCGCGCGCGTGCAGCCGCGCTGGCCAGTTCCTCGGCCGGCGGCAGATTGGCCAGGGCATTTTCGAAATCGGTGATCGAGGCGAAGCTCATTCGACGACAAATCCTTCCGGCGGGGTACGGGTGATGAAATGGCCCTTCACGCCTTCGGGCCATTCGCGAAAGGCGACGCGGCCATGCTCGCTGGCGGCATAGGCAATGGCATAATCGAGGATCGCGCGCGCCGCATCGGCATCCGGGGTGAACCGCCCCATGACATAGCCGACCTTGCCCGGCGCGCGCAGATGGACGGTGCAATGATCCTGGCAGGCGAACAGGCAGGACATGTCCTGCACCGCGACGGTGGCATAGCGCGGGTCGGAGGCCTGCACGCTGCGCAGCGCCTCCGCCAGCCGGGCCCCGCCACGCACGCCCTCCGCATCCTCCCGCATCGTCGCCGAATGACGGCAGGTATTACAGGTGACAATGGCGGGGCCGGGTTCGACGGGGCGCAGCATCAGAAACGCCCCCGGAAGCCGGCATAGATGCTGCGGCCGAGCGTGCCATAGCGATAGGCCGTCATATAATTCTCGTCGAAGAGATTTTCGACGCGGGCGAATAGGCGCAACGCCGGGGTGAACGCATATTCGGCGCGCAGGTCGACCAGCGTATAATCGTCCAGCCGCGTCGTGTTGACCGCATTGTCATAGCTGTGGCCGGACCAGCGCAACGCCGCGCCGGTGGTGAGGCCGAAGGGCCAGGCATAGCTGATCGAACCATTGGCGCTGTTGCGCGGCCGGCGCGGCAGCCAATTGCCTTCGTTCGCGGTGCCGTCCGAACGATCCTCCGCCACGGTCCAGCTATAATTGCCGTCAATGGTCAGCCCCTTGACCGGCTCGACCGCCGCCTGCGCCTCTATCCCATGCGCCTTGGCGCGCGCGACATTGAGATAATAGCCATAGCGGCGGGTGGTGGTGCCGGGCGTGAAGCAGAGCGGATCGGTCGAACTGGAGGAACAGCTATTATAGATGATCTGGTCGGTCGTGGTCCGGTCGAACCAGGTCGCGCCCAGCCGCAGTTTCTCGCCAAGGAAGCGCTGCTCCGCGCCCGCTTCCCAGCCATGGGCGCGTTCGGGATCGAGCGCCTGGTTCCCATATTCGGAAAAGAGCTGATAGAGGGTCGGCGCCTTGAATCCCTCGCCATAGCTGGCGCGCAGCACCGTCCCGGTCGGCAACGCCCAGACGCCACCGGCAGAAAAGAGGGTGCGGCCGCCATAGCGATCATGATCGTCATAGCGCAGCCCGCCGGTCAGGGTCAGGCCCGTGATCGGCTGGGCATTGAGCTGTCCATAGACGCTGGTGATCTCCGCCTTGCCGCGGGCCGGATCGGGAATCGGCACCGAAAGCGACGCCGAAGGCGACACGCTGCGGAAGCGGCTATTCTCATTCTCCACCCCGAACAGCGCGGTCCAGCCGTCGGCGATCGCGAAGCTGCCCTGATATTCCAGCCGCTGGTTGCGCCCCGCCGCGTCGAAGGTCTGCTTGCGCGGGTTGCGCGGATCATAATTGTCGCGATCAGTATCGGTATAGCCATAGCCGAAACGGTTGCGGAACCGGCCGTCGAGCAGCGCGACGTTAAGGCCGGCATAGCCGACAAATTCGCGATTGGTGCCATAGGCCGGGCTGTCCGCGCTGGTGGCGTCGAAATCGACCTGGCCGTCGGAATAATAGCCGCGCAGGTCCGCGCTGATCCCGTCCGCCAGAGCCACCTCGACCCGGCCGGTGACGCTGCGATTGGTATAGCCGTCCTTCTCCTTGCCGCCAAAGGCCGGGCTGATCGCGGAAATACCCTCGGTGGTGAAGCTCTGGCCGCCGATCCGCCAGCTGACCGGGCCGGTCTTCCCGCCCAACGCCGCACGGGCACTGACCGTGTCACGCGACCCCGCCTCGATATCGAAGCTCCCCTCCAGCGCCTTTTCGGGCATGGCGGTGACGACATTGACGACGCCGCCGATCGCCTGGCTGCCCCACAGGGTCGACTGCGGGCCGCGCAGCACTTCTATACGCGAGGCGTCACCGACCAGCAGATTGGCGAAATTATAGCCGCCACCGGCCGAAGAGGGATCGTTAAGCTTCACCCCGTCGATGACCACTACGGTCTGGTCGGACTCGGCGCCACGAATGCGCAGCGACGTCGCCGTGCCATAGCCGCCATTGCGCGAGATGCTGACACCGGGCGTGCGCAGCAGCAATTCGGTGACGCCCAGATCCTGCGCCCGGTCGATCGCTGCCTTGTCGAGCACGGTGACGGAGGCCGGCACCTGATCCACCGGCGTGGCGAGGCGGGTCGCGGTGACGAGGATAGAGGATGCCCCGGCATCGGCGGCGGCATCGGGCGGTGGCGCCTGCTGCGCGTCTTCGGCGAAAGCGGTGGTGGAGAGAAGGAAAGAACAGAAAGTCAGATATTTGAACACATAAGCCCCCGGACGAGGGACCGCATCCCAGGGACGATATCGGTGCCCGGCCGGGCGCGACATGGTCCCCGCAATTTGCGGTCCACCTGTCGCCACGCGGGTTCACCCCCGTCCGCTCGGCACACCCTGTCCGCGCGAAGGACGACCGCGACCGGCAGGTCTCCTGGCTCGCGGGTCATCGCTGATTCATGCCGCCTTCTCAGAACCTTGTGGTCCCAATGGCATGTGGCACAAAGGCTCGCCGCTCACAGTTGCAGGGGCAGCCGGGGTCTTGAACCCCATTCCCTTTTCATCCCCGTTGCCGGGGAACCTGTCGCAGTCCGGGCGATAGGCGAGCCCGACTGGAGCGTCAATCTTCCTTGCCTGGCGGAGCGCGCCGGCTAAGGGAGGTGGCCATGCGGATATTTGCCCCCATCGGCCCCGGCAAGGGGATGATCGCCCTGGTGATCGCCCTGGTCGGCGGTGCCACATTATGGGCGGCCACCGCGCGCCAGCCTGCCAGTGCAGGCAAGCGTCCGCAACGGATCGTGTCGCTCAACCTGTGCGCCGACCAGTTGCTGGTCGCGCTGGCCGATCGCGACCAGATTGCCGGCCTGACCCATAATGCCGCCGATCGGCAGATGTCGGCGGTGGCGGCCGTAACGAAGGGCCTGCCCATCCTCGACGGATCGGCCGAACAGATTTTGGCGACCAATCCCGATCTGGTGATCGGCATGCCGGCGCGGCGCAATCCGGCGATCGCGATCCTCAAGGCCCAGCATTATCCCGCCGTCGATCTGAAAAGCGCGGACAGCTATGCCGATATCGTCGCGTCGATCCGCACCGTGGCGCAGGCGATCGGCCATGCCGACCGCGGCGAAGCGATGATCGCGCGGATGGACCGGGAACTCGCCGCCCTGCCCCGCGCGCCGAAGCCCAAAGTCGCGGCCTATTATCAGCGGCGCGGCTACATGACCGACACCGGCACGCTGGTCGACGACCTGATGACGCGGGCCGGCCTGCGCAACCTGGCCGCCGACCTTGGCAAGCCGGCGATCGCGCAGGTCAGCTTGGAGGAGATGGTCGCCGCCCGGCCCGACTATCTGATCGTCGAGAGCGCCACCGACCGCATCACCGACCAGGGCACCGAAATGCTGCATCATCCGGTGCTGCGCGACATAGCGCGCATCAGCCTGCCCCAGGCCTGGACCGTGTGCGGCGGACCGGCCTATGTGCAGGCGGCACGCGCCCTCTCCCAGGCCGTCAGCGCCCGCTGAAGCTGGGCCGGCTCAGCCCTCGATGAAGTTGGCGGCGACTTCGGCCGGCACCCGCATCAATCGGCCGCTTTCCTTGTCGATCATCGCCCAGGTGGATTTGGCCGACACCTTCACCTTGCCGTCCGGCCCGGTGAACTCGATCAGCCGGTCGAACCGCGCGCCGCGCGGTCCTTCCGGAATCCAGGTGCGGCCCGACACGACATCGCCCTCGGTCACGTTACCGCGATAATCGACCTCATGCCGGGTCACGACCCAGATATAGGCGTCGACATGGGCCGGATCGGCATCGGTCATCCAATGTTCGACCGACAATTGCTCCATCCACTGCACCCACACCGCGTTGTTCACATGGCCCAGCACATCGATATGCTCGGGCCGTGCGGTGAACTGCTTGGTGAAGCTCGACGCCATCAGCCTTCCACTCCCAGCTGCCATAGGATGAACGCAAATTCCTCGGCGGTCTCGTGCAGGCTCTCGAACCGGCCCGACTTGCCGCCATGGCCTGCGCCCATATTGGTCTTGAGCAGCAGGATATTCTTGTCGGTCTTGGTGGCGCGCAGCTTCGCCACCCACTTCGCCGGCTCCCAATAGGTGACGCGCGGATCGTTGAGCCCGGCGGTCACCATCAGCGGCGGATAATCCTGCGCGGTGACATGGGTGTAAGGGTCATAGGACTGGATGGTGCGGAATGCGGCCTCATCCTCGATCGGATTGCCCCATTCGGGCCATTCGCCCGGCGTCAGTGGCAGCGTTTCGTCCAGCATGGTGTTGAGCACGTCGACGAACGGCACATGTGCCACCACCGCGCCCCACAGGTCGGGATCGCTGTTGATGACCGCGCCCATCAGTTCGCCGCCGGCCGATCCGCCCGAAATGCTGATCCTGCCCTTGGCCGAATAGCCAAGATCGATCAGCCCCTTCGCGACATCGACGAAATCGGTGAAGGTGTTGGTGCGCTTGTCGAGCTTGCCATCCAGATACCATTGCTGGCCCATATCGTCGCCGCCGCGAATATGGGCGATGGCAAAGGCAAAGCCGCGATCGAGCAGCGACAGGCGGCTGGTCGAGAAACCCGGCTCCATCGCCAGACCATAGGCGCCATAGCCATAAAGGTGCAGCGGCGCGCTGCCGTCACGGGGGAAGTCGGCGGGATAGACGATCGACACCGGAATCTGCGTGCCGTCGCGCGCCGGGATCATCAGCCGCTCGGTGGCATAGCGGCTGGCGTCATAGCCCGAGGGAATTTCCTGGACCTTGAGTATCTCCAGCTCACCCGTTGCCAGATGATAATCATAGATGGTGTCGGGCGTGACCATCGATTCATAGCCGATGCGCAGCTTCGTCACCTCATATTCGGGATTGTCGTCGAGACTCGCCGAATAGCTGGCTTCCGGGAACGGAATGCGCTTTGCCGCATGGGTCGCATAATCGCGCAGTTCGATCTGGTCGAGCCCGTCCTGCCGCCCTTCGGTGACGTAGAAGGTCTTGAACAGGGTGAAATCGGTCAGGTAGAAATGGGCGTCGGCGCCGATCACTTCATCCCACTGGTCGGGCGCGTCGAGCGATGCCTTCACCAGCCGGAAATTGGGATGGGTGTCGTTGGTCTTGATGTAGAGCGTGCCCTCATGCTCATCGACATCATATTCGCGGCCGGCCTTGCGCGCGGAAACAAGCAGCGGCGTCGCGGTCGGATTGTCGGCCGGGATCAGCCAGGCTTCGCTGGTGACATGGTCGCCGGTCGCGATGACGATCCATTTTTCCGATGAGGTGAGGCCGATCGAGACGCGGAAGCCCTCATCATCCTCATGGAACAGCTCGACATCGCTCTCGACGCTCTGGCCCAGCCAGTGCAGCCGCGCATTGTCGGTCCGCCAATTCTCGTTGGCGAGGCCATAGAGCAGCCCCTTTGAATCGCTGGTCCACACCAGCGACGACAATGTGTCGGGAATGACTTCGGGCAATATCTCGCCAGAAAAGAGATCCTTGATCCGCGCCTCGAACCGTTCGGAGCCATTGGTGTCGATGGCGTAGGCCAGATAGCGGCCGTCCGGGCTGACCGACATGGCACCCAACCGGAAATAGTCATGGCCCTGTGCCAGTGCCGGTTCGTCCAGGATCAGCTGGTCGTCACCGCCTGCTGCGGGCTTGCGATACCATTTGCGATATTGCGCCCCGGTCTCGAACGCGCGCCAGTAGATATAGTCGCCATCCTTCTGCGGAACCGACTGGTCATCTTCCTTGATGCGCCCCTTCATCTCGTGGAACAGCGTGTCGAGCAGCGGCTTGTGCGGCGCCATCGCACCCTCGAACCAGGCGTTCTCGGCCTCCAGATAGGCCAGCACATCCTTGTCCTTCACGTCGGGATAGCCGGGGTCGCGCAGCCATGCGTAAGGATCGTCCACCGTGATGCCATGATGCGCGAAACTGTGCGGGCGACGTTCGGCGATCGGCGGGGACAGGGGCGGCTGCATTTGATCGGTCATTAACTATCCATGGTCCAGACGGGGGCTGCGCTGGAATAAGCGCGCCGGCCCCTCTATGTTGTCGGCATTATGGCCAACGCAAGAGGCCGGAATGATCCAAGGGAAGTTCGATGTCCAGTTATGAAGATCGCCTGAAGGCCCTGCGCGCCCAGCTGGTACGCCAGAAGCTCGATGGTTTCGTGGTCCCCCTGACCGACGAGCATATGAGCGAATATGTCGGCGCCTATGCTCAGCGGCTCGCCTGGCTGACCGGTTTCCAGGGTTCGGCCGGCAGCGCCGTGGTCCTGCCGGAGGAGGCCGCGATCTTCGTCGACGGTCGCTACACGCTGCAGGTGCGCGAGCAGGTGGATGGCGCCCATTGGCAATATGAAAGCGTACCGCAGACTTCGATTGCCGCCTGGTTGAAGGACCACGCGATCGAAGGCGCGCGCATCGGCTATGATTCCTGGCTGCACACCCGCGCCTGGGTGAAGCAGGCCACCGAAGCGCTGGCCCAGAAGGGCGCGGAGCTGGTGGCGGTCGACACCAATCCGGTCGATGCCGTCTGGCCCGATCGCCCGGCGCCCAGCGACGCCAAGCTGGTGGTCCATGAGGATCGCTATGCCGGCAAGAATGCGGCCGAGAAACGCGCCGACATCGCCGACTGGCTGGTGTCGAAGAAGGCGGATGCCGCCGTTCTCTCCGCGCTCGATTCGATCGCCTGGGCCTTCAACATCCGCGGCAAGGATGTCGAGCGCACCCCGGTCGCGCTGGCCTATGCCATCGTCCATGCCGATGCGACCGCCGACCTCTATGTTGCGCCGGAGAAGATGGACGAGGCGGTTGCCAAGCATCTGGGCAATGCGGTGCGCATCCATGACCGCGCCGCCTTTGCCGATGCGCTCGCCGACCTCAAGGGCAAGACCGTCGTCGCCGACCCCGAGCGGGCCGTTGCCGCCATCTTCGAGGCGCTCGACGCCGGCGGCGCCCAGATACTCAGCCTGCGCGACCCCGCCGTGCTGCCCAAGGCGATCAAGAACGACACCGAGATTGCCGGCCACAAGGCGGCGCAGGCGCGCGATGGCGCAGCCCTGAGCCGCTTCCTCCACTGGATCGCGGTGGAAGCGCCCAAGGGCGGCCTGACCGAACTCTCCGCCTCGGACCGGCTGGAGGCGTTCCGCAAGGATACCGGCCTGCTGGAGGATCTGTCCTTCGACACGATCAGCGGCGCCGGTCCCAATGGCGCGGTCGTCCATTATCGCGTCGAGGAAAAGACCAACCGGCCGATCGAAACCGGCAGCTTCTATCTGGTCGATTCGGGCGGCCAGTATCGCGACGGCACCACCGACGTCACCCGCACCATCGCCATCGGCAGCCCTAGCGAAGAGATGAAGCAGCGCTTCACCCTGGTGCTGAAGGGTCATATCGCGCTGGCCCGCGCGGTCTTCCCGGTCGGCACGCGCGGCGGCCAGCTCGACGTGCTGGCGCGCCAATATCTCTGGGCGCAAGGGCTGGATTATGCCCATGGCACCGGCCATGGCGTCGGCAGCTTCCTGTCGGTGCATGAAGGGCCGCAGCGGATCGCGACCTTCGGCGGCGGCGACGAGCCGCTGGTGGCGGGCATGATCCTCTCGAACGAGCCGGGCTATTACAAGACCGGCGAATATGGGATCCGCATCGAGAATCTGGTGCTGGTCGAGGAACGGGCGATCGCCGGCGGCGAAAAGCCGATGCTGGGTTTCGAGACACTGACCTTCGCGCCGATCGACCGCAACGCCATCGCCACCGACCTGCTGGATGCCGGTGAGCGCGCGTGGGTCGACGCCTATCATGCGCAGGTGCTGGCCGTGGTCGGCCCGCAGCTCGAAGGCGAGGCGCTGGCCTGGCTCCAGACGGCCTGCGCGCCGCTCTGACCCGAATCAGTCCTTGGACGATTCCGGCGCGGGGGTGGGCTCAGCCCCTTCCCGCGCCACATCGCGGCTCTGGGCCTTGCGCCGCCGCAAATTGTCGCGCAGCGCCTGCGCCAGCCTGGCTTTCTTTTCGTCCTGGGTCTCGCTCATGACGAAGCGCATAAGCAAAATGCATTATCTGCTGCAACCCGCCTTGACAGGACGCGCAGGGGCGGCCATAGGCGCGACCTCCGAAGCGCACGGCGCGACGGAGACGAAATAGAGTGCTGCCGTAGCTCAGTGGTAGAGCGCATCCTTGGTAAGGCTGAGGTCGCGAGTTCAATCCTCGCCGGCAGCACCATTTCTTCCCCCGACAGATGAAAAATCAGATCATCGCCCATCCGGCGAGAACCAGCCCCTGCGCCGCGGCGATCAGCCATAGCCACCGGGTGAAAGGCTGTTTACGCGTCTTGTGACGAAAAAGGTGGCGGGCGGCAAATGCACCCGGCGTCCCGCCTGCAAGCGCCCAGAGCAGCAAGGTCCGCTCGCGGATTCGCGCCATCCCCCGCACGGCCCGGCGCTTGTCGAACCCGAACAGCATGAAGGCCATCAGGTTCGCCAGCAGCAGCCAGGCGAGGGCAAGAAACTGCGCGACGGGAATCGGCTCAACCGCGCACGGTGACGCCGATCCAGAGCGTCCTGGGCGTGCCCAGATCGATCGATCCACCGGCATTGCGGGTGACGATATCCTCGTCGAACAGATTTTCTCCGCGCGCGACCAGGCTGATGCCATGGCCGATCGGCAGCCGAGCGAGGGCGTCCAAGGTCAGCGCATCGGGCAGCACATCGCTCTGCAGATCATCCTCATATTGCTTGGCCGTGTAGCGCAGCGTCGCCGACAGTTCCGGTCCGGCCTTGGGCGCCCAGGCCAGCGTCGCGCTGGCCGAGTGGCGCGGCACCTGCGCCGGCGCGAAGCCATCGAACGCCATGCCCGGCGCATCGACCTTGCTGTGACTATAGGCATAGGAAGCGAGCAGCGAGAAATTGGCCGGCAGTTGCGCGCTGGCGGTCAGTTCCACGCCCTTGGCCACGATCGCGTTCACATTCTGGCGCTTGCGGGTGACACTATCGATGGTGACGTTCGCGATCGCATCGTCGAGCCGGTTGTAGAAGAGGGTGGCGGACAGCTGCACGCCCGATGCTGGGTTGAGGTCGATGCCCCCTTCCACGCCCTTGAGCTTCTCGGGCTTCAAGGCCGCATTGGCCTGGGTGGTGATCGGGAAGACGACGAAGGGGCGATACAGCTCATTGAGCGTGGGCAGGCGGAAGCCGCTATAGGCCGCCCCGCGCAGCGCCACCGCATCGCTGAGATGGTAGAGCGCGCCGGCCCGGCCGGAAAATTCCCAGTCGGAGCGATTGGCATAGCTACTGTCCTGCGTCACCAGGCCGGCCGCACTGACCGCCCTGTAGAAGCCGTTGCGGATCGACCAGCGATCGGCGCGCACGCCCCCGGTCAGGACAAGCTTGCCGCCAAAGACATCGGGGCTCCAGTCATCCTCGGCAAAGATGCCGCTGGTGATCTGGTCGCCACCGGCATGGCGGCGCGCTGTCAGCGGGTTGGTGGCGAGGCCCGCATTATAGGCGTCCTCATACATGTCGCCGGTGGCAAAGCGGGTGTCCATACCGATGCGCAGCACATGATCCTCGCCGACCGGCGGGCGCAGCTCGATCTTGCCGCCGATCCCGGTCGAGGGGGTGTTGCGCTGGTCGAGCGACTTGCGGAAGCTGGTGGAAGAGATGACGATGTTCGAGAAATTGCGCGCCTGGAGATAGGCGAGCGCATCGACCTGCCAGCGGCCGCGGCTGATATAGCGGATGCTGGCATCCTGGCCCTGGCTCATGCTGTCGGCGCCGGCAAAGCGCAGCGTGCGATTATCCTGGAACAGGGTGCCACGAAACTGGAGTTCCGATGTCGCGTCGATCGGCGCTACCGCGCGCAAATTGGTCGACCAGCTGTCATAGGCGGCTGGCACGGTGGCGGCGACGCGCTGGTCACGGGGCGTGGTCTGGAAGCCGTCACCCCGGTCCCAGCGGCCCGAGAGCGAGACATAGCCGCTGCCCATGTCGGGCGCGATGCTGGCGGACAGCTCGGTCGCGTCCCTGCTGCCATAGAAGGCGCTGGCGCCAAACACCGGCATCTGGTCGCGGGTGGCGCTGGCCAGTTCGATCGTGCCGGCGACCGCGCCCGCGCCGAACGCGCCACTGCCCCCGCCGCGCGTCACCCGCACCAGCGCCAGCCGGTCGGGCACCAGTGCGGAGAAGGGAATATAGCCGAAAAAGGGATCGGCCACCGGCACGCCGTCGAGCAGCACCAGCGTCCGGCTCGACGCATTGCCGCCCAGCGCGCGCAGGGTGGCGCCCTGGTTCGAGGGGTTGGAGGCGCGGCTGTCGGAGCGGCGGAACTGCTGGAAGCCCGCGACATCGGCCAGCACGCTCTCGATCCGCCCCGACGCCGCATCCTCAAGCCGATCCCGGTCGATCACCACCGACCCATAGGCCGGCGTCCCCGGCGGCAGGGCGAGGCCCGTGCCCGTCACCACGATCGACGCGGCCTCATCCGCCGTCACATCGGGCGCCTGGGCAGCGGCGACGCCGGGCAACGCGCACAGCATCAACGGCAGCGGCAGTATTTTCATGAAGCGCGTCCCCTTGGTCCGATTTTGCATCGGGGACTAGGAAGTCGCGCCCGCCACTGTCAAGCCGCGACCACCGCCTGCCCTGCCATGACCAATATCACGCAGATACATGCACGCCATGGCCAAAGGCGGCATGATTCGACGATTCGCCATGGGCCGATCCACAGCCGCGTTCGCCCCGGTGCCACCCGCCAATTTAATCGCACTGCCAAAACCCCCGGAAAACGGGGGATTTTTTCCTTTTTCGAAAAGTTTTTCATTTTTCTGCAATTCAGCCCTTGCCGACTTTGGAAACCACTGCTAGTTCGCCGCCACCCGCCGAGAGGGACACACTCTCCCGGCCGCCAAGAGCGGGCGTAGCTCAGGGGTAGAGCACAACCTTGCCAAGGTTGGGGTCGAGGGTTCGAATCCCTTCGCCCGCTCCAGTTTTCCCAGAAATCGATGCGATAATCACCCTTCGGGGGCAGCAAGGCCGCGTTGTCTTATACGCTTCCTTCTGCGGCCACGCGGCCCTGATCTGCCTGTGGCCCGCCCTGTCATGTGGTCAAGGGCTGCCAATGGCGATAAGCCACCAGCCCCATTCCCACCGCCCTTGTCGCACAAATGAAAGAATGCGCTTCTAGGCGCGACGCATTCCGCAATTCCCCGTGCGGTCATGACCATCAGGGGCGATCGAGGTGATCTGGACACGGGACGATAGCCGCATGCTGGCCTATGCCTCCGGCAATTTCGGCAAGGCACTGGTTTTCAGCGGCGCGGATCTGACGATATTGTTCCTGCTGAGCGACGTGCTGAACCTTGGCGCGACGACGGCGGGATGGCTGATGCTCGCCGCGCTGTGCGGCGACCTGATCTTCGATCTGCTGGCGGCGCGGCTGACGATCCGCCTGCGGCATGTCGGCAAGGGCTATCGCTGGATGGTGGCGGTCGCAGCAACGCCCTGCGCGATCGCCTTCGCCCTGCTCTATGCCATGCCGTTGCTTGGCGCCCGACAGCTATGGATGCTGGCCATGGCCTTGCTGATATTCCGGGGCGCCTATGCCATCATCGACGTGCCGCACAATGCGCTGATGGCGCAGGTGACCAGCGACAGCAGCGCGCGCGGCCGTGTTTCGGGCTATCGACTGCTGTTCAGTACGACAAGCGCGCTGATTGTCGCGACCTTGTTGACGCCGCTGGTGCAAGATGCGGGCAATACCCGGTCCTTCGATCGGCTGGCGCTCACCGGCGCGGCGACGGGCGCCGTCTTTGCCCTGACGATGATCCTGTGCGCATGGACCTGCGGCGGCGACGCAAGCGGTGATGCGGCCCGCACCACCCGGCAAAGCGCAAGGCAGGACGGCATCGACATCCCGTTTCGCGACCCGATGGTCGGGGCACTGGCTCTTCTGGCCCTGCTCACCGGATTTGCCGCACCGGCATTCGGACGCTCCCTGCTCTATATTGGCAGCTATGTCGTCCGCCGCCCCGATCTTGTCGCAACCTTGCTGCTGGCCGTGACGATCGGCCAATTCGCCGGCGTGATCCTGTGGACCGCGATGACCAGACGTTTCAGCAAGAGCGCTCTGCTCGCCATGGGTCATGGAGTCAGCATCATCGGGCTGGCGGGTGTTGCCGCCTGCCTGTCCTGGCCACCTGCCCTGGCCATCTGTGCGGCGGTGATCGGCGTCGGCCTCGCCAGCATGTTCATGCTGCCATGGGGGCTGCTGGCCGATGCCGTCGATGTGGTAGAATGGCGCCATGGCAGGCGCTTCGAGACGGGCCTGTTCGCCTTCTATCTCGTCGTGGTCAAGGCAAGCGGTGCCGCCTTCTCAAGTCTGACCGGCTGGACACTTGGCCTACTGGGCTATGTGCCGGGGCAGGCACAGACTGCGGCAGTCCAGGCCGGCATGCTCGGCCTGGGACTGGGCATTCCTGTCCTTGGCAGCCTTTGCGCGATCCTGCTGATGCGGCGATTCGACCTTGGCCATGCCCGCCATGCCCGGCTGCTCGCAGCGCTGGCATGGCGGGAGGAACGCGATCAGTCGGGCGCCGATCCGGTTTCCGGGTTGAAGCGCGGATTGGAGAAATCGAGCGGCGCGGGCACGACCCTGACCGGCGGGCTGGCGCTTTCCGCCCAGGCGCGGCAGAGCATGTCGCGCAGCATGGCAGCGCCGGCAGCGGTCCGTTCATAGACGAGGGCGCGCACATCCTTGTCGGTGAAATCGGCAAAGCCGTCCCGCTTTTCCAGCTGATAGACATATTCCATCCGATCGCCGGCCTGATCCAGGAAGGCGAGGATCGCGTCGAACATGTCGCCGTCGCGATGGCCGGGCGCGCCGATGCGCGGCGCGATGTCGGCCACGGTCAGCTTCATGCCATCGACGAACTGGCTTTCGAAGCGGCCGTGGATGCTGCGATCGCGGGTGTAGCCGCTGGGATTGTCGCCGCGCCAGCCATCCGAATTGACCGAGTCATGCAGGGGCTGGGCGCCGTCGCCGATATAATGGCCAAGGCGGATCGTCTGGAAGGCGCAATGCTGGGCCGGGACGGATATGTCGCCCCCTTCGGCCTGCGCCTTGCGGACATGGCGCATGCAGACGACGAGCCGGTCATAGGCCTCAATCGCGGCATAGGGCAAAGTGCCGGTCCAGCGGACATTGGTGCGCGCGGCGGTCGCCGGATCGCTGTCCTTGATCGTCTCATAGCGTTTGTAGAGCGCCAGGATGAATTCGTAGCGCGAGCGCGGGATCGGCTTCACGAAGCGGAACTGCTCGCGGAACCAGCCATGATTGGGGTCTTCCTCCATCTTGGAGAAATTCTCCGAATCCCCGCGCCAGCTGTCGGGCAGCGAGGCGGAGGCGGCGATATAGTCGGTATAGGCCTTGAGGAAGACGGGACCGTCCTGCGGGATGGCATCGAGCGCGGCGCGATCGATCACTTCATGGGCGGTGCCGCCCCAGGCCATGGCGGCGCCGGGGCTGAACGCCAGCGCACCGAGCGCCAGGGCCAAGGTCAGTTTACGTGTCATCATGCCTCCCTTCAGGGGTCGAGCGGATCGCGCGGATCGACCCGCGCGGACAGCCGCGACGGGCGAAACAGCAATTCGGTGGGAGTCAGGCGCGCGCCGATGGCACCGGGCTGATAGCCCAGTTCCTTGTCGTTGCGCTGCACGAACAGCGGATTTTCGATCATCGCGCTCTGCCCCGGATTGCAGACGATGAGCGTATCCTTGTCCAGCGGCGCCGCCATCGCCATCAGCAGGCGGGTGGCGTTGCGCAAATTGGTGGTGGTGTGCCGGGCATAGGGCTCGATGATGATGGCATCGGCGGGCACGCCATAGCGCTCGATCAGCGCCTGGCGCATCTCCTGCGCCTCGGCAAAGCGGGTCGCGCGCGGATGGGCGCGGCTGCCGGTCAGAATGAGGAAGGGCGCGTCGCCATCGGCAAAGCGGTTGGCGGCAAGACGCAGATGATATTTGCCGAATGGGCTCAGCGCCATGCCGTCGACTTCCGGGCCGACGCCGGTGACGATCAGCGCGCTGTAGCGATAGCGTTTCCAGTCGATATTTTTGGCCCGCGCCATGGCGGGGGCGTTGAGGCCGCCGGTCAGCGGTTCGAAGCCGATCGCGTCGGTGCGGTCGCTGACGTCGAGCAGCGCAAGGGCATAGTCGATGCTGGAATCCAGCGCCTGGGCCGATCCCTTGCGCGGCGTCTGCGCGATCCAGGCGGCGGCGCGCAGCCGGGCCTGGCGCTCGCGCGGGTCGATCGTACCGGCGCCGTCAATATCGGGATAGGCGGGCATCTGCCCCAGCGCATAGCTGCGCAGGATGGCGTTGATCCCCTCCACCTCGCGGCGGATCTGCGCACCGGCACCATCGTCCGCGACTGGCACATCACGCAGCGATAGCGCAGCCTGCACCATCAGGGCGATTTCGGTCGGGGTCCAGATATGGGCCTGTGCCACGCAATCGACATCGCCTGCACATGCCGTGCGGCGATCGTTGCGGGCATGGAGCAGCGCATCCATGTCCGGCCGGGCGCGGAAGGCGGCAAGGGCGGCCGGATCGTGTCCAAGGGCGTCCAGCACGGGAAAGAGGCGCCGGGACAGCGCCTCCGTCACGGCGTCGCGCGCCGCCCCGGCCAGAGCCGGGACGGGCGTGATCGCCACCACCGCCATCGTCATCAACGACGCCGCAACGCGGCCGAGGCGGCGGGCCATCACCAGGACTTGCTGATGACGAGGCGGAAGTTGCGGCCGAAGATCGGGCGACCATAGATCGCCTCGGCACTGCCCTGACCGCTCAGCGAGTCGGTGCGGGTATTGCCTTCGGTCAGGCCATGGGCGTTGAACAGATTGTCGCCCACAATCTGTGCCTGCCAGCTGCCATGGCGCGCCGTGATGCCGGCGCCGATCGTGCCATAGGCCGGCAGCGCGGTGTTGTTGTAGAGGTCGACATAGCGCTTGCCCATATAGGTGTAGCGCCCATAGACCGACACGTCGGTGTCGCCCGTCTGGAAGTCGAAGCTGGGACGGATATTGCCGTAGACCTTGGGCTGGCGGACGATCTGGTTGCCTTCGGCCTGTTCCGGATCGGCGCCGGTCGAGCTTTCGAAATTCTTGTATTTGGGATCGCTGATGGTGAGCGCGCCGTTGAGCGAGAACCAGTTGGTCAGCGCCAGCTTGCCGTCGAATTCGACGCCCTTCACCTGCGCCTCGCCGATGAAGGGCACGTTGACATCGTTGCGGCCCGTGGTCGGATCATAGGCCAGGAAGCTGGCGTTCAAGGGATCGAAATTGGTGTAGAAACCGGTGACGTAGAGATAGGAGCGGCCGAAGGCGAGCTTCAGCCCGGCCTCGAACTGATCGGCCTTGGTGGTGATGATGGTCGGGTTGATGCTCATCACCGTCTGGACGTTGGGCGGTGTTTCGAGGTGCGATGCGCGGCCATAGATGCCGACATGGCTGGAGAAGTCGTAATTGGCGCCGACTGTCCAGTTGGTGACGTTGGGCTTGAGTTTCTGGTTCAGGATCACGCCGGTGAAGGCGCGGGTGCTGTCGTCCGCCAGGGTGCTGGAGTCGCCCAGATTGGCCGCCTCGGTCAGCGCGGCCCAGCCCTTGTAGCTGTAGCGTTCGTGACGGATGCCGGCGTCGATGCGCAGGCCCGGCACGATTTCCCAGGTGTCGTTGGCGAAGACGGCGAACATCTTGGCGTCGCTATCGCCCTGATTGAGGGTGGCGGCATAGTTGAGCACGCCATTGTCGGTGACACGGCCGATTTCCGCGCCGGCGGCATTATAGGCGACTAGGTCCAGCGTGCGCGGCTTGCCCGCCACTTCGATCAGGTAATTCTGATAGAGGGTGCGGCTGTCCTCGCCATAGAAGCTGCCATAGAGGCCGAGCTTGAGGTCATGGGTGCCAAAGCCGGTCTCGAACTTCTTGGCGACCGACAGATTGGCCTGGGCCGAATAGAATTTCGAATGGATGTCGCGATACTGGCCCTGCATCACCAGGCCCGACGCCGCATAGGGATCATAGACGGTGTTGGTGCCGGCCAGCGTATAGCCGAAATGGTCGACTGCGCCGAAAGCGGTCGTGGCGCGGGCGAGATAGCCGGCGGCAAAGGCGTTGCCATCGGCCGGGTTGGTGGTCGAGTAGAAGGCGCTGAAATCGAGCTTGCCCTGGGTATAGCCGGCCTTGGCCGAGACCAGCCAGCCGTCGAAATCGCCATCATATTGCGCGCCGAAATTGACCATCTGCATATGGCGGCCATCCGACAGGTCGCCGGTGCGGCTCTGGATCTGGCCGGTGCCGTCGCGATATTTGAGGTTCACGTGGCGCAGCGCCGGCGAATTCATCGTGCCGTCGAAATAGTCGATATATTTGTCGAGCGAGACGCTGGGATCGCGCGGGTCGGAGATCGGGATCGGCAGATAGAAGACGTTGTGGTCGTTCACATAGTTGAGGTTCAGCTTGATCGAGCCATTGTCGAAATCATGCTTGATATTGGCGCGCAGCTGGCCGCCCTTGTCATTGGCGAAGCCATTGTCGCGATAGCCGTCATGATAGCGGATGAAGCCGCCGATCGCATAATAGGTGTCGTTGCCGAGCGGCCCGGCCTGATAGGCGTCGAGGCGATAGAGGCCGGTGTCGCCGAGCGTAACCTGTGCCTTGCCGCGCGCTTCGTCGCTGCCGGTGACGGTGATCGCGTTGATGATCGCGCCGGAATAGCTGGCATAGACCGGGGCCGGGCCGCCGCGCACGACCTCCACATGGTCGGTCATCAGATCCTGTTTAAGGATCGCATCGCCGCGGAAGAAGACGCCGTCATTCTCATGGAACAGCGGCAGGCCGTCCTGCTGGAAGCTGACGAAGCCGCCGTCGTTGGGCAGGCCGCGGATGCGGTAGATATTCTGCACTTCGCCGCCGGTGATTTCGGTCTGGAAACCGGGCAGCTGGCCGATCAGGTCGGCGAAATTGACAGGCGCGATCTTCTCCACATCCTCGGCCGAGATGGTGTTGATCGCATAGGATACGTCGAAGCGGCGCTGGGCGCGGGTGGAGCCGGTGACGATGATGTCGTTGGGGCCGTTGCCGGCGTCGGCGGCCGCTTCGGCGGCAGGCGCGGCGTCGGTGGCGGCCTGCGCCAGGGCGGGCGTGGTGATGGTGCAAAGCGCGGCAAGCGCCGTGCCGGAGGCAAGGAAAGTCTTGAGCATGATGCGTCCCCTCTGAATTGGTCGGGGCGCCTCTGGCCGTGCGATATGACATTTTTAATTATTGTTGTGAAAATAAATAAATCCCCATAACCGGTCGTCGCTTTTCACCGATAGCGGGATCGATCATGCTATTTCCCACTCTGGACAAGGACCAGCGGCGCATCCTCCAGATGCTGCGCAAGTCAGGGCCACTATCCCGTTCCGCGCTGGCATCCGCACTGGAAATCAGCGGCACCGCCCTCACCCGCCTGTCGCGCGACCTGATCGGGCTCAATCTGGTGGAGGAAGTGCCTGGCGCGGAAGCACAGGGCCGCGGGCGCCCGGCCATTCCCCTGCGGCTGGCCGGCCATGGCGGCTATGCGGTCGGCGCGACGGCGCACAAGGGCTTCATCGACATCGCCCTGGTCGATTTCACCGGCGCCACCATCGCCACCCATCATGAGGCCGTCGCACCGATCGATCCCCAGGGTTTTGCCCGCAAGGTGCGGCGCATGACGCATGAACTGGTGGACCGGCACGGCCTGCTGGGACGCCGCATGCTGGGCCTGGGCGTGGCGGTGCCAGGACCATCCCTGTCGCCGGCTGGCGATCGGTGGAGCGTCGTCGACGTCCTGCCCAACTGGCGGGACGCGCCGCTGCGCGATATATTGTCCGCCGAAATGGGCTGGCCGCAGTGGATCGAGAATGACGCCAATGCCGCAGCGATCGCCGAATATTATCTGGGTGGCCTGCTGCGCGATTTCGGCACGATCGTCGTGCTGCTGCTGGGCTTCGGCATCGGCGCCGGCGTCATTGTCGACGGGCGCCTGATGCGCGGTCAATATGGCGTCGCGGGCGAGATTGGCTGCCTGTTTCCAGGGCATCTGCCGCGTCCCAGCCCGCTGGATCTGCTGGCGATGCTCCGCAGCAATGGTTGCGACCTATCCTCGGTCGCGGACATTGATTTCCATGCTGCCGACCAGGCACCGACGATCGACATCTGGCTGGACCGGGCGGCCGAGCAATTGCAGATGGTCAGCAACACCGCCTTCGCCTGGCTCGATCCAGGGGCGATCGTGCTGGCCGGCACCTTACCATCGACCATCCTGCAGGGGCTGGCCGATCGCCTGCATCAGGCGGACCTCGTCACCACGGCCCATCATCGCCGCCCGCCGGACAGAATATCGAACCTGCATGGATCGCCGATCACCTTCGGCGCGGCCCTGCTGCCGATCCATGCCCTGTCTGCCGAGACATAGGATCGGCGTCGCGCCGGTGATGAACGGCAATGCCGAAAACGGGCCACGACGCGGCTCCATCGCCATGAACCACAGCATGCGCCGCCGCCGCTATGTCACCTCATTGCGCAGGCAGGGTGCCGGGCCGCAAATAGGGGAACATGTGGGCCACATAATCGACCTTGCCCAAGTCCACGCCCTGCGCCCGCAGGATCGCGTAGGCGGTCATGATGTGGAAGTAGAATTGCGGCAACGCCCAGTCGCGGACAAATTGACCGGCGGTGAGGTCGAAGATCATGCCCTGCGGCAGAGCATGGGCGATCGGCGCAGCCGGATCGATGGGCGGCGCATCCGCCGCCAGGCTTTCCACGATCGCAATCGTCTCGGCTATTCTCGCCTGCGCGTCGGCGATCGATCCGGGATGCTCGCCCGCGTTGCGGCCTTCATCGAGCAACTGCCCGACCAGCGGCGGGAAGGCTTCGCCGCGCAACCGGTACATGCCCTCCTGCGCCTGGACGCAGGCGAAGCGGATCTGGGTCGACAGCGGGAACATGTCCGGCGCCAGCCGCGCGCCCGGCAATGTTTGTGCCGTGCCATCCTGTTTCCCGGCCTCGGCCTCGGCCTTGACCAGCCAAGCCGATAGGGCGCCCAGCATCTGGACATAGGTGGGGGCAAGAATATCCGGCAGAATCATGATCTTCTCTTGTTCAGGCTGATGAGCGACCCTAGCGCGGATCGGGCCGTCTTGCGATGCCCGGCTCAGCGATCCGGCACGACCTGCATGTCGTAGACCACGACCTTCGCCCACAGATGCTCGCAGGATTTGACGAAGGCCTGATGAATTTCGTGGTCCTGATAGACTTTCTGGTCGACCGCATTGTCGAAGACCATCAGTTCCGACACGTCGAAGGAGGAATCGACCACATCGCGCTTTTCGGTGCTGGCGGGCACGCCGATCTGCAGGTCGCGGATCACCGGGATAGCGCGCAGCGTGCGCAGGCCGGCGATCAACTGGTCGCGATCGGCTGGGTTGCCCGGCCGCTTCAGCCAGAAGAAGACATGATGGACCAGCTTCGCCTGAACCGGGGTCGCGGCCTGTGCCGAAGCCTGTGTGGAGGACAGGGCCATGCCTGCGCCGCCCAATGCCATCATCGCCGCCAATTCCCTTCTGCTCGTTTCCATGATGCTCTGTCCCCTGTCGCTGAAAGGGCGGCGATCCGCGCCACCCGGTGAAACCCTAAGTGCTGGCCGGCGCGATCGACGCGCGCTGCACCAGTTGATGGTCGAATATCTCGTCGCTGACGCGCATCCCGCCCTTGCCGAGCGCGCCGATCAGGCATTGGGTGGCGCGAAAGGCCATGTCCTCGACCGGCTGGCGGATCACGGTCAGCGGCGGCCAGACGCGCGAGGCGAGGATGGTGTCGTCGAACCCGGTGACGCTCAGATCATGGGGCAGGGTCAGCCCCATCTGTCCGGCCTGGGCGATGACGCCCGCCGCCAGATCGTCGCTGCTGCACAGGATCGCGGTCGGCCGGTCGGGCCGGGCGAGCAGCGCCTGCGCCGCCGCCATGCCGGACGCATGGTCGAACGCGCTGTGCTCGACGATCAGGCTGTCGTCCACGCGCAGGCCGGCATCCTGGAGGGCGGCGTAGAAGCCGTCGAGCCGGGCGGCGACCACGCTGTAATGATCGGGGCCGGCGACATAGGCGATGCGGCGATGGCCATCGGCGATGACGCGTCGGGTCAACGCCTCCATCGCCGCCTGATTGTCGATCCGCACCGTCGATATGCCTGACAGCGGCGTGCCGGTGGCGATCGCGGCGAAAGGCACGCCGAGCGCCGGCAATATCGCCGATCCGCTCAACTGCTCGGCAAAGGGCGGGATCAGCAGCAGTGCGTCGGCGCCACTGCGCACCAGTTCCTGGGCGATGCGTTCGGCCTCGTCCAGCGTCACGCCATCGCCGTCGCGCAGGATCAGTTGCAGCCCATTGGCGTTGGTCGCCCGCAGCGATCCGACCAGTACCGCGTCGAGAAAGGGCGTGCGCCGGTTGCTGTAGATGAGGCCCACCGTCGTCGCCCGCGCCTTGGCCAGGCGACGGGCGGCCAGATTGGGCACATAGCCCAGTTCCGCGATCGCCGCCTGCACCGTCGCGACCGTGGTCGCGCTGGCGCGGCCGGCGCCGTTGATGACGTTGGATACCGTCATCGCCGACACGCCGGCCCGTTCCGCCACGGCGCGGATCGTCACGCCATTTTCCCGCCGCCGGGCCATCAGAAGCTCATCCTCATGGCCCCTGATAGCCGGTTTTGCGGCGCAGCACAGCGTCGGGAGTGGGCCGACGCTGTCAGACCCGGCCTGCCTTCATTTCCTTGACCGCATGGTCGACCGCGCGGGCAGTCAGCGCCATGAAGGTCAGCGACGGATTGACGCAGGAGATGGACGCCATCTGCGCGCCGTCGGTCACGAACAGATTGCTGGCATCATGCGCCTGGCTCCACTGGTTGAGCACCGATGCGCGCGGATCGGCACCCATGCGTGCGCCGCCCATTTCGTGGATGGCGTCGCCCGGCACATGTTCGCGGACCGAACTGGTGACGTTGGTCAGGCCCGCCGCACGCAGCATCTTTTCGCCCTGTTCGCGCGCGTCCGCCATCATCCGCATCTCGTTGTCGCGGAAGGTGACGTTGAACTGCATCAGCGGCATACCGAACCGGTCGGTCTTGTCGGGGCTCAGCGCGACATAATTATCCTCATAGGGCAGGCATTCGCCAAAGGCGCCCATCTGGAATTTCCAGCCGCCATATTTGCGCATGCCCTGCTTCATCGATGCGCCGAAGCCGACCGGCTTGGACGGCTCGCGATAGGCGCCGCCCTGATAGCCATAGCCGCGCTTGAAGCCGACATCCTCGCTGTCGCCATTGTTGCGGAAGCGCGGGACATAGATGGCGCCGGGGCGGCGGCCATATTCGATGAACTCCTCCATGCCGGGGATGTCGCCCTTCACGCCGACGCGGAAGATATGGTCCATGACATAGCGGCCCAGCGTCCCGCTGCTGTCGAAATGGCTCTTGCCGCTGCCCGCCGGGCGCGAGTTCATCAGGATCTGGGTCGAGGCCAGCGCTGACGCGCACAGGAACACAAGCCGCGCGGTCACGGTTTCGGCCTGCCCGGTCTTGGCATCGACGAAGCGCACGCCGCTGACCTTCTTGGTCGCCGGATCATAATCGAGGTTGGTGACGACCGCGTCGGACCGCAAGGTCAGCCGCCCGGTCGCCCGCGCAGCCGGCAGCGTGACCGCCTGGGTCGAGAAATAGGCGCCGAAGGAACAGCCGTTGCCGCACTGGTTGCGCAGCTGGCATTTGGTGCGGTTCTGTTCCGGCTTGTCCTCGGTCATGTTGGACAGGCGGGCATTGATCATCTTGCGGCCGGGGAATTGCGTTTCCAGCCGCTGCTTCATCCATTTTTCCGCGATGTTCATCGGCATCGGCGGCTGGAACTCGCTGTCGGGCAGATAGGCCAGATTCTCGCGCGATCCCGATACGCCGATATATTTTTCGACATAGCTGTACCAAGGGACCAGATCCTCATAGCGGATCGGCCAGTCGCCGCCGATGCCCTCGCGCTTGTTCGCCTCGAAATCGGCCGGGCTCCAGCGGAAGCTCCAGCGGCCCCAGATCAGCGATTTGCCACCGACCGCCGCGGGGCGGATCCAGTAGAATTTGCTGCCCGCGCCATAATCATAGGGGTTCAGCCGGTCATTATTATAGAAGGCCTGGTTGCTGGGCGCGACATAGCCATGCTGGGCGATGAAATAATCGCTCTGCTTGAGCGGGTCGGGCATGATGTTGCGAGCGGGCACCTCATAGGCGGGCTTGCCGTCATAGGCATAATCCTCGCCATGTTCGACCATATGGCCGCGGTCGAGCATCAGCACCCGCAGCCCCTTTTCCGTCAATTCCTTGGCAGCCCAGCCGCCGCTGATGCCCGAACCGATGACGATCGCATCGTACCTGTCTGTCGAAGCCATGATGTCCTCTCCTGGAGTTTTCTGTCTTGAGGCAGGTGGGGATCAGAAGCGCAGCGCGCGCAGCGTCTGGAAGCTCTTGGTGATGTCGGGAATATAGGGCGCGGGCGCCTGGTCATTCTCGACATAGAAATGCTGGACGCCGGCGATGGCGTTGAGCTTGAAGATCGCGCCGAAATCGACCGTGCCGCTGCCGACCGAGGTCATGCTGCGATCCGCGCGCATATCCTTCACATGATAGGAATAGATGCGACCGGCCAGGCTGCGGATCAGCGCCTGCGGATCCTGCCCGGCATAGATCGCCCAGTAGAGATCCAGTTCGATCTTCACCAATTCGGGGTCGCACGCCTTCACCAGCTGGTCGAACAGGCTGACGCCATCCGGCTTGGTGGTGAATTCGAAATCATGATTATGATAGGCAAAGCCCAGGCCAGCGGCCTTGAGCTGCGCACCGAAGCGGTTGATGTTGACTAGCGCAGCCTTCCAAGCTTCCGCATTGCGATATTTGTCGACCATATAGGGCAGGACGACGGTGCCCGCGCCCAGCGTTTTTGCCATCGCCACGCTGGCATCGAACTTGTCGAGCAGCGCGTCATAGCCGATGTGCAGCGACGGGCAGGTGAGGCCCAGCCGGTCCATCGTGCTGCGCAGCAGCTTGTGGTCCATGGCGTCATAGCCGCCACCGCCAAATTCGACCTCGCGATAGCCGACCTTGGCGACCTTCTCCAAGGTGGCGACCGGATCGGCGGCGAACAATTCGCGCACGGTGTAGAGTTGCAGGCCGACGCTGGCGATCTTGCCGGAGGCCCTGGCGGCCTGCGCGGCGAAGGGAGAGGCGGCGAGGGCGGCCAGGCCGCCGGCGCCCAGCATCATGGAACGACGGTTGAGGTTCATGCGGAATAGACCTTGTTGACCTGGGAATAGGGGAAGGCGCCGTTATATTCGCCCGGCACCGGCAGATATTCGCGTTCCTGGGTGATCCCGATCTCGGACGTGTAATAGCCCACGATCACCATCTGCCGGAACGCCTCGAAAAACTCCTCGCCCTTGGGGATCTGGTCGTTCATCGCCAGGGTCAGCAGCGCGTCATGCTGCGCCGCCGATGCCTTGGTCGCGGGGATCTTGTAATCCTGCCAGCTGCGCGCATCGATTTCGGCCAGGCCGGCGATGATCGGGTCGCGATCCTCCGCCACCGACCAGTCGGCCAGCAATTTCTCGATATAGGCGGGGACGCCGGCCTCGATCGCGCCGGGCGTGTCGGTCGCCGGCAATATGCGTTCGCACAGCGCGGTCATCAGCGCCCGCTGATCGGGCGTGAACAGTTGCAGGCTGGGCGCGCCCTGGTCGATCACGCCAGCGGCCGGCATCACCCCGGCGGCGCGCGCCAGCGGCGCGAACAGCCCGGCGCCGAACATGGCGACCATGCCCGCCAGCGCATGTCTGCGGTCCATCATTGTCCTGCTCCCTTCAGATCCTGTGCGATGGCCTCGTCCGGCAGCGGCCGGACCCAGATGTTGCGGAACGACACGGGGCTGTCATGATCCTGCAACTGGATCGGCGCCTTGTCCCCATGGACCTGATATTGGGCGATCGACCGCCATTTGGTGGTGCCCAGCATCGCCTGATGATTCTGCACCAGCACGCCGTTCAGCAACGCGGTGACATAGGCCGGCCGGACCAGGCTGCCGTCGGCGGCGAAGCGCGGCCGTTCGAAAATGATGTCATAGCTCTGCCATTCGCCCGGCTGGCGCGACGGGTTCACCAGTGGCGGCTTCCAGGCATAGACCGCGCCGACCGTGCCGTCGGCATAGGTCGGGTTCTGATAGCCATCCAGGATCTGCACTTCGTAGCGCTGCATGAACCAGATGCCGCTATTGCCGCGATCCTGCGAGCTTTTGGTCGGCGGATTGGGCGACCGAAATTCAAGATGCAACTGGACGTCGCCAAATTCCTGCTTCGATATCAGGTTGTTCTCGCCGCCGCTCTGGCTGCGCGGCGGGATGGTCATGATCCCCTTTTCCAGCGTCCAGGGGCCACGCTCGCCGCGCCATGCGTCGAGCGACTGGCCGTCGAACAGGATGGTTGCGTCGGACGGTGCGCCGCCGGCCTGTGCACCGCCAGCCTGTGCCGCCGGGGTGACGACGGTGGGGGCGGGGCGATCGGGATCATGGACGTGCCAGTTGCCGCCGGGCAGGATCGGCGTGTCCTTGAAACCCAGCTTGCCAGGCTTGTCTTGCGCCTGCGCCGCTGTGCCCACCAGCAGAGCCGTGGCCAGCGCGATACCCGTCCCTGCAAAGCCAGTCGGGATGATTTTCATCCTCGTCCTCCTCTCATCTTATATTTGGTCGATGGCGCGATAAGCGGCGACCAGCCGATCCTCGCCCTCGCGTCCGGCCAGCGAATTGCCATGTTCCATGCCGATCACGCCGCCATAATTGCGGCCCCGCAGCCAGCGGACGATATTGGCGTAGTTGATCTCGCCGGTGCCCGGTTCCTTGCGGCCGGGATTGTCGCCGAACTGGATATAGCCGACCTCCGCCCAGCAGACCTCCAGCGTCGGGATCAGGTTCCCGGACTGGATCTGCTCATGATAGAGGTCCGCCAATATCTTGACGCCCGGACTGTTGGCGCCGCGCGCCACCGCATAGCCCTGGGCGATCGACTGCATATAGACGCCGGGATGGTTGGTCCGCGTATTGAGCGGCTCCATCACCAGCGTCAGGCCGTGCGGCGCGACGATGTCGCCGGCGCGGCGCATGCAATCGATGATCCGGCCGGTCTGGATATCCTGCGGCACCTTGCGGTCCATGAAGCCGGTGACGACGGTCGCATGTTTCGCGTTCAGCCGCTTGGCGACCTCCACCGATGTGCGGATGTCGGCCAGGAAGGCTTCGCGCTCGGCATCGTCATTGCTGCCGAGCAGCGGGCGGAACTCCGCCCATTTGGGCATGCTGGCGACGAACACGCCCATGGTCATGCCGCGCTGCGCCAGCGCCTTGGCCATGGCTTCCTGCTGTTCGACCGGACGCTTGCGCGCTTCATTATCCTCCCAGGCGCGAAAGCCCTGGTCGGCGGCATAGGCGATCTGCTCCAGCAATCCGCCCCGGCTGGCGAAGCTGCCTTCATGCGGGGCATAGCCGAGCGAGAAGCGGGCGGCATTGGAGGATCCCCTGCCGGCCGCAGCGGCGATGGCGGGGCTGGCGGCTGCGGCGACGCCGGCGGCGATCAGGTTTCTGCGCGACAGCTTCATGCCACGGCCTCCGCCCGACGACCGGCGCGCCGGTCGGACAGCCAGATCAGCCCGAACACGACCAGCAGGATCAGCGGCACGAAGGCGAGGCGGGCGAAGGATTGCGACGCGGCCGCATCCTCCACCGCGCGCAACGCCGGTCCGGTCAGGCGGGTGAAGGCTTCCGGCCCACCGGCCAGTTCCACCTTGGCCTGATCGAACATCTCGCCCAGCCGCGGCAGCACGAAGAAGCTGGCCAGCGCGCCGGCCGAGCCCACCAGCCCCAGCGCCCAGGCGTCACCGCGCGGATAACGTTCGGCCACCGACGCCAGCATCGTCGGCCACATCGCGCATACGCCCAGGCCCCAGACGGTGGAGGCGAGGATGGCGGAGGCGGGCGACTGCGCCTGCGACAGCATGAACAGGCCGATCGCGGCGAGCAGGCTCGACACCCAGAGCAGGCCGGGGTTGGACAGGCGGCCGGCGATCCGTCCGGCAAAATGGCGGAACACGAACATCAGCGCGCTGACATAGACCAGCAGCAATATGCCGCGCATGCCGACCCGGTTGCTGAGCGCGACGTCGAGCCACTGGCCCGGCGCCAGTTCGGACGAGGCGGTCAGGAACATCGCGCCGAACCAGATGAAGAAGCTGGGGCGACGGACCACCTCCAGCATCATGTCCTTCATCGCCCGGCTGCCGGCGGTGGCGGGCGGTGCGGGGAAGCGGGTGGTGGAGGCGATCAATACGACGCCGATGGCCGGGATATAGGCCAGCGCCATGATCGCCTGCCAGGGCAGCGCGGAGGCAAGGAACACGCCGGCAAGGCCGCCGACGATCAGCCCACCGGGATACCAGGCGTGCAGCACGTTGAGGCGATGGGTCGTATCCTCGGGATAGAGGCGGGCGGTCAGCGGATTGATCGACGCTTCGGCAAAGCCCCAGCCGATGCCCGACAGCAGCATGCCCAGCCATACGAGGTGATAGACGGTCATGCCGGTCGCCATGCTGCCCGCACCCACGATCAGCGTCGTGCCGATCAGGAAGGCGATGCCGCAGCCGATCAGCACGCGGCGGATGCCGATCGTGTCGAGAAAGGCGCTGACGACGAAGACGGTGATGGAAAAGCCCAGGAAGGCCGATCCCAGCGCCGCGCCGATCATCTCGCCGGCTGCGATCGGGGCGATCGGGTCGATCCATTCCGCCTTCAGGCTGCTCGCCACCGCCGCGCGGAGCGATGCGCTCATCGAGGCGGTGAACAGCGCCAGGACGCTCAGCCAGAAAAGTCTGTGCCGGTTAATCGCCGTCATATCGGCTCCTCTCCCTTTGGTCCCGCCGGCCTTCCGGTCAGGACATGTGTCGATCGTCGGTTGCGGCGTCAGCTGAGCCCCAGCCAGCGCCGGTTGTTGGCGGGATCACCGCCCCCTGCGAAATCGTCGAAGGCCCGTTCGGGCCGGCGGATCATGTGCGCCTCGATGAAGGGCGCGCCTTCGCGTGCGCCATCCTCGGGATGCTTCAGGCAGCATTCCCATTCCAGCACCGCCCAGCCGTCATAGCCATATTGGGTCAGGCGCGAGAATATGCCGGTGAAGTCGACCTGGCCGTCGCCCAGCGAGCGGAAGCGGCCGGGCCGGTCGATCCAGTCGGCATAGCCGCCATAGACGCCCGCGCGACCGGTCGGGTTGAACTCCGCATCCTTGACGTGGAACATCCTGATGCGGTCATGATAGATGTCGATGAACTGCAGATAGTCCATCGCCTGCAGCACGAAATGGCTGGGATCATAGAGGATGTTGGCGCGCTTGTGGCCGCCGACCGCCTCCAGGAAGCGCTCGAAGGTCAGGCCGTCATGCAGATCCTCGCCCGGATGCAGTTCGTAGCAGAGGTCGATCCCCTGTTCCTCGAACGCGTCCAGGATCGGGCGCCAGCGCTTCCCCAGTTCGGCAAAGGCCTCTTCCACCAGACCCGCCGGCCGCTGCGGCCAGGGATAGACGAAGGGCCAGGCCAGCGCGCCGGAGAAGGTCGCATGCGCCTTCAGCCCCAGCCGCCGGCTGGCCACGGCGGCCAGCTTCAGCTGCTCGACCGCCCAGGCCTGCCGCTCGGCCGGCTTGCCGCGCAGTTCGGCCGGCGCGAACGCATCGAATGCCGCGTCATAGGCCGGATGAACCGCGACCAGCTGGCCCTGCAAATGGGTGGACAGTTCCGAAATCTCGACCCCGGCCTCGCGGCAGCGGCCGATCAGGTCATCGCAATAATCCTGGCTTTCCGCCGCCAGCTTGAGGTCCATGCAGCGCGGATCATTGCTGGGCACCTGAATGCCCTTATAGCCCGCCTGCGCCATCCAGCGCGCGGCATTGTCCAGATTGTCGAATGGGGCGGCATCGCCCATGAACTGCGCCAGGAAGATAGCCGGGCCGCGCATCGCGCCCTTCGACGCCGTCATTTCACGCTCTTGAGATAGGTGATGATCGCGGCGCGCTTGGCCGGATCGGGCGTGGAAATGGGCATGCGGCTGCCGGGCACCTTCTTGGTCGGCGCGGCGAGATATTCGTCCAGCGCCTTCTCGTCCCATTTCAGCTTCGACGCCTTGAGCGCGGGGGAATAGTTGAAGCCGGCCAGGGTGCCGGCGGTGCGGCCGACGACGCCGACCAGATTGGGGCCAAGGCCGCTCTTGCCGCCGGGCTGCACGCTGTGGCAGGCGCGGCAGGCGTTGAAGGCCGGCGGCGCCGCTGGTGCGGTCTGCGCCTGGCTCGACATGGCGGGGATCATCACTGCGCCCGTTGCGAGCGCTACCAGGCCGAAGCCCATTACCCTTTGCACCCTCGACTCTCCGTCTTGTCTGTGGCTTTTATTTACCGGTAAACTGTTCCAATATGATCGGAAGATCAAGAGGCAGAATGAACGGTCTGTCGACTAATGGGAAAGAGGGATGAGGATGACAGGAAAAGCGTTGCGCCTGGGCATGGTCGGCGGTGGCGAAGGCGCCTTTATCGGAGCGATCCACCGCGCTGCCGCCGCACTGGATGGTGATTGGCGACTGGTGGCCGGCGCCTTCAGCGGCGACACGGATCGCAACCGGCGCTCGGGCGAGGCGCTGGGAATCGACCCGGCGCGCACCTATGATTCGCTCGACGCGCTGCTGGCGGGCGAACAGGCGCTGCCGGCGGACGAGCGGATCGACGCCCTGTCGATCGTGACGCCCAATCATCTCCATGCGCCGATGGCGATCGCCGCGCTCGACGCGGGTTTCCATGTCTTCTGCGAAAAGCCGATGGCGCTCGATCTGGCCGAGGCGCGCCAGATCGCTGCCGCCGCCGAACGCTCGGGCCGGCATTTCGGCCTCGCCTTCACCTATAGCGGCTATCCGCTGGTGGAAGAGGCGCGGGCGCGTGTCGCGCGCGGTGATCTCGGCAAGATCAGGCTGGTGCAGGTCGAATATTCGCAAGGCTGGCTCAGCCAGGCGATCGACCGCGACGGCAACAAGCAGGCCGAATGGCGCACCGATCCGGCCCGTGCGGGCCTCGGCGGTTGCCTGGGCGACATCGGCACCCATGCCTTTCATCTGGCCGAACATGTGTCGGGCCTGCGCGTCAGCGAAATCTGCGCCGACCTCAGCATCCATGTCGAGGGGCGCCGGCTCGACGACGACGTCAATGTGCTACTGCGCCTCGACAATGGCGCGCGCGGCATCCTCAAGGCGACGCAGGTCGCGGCCGGCGACGAAAATGGCCTGAAGCTGCGCATCCATGGCGAACATGGCGGGCTGGAATGGGCGCAGATGGAACCCAATACACTGACCCTGCGCTGGCTCGATCGGCCCGCCGAAGTGCTGCGCGCGGCCGGACCGGGCCTGCTGCCCTCCACCCTGCCGCTGCTGCGCACGCCCAGCGGCCATCCCGAAGGCTTTATCGAGGCGTTCGCCAATCTCTACCGCGCCTTCGCCACGCGCATCCGGGGCGGCGAAGCCTGGTTCCCGTCGGTCGGAGACGGCCTGCAAACCATGGGCTTCGTCGAAACCGTCATCGCCAATGCGGCGGGCGACGCCAAATGGACCACGCTGCCCGGCGCATGACATGAAAGGGGAAGCGCGACATGATCGCCGCGCTTCCCTCAATCCTCAGTGCGCCGCGCCCTTCTTGGGCAGCAGCGGATTGATCGTCTGGATGCTGCCATCGGCATTGTAGCGCAGTTCCGTCACCTTGACGTTGCGCAGGCGAGTCTGGCCCGACAACTGGCTGTCGGCATAGAAGAGCCAGGACTTGCCGCCCCATTCGACGATCGAATGGTGGGTGGTCCAGCCTTCGACCGGCTCCAGGATGCGGCCCTTGTAGGTGAAGGGGCCATAAGGGGAATCGCCGACGGCATAGACCAGATAATGGGTGTCGCCGGTCGAATAGCTGAAATAATATTTGCCATCATGCTTGTGCATCCATGACGCCTCGAAGAAGCGGCGATCATGGTCGCCACCCAGCAGCCGCTTGCCCTTGTCGTCCAGGATCTGGATCTCGCGCGGGGTCTCGGCAAATTCCAGCATGTCGCCGTTCAGCCTGGCGACGCGCGGCGCGATCGCCGGCTTGTCATCCTGCTTCAGGTCGGTCTTTGACCCGTCCGGATCATATTTCCCGCCGATATTGCGCTGCAACTGGCCGCCCCAGATGCCGCCGAAATAGATATAGCTCTGCCCGTCGGCGTCGGTGAAGACGGCCGGATCGATCGAATAGCTGCCCTTGATCGGTTGCGGCTGGGCCTTGAACGGTCCCATCGGATCCTTGGACGTGGCGACGCCGATGCGGAAGGCGCCTTCCTTGTCCTTGGCCGGGAAGTAGAGATAATAGGTGCCATTCTTGTAGGCCGCGTCGGGCGCCCACATCTGCTTGTCGGCCCAGGGCACATCCTTCACGTCCAGCGCCACAGGGCCGACCGTCACCGGCCCGCCGATCTTGTCCATCGACAGGACATGATAGTCGCGCATTTCGAAATGGCTGCCCAGATCATCCTCGGGCGTCGGCCCGTCAATGTCATGGCTGGGATAGACATAGATCTTGCCGTTCCACACATGGGCGGACGGATCGGCGGTGTAGATGTCGCTGACCAGCGGCTGGGACAGATATTCGGACGCATCGCGCTTGCCGCCCGCGGCATTGTCGGCCGCCTGCTCGGTCTTCTGCTCGCCCTTCTGTTCCGGCGCCTGCTGGCAGGCGGCGAGCGCCAGTCCCAGGGCCAGCGGCCATGCGTGCAGGCACATTCTGCGCTTGATCGTCATATCATCCTCTCCTTGCGATTTGCGCAATTGATAGCGTTATCATAAATCGCGCGCAACGCTCGATTGGCGCCGCCCTTTCAGCGGTTGAGGCGCTGCATCACCATCGCCCGCAGGCGTCGCGCCTCCAGCGGCGTCAGCGGCGCCAATGGCCCCTGTGCATGATCGGGCAGATGGTCGCGCGCATGCTCTATCGGTCCGAACAGATAATGGTCGAACAGCGCGCGCCAGGCCATGCGCTCGGGCTCCGGCCGCTCGCGGATGCTGAGCAGCCCGTGCAGCAGCGTCGCCATCGGCGTGTCGATGAAGTCGGGGACGGCGTCCCACCAATAGTTCATCATGATGTTGAAGCCGTCGCGCGCCTCGACCTGATGCCACCAGAGCGCCGGGTAGAAGAGCGCGTCGCCCGGCTCCAGTTCGGCCACCTCACCGGCCGCCAGCGCCTGCGCAAAGCGCGGATAACGCGCCAGATCGGGCGCAGCGGGATCGACCATGCTGACCACCTGGCCGCCGGGCGTCGGCGACAGCGGGCCGGGATAGAGATTGCTCACCTGATCGGGCGGAAAAAGGGTGAAGCGGCGCCGCCCGACCAGGCAACAGGCCAGGTTGTGCGAGCTGTCATAATGGGTCGCGGCGACTGTCCGGTTGCCGATCCACAGGCTGACGGTCGGCACTGCCGCACCGAACAGGCCGGGCAGGTCATGGTCGGCGCGCAGGCCGGGGAAATAGCGGTCGACATCGGTCGATCCGATATAGATGGCCGGCCCCTCGCCACTGGCATCCGCCCGGATCCTATCGAGATAATGGGGCAGCGGCGCCTGCCCGCGATCGAAATTGAAGCCGGTCAGTTCATCATTGTAGAAGAAGCGGCCCCCGGCCTCCTGCGCCCCGACATAGCCGGTAACCGGCGCGCCGCCATAATTGGCCAGCAATCGGTCCATCGCCGCCTGCGCCGATAGCCGCCCGGCAGCGACCAGCGGCCAGCCATCGACCAGTCCGCCGATCACGACCGGCCTCTGCGCCGCCATCAGATCGTCGAGCCAGCTAGGCGTCAGGTCGCTGGCGGCAATCCGCCGGGTCTGGCGCAGCGTCACGCCGCCTGCCGCGTCCGCTTGCGCAGGATCAGATCCTCGATATTGGCGAGCGAGGAGCGGATCGCATAGGCCAGTTGCAACAGGCCCGCCTGATGCAGCGCCTGCAGCGTCGGACCATCCAGCGCCTCCAGCCGATCGGCATCGATGGTGAAGCGACCGGCAATGTCATAGCGCTGCGCGTCATCGATCGCGATGTCCAGTGCGATCGGTGCCAGCAGCCCGGCCTGTTCGAACGCGGTGAACATCGGCGCGCTCAGGCCATGGCCTTCATGAATGGTGCGCAGCGCATCGGCGACATGGTCCAGATAGGGCGCGTTGCCGCCATGGGGCAGGAACAACGCTTCGCCCGCCGCGCCGACGCGCGGATCGTCCAGGTCGACATGGATCACCGGATGATCTTCGCCGTCGCGCTGCTGCATGCCGATCAGGAAAGGGCCGCGCCGATGGACGGCGGGCACATAGCGTGCGGTCCAGCCCCCGGCGTCGAGAAACAGATTTTCGTCGCGATCGAACCCCAGCAGCGCCGTGAGCTGCCAGGCGCCCTGGCCATCGCGCTGGATCAGGATCGGATATTCCCGCTGGATCGCGTCGATCTCGGTCGGGAAGATCAGGGTCTGGTTGACGGCATCGCCGAAGGCAGCGCCATTGCCCGGTGCGACCCGAAGCGCGGCATGGGTGATGGGATCGAGTATCATCGTGCTGGTCATGGAATATCCGGCGTGCCGCATGAACGGGCGGCCATAGTAGGGCGTCGGCGGCGCAGGAAAAGCCCTTTGCGTAGCCCGCCCCGATGCTGTCCGCCCGACGCAATTATGAAAGTCGGGGCCGCCCGGCAGGACGGCCCCGGCTCACCCCCTTAGAAGCGGAAGCGACCACCCAGCAGGAAGCGGCGATCCAGTTCCTGCGCATACCACAGGTTGCTCTTGTCGCGGCCATAGGTGCGGATGTCGCTCTCGGTCAGGTTGATCGCCTCGAACGAGACGGCAAACTGTTCCGACACATCCCAGCTGATGTTGAGATCGAGCTGGCCGAACGGGCGCACGAACACCGGGTTGCGATCGCCGCCGCCACGGTTGGCCGACTGCAGGAACTTGTCGCGCCAATTATAGGCGAGACGCGCCGACAGGCCGTTCTTGTCATAGATCAGCGTGGCGTTGGCGGTATCCGACAGGCCGACCAGCGCGAACTGGTCCTCGCTCGGATCGGCGCCGACATCGATGCCCACGTCACCCCGGACCAGCGTATAGGCCGCCGACACACCGAAACCGGTATTGCCGAAGAAATGCTGGGCCGCGAGTTCGAAGCCCCAGATCTTGCCCTGCCGGTTGTTGATCGGCTGCGTGACCTCGAAATCGTAGAGCGGATCATTAGCGTCCGGCGTCAGGTCGACTTCGGTCAGCACTTGGTCGATGAAGGCCTGGCTGAGCGCCCCGTTCGAATAGTTCGCCTGGAACTGCTGCGACGCGGCATCGATATTGCCCTGCTGCTGCAGCAATGCCGTCATCGTGAACAGGTTGACGTCGCTCGGGTCAGCCCCCAGCCGCTTGAGTTCAGCCAGTGCCGTGCCCGATCGCGATCCCGCCGCGCCCGAACTGACATCGCGCAGCCCGAACAGGTTGCGCGTCGTCTGGCCGGTGCCGACGAAATTCTGCACCCGCTTTTCGAACACGCCCGCCGAAATATAGCTCGACGGCTTGTAATACCATTCGAACGACAGATCGAGATTGTCGGAAATCAGCGGTGACAGGCGAGCATTGCCGGTCGAGCCAGTGGCAAAGCCACCGAGCGCGATCGGGCGCGGCGGCGTGCCGACCGAGCTTGCCACGAACAGATTGCCATAATCGGGCCGGGCAATGGTCTTGCTGAACGAGAAGCGACCGATGAAATTCTTCGCCAGCTCGATCTGGAAGTCCATCGCGGGCAGGAAGTTGTTGTAATTGCCGCTGTCCGAAACCGGCTGGACCTCATCCGACACCACCAGAGTGAAGTCGTTGTCCGACACCCAGTTGATCGCCTGCGGCACCGCCACCAGCGATGTCGAACGCACCTTGGTCCGTTCATAGCGCGCGCCGACCACCAGCGATGCCGGACGGCCCGCCAGTTCGCCCTTCCAGGTCAACTGGCCATAGGCGGACCAGATATCCTCCTTGACCCGGTTATCCTCCTGCTGGGTGATGCCGATCGCATTGCCGCGCTGGGCATAATAAGGCGACAGCGCATTATAGAGGTCGACGGCGCTGCCCTGGAAGGCGGTCAGCGTCGCGCCCTGGCCCTTGGCATCGAAATTGTCGAACTTGCAGACCAGGCAATATTCCTGCAGCACACCCGGCGCGACCGATGCGATATCGCCAACATTGCTGATGCCCCAGTCGCCCAGCGTCTGCTGCGTCTGGGTGCGGGTCTGGCGCATCTTGGACGTGCGGTAATTGGCGCCGACATCGAAGCGGCTGCCGCCATCATCCAGTTCCCAGCCCAGGTCGGCGCGGATCTCGTTGAGCCGCTGGCGCTGCGCCGAGGACACGGTGCGGCCCATCTGCGACCCCAGATCACCCAGATCCAGCACGCCATTATTATTACCGCGCAGGGCATCGTTGATGGTGATCGACTGGACCGGGATGGTGCCGCTGAAATCGGCCGACTGCGACGCCACGATCGGCGCGCCCAGGCCCACCAGCGTCGAACTCACGCCATTGGGATTGTCCGGGGAGCTTTGCGCCAGGCCGGTATGGCCGTCGATCGACAGGGTGACGCGGTCGTTGATCTCCCACTTGGCGTTCAGGCCATAATCCTGCAGCCGGTTGCGCACGCCGCGTTCGGCCTGTTCAAACGCCGCGTCCTTCACGCCGGCGATATTCTCCTGCAGATAGCTGGTCGTGGCGACCACTGGATTGCCGTCAAACTCCACCTGGGCGAAGGGCCGGTTGAACCAGTTGCCCTGGCTGGCGCGCTGCTCGCGCTGCTTGTTCTGGGCGAACAAAGCGTCGGCGGTGAAGGTCAGCGTCTCGGTCGGGCGGAATTGCACGACCGCCGATCCGTTGATGCGTTCGCGCGAGCCCTGCGAATAATAATAGCTGCTGTCATTGGGCACCGACACCAGGGTGTTGGGGTCGGTCGGCGCGTTCTTGATCTGGGTATTGGCGTTGACGAAGCCATTGGCCGGATCGGCGAACTGGCTGTAGCGGCGGATGTTCCAGTTGTTGACGGTCGCACCACGGGTCGAGAAATTGCGCTTCTGATAGCTGCCGAAGATCGACACGCCGAACACTTCATTCTCGTCGCGCCAGCTCAGCAGGCCCGATGCTTCGGGCGTGATCTTGGCCGGATCGCTCAGGCTCTTCTCGACGCTGGTGTCATAGAGCGCCTTGACGCCGATCGTTCCGCTGAAGCCCGCCTCGCGCGCGTCGAGCGGCTTGCGGGTGACGACGTTGATCGACGCGCCGATGCCGCCCGACGGGATCGCCGCGCGACCGGTTTTGTAGACTTCCAGCGTGCTGACGCCTTCCGACGCCAGATTGCCGAAGTCGAAGGAGCGGCTGGTGCCCGACGAATAGTCGGCATTCTGGTCGCCGCCGACGGAGGTGACATTGGCCGATGGCAGCGCGCGCCCGTTCAGCGTCACCAGGTTGAAGCCGCCGCCAAAGCCGCGGACCGTGACCTGAGACCCTTCGCCATTGACGCGATCGATCGACACGCCGGTGATACGCTGCAGCGATTCCGCCAGATTGGTGTCGGGGAACTTGCCGATATCTTCGGCCGAAATGGCATCGACCACACCGCTCGAATTGCGCTTGATGTCGATCGCGCGATCAAGGCTGGCACGCACGCCGGTGACAATAATGTCGGCTTCGGCATTCTGGACGGCGGCATCCTGCGCCTGCGCCACCGTTGGTGTAACGCTATACGTTAGCGCTATCAGAGACGCGCAACGCATGAATCTGGAATATGGTAAGCCCATTTCAGAATCCTCCCTTTTTTAACAGCTCGCCCACATCGAGCCTTATTGGACGTTCATGCTAGCCTAATGGCCAGCGTTGTCAATTATGATGCTATGATCGGTTAAAGTCCCTAAGGGTTTGATTTACAGATTTATATTTTACTGAAAATAATGGTTTTTTATGTTTTATTGTGCATTGCAAAAAATATTCTACCGATGCGCATTTTTTGACTAGACCAATTCTGCGGGACAATAGCGGCGCAGGAATTCGCGATGACTGGGCATCTCCGCCACGACCCCGGCAATGTCCTTGCGCATCCGCGCCAGTTCCTCGCGCAGCTGCGGTTCGGGCATCATCGCCGCGACATGATGATAGCCGCGCGGGTGCATGCCCTGACCCAGCAGCACCGATGACCAGCTGTCGACGCGGAACAGCTCATGCCCCAGTTGATAGGCGCGGCCATTTTCCTGCCACAGCGCCAGCCTTTCCTTCAGGCTGTCGGGTATCTCCATCGTCCGGCAATGATCCCAGAAAGGGGAATCGTCGCGCTGGGTCACATGATAGTGAAGGATGATGAAATCGCGGATATTCTCGAACTCCAGCCGTGACTTGCGGTTGAAATGGTCGAGCAGCGCGTCGTCGAACCCGTGGAAGGGAAAATCCTCGATCAATCGCGTCACCGCCGCCATCATCAGGTGGATGCTGGTCGATTCGAGCGGCTCGATGAAGCCGCCGGCCAGTCCCAGGCCAACGCAGTTCTTGTGCCAGGCCCTGGTCCGGGTGCCGGTCTTGAACCGCACCAGCCACGGGTCGACGATCGGTTCCCCCTCAATCTCCGCCAGCAGCCGGGCATGCGCCTCGTCGTCGGACATGAAATCGCTGGCAAAGACGAAGCCGTTGCCGTCGCGATGCTGCAGCGGGATGCGCCAGCGCCAGCCCGCCTCATGCGCGATTGCCGAAGTATAGGGCTGGGCCGGACCGTCGGAGGTGGACTGGACAGCGACCGCACGGTCGGTGCGGATCCACTGGCCCCAATCCTCGAAGCCGACACCCACCGCCTCGCCCAGCAACAGCGATCGAAAGCCGGTGCAGTCGATGAACAGGTCACCCTCGATCCGCGTGCCCGATTCCAGCACCAGCGCCGCGATATGCCCGCTCTCGGGCGTCAGTTCGACATTGCGGATCTTGCCTTCGACCCGCTTCACCCCCGCCGGCTCGGCCAGGCTGCGCAGGAAGCGGGCATAGCGCGCGGCGTCGATATGATAGGCATAGCTGGGCGCGACCGAGCTGCTGAGCGACATGCGATTGGCCTCGCCCGCCGCCCATTCCAGGCAATATTCGCCCAGCTCGCCGCCAAAACCCTGCGCCCTGGCATGCAGCCAGAAATGGTGGAAATCGGCCATCCAGCTCCATTGCAGCCCGATCGTGCCAAACGGGTGGATATAGCGGTCGCCGACCCGCCCCCAATTCTTGAACTCGATGCCCAGCTTCACCGTCGCCTGTGCCTCGGCCATGAAGCGGTCTTCGCGGATCTTCATCAACTGGTGGAAACCACGGAAGGTCGGCACGGTGGATTCGCCCACGCCGATGGTGCCGATCGCGTCGGATTCAATCAGCGTGATGTCGATCAGCGGCCCCAGATGACGCACCAGCGCGGTCGCCGTCACCCAGCCGGCCGTGCCGCCGCCGGCGACCACCACCCGCTTCACCACCCGGTCGGACGTCGGAAAATCTGCATGCATGTCGGTCATTCCAGCGGAAGGGAAAAGAGGATGGGGCGCTGCATCGGTCAGGCAGCACCGGGCGTGGCGACGGTGCGCGCGCCGGGGTCATCGTCCGGCCCGTCGGCAATCGGGCCGTCCAGCCCCTTCCGGCGTGCCAGCCGGTCGATCGCCGGAACCGTCATCATCGTCGTCACGATCGTCATCAGCGCCAGCATCGCGAACAGTTCCGGCCCGATGATGCCGCGCTGCAGGCCGATATTGATGACCAGCAATTCCATCAGCCCGCGCGCGTTCATCAGCGCGCCGACGGCGAGCGCGGTGACATTGTCCTGCCCGGTCAGCCGCGCCGCCGCCCAGCAGGCGCCCCCCTTGGCCAGGATCGATGCCGCCAGGATCGCCAGCGCAACCAGCGCCAGCGACAGGCTATCGACCATCGTCACCTGCGTATTGAGGCCGGAGACGGTGAAGAAGATCGGCACGAGGAGGCCGATGGTCGTCGGCTCCAGCCTGCGGGCCAGCCCCTGCGACAGGATGCCGCGCGGCATCGCCACCCCCAGCAGGAAGCCGCCGAACACCGCATGAAGCCCGGCCATGTCCATCGCCCAGGCGCACCCGCCGAACAGCAGCAGCACGACCAGCAGCATGGCCGGCGTAACCCGCCCCTCCCGCTCTGCCCAGCGAGCCAGCGGCGCCAGCAGCCGGCTGCCCAGGAACAGCATGATGATCGCGAACAGCCCGCCGCCGCCCAGCGCCCGCACCGCGATCATCCCGTCCGCGCCGATGCAGGCGAGCAGGATCGCCAGAATCGACCAGGCGATCGCATCGTCGATCGCCCCGGCCGACAGCGCCAGCGCGGCGAGCGGCGTGCCGCCCAGCCCCCGTTCGCGGATGATCCGCGCCAGCACGGGAAAGGCGGTGATGGAAATGGCGACGCCGATGAACAGGGTCGCCTCGAACGGCGTGACCGTCGGCCCGAACAGCCCCATGGCCGACAGCCAGGGCGTCAGCGCCACCGCGCCCAGGAAGGGCGCGATGATGCCGCACAGCGAAACCGCAACGGCGCTGCCCGCCTGAAGATGGAAATGCGCGCGGCGAAAGCCGAGGCCGACGAGGAACATGTAGAGGCCGATGCCGGCCTGCGCGACAAATTGCAGCAGTGGCCGGGTCTCGATCGGGAAGAGCAGCGCCTGGGCCTGCGGCGCCAGCCAGCCAAACAGCGAGGGACCAAGCAGGATGCCCGCGATCATGTCGCCGATCACCCGTGGCTGGCGCAGGAACCGGCCGACCAGCCAGCCGGACAGGCGACAGGCGCCAAGAATGACGACCATCTGCACCGCCAACGCCGCGCCGACATGGACCAGATCCATGCACCCCTCCTTGCCCCTGTCCGGTGCATGGGAATCCCCGTTCCCCGCATCCGACGCGCCGGACAATGGCAGGATGGCGCAGGGGGACAAGTGTTTTTCGCATCTCGCCGCAAAAAATGGGAGCGCTACCCCCGATCGCGCCCGATCGCGGCCAGATCATCGGGCCGGTTGATATTGGGCAGCACCAGCCCCGGCAGCGTCACGGTGCGCGCATCGATCCGCGCCAGCCAGCCCCGGATCGACCGGTTGTTATCCTCCGCCAGATGCGCGTCCAGTTCGGGCGCCAGCGCGGCCGGCCACCAGCCGAGCAGTTGCTGCCCATCGAGGATCGCCGCCTGCTCGCCGATCAGCAGCGCGGGCAGGTCGGCGGGATAAAAGGGCATGTCGCAGCCGCTGGTCAGCACGCCGTCAAAGCCATGGGCCTGGGCATGATGTAGCGCGGCGTTGAGGCCGCCCAGCGGCCCCATGTCCGGCCCCGGCCGGTCGGGCAGGCTCAGATGTCCTTCCTCGGCCCGGCCACAGATTGCGATCGCGGCGACATGGGGGGACAGCGCATCGATCGCATGGTCGATCAGCCGCCGCCCGTCGAGCAGCGCCGCTGCCTTGTCGCTGCCGAAGCGGGTCGCGCGTCCGCCCGCCATTATCGCCCCCAACAGCCTGGCCATGCCCGCCCCTCCTGCCGATCCGGTCCCATCCGCTTTGACATTGGCAGGGCACAGGGGCAAGGGTTCGCGCCGATGGCAGGCGCGCCCCGCGCGCCGCCCCTTCCCGGCGAGACCCCGATGCATCTGCATGATTTCGATATCGACCTGTTCCTGCGCGACTATTGGCAGCAAAAGCCGCTGCTGATCCGCAATCCCTGGGCGCAATGGACCAATCCACTGGCGCCCGATGAACTGGCGGGCCTCGCCTGCGAGGAGGGCGTCGAGTCGCGGCTGGTGGTGCAGGCGGACGGCGACTGGAAAATGGAACAGGGGCCGCTGGCGGAGGATCGCTTCGCCGCGCTCGGCGCCAGCCCCTGGACCCTGCTGGTGCAGGCGGTCGATCATCAGGCGCCCGATGTCGCGGCGCTGATCGCCCCGTTCCGCTTCATCCCCGACTGGCGGATCGACGATGTCATGGTCAGCTATGCCAGCGACGGCGGCGGCGTCGGCCCGCATTTCGACCAATATGACGTCTTCCTGATCCAGGGCGCGGGCCGCCGCCGCTGGCGCATCGGCCAGGCGTGCGACGATAGCAGCCCGCTGCGCGCCCATGCCGATCTGCGCCTGCTGGCCGAATTCGACGCGACCGACGAATGGGTACTGGAACCCGGCGACATCCTCTATGTCCCGCCCGGCATCGCCCATGATGGCGTCGCGGTGGGCGATGATTGCATGACCTATTCGGTCGGCTTCCGTGCGCCGGCGCGCAGCGAACTGATCGAGGGCTGGACCGACCGGCTGCTCGAAGGGCTGGGCGAGGATGACCGCTATGCCGACCCCGCCTTGGCACGCCAGGCCAATCCCGGCGAGATCGCGCCGGCCGCGCTGGCCCGGTTGCAGGCGATGGTGCTGGAGCAACTGGGCGATCCGGCCGGCTTTGCCCGCTGGTTCGGCGAATATAGCAGCACCCGCAAATATCCCGAGATTGACTGGTCGCCCGAGGAGGCGATCGACCCGGCCACGATGCAGGCGCTGGTGGCGGAAGGCGCACCCCTGCGCCGCAATCCGGCCAGCCGCTTCGCCTTCGTCCGGGCGGAAGAGGCCATCCTGCTGTTCGTCGATGGCGCGTCGCATGACTGCACCGGTGCCAGCGCGGCACTGGCGCAGCAATTGTGCGCGGACAACGCGCTGGAGCTTGATCCGGCGCTGGCGGGCGACGCCGCCGCAATCGCGCTGCTGGTGCTGCTCCACAATCAGGGCAGCATCGCGTTCGAGGACGAAGAAGAGGAGGAGGACGACGCATGGGACGAATGATCCTCCTCAACAAGCCCTATGGCGTGCTCTGCCAGTTCAGCGACGAGCGCACCGGCCCGCCGCGCCCGACCCTGGCCGACTATGTCGACGTGCCCGGCGTCTATCCCGCCGGTCGGCTCGACCTCGACAGCGAGGGGCTGTTGCTGCTGACCGATGATGGCCGGTTGCAGGCGCGCATCGCCGACCCGCGCTTCAAGATGCCCAAAACCTATCTGGTCCAGGTGGAGGGCGACCCCGACGATGCGCCGCTGGCGGCGCTGCGGCGCGGCGTGCAGCTCAAGGACGGCATGACCCTGCCGGCGGAGGTCGAACGGATCGACGATCCCGCGCTGTGGCCGCGCGACCCGCCGGTGCGGTTTCGCAAGAGCGTGCCCGATTGCTGGCTGCGCCTCACCATCCGCGAAGGCCGCAATCGCCAGGTCCGCCGCATGACCGCGGCGGTCGGCCTGCCGACCCTGCGCCTGGTCCGCTGGCGCATCGGCGACTGGACGATCGACGACATCGCGCCGGGCAGCTGGCGGGAGGCGCCGGCGATCCTGCGCCAGGGCCGATAGAAGACGCCTCTCCCGAAGTTCACAGTGTAAACGGGCTTTTAGGGCCTTTTGCGCCGGTTTTGCCTCTGCGACGCGCCGGTCGCGCATCCATGACGCGTCACCTCCAACAGGGGGCGGGTCCGCGCACCGCGCCCGGATCGCCCCCGCCGCGCGCCGCCGACGCCACACCCACGCACCGGTTGCACGCCGGGCAGGCGCCGGATGGAGAAGACGGGGTGACGAAGGAACGCGCTGTCGCATCGCCAAGGGTAGACCAGAGACAGGGCGAATAGGAAAGCGGCGGACGATAACGGCCACGCGCGCGATCGGATCGCGTCCGGCGTGACATTGCTGGGGATGAGCGGAAGCGACTATCTCCCGTCATTGATGGCTGACGACCCAATACTGCCCTCTCCCTCGTCGTCATCCCGGACTTGATCCGGAATCCATTCAGCAATCCCTATCTGGCGCAGTGCAGAATGGATCCTGACTTTCGTCAGGATGACGCCTGTGGGGATTGGCAGGCTTCGACCAGATGCGGACGTTCCCTACTCCCCTCCCTTCCAGGGAGGGGCCGGGGGTGGGTGCGCCGCGCAGCGGCGGTCTACGGTCGATAGGGCAGAAGCTCGCTACGCTCGCAACCCACCCCAACCCCTCCCTGGAAGGGAGGGGCTATGCCTTGTCCCCACCCTTCACCCCTCCCGTTCGCGCGCCTTGACCTTGCGGACCTCGGCCAGCTGGCCCATCAGGATCGTCAGCGCATCGCGCTCCGCCTGTGGCAGATCCCTGGTCTCGAAATGGCGGATCAGCACTTCGAGCGCGTCGCCGATCCGGCCGATCTGCCGGCCATAGCTGCCGACCTCGTTCAGCACCGTGCGCTCTATGTCGGGACGTGCCGTCTAGCCGAGCGCGATATTGATGAGACCGACCTGACCGCCGCTCTGCGTCCAGGTCAGGGGATTGATCGCCTGCCACAATCGTTCGGGGGCCAAAGCCATGCTGAAGGGGGCTGCGCTGAAGGGTTCCATGCCGTGCTCCTTGTCGGGGAAGGATGACGGAGGCGAAGCCTGCCATGGCCGCCGCATCGGGGCAAGATGCTGTCCTACAGCAGCCCGCTTTGCTATTCTTGCCACCCGGTTCCCGACTTTTCGATAGGATCGGCGGGGCGCAAGAAAATGTCAGAATGTGCGGGAAATGTGCGAAGTTAAGCGGATCATCTCCAACAAGGGACGCTTTTGCGTGGCCGGCCGGATGGTCGCGCCACTGGATTGCCGCCCGTCATGCCCTAAATAGCGACAAATGCCCCCAGCCACGCCCGATTCCACGCCCCTTCCGCCCGCCTGGGCCACGCTGCGGCGCTTCATCCCCTATCTCTGGCCGGCCGATGCGCCGGCGCTGCGCCGCCGGGTCGCGGTGGCGCTGGCGCTGGTCGCGCTGGCCAAGGTCGTCACCCTCGCCATGCCCTTCGCCTATAAGGGCGCGATCGACCGGATGGCGCCGGGGCTGGAACCGGCCGCCGGCCTCGCCATGGCGCTGGTCGTTGCCTATGCCGGCGCGCGCTTTGGCGGCGTGTTGTTCGACAATCTGCGCAACGCCATTTTCGAGAAGGTCGGACAGGAAGCGGGCCGGCGCCTGGCCGACGATGTCTTCGTCCATCTCCACCGCCTGTCGTTGCGCTTCCATCTCGACCGGCGCACCGGCGCCGTCACCAAGATCGTCGAGCGCGGCACGAAAAGCATCGACACGATGCTCTATTTCCTGCTGTTCAACATCGCGCCGACGGTGCTGGAACTGCTCGCCGTCTGCGCCATCTTCCTGGTGAAGTTCGGCCCCGGTCTGGTCGCCGCGACGCTGGCCATGGTCGCCCTCTATATCTGGTTCACCCGCCTCGTCACCGAATGGCGCAACCAGTTGCGCCGCGACATGGTGGACATGGACACAAGTGCCGTTGCCCACGCCGTCGACAGCCTGCTCAATTTCGAGACGGTCAAATATTTCGGCGCGGAGGAGCGCGAGGCGCGGCGCTACGGCACCGCCATGCGCCGCTATGCCAAGGCGGCGGTAAAGTCGGAAAACAGCCTCGCCTGGCTCAATATCGGCCAGTCGCTGATCACCAACCTGATGATGGGCGGGGCGATGGCCTATACCGTCTGGGGCTGGAGCCGGGGGCAATTCTCCACCGGCGACGTGGTGCTGGTGAATACGCTGTTGTCGCAGCTGTTCCGCCCGCTCGACCTGCTCGGCATGGTCTATCGCACCATCCGTCAGGGCCTGATCGACATGGAGGCGATGTACAAGCTGATCGATACCGAGACGGAGGTGGCCGACGTGCCCGGCGCCCCGGCGCTGCAGGTGGCCGGCGGCGCCGTCCGTTTCGACGCTGTCCGCTTCGGCTATGATCCCGAGCGCGAAATCCTCCATGGCGTCAGTTTCGCGGTGCCGGCGGGCAAGACGCTGGCCATCGTCGGTCCATCGGGCGCAGGCAAGTCGACCATCGCCCGCATCCTGTTCCGCTTCTACGATATCCAGGGCGGCACCGTGTCGATCGACGGGCAGGATATCGCCGCTGTGACGCAGGCATCGCTGCGCGCCGCGATCGGCATCGTGCCGCAGGACATGGTCCTGTTCAACGACACGGTCGGCTATAATATCGGCTATGGCCGCGAAGGCGCGCGCCAGGAGGAAATCGAGGCGGCAGCCAAGGCGGCGTCGATCCATGATTTCATCATGAGCCTGCCCCAGGGCTATGACACCCGCGTCGGCGAGCGCGGCCTCAAGCTCTCGGGCGGCGAGAAGCAGCGCGTCGCCATCGCTCGCACCCTGCTGAAAGACCCGCCGCTACTGGTACTGGACGAGGCGACCAGTGCGCTCGACAGCCGCACCGAGACCGAGATTCAGACCGTGCTGCGCGACATCAGCCGCAAGCGCACGACATTGGTGGTGGCCCATCGCCTGTCGACCGTGGTCGATGCCGACGAGATCATCGTGCTGGACGCCGGCCGCATCGTCGAGCGCGGCCGCCATGCCGATCTGGTCCGCGCCGACGGTCTCTACGCCACCATGTGGGCGCGTCAGGCGACCGAACGCGACGACATGCCGCAGGAGCCAGGCGTAGAGGATATGTTCGAGGTCGCCCCGCAATAAATGGTCATCGCTCGCTGATATGCGCTAGCGGATTTAGCCGCGCCTGCCAGCCGAGCCGCGCCAGTTCGGGCGTGTCGGCGACCGCTTCGGGATGGCCCAGGCACAGCAGGGCGGCGAAGGTCCAGTCGTCGGGCACCGCCAGCGTCCGCGCGACAAAGGCCGGGTCGAGGATCGACACCCAGCCGAGCGCCAGCCCACGCGCCCGCGCCGCCAGCCACAGCGTGTGGATCGCCAGCACCACCGAATGGAGGCGGGTCTGCGGCATGGTCGCCGCGCCCAGCCCCGCGCCGGCCGATGTCGCATCGTCGCAGAAGACGGCGATGATCTCCGGCGCCTCGCCCAGCCCGTGCAGCTTCAGCGCGCGATAGGCATCATGCCGGGTCGCGTCGGTGATCTGGCTGGTGGCCCGCTCCCGCTCGGCATCGACATGATCGGCCAGTGTCGCGCGCAGCGCCGGCGTGCGCACCCGGACGAAGCGCCAGGGCTGGCTGTTGCCGACCGACGGCGCCAGTTGCGCCAGCTTCAGTAGCTCCAGCACCATCGCCTCGTCCAGCGGATCGGTGCGAAAATGGCGCACGTCGCGGCGCCAGGTCAGCAGGTCGGTCAGCGTCGCACAGAAATCGGGATCGAAGGCCTGCATCAATATTCGATGCCGGCCTGCGCCTTCACCCCGCTGCGGAAGGGATGCTTGATCATGGTCATTTCGGTCACCAGGTCGGCCGCCTCGATCAGCGCCTCGGGTGCGTTGCGGCCGGTGACGACGACATGTTTCATCTCTTCCTTGCCGGTCAGCACCGACAGCACCTCGTCCAGCGGCAGATAGTCGTAGCGCAGCACGATATTCAGTTCGTCAGCCAGCACCATCGCATAGTCGGGGTCGGCGACCATACGCTTCACCTCGTCCCACGCTTCGCGGGCCAGCGCGATGTCGCGGCTGCGGTCCTGGGTGTTCCAGGTGAAGCCCTCGCCCATCGGCTTGAACTCGACCTGATCGGGGAAAGCATCGAACACCGCCTTCTCGCCGGTGGTCATCGCGCCCTTCACGAACTGGACCACGCCGACCTTCTTGCCATGGCCGATCATGCGGACGACCATGCCCAGCGCCGCCGTGGTCTTGCCCTTGCCCTTGCCGGTATGGACGATCAGCAGGCCCTTTTCCTGGGTCTTGGTCGCCATGATCTTGTCATGGGCGGCCTGCTTCTTCTTCATCTTTTCCGCATGCTGTTCGTCGGTGCGTTCGACCATCGTCACTCTCCTGCAAGCTGGGCGAGCAGCATGCCCGCGCTGTTCGATCTGGTTTGCCACAGGCCGCGTTCCAGCGCCTCGCTCAGCCGGGCAGCGGTCTCGCGCAGGGCGGCGGGATTGGCGTCGGCCATGAAGGCGCGCACGGCCTCATCCTCGATGAAGGCGGCGTGGACGGCGTCGAAATGATGGTCGCGCACCGCATGGGTGGTGGCGGCGAAGGCGAAGAGATAGTCGACCGAGGCGGCGATCTCGAACGCGCCCTTATAGCCATGGCGCATGACGCCAGCGATCCATTTGGGGTTGGTGACGCGGGCGCGGACGATGCGGCCGATCTCATCCTCCAGCGTGCGGATCACCGGCCGCTCCGGGCGGCTATGGTCATTATGATAGCTGAGCGGCCTCGTGCCCTTCAGATGTTCGATGGCGGCGGCGATGCCGCCCTCGAACTGATAATAATCGTCGCTGTCGAGCAGGTCATGCTCGCGATTATCCTGATTCTGGACGACCGCGTCGGCCTGGGCCAGGCGGGTGGCGAACAGGCTGCGTTCGCTGTCACCCTCCACCCCCGCGCCATAGGCATAGCCGCCCCAGTCGAGATAGACGTTCGCCAGATCGGCGCGGCTGTGCCAGATCTTCTCGTCGATCATCGCCTGCAGTCCCGCGCCATAGGCGCCGGGTTTCGATCCGAACACGCGGGCACCAGCGCGGCGCGCGGCCTCCGCCGCATCGGCACCATCCGCCACCAGCGCCGCCTGCTCGGCGCGATGCCGGGCGGCGGCGGGATTATCCTCGTCCGGCTCATCGAGTGCCATCACCGCGCGGGCGGCGCTGTCGATCAGGTCGATCTGTTCGGGGAAGGCGTCGCGGAAGAAGCCGGAGACGCGCAATGTCACGTCCACGCGCGGCCGGCCCAGCTCGGCCAGGGTCATCATCTCGAAGCCGACGACCCGCCCCGAACTCCATTCCCAGCGCGGCCGCACCCCCATCAGCGCCAGCGCCTGCGCAATATCGTCGCCGCCGGTGCGCATGTTCGCCGTGCCCCAGGCGGACAGGGCGATGGCGCGGGGATAGTCGCCCTCGCGCTGGAGATAATCGTCGACCAGCAATTGCGCTGATCGCTGGCCCAGATCCCAGGCGACAGCGGTCGGCACGGCGCGGGTATCGACCGAGAAGAAATTGCGCCCGGTCGGCAGCACGTCGGGCCGCCCGCGCGTCGGCGCGCCCGATGGTCCCGGCAGCACGAACCGTCCGTCGAGCCCGGCCAGCAAGGCCGCCGCCTCCCGCGGGCCACAGGCATCGACACGCGGCGCCAGATCATCGGCGATCGCCGCCAGCACGGCGGCGCTGGCCGGGCCGACCGGCGCCGCGCCATCGACCAGCGCCGCCGCCAGCAGTTCCAGCCGCTCGACCATGTCGCCATGGGTGCGCCAAGGGTCTGTGGATAAGTCCACCAGCACCGCTGGGCGCGGCCCCTGCCACGGCGCGCCCAGCACGCAATCGAGGGGATCGAAGCCCAGGCCCAGATCATCGGCCAACGCGCGCAGCAACGACGCCTGCCCCGGATGATCCAGGCCGCGCGGCGTGCGCGCCAGCGCGATCAGCAGGTCGCGCCGCAGCCGCCCCTGCGGCGAAGCGGTGAAGACATGCAGCCCGTCGCGGATCTGCAATTCCTTCAGCTCACACAGATAATTGTCGATCGCGGCGAGCGCGTCGTCATCGTCGCCGGCGGCGCCCGCATCCTTGTCCAGCCCCTGGCTGCGGGCGAGGTCGATGATATCGCGGCGCAGCCGGTCGAGCCGGCGCGGGTCCATGCCGGCGGCGAGATAATATTCGTCCACCAGCGCTTCGAGCTGCTTGAGCGGCCCATAGCTTTCCGCGCGGGTCAACGGCGGGGTCAGATGGTCGAGGATGACGGCGCCGATGCGGCGCTTGGCCTGCGTCCCCTCGCCCGGATCGTTGACGATGAAGGGATAGAGTTGCGGCACCGGCCCGGTGCAAATTTCGGGGAAGCAATCGGCCGAAAGCGACACCGCCTTGCCCGGCAGCCATTCCAGATTGCCATGCTTGCCGACATGGACCAGCGCCTGCGCACCGAAATCCTGCGCCAGCCAGACATGGAAAGCGAGATAGGCGTGGGGCGGCGGCAGCGCCGGGTCATGATAGCTGCTCTTGGGATCGATATTATAGCCGCGCGCCGGCTGCACCGCGATCGCGACATGGCCGAAACGATGGACCGCAAGGCGAAAGGCGCCGTCCCGCACGAAGGGATCGGCCTCCGGCGCCCCCCAGCGATCGACCATGGCGTCACGCGCGCTGTCGGGCAGAGCGGCCAAGGCAGCGCGATAGATATCGAGCGACAGGCTGACCTCGCCCAGCCGATCGATCGACGCCCGGTCATTGGTGACGCCGCCGGTCATCAGCCGCATCAGCGCAGCGCCCTCGCGCGGCGCGTCGCCGATCGCATAGCCGGCGTCGCCCAGCCGGCACAGGATGGCGGCGGCGCTGGCCGGCGTGTCGAGGCCGACGCCATTGCCGATCCGCCCGTCGCGATTGGGATAATTGGCCAGCACCAATGCGATCCGGCGCTCGGCAGGCGGCGTGCGGCGCAGCGCTGCCCAGTTGCGCGCCAGATCGGCGACGAAGGCGACCCGGTCGGGTGCCACGCGCGGCACGACGATGCCGCACTGGGTGCGTTCATCGAACCGCTCGGCGGCCTTGAAGGCGACGGCGCGGGTGAAGAGGCGGCCGTCCACTTCGGGCAGGGCGACATTCATCGCCAGGTCGCGCGGGCCAAGGCCACGGGCCGACCCGCGCCAGCTGCCTTCCTCGACCCCGGCAAAGGCGGTCTGCAGGATCGGGCAGTCGGCCTGTTCCAAGATGCCCGGCACGCGCGGCTCGGACGAAGAGGAGGCGGCAAAGCTGGTCGCATTGACGATAATGTCGGGCGCGATGCCGGCCAGCAGCCCGCCGAGCCAGTCGCGCACGAACGGTTCGCGCAGCGCGCGGACATGGACGGCGGCGACATTGAAGCCGCGCGCGCCAAGCGCTGCGACCATCGCATCGACCGCGCTCAGCGTGCCGGCGACCACCAGCGCGCGATAGAAGATCAGCAGCGCCACCGGCCGCCCCTCGGTCCATGTCGCGCGCAGTTCGGCCACGCCGGGCCGGTCATGGCCGGGCAGATAGAGGCCCGCGTCGGCGATCGGCAGCGGATGGTCTGGCTCGCCCGCATCCGCGCCGATCAGCCGCGCGGCGCAGCGCAGGAAGGAGAGCGCATTGGCGGTGCCGCCCTGACGCAGATAGTCACGCAACTGTTCGCGCATCGCCGCGGGCACGGTGGAGGCCAGATCCAGCGCCGGGTCGCCCTCCCGCCCGTCGGCGATCGCGGCGAAGGCGATGCCCCGCTCGCGCGCGACCTGCGCAATCTCGTCCACGCCATAGGGCCAGTAGCTCTTGCCGCCGAGCAGGATGACGCAGACGAAGCGCGCCTTGGCGATCACCTTCTCGACATAGAGATCGACCGAATAGGGATGCTTGAGCTGCAGCAGATTGGCCAGCCGCACGCTCGGCGCATCATCGGGCAGGCGCGCGGCAGCAGCGGCGAAACAGGCCAGGTCGCTGTCCGCCACGGTCAGGATGACGATCTCGCCGGGCGGCTGATCGAGGTCGATCGCCTCCTCGCCGTCGCTGATCGTTCCCGGCGTGGCGGACAGAAGATGCATCAGCCGAGCACGGCCTGGATGTCGGCCTCGATCGCGGCGCGGTCCAGCCCCTTCTGGCCGATCACCACCAGCTGGGTACGACGCGCTTCTTGCGGTTGCCAGGGGCGGTCGAAGAAATGCTGGATGCGCGGGCCGACCGCCTGCACGACGAGGCGCATCGGCTTGCCCGCGACCGCGACCATGCCCTTGACGCGCAGCACGTCGTGGGTGGCGATCAGCGCGGACAGCGCCTGCACCAGCGTGTCGGGATCGGCAACCGCATCGCCGCTGACGACGAAGCTGTCGAAATCATCATGGTCATGATCCTCGCCCTCCGCCTCATGGTGCGAGGGGCGGGCGTCGAGATCATCCTCGGCCGCGGCGACGATGCCCAGCAGCGCACCGATGTCGACCGCGCCATGGGCAGCGCGGACGATCTTCACGCCGGGCCGCGTTTCGGCATCAACCTGCGCCTCGACCGCCGCCAGCGTGTCGGCATCGACCAGGTCGCTCTTGTTCAGCACCACCATGTCGGCGCAGGCGAGCTGATCCTCGAACAATTCCTCCAGTGGGCTGTCATGGTCCAGATTGGGGTCGGCGGCGCGCGCCGCGGCCAGCGCCGCCTCGTCGGTGGCGAAGCGGCCGGCAGCGACCGCATCGGCGTCGATCAGCGCGACGACGCCGTCCACCGTGGCGCGGGTGCGGATGTCGGGCCATTGGAAGGCCTTGACCAGCGGCTTGGGCAGGGCCAGCCCCGAGGTTTCGATGATGATATGGTCGGGCGGACTCGGCCGGTCGAGCAGGGCGGTCATGGTCGGCAGGAAATCGTCGGCCACGGTGCAGCAGATGCAGCCATTGGCCAGTTCGACGATATCCTCTTCGGGGCAGGCAGCATCGTTGCAGCCCTTCACCAGTTCGCCGTCGACGCCGACATCGCCAAATTCGTTGATGATGAGGGCGAGGCGGCGCCCCTTCGCATTTTCCAGCAGATGGCGGATCAGCGTGGTCTTGCCCGCGCCCAGGAAGCCGGTGATGACGGTGGTCGGAATCTTGGCAGATGCAGTGTTGGCCATGACAAATACTCGCGCGCCGGAGCAACCGGGGCGGGAGCGAACCGGGCGCGCACGCACGGCCGGCCGGCATCGCGGACGGGCGCTTGTTCGCCCGCAGATGCGTGACCGCGCGGCTCCAGCCGCCAACCTGTCGCTCAGACGGAACACCGTGCCCCGGCCATCCCCTGGACCAAAGCAAGAGCGACCAAAACGCCGGCAGGTCTCCTGGCTTGCGGGTCATAGCGGGAGGAACGGCCTTCCCAGGCCTCGCAGGATTTAGCGTCCGGCCCAGTGGCTGCCCTCCCGGCTGGGGAGGGCGCTGTTCATCACGCTCGCCGCTCACAGTTGCAGGGACAGCTGCGGACTTGGATGCCATGGCATCCGCACCGCCTTCCCATTTTAAGCCCCCGTGGGGGCACCGGCGCGATCATGTCGGGACGATGCGAAGCGCCGTCCCTGGGCCGGTTCCTAGTCGCTTTGGGCAGCGGTGACAATCCAGCCATCGGCGATGGCGAGCGGCCAGGGCCTAAGACGCTGGCCGACGCAGGGCCCACCGACGCAGACGCCATCGTCGCGGCGGAAAATGGCGCCGTGCCAGCTGCATCGGATATGACTGCCATCCGGGGTCAGATAATCGTCCAGCTGCTGCGCCAGCGGCAGGCCGGCATGGGGGCATTGGTCCACAAAGCCGGCGACCTGATCGCCGGTGCGCACGGCAAAGCCATGGAAGCGGCCGGCCCGCATCTGCAGCACGAAATTGCGCGCCTTGCCGTCGGCGAACTGCTCGATCGGGCAAAGGCGCACGCCCGCCGGCGTCGCGAACAGGCGCGTGTCAGTGTCACTCATATGTCGGCGTCGGGCTGGCGATCGGGGTGCGCGGCGGCAAAGGCGGGGAGCGCGCATGCCGCCGCGTCCACGGCGCACAGCCGCGGAAAGGGCGTCAGGTCGACGCCGAAGCGCCGGGCATTGTAGAGCTGGGGCACGATATGGCAGTCGGCGAAACTCGGGCTGTCGCCAAAGGCATGGGTGCCGCCGTGAAGGGCGACCAGTGTTTCGAGCGCGGCCAGCCCCTCGCCGGTCCAGCGCGCGATCCAGGCGCGGACCTGATCCTCGCTGGCACCAAAATCCTGCCGCAGCGCCTGCAACACGCGCAGATTGCCGAGTGGATGAATGTCGCAGGCAATGATGCCGGCCATGGCACGGACGATCGCGGCATCGCCGGGATCGGCGGGCAGCAAGGGCGGCTGCGGCCAGCGGGCCTCGATCCATTCCAGTATCGCGCCGCTCTGCGTCAGCACGCTGTCGCCATCGACCAGCGCGGGCACCAGCCCCTGCGGCGCCAGCGCCCGATAGTTGGGCGCGCGCTGCGCACCGCTGCGCAGGTCATGAGTGACCTGTGCATAGTCGACGCCCTTCGAGGCCAGCGCGATCCGCACGCGATAGCTCGCGCTCGATCGCCAATAGCCATGGAGGGTGAGGTCGCTCATCGCGCCGGCACGATCATCGCGCGGCATTCGCCAAAGCCGATCGACACATAGCCGGGGGCCGACGCGGTGGCGCGCAATGTCACCTCGTCGCCATCCTCCAGGAAGCAGCGCGTCTCGCCCGATGGCAGACTGATCGGCTCGCGCCCGCCGCTGCTGATCTCCATCAGGCTGCCATAGCCCTCGCGCGTAGGGGCGGAGATGGTGCCGCTGCCCAGCAAGTCGCCGGGCATCAGGTTGCAGCCATTGGACGCATGATGGGTGACGATCTGGCTGACGGTCCAGTACATGTTGCTCGCCGGCCCCTGGCTCAGCCGCATCGGTGGCTGGCCCGCGTCGCGCATCGCCTGGGTGGAGAGATAGACTTCCAAGGTCAGCGCCAGCGCGCCATGGGCCTGGTCGTCGGCATCACTGAGGTAAGGCAGCGGCGCGGGATCGCCCTGCGGCCGGGGCGGCTGGGCGATGCGGAACGGTGCCAGCGCCTCGGGCGTCACTACCCAGGGCGAAATGGTCGAATGGAAATTCTTGGCGAGGAAGGGCCCGAGCGGCTGATATTCCCACGCCTGAAAATCGCGCGCCGACCAGTCGTTGAGCAGGCAGAAGCCGGCGACATGATCGGCCGCCTCGCTGATGGGGATCGGGCTACCCAGATCATTGCCGGCGCCGATCCACACACCCAGTTCCAGCTCATAGTCGAGCCGGGCGGTCGGGCCGACCACCGGCACATCGGCTTCGGGCGGCTTGCGCTGGCCGCGCGGACGGACCAGCGGATCGCCCGACGGGCGGATCGAGGACGCCCGGCCATGATAGCCGATCGGCACATATTTATAATTGGGCAGCAGCGGATTGTCGGGCCGGAACTGGCGGCCGATATTGTTGGCGTGATGGATGCCGACATAGAAGTCGCTGTAGTCGCCGATCCGCGCCGGCAGGTGCAGCATGCAGTCCGCGGCCCGATGCAGCAGCGGCTCGACCGCCGGGCGATGGGCCGGGTTCGACAGTAAAATGCTGATCCGGCGGCGCAGGGCGACCCGCACCGCCACCGGCAGCGCCATCAGCCCATTGAGCTGGCCTTCCAGCAGCGGCGCGCAATCGATCAGCCCGGCGCCGACACAGGCAGCTAGGTCCAATATCGCGTCGCCGATAGCGGCACCGGCGCGCGGCGAAGCTCCTGCGGACGAGAACAGGCCATAGGGCAGATTCTGGATCGGGAAGTCGCCATGATCCTGCGCGCTCGCAACCCAGCTGGTGCGGGCGGGATCATGGGTTTCGTCGGTTTGCCAATAGCTCATGGGGTCTCGTTCATCGGGGGAATCTGGGCCTTGCGAAAGCCGGACCAGCATTCATCATAATCGGGTTGCAGCAGCGGGCTTTCCATCGCCCAGCGCGTCGGGCGCAGCACCATCCGGCTTTCGAACATGAAGGCCATGGTGTCGGCGATGCGCTGGGGCGTCAGGTCGGCGGCGATCGCCTTGTCATAGCTGGCGCGGTCGGGGCCGTGGCCGGCCATGCCATTGTGCAGCGACGCGCCGCCGGGCGCGAAGCCACCCGCCTTGGCATCATATTCGCCATGGATCAGGCCCATCAGCTCGCTCATCACATTGCGGTGGAACCAGGGCGGCCGGAATGTGTCTTCCGCCACCATCCAGCGCGGCGGGAAGATGACAAAGTCGATATTGGCGGTGCCCGGCGTCTCGCTCGGCGAAGTCAGCACCGTGAAGATCGACGGGTCGGGATGGTCGAAACTGACCGTGTTGATCGTGTTGAAACGGGTCAGGTCATAGCGCAGCGGCGCCAGGTTGCCGTGCCAGGCGACGACATCGAACGGGCTGTGATCCAGCATGGTTATCCACAGGCGGCCCATGAACTTCTGCACCAGCGCATAAGGGCGCTCGACATCCTCGAATGCCGCGACCGGCGCCTCGAAATCGCGCGGGTTGGCCAGGCCGTTGGCGCCGATCGGGCCGAGATCGGGCAGGCGAAAGGGCGCGCCGTAATTTTCGCAGACATAGCCGCGCGCCGCGCCCTTGGTCAGCTCGACCCGGAAGCGGACGCCGCGCGGGATCAGCGCGATCTGCAACGGCGCGACGTCGATCACGCCCAGCTCCGTGACGATGCGCAACGCGCCCTGCTGCGGCACGATCAGCATCTCGCCATCGGCGCAGACGAAGGCACGGTCGACCATAGAGGCCGTCGCGGCATAGAGATGCACGGCGCAACCCTGGCCCGCCGCGACATCGCCATTGCCGGCATAGCTGGTGAGGCCGTCGATGAAATCGACATCATCCGCAGGCAGCGGCAACGGATTCCAGCGCAGCCGGTTGGGCGATGGCGGCACCTCGTCGAACGGCGCGCTGCGCAGCAAGGCTGCAGCATCATAGGGCGCGGAGGGCGGATGCGATGCCGCCGGTCGCATGCGATAGAGCCAGCTACGCCTGTTCTCCGACCGTGGCGCTGTGAAGGCGGTCCCGGACAACTGCTCGGCATAAAGGCCATAGGGCAGGCGCTGGGGCGAATTGCGCCCCACCGGCAGCGCGCCGGCCACCGCCTCGGTCGAAAAATGATTGCCGAAGCCGCTCATCATCCGGGGCGGCGCATCACTCATCGACGGTGATCACGCCGCGACGGATCTGGTCCAGCTCGATCGATTCATAGAGCGCCTGGAAATTGCCATTGCCAAAGCCTTCATTGCCCTTGCGCTGGATGATCTCGAAGAAGATCGGGCCGAACATCGTCTCGGTAAAGATCTGCAGCAAGATGCCCTCCTCGCCGACATTGCCGTCGATCAGAATGCGGTTGCGCTTCAGTCGTTCCAGATCCTCGCCATGGCCCGGCACGCGCTGGTCGACCAGCTCATAATAGGTCTCGATCGTGTCCTGCAGCCGCACCCCGCGCGCGCGCAGCCGCTCGACCGTGTCATAGATATTGGCGGTGGTGAGCGCGATATGCTGGATGCCCTCGCCATTATAGTCGCGGATGAACTCCTCGATCTGGCTCTTGTCGTCCTGGCTCTCGTTCAGGGGAATGCGGATCGCCTTGTCCGGGGCGATCATCGCCTGGCTGAACAGGCCGGTCGCCTTGCCCTTGATATCGAAATATTTCTGTTCCTCGAAGCCGAAGAGGGTGCGATAGAATTCGCTCCACACCCGCATCTGGCCGCGCTTCACATTGTGGGTCAGATGGTCGAGCAGGTCGAGCCCGACATTGTTGCGCGCTTCGGCTTCCCGCCAGCCGGGATATTCCGCCCAGTCGGCATAGGGATCGCCGCCATCGGGCATGAAATAGAGATAGGAGCCGCCAATCCCCTGGATCACCGTGTCATTCTCGTCGGTCGGCTTGCCGCCATGGTCGAGCGCCCAGCGCAGCGCCGCATCGGGATCGGCGACGCGAAAGGCCATGGCGCTGGCCGAGGGGCCATGTTCGCCACGGAACGCAGCGACGCGCCCGGCATCGTCGCGATTGAGCATCAGGTTGATCCGCCCCTGCTTGTAGCGGGTGATATTCTTGGTCGGGTGCCGGTGGGTCGCGGTGAAGCCCAACTGCTCGAACTGGGCGGCCATCTTCTCGGGCTCGGGCGAGGTGAATTCGACGAATTCGAAGCCGTTGAGGCCCAGCGGGTTGGCGGGATCGTTGGTCATAACGGGTTCCTCAGGCAGAAGGCAGATGCGGCGAAAGGCCGGCGACGAAGGCGGGGATGGTGTCGAGCCGCAGCCCGGCGATGTTGATGCGGCCATTGCCGGCCATGTAGATGCCATGGTCGGCGCGCATCGCGGCAACGGCGGCAGGGGTTACCGGTAGCATCGCGAACATGCCGCGCTGGCCGGCAATGGCGGCAAGCTGCGGATGGGCCGCCGCCAGCGCAGCGCGCAGCGCATTGATGCGGGTGCGCATCTGGTCCAGCTCGCTCATCCATTCGGCGCGCATCGCCGGCCGTTCCAGGATGGTGCGCACGATCGCCGCGCCATGATCGGGCGGCATCGACCAGATGCCGCGCGCCAGCGCGACGATGTTGGAAAAGGCGAGCGCAGTCAGCGTGGCATTCGCCCCCTTCACCCACAGCGCGCCCACCCGCTCGCGATAGAGGCCGAAATTCTTGTCGCAGCTATAGGCGACCAGCGCATCGGGCACAGCGGCCAGCATCTGGTGCGTGGCAGCGGCGTCCGCCTCCAGCCCGTCGCCCAGCCCCTGATAGGCCAGGTCGATGAACGGGATCAGGCCGCGCGCCGCGCACAGATCGGCGATCGCCGCCCACTGGTCGGCGCTGAAATCGACGCCGGTCGGATTATGGCAGCAGCCATGGAGCAGCAGCACGTCGCCGGCCTGCGCGGCGACCAGATCGGTCAGCATTGCATCGAAATCGACCGCGCCGGCGCCATCCAGAAAACGGTGCGACGCCAGCGTCAGCCCGGCCTCGCGAAAGATCGGCGCATGATTGGGCCAGGTCGGATCGCCGATCCACACGGTGGCGCCGGGGCGGGCGCGGGCGATCAGGTCGGCGCCCAGCCGCAGCGCGCCGGTGCCGCCGGGCGTCTGCACCCCGGCGATCCGGTCGGACCCGGCGAGCGGCCCAAAGACGATGGCGGCGAGCAGTTCGACAAAGCCCGTGTCACCCTCCGGCCCGAGATAGGATTTGCTGCCCTGTTCGGCCAGCAGCACCGCTTCGGCCGCCTTCACCGTGCGCATCACCGGGGTCGCGCCCACTTCGTCGCGATAGACGCCGACGCCCAGGTCAATCTTGTCGGCGCGCGGATCGGCGCGATATTGCGCGATCAGCCCCAGCAGCGCGTCGGGCGCCTGGCGATCGAGCGCACCGAACAGGGACCGGCCGGGCGCCGGGGCAAGAAGGGTCGTGTCTGTCATAGAACCTCAGAAGCGCGGGCACGGGCATAGGCCTGGGTGCCACGGGTGTAGATGATGTCGGTGTCGGCGATCGCATCGGTCGCGAAATCGGGCTGCCCCGCCAGTTGCGCGTAAAGCGGGGCGAAGTCGGTCTCGACCGTCTGGCGCAGCAGATCCTCGAAACTGTCGATGACGAAATAGCTCTGCTGATAATCGTCGATGCGATAGCGGGTGCGCATCAACCGCCTGAGGTCGAAGCCGAGCCGATTGGGCGAGGGATCGTCGAGCGCGAAGACGGATTCGCCATAGGAGGAGACGATGCCTGCGCCATAGAGGCGCAGCCCCTCGGGCCGGCGGATCAGGCCGAATTCGACCGTATACCAGTAGAGCCGGGCCAGCCGCTCGATCGCACCCAGATCGGCGGCGCGCAACCCGCCCTGGCCATAGGCCTGCATATAGTCGGCGAAGACCGGGTTCGCGAGCAGCGGCACATGGCCGAAGACATCGTGGAAGATGTCCGGCTCCTGCAGATAATCGATCTGCTCGGGGGTGCGGATGAAGCGGCCGGCCACGAAGCGACGATTGGCCAGATGCTCGAAGAAGACCCGATCCGGCACCAGCCCCGGCACGGCCACCACCTGCCAGCCGGTCGCTTGCATCAGCCGATCGGACAATTCCTCGAAATTGGGGATGCCGGGGCGGTTGATGCGCAATATGTCGAGCCCGGCCATGAACTCGGGCACCACCCGGTCGGGCAGCATGGCGGACTGGCGCTCGAAAAGCGTGTCCCACATCGCGTGCTCGGCCGCGCTGTAGCGGTCCCACGCCTGCGGGATCGTCCAGTCGGCCGCAGCGCCTGTGGGCGGATCAAGCTCCTCTACCATCACGCCAATCTCTCACAGAGTGGGCGTAATTGCCTTTCAATCGGGCAGGATTTACAAGGGATTTTGGGAAATCAATTCACCGATCGGCGATATCATGGACAAATCCGTCAATCTCGATGCGCTCGACCGCCGCATCGTCGCAGAGCTTCAGCGCGACGCCTCGCTCAGCAATGCGGACCTGGCCGAACGGGTCGGCAGCACCGCCCCCTCCTGCTGGCGGCGGATCAGGGCGCTGGAGGAGATGGGCGTGCTCAAGGGCGCGGTGCGGCTCGCCGATGCGGAGAAGCTGGGCCATGCCGTCAACATCCTCTGCAGCGTGCGGATGAAGAGCCACACCAGCGAAAGCGTCGATGCCTTCCACGCCTTTGTCGAGGCGCATCCGCAGATCATGGAATGCTACCTCATGTCGGGCGAATGGGACTATCTGATGCGGGTCGTGGCCTCCGACGTCGCCGATTATGAGCATTTCCTGATGCGCAACCTGCTCAAACACCCCTCGGTCGGCGGCGCTTCCTCCCACTTCGCCTTGTCGGTGACGAAATTCACCACGGTGCTGCCGGTGGGGGAAGCGGGACGGTAGGAAGAAAGCGGCCGGAGCAATTGCTGCCCCGGCCGTCTTCCGATCTTCAGGCCATCAGCGCCTTGACCGCTTCGGCCACGCGCTCGGGCGAGACGATATAGGCGTCCTCCAGCACCTTGGCGAAGGGCACCGGCGACTTGGGCGCGCCCAGCCGGCGGACCGGGGCCTTGAGCTGACCGAACAGTTCCTCGGCAATGGTCGAGGCGATCTCGCCGCCCGGACCGAAGTCGCGCACCGCTTCATGCACCACCAGCGCCCGGCCGGTCTTGGCGACCGAGGCCAGCACCGCTTCCCGGTCCCAGGGCGATACGGTGCGCAGATCGACCAGCTCGACCGAAATGCCCGCCTCCGCCAGTGCCGGCAATGCGGCCTGGCAGCGCAGCAGCTGCGACGACCAGGAGACGATGGTGATGTCACTGCCTTCCTGCACGATCCGCGCCTTGCCCAGCGGAATCGGCGTCGCGACCTCATCCACCTCGCCCGGAATGAACAGGCTGCCGGCGGATTCGATGAAGATGCAGGGATCGGGATCCTGGATACAGGACAAGAGCAGCCCCTTGTAATCGGCCGGAGTCGAGGGCGCGACCACCTTGATGCCGGCGGTGTGGGCGAACCAGCCTTCCAGATGGTCGGCATGCTGGCCGGCGGTCTGCCAGCCCGCGCCGGTCAGGGTGCGGATGGTGATCGGCACCGTGCTCTGCCCGCCCGACATGAAGCGCAGCTTGGCGGCATGGTTGAAGATCATGTCCATGGCGACGGTGGTGAAGTTCATCAGCATGATCTCCGCCACCGGCTTGTAGCCGGCCAGCGCCGCGCCGATCGCCGCGCCGATGATCGCCTGTTCGGAAATCGGCGTCGATTTGACGCGATCGTCGCCGAAGCGGGTCGACAGGCCAGCGGTCGCGCCGGTGACGCCGCCGCCCTCGCGGTCGGCCACATCCTCGCCCAGCACCAGCACCTTGTCATCCTCCGCCATCGCCTGGGCGAGGGCCGAATTGACGGCCTGGAGCGAGTTCATCTTCTTGGCCGTCATGCGGGCATCTCCTGGGCAAACACATCGCGGCGCAGTTCGTCGACCGACGGCAGCGGGCTGGCCAGCCCGAATTCCTGGGCATCCTCGACCTCGGCCTCGATCTTCGCCTGCATCTCGGCCAGCTGATCCTCGGTCGCGTGGCCCTGTGCCACCAGCCATGCCTTGAAGGCGGGCAGCGGATCCTTGGCGATCGCCGCGGCCTTCTCCTCCTTGGTCATATATTTGTCGTCGTCGCCCAGGACGTGGCCCAGGAAGCGGAAGGTCTTGCACTCCAGCAGGGTCGGCCCCTCGCCTTCGCGGGCGCGGGTGATCGCCTCGTGCGCGGCGGCATACATGGCAAGCGGATCATTGCCGTCGACGGTATGGCCGGGCATGCCGTAGCCGATCGCACGCTTGGCGATGAAGTCGACCGAGGTGCCATTCTCGTAGCGCGTATGTTCGGCAAAGCCGTTATTCTGGCACACGAAGATCACCGGCAGCTTCCACACCGATGCCAGGTTCAGCGCCTCGTGGAAGGCGCCGATGTTGGATGCGCCGTCGCCGAAATAGGCGATCGTCACCCGCTTCGACCCATCCAGCTTCGCCGCCCAGGCGAGGCCATTGGCGATCGGCATGGAGGAGCCGACAATGCCGGTCGTCACCATCACCCCGGTTTCGGGATGGGTCAGGTGCATCGGCCCGCCCTTGCCCTTGCAGGTGCCGTCGACCCGGCCGGCAATCTCCGCCCAGAGCGGGCGCAGCGGCATATCCTTGGCCACCATGTCGTGGATGCCGCGATAGATGGTGCAGATCTTGTCGTCGTCGGTCAGCAGCGACGAGATGGTCGCGGGGATCACTTCCTGCCCGCGCGCCGAATAATAGGGCATGACCAGCCGCCCCAGGCGGATGGTCTTGCGGATCGCGTCGTCGTTGCGCTCGATCCGGATCATGCGGCGGTAGATGTCCACCAGCGCTTCCTGGCTCGGCGCCGGGGCGTTGCTCAACTCTGCCATGGGTTCCTCGATGGCTATGGAATGTGCCCCCTGCATTGGCCGTCGGGCATCGGGGGTCAACTCGCCCCGGCGATATGTGGCCCCGCGGCCCAAAAGGCGCGAAAATGCGTCGCTTTTCCGCGCGATTTCGCTCCACCGATATGCGGCCGGCGATGCTTGCAATGCGGTCCGATCGGCCCAAGCTGGCAGCAGGGAGAGCGCGCGATGACGAACATGCTGACCGCCGTCGCCAGGGGCGGCGAAGGGATTGAGGGGATCGCGATCCATAGCGTGCCGATCCCGGTTGCGGGGCCGGGCGAGGCGCTGGTGCGGCTCAAGGCGGCGACGCTCAATTTCCGCGACCTGATCATCGCCCGCGGCATGATGGCGGGGCTCGCCAAGGAACCCGATTATGTCCCCCTGTCCTGCGCCACCGGCGAGGTGGTCGCGGTCGGCGAGGGCGTATCGCGCGTGAAGCCGGGCGACCGGGTCAATCCGATCTTCGCGCTGGGCTGGCTGGAGGGACGACAGCCGAGCATGGCGATGCTGGGCGGCAGTGCCGATGGTGTCGCGCGCCAATATGCGGTTTTCCCGGCCGAGAGCCTGTGCATCGTGCCGGATACGCTCGGCGATCTGGAGGCCGCGACTTTGACCTGCGCCGGCCTCACCGCCTGGAACGCGCTGTTCCTGCCCCGCCCGATCCAGCGGGGCGAATGGATATTGTGCCAGGGTACCGGCGGCGTATCGATCGCGGCGCTGCAATTGGCCAAGGCGGCCGGCGCGCATGTCGCCATCACCTCCTCCTCCGACGCGAAGCTGGCGCGCGCCCACGCGCTGGGTGCCGACATCAGCGTCAATTATCGCACCGATCCCGACTGGCCGGCGGCGATCCGCCAGGCGCTGGGCGGACGCGGTGTCGACATCCTGGTCGATGTGGTCGGCGCCAGCCAGGTGGAAACCGCCGCATCGCTGCTCAACCCCGGCGGGGTGATCGCCGCGATCGGCATGCTGGGGTCCGAGTTCAGCTGGCACCTGGCCGATGTCGGCGGCCATCCGGTCGCCCGCATCTCGGTCGGCAACCGCGCCGAGCATGAGGCGATGCTGGCCTTTTGCGCGCAACATCGCATCCGGCCGGTGGTCGATGCGGTCTATGATCTCACCCGCCTGGCCGATGCCTGCCGTCATCTGGAAAGCGGCCAATTCTTCGGCAAGATCGGGATAAACCTACTCTAAATTCTGGAACGGACGCATGGACAAGAATGAAAAGGCGCGCGAGGCGGCCGAGCGCGTGCTGCAACTGGAGGCCGAACTGGAGGCGGAGGGCGACGCCCGGACCGGTGGCGACGAACTCGCCCATTCGCGCGCAGTGCTGCACCAATGGGTCGATACGGTGGTCGCGGTCGTGGCCTCGCCGGGGGTCGGCCGCGTGACGCTGATCCACGCCGATGGCGGCCAGACCAAGATCGCCTCGCCCAGCCTGCCCTTCCTGCTCTCGCGTCCGGCCCGGTTCGACGCGCAGGATGAAAATTCTCCGCCCGACGCGGGTTGAAAGCCGCCCACGGCTTCCTATCTGTGAATGGTCCCGGCCAGCCCCCTCAGGCCGAGACATCTTACCAGGCCCCCGGCGCACTCCCCCCGCGTCGGGGGCAATGGTTTTCCGGGGCTATTCCACTATGTGCCGGCAGTTTCTTGATAGTGGATTGCAGCAGATATAGACTGAAGGCATGTGGAACGCCGTTTGGAGCATCGCTTTTAGCCTCGGGCTCTTCCTTTGGATAAAGTTCGCCTCGGCCATTCTCCCGATCTGGGCATCCATCCCGGTATCGACCCTCCCAATCGTGCTTCTGGGGCTGTGGGTGCGGCGATCGGCAAAGCGTGCTCGTTCCCAACCTGAACCGTCGACTGACGAAATATCGAATCCGCGCTAGGGCTGATTTTCCAGCCCGGCCGCATGGCGTGCCGCGATATAGCCGAACACCATCGACGGCCCGATGCTGGCGCCCGCCGCGACATAGACATTGCCCATCACCGACGCGGTGGTGACGCCGGTGGCATAGAGGCCGGGGATCGGCGCGCCCGCGCCATCGACCACCCGCCCGCGTTCATCGGTGACGACGCCGCCATAGGTGCTGACATCGCCCGGCACGACCGGCACGGCGTAGAACGGCCCCTTCTCGATCGAGCCCATGGAGCGTTCCGCAGAAAATGGATCGCCGACGAAGCCGCAATTGTCGTAGGCGCGCGCGCCGCGATCGAAATCCCCATCCTTGCCGGCGGCGACGAAGCCGTTCCAGCGCGCCACCGTCGCGGCCAGGGTGGCGGGATCGGCGCCGATGCTGGTCGCCAGCCCCTCGATCGTGTCGGCGCTATGCAAATAGCCGCTTTCCGCCCAGCCTTCGGGAATCGCCTTGTCGATGAAGCGGCCGGCGACGGCATAAAGTTCGACATATTGACGGTCCAGGATCGCCCAGCTCGGCACCGCCGGCACGACTGCGTTCCGCCGGACCATCGTCTCGCAATAGAGCTCGTAGCTGCCCCCTTCATTCATGAAGCGGGTGCCGCCCTGATCGACCAATATGGCGTGCGGCTTGCCGGTCATCGACTGGGCGCCGGGCGCGACATAGCCCTTGTCCCAGCCGGGCGCGGGGGTCAGCTGATAGCCGACCATCTGGTCCATCTGCGCCAGCCGGCCGCCGATCCGCTCCAGTTCCTGCTGCATCTCGCCGGTATCGCCCTCGGGCGTCTGCGACCATTCGGCGCGGGTGCCGGGCATGTAGCGGTCGCGCATCGTTTGGTTGCGGGCAAAGCCCCCGGCATTGACCAGCACGCCCAGTCGCGCGCCGATCCGCCAGGGCTTGCCGTCCTTCACCGTGACCACGCCGGTCGCGATCCCCTCCTGCACGACGATCTCGCTTACCGGCGTATCGGTGCGGACATCAGCGCCGGCGGCCAGCACGGCTTTCAGCATCCGTCCCTGCAACGCGGCGCCCGCCGTCGTATATTTGCGGCCCAGCAGCTTGTCGCGAATGGTGCGCAGCGCGATCTTGGCCATCAGCTTGCCCGATGCCCTGTTGGTGCGACGATGGCCTTGCGCCTCCATCCCCTCGACCAGCGTGACGTTGAATTCGGCAAAGCCCTGGCGCAACCGGTCGGCCCACTCGCCCAGTTCCTTGCGGTTGAAGGGCCTGGCCACCACGGTGCGTGATGTCTTGCAGCCGCCGGGCTGCTCATCATAATAATCCGGCCAGAAGGTCGAACCGCGTTGCAGCGCCACCCCCTGATCCACCAGGAAATCGACCGCGCGCGGCGCCTGCGTCACATAGGCGAGGCGCTTCTCGCGCGAGGTGCCCGGCGCCGGGTGGCCATCGAGCGCCTGCAGCGCGTCGAGATAGGTCATCGCCGCCTCGGCACTGTCCGCCTCGCCATCGGCCAGCATGAAGCGATTGGCGGGAATCCACATGACGCCGCCCGACTTGGCGGTGGTACCGCCGATCTTGTCGGTCTTTTCCAGGATGGCGACCGACTTGCCGGCCTGGCGCATGACCAGCGCCGAACTCATCGAACCGGCGCCGCTGCCCACGACCACCCAGTCGAATATCTCGTCGAACCCGTCCATGCGCCGCTCTCCCTTTTCTGTTCATCCGGGCTATCGTGCCGGGGCGATGATGGGGAGGGCGAAGCCACGCTCATCGCCACGGCGACGTTCGCGCCACGCGGCGCCATGCTAGAGCGAGGGCCAAGGAGAGACGCATGAGCCATGACCTGCCCGATTATCGCACCATCCTGCTGGAGCGGCGGGGGCGGCTGTTGGTGATGACGCTCAACCGGCCGGAAGCACTGAACGCGGTCAATCTCGACCTGCATGACGAATTGCCCGAGGCGCTGGCCTTTGCCGGGCGCGACAATGGGTCGGACGTCGTGCTGCTGACCGGGGCGGGCCGTGCCTTTTCGGCCGGTGGCGACATTGCCCATATGGAGCATAATGCCGCCAACCCGCATCTGTTCGATCATGAAGCGCGGCAGGCGAAGCGGATCGTGTCCGCCCTGCTCGACATCGAAAAGCCGGTGGTGTGCCGGATGAACGGCCATGCGGTCGGGCTGGGCGCGTCGATCGCCTTGCTGTGCGACATCATCTTTACCGCCGAGGGGGCGAAGATCGGCGACCCGCATGTCGGCATCGGCCTGGTCGCCGGCGATGGCGGCGCGGTCATCTGGGCACAGCGGATCGGCCTTGCCAAGGCGAAGGAATATCTGCTGACCGGCGAATTGCTGAGTGCGGCTAGGGCGGCGGAGATCGGCCTGATCAACCATTGCCTGCCGGCCGATCAACTGGACGAAGCGGTCGATGCCTTCTGCGCCAAGCTGCTGGCCGGGGCACCCAATGCGATCCGCTGGACCAAGATATTGACCAACATGGAATTGAAGCGGATCGCCGGCGCGGTGATGGAAGCCGGCATCGCCTATGAATCGCTCAGCGTCCGTACCGCCGATCACCGCGAGGGGATCGCCGCGCTCAAGGAGAAGCGGACGCCGAAGTTTACAGGGCGATAGGGCGATGGGAGGGGGGCCATATCTCGATAGCGAGACCCCCCTCCACCGGCTTCGCCGGTCCCCTTCGGCAGTGTCACGCGCCTCTGCCGAACCTTGCAGGGGAGGATGTGTTGTCTGTCTCTCATCGCCTGCTAACGAAGGTCAGATAATATCCGCCACGCGCACCCAGCGGCGTTCGGCACTCGAGATGCGGATCGCTTCCTGGATGCGTTCGACCTCCAGCGCGCGGGCGAAGTCCGGGGCGGCCGCGCCGCGACCATGGATCGCATCCACCATGGCCTGCATCGACAGCGCCATCGGGTAGCTGGGCTGGGGCTCGCTCTGCCAGTCGAGGGCGATGCCGGGCGTCGTCTTGAACGCATCAGGCAGCGCCACATCCTCCAGCGTGCCGCCCAGTTGCCCGGCGCGCAGCGTGCAGTCGCGTGCTGTCGGGAAAGTGGGCGAAGTGGAGACCATCCGGCCCTTGTCGCCGAACAGGTCGAGCAGGAAACCGTCATGCAGGGCCATGCTCCAGCTGATCTGCATCTGCAGCACCAGCCCGCTTTCGAAGCGCAGGATGACATTGGCGAGATCGGTGGTTTCGGGCGTGATGGTGTCGCCGTCCGGGAAGGTCCAGCGCTTGAGTATCTGACTGTCGTCGGCGACCAGTTCGGCGATCGGACCGAGCAGGTGGAGCAGCAGATAGAGCGCGTGGCTGCCATTGTTGCGCACCGCCGACACACCCTGCCCGGCCTGCGCGAACCAGTTATAGGGGAACAGCTTGTTGGGCTGGTTGAACAGCGAGATGTTGAAATGGCAGGTGCCGCCGAGCGGCGCGCCGATATGGCCGTCGTCCAGCATCGCCTTCATCTGGCGCAGGGCGGGCAGATATTGCGAGAAGGCGTCGACCACGCCGATGCTGGTGCTGCCTTGCCAGGCCGTATCGATCGCCTTGGCTCCGGCCCAGTCGGGGGCGTGGGGGCTGGCATTATAGATGTGCTTGCCATGGGCGAGCGCGGCCAGCACCATCGGCAAGCGAACGCTGGGCCGGGTGCCGAGATCGACAATGTCGATGTCGGGATCCGCGCACATCTCCTCCGCATTCCAGAAGGCGCGCAGCAGGCCGAGCCGCTGCTGCGCGGCGCGAGCCGTCTCCTCGCGCGAGGTGCATATCGCCGTTACCTCAACGCCGGGAATGGCGCGCCAGGCAGGCAGATGCGCGAAGGCGCCCCAGGCGGCGCTGACGATGCCGACGCGCAGCACCATCTTATTCGATCGTGCCCAGAACGGTGCCGACCTCATAGGTTTCGCCCGGCTGGGCGATGATGCGCAGCGTGCCGCTGGCCGGGGCCTCGACCTCGTTCGCCGATTTGTCGGCTTCCAGCAGATAGAGCGGCTGGCCCTCGGTAACGGTCGCGCCGTCTTCGGCCAGCCATTCGGCAATCTGCGCCTCGGTCATGGAAAAGCCGATCTTAGGCAGCAGGATGTCGGTGGCCATGGTGTGTCCCCTTTGAAACAGCGAATATCTGTTCCCCTGCTATCGCGCCTTTGGCGGTGGACAATGCGCAAAAGCGGCCCGCCGCCGCCATATCACCGGCGCGATAAGGGGGCGGCGATCAATAGCCGCGCGTGTCGGTCCAATTGTCACTTTCGCCCGGCTTGAAGGTCTTGCCCGGCGTCCTGCCCGATCCGGTCTTGAGGTCGAAGCCGATCGGGTCGGCCCCGCCCTCGATGCCGACGCCGAAGGAGGAAAGCGCCCAGCTGGTCATGACATAATGGCCGATCGAAAAGACCAGATCCATTTTCTGCCGCGTGTCATAATGGGCGCCCAGCCCGTCCCAGGTAGCGTCGCTGATCTTGCCATCCTCGATCAGTTCGTCGACCGAGCGCAGCACCAGCGCATCTTCCTCTGCCCAGTCGCCGCCTTCGGGGAAATCGCGGATCGCGCCGATTTCCTCCAGCGTGATGCCGGCGTTGAGCGCATAGCCGACATGGTTGTGCCACTCATAGGCCGAGTTCACCCGCCAGGCGACGCGCAGGATCAGCAGTTCGAGCGCGCGCGTCGACAGGCTGTTCGCCATCAGCAGATGCTTGCCCCAGATATTATAGACCTTCCCCAGCGGCGGATGGTTGGCCATCACCATCATGACATTGGTCTTGGACCCCTCCTCCCAGGCATTGGGTTCGCCCCAGAAGGCGAAAACCTCGCGCGCGTCGTCGGTCCACTGGTCGCGCGGCAGATGGGAAATACGGGGGGTGATGTCGGTCATGATGCGTCCTTGGTTGGGTTCACAGTCCCTCGACCAGCAGCACGCGATAGGGCGCTGCCTTCATCCGATAGGGCAAGGCCGCCTGATATTCAGGGCTGTCATACCAGGCGCGGGCCTTGGCGGCGTCGGGAAATTCCAGGATGATCGCGCCGTCCGCACCCTCGCCTTCCAGCAATTGCTGCGCGCCATAAACGGCGAGCGGACGGATGCCGTAATGGGCGACGAAGGTCGCGGCATTGGCGCGGTTCATCGCGCTATAGGTATCCATCGCTTCCTGATCGGCGATCGGGCCTTCGCGGGTGACGATCATATAAGCGGGCATCGGCAGCGTTCCTCGCGTCAGTGGATGGCGGCGGGCATAACGCTGCGGTCCCAGCCGCCGGCCGCGGCGAAATCCTTGCGGCAGCTGCGGCTGGCGAACCAGGCGAGGACGGTGCTGGGGATGCCGACCAGCAGCGCCCAGCGCATCGCCATGCCGAGCGAATCCTCGCCATAGACCGGGCGCAGGGCATCGCTGAGCGCACCGACCAGCACCGGTCCGCCGCCCAGGCCCACGACCTGGATAGACACCATCAACACGGCGATCGCGGTGGCGCGCGAGCGCGACGGCACCAGCCCCGCCACCACCGCCATCAGCGGCGCGGCGGAGAGGCCGCCCAGCAGCATGTTGAGGCCATAGAGCGGGAAGACGCGATCGCCCGGCCCGGTCAGGATCATCCAGCCGATGGCGGTGGCGCAGGCACCCGACAGCATCAATATCCAGACATACCAGCGCATGTCGCGGCGGCCGAGATAGTCGGCCAGGGGTCCGCCCAGCGTATGACCGATCGCCGAGCCGAAGAAGAGCGCGCCGCCCATCTGCAACCCGGCCTGGCTGGCCGGCATGCCATGGGTCCGTTCCATGAAGGCCGGCGCCCAGCTGATGAAGCCCATGGTCAGCAGCGCATTGAGCGAGGCGGCGGCAATCAGCGGCGGCAGGGTGCGGATCGCCAGCAATTCGCGCGCGGTCTGCAGGAAGGGCACGGGCCGCGCCTGTTCGGCCGAGGCACCGTCGGCCAGACCGGATCGGCTGTCGCGCAGGGTGAACCAGACGATCGGCGCCAGGATGAAGCCGGGGATGGAGGCGAAGATCAGCGTCTCCCGCCAGCCATAGGCCTGCACCGCCCAGCCACCGACGGCCGGGCCGAGGAAGGTGCCGAGCGAGGCGCCCAGCAAGAAGATGGACAGCGCGGTCGCGCGCTGGCGGATCGGGAAAAGATCGGCGATCCAGGCCTGGGACGGCGGGGTGAAGCCGCCTTCGCCAAGGCCGATGCCGGCCCGACCGATCAGCAATATCCAGAAGCTCTTCGCCAGGCCGCAGACGATGACGGCGGCGCTCCACACCGTGGCGGCGATGGCGACGATCTTGCGCTTCGACCAGCCATCGGCCAGCCGCGCCAGCGGGATGATGGCGAGGATATAGACGATCGCGATGATCATGTCCTTGGCCATGCCGATCGCGGCGTCGGACAGGCCCAGTTCGTGGCGGATCGGCTCCACCATCACCACCATCAGATAGCGTTCGCCCTGGACCGAAGCCGACACCAGCACCATCAGCAGCAGGAAATAGGCGCGATAGGCCATGGAGGGCAGCGCTTCGGGCGGCGTGACGGCGGAAGCCGTGTCAAAATGCGGGTCGCTGTCTGCCATGCGCTTGTCCTCACCTGTTGCGGCGCGGTCGTGGCGCGCGACGATCATGCGGCTGGAGCCGTCTTGTCCGGGCAGGATTTGAAACCGGTTCGCCCGGCGAGGCAATGCAGGCGGGAAAGGATCGCTTGCGCGATGGCCCTTCCCCGCCCGGCCAGAGAGGATCAGGCGTCCTCGTCACTCATCCAGTGGACGAAGCGCTGGAGCGGCAACATGCCGTCATGGGCGCCGCCCATCACATGCTTGGCCGCGCCGCCCAGCCGCACCACGCGCTGCGCCCCGGCGCTGGCCAAGCGGTCGCGCAGGGCGTGTTTGCGTTCGGGCGGATAGATGCCGATCGTCTGGGTCGCGACATTCACATAGCGGACCGCCGCATCGAGCGAGGCGACATGGACGACATTGGCGGTCTTGTTGCTCGGATGGAAATCGACCGGCTCGTCAGTCAGGATGACCAAGCCCCGGCCGTCCGGCTTGCCCCAGACTTTGGTATCGTCGCCCATCAGCGTCAGCATCTCGATCTCGTCGCGCACCTCGACCGGCAGCGGATGCGCGACCGCCGAGGCGGTTTCGCGATCTAGGCCGAGCTTCTGCTGCAACCTGGCGCAGAAGGATTCGACGCCAGCGCGATCGCCCTCGACGAAGATGAAGCGGCTGGCGAGACAGGCTTCCTGATTCATCGTCGCGACGTCGGTCGCGGCAGCATCGGCGACATCGTCGATGATGGCGGGATCGAACCCTTCCGGCCCGATCATCGAAATCGACGTCTTGGGATCGAACGACACCATCTGGATGCCCGGCCCCAGATATTTGATGACATTCTTGATTGCGTCGCCGCCGCCCCAGGCGACGATCTTGTCGAAATATTGCGGGCGATAGAGCGTCCCTTCGATCCGCTCGTCGCCGCCGCGCCAATAGACCGCCGACATCGACCGGACCACCGGATGATCGGGATCGACATCGGCCATGGTGCGCAGCATCGCGACACAGGTGAAGGGGTCGCTCGACGGCATCTTGAAGACGTTGACCGCCTTTACCAGCGCGCCCTGCGCGATCGAGGAGATGCAGCCGGTGGGCGAATTGCCCGCCAGCATATGCACCATGCGCGGCGGGAAGGCGCGCAGCGCGCCGCGATTGCCGTGCATGTCGGTGCGCTCCACCCAGCGGTCGAGCGCGGCGGGATCAAGGAAGCTCGATTCGATGCTGCAACGCAGCCCCTCGGGCGTCAGGAAATGCTTGGCCCGGCGGAACAGATTTTCCACCACCCGGCGCGGCAGCGGATTGACCTTGACCGTATGTTCCAGCGCCGCCTGCAGATAGGGATTGGTCTCGAAATCCATCCGCTGTCCGGCCTCGACCAGGAAATCGATGATCTCGCTGACCGGCACGTCGAGCAGCGGCGGCAGTTCGGATCGCGGCGCGACCAGCGCATTGAGGTCGATCTGCGGCGTCGCGAAATCGACGCCCAGGTCGCGCGAGCGATGGCGCACCGCCCCGCCCTCGACCAGTCTGCCACGCACGAAATGATCGACGCGGATCGGTTCGGCCGCCGTTTCGACCGGCGCTGTCTGTTCAAGCACGCTCATGCCACACCTCGCACATAGGCATCGACGGTGCCCGCGCAGCCGATCTTGTCGTCGCCGTCCAGATCGGCATAGCGGGCAATATTGTCGCGAATGGATGGCCCGCTATTGCCACAGGCACAGGGGCTGTAGTCGACCGATATCCGGTCGCCGGTGATGACTCCGCCCCAGCGGCCGTCGAGCGACAGGTCGAAGAAGGCGGCCCGCCCCTCGACCTCGCCATCATGATCATGGGCGATCAACGCATCGCCATCCTTGTCCAGCACCATCGGCACGATCCAGGGCGGCACATGGTAACGCCCGCCCTCGCGGCATTTGGGCATGCCGCTGTTGAGTTCCTGCATCGAATAATTCTGGAAGTGCCGGCCTTCGGGAATGTTGAAGGTTTCATGCACGAACTGCTGATAATCGTCCGGCAGTTGCGCGCGCTTGAGGCCGCCGCCGATATAGATGCAGTTGTCCGGGTTGAAATCCTTGGCGCTATAGCCGCGCTCCCGCACCGCCTTGGCGACATGGTAGAGCGCGTTCCACATGCCCGCGATATAGAGCTTTTCGGCGCGATGTTCGATCATCGCATCGGCGGCGATATGGACGGCGGCGTCCATCGCCTCCTGCCGGAAGCGCGACGTTTCCTCGAACTCGGCAATGTCTCCGGGCAGCGCGCTGCCGTCCGCCATCGCCTTGCGCAGCACGACCATGCGGGTCAGCGACCCGACGGTGATCGGCGGCACCGGATATTGGAACATCGCCTTGTCGGGATCGCCAAAGGCCTCGCGCTGGGCTTCGCCGATAATCTCGTTCTTGGGCACCTTGGCGACCGGGGCCAGCCCCATGATGCGGCGGTCCTGCGCCGGCTGCACGCCCGATCCCCAGGCAAAGACATTGACGGTGTCGAGCTTCGACCAGTCCATGTCCGCCTGCGACGCGATCAGCATCGCCGACTTGCCGGTGGTGCCGCTGGAGCAGGAGACATAATGGCCGGCCGCCTGCAGCCGGGCGATCCAGTCGTCGACATCGGTGATGCCGTCCAGATCGATGTCGGTCACGGGATGGGCGGAAATGGTGTTGAGCCACTGGGTCAGCTTGTCCCAGCGCTGCTGCATCAGCCAGTTTTCGGGATAGCTCTTATACGCCGTATGCGGGAACAGCAGCTTCACCGCGTCGCCGAGCGAGGTCACCTCGCTGATCCCTGCCTCCCGTGCGCGGTGGCCCAGCAGGCGGATGCCATCCTTCTTTTCCTGAAACCGTTCGTTCAGCGCCGCGATCTGCGCGTCGCGCAATTCGGCATGGGGAATGTTGAATCGATAATCCGAACTGACGAGTCCGGTGAGGCGATCGGCCTGCGCGCCCATATCCTGCTCCTTGCCCTTGTGGCTCCGGTACATTAATGACACCTGGTTCGTATCATTATGCATGATTCGCAAAAGGCGGCAAGGGCCATAATGATGCTGGTCATGGACACTCCGATTTCAGATCCCCGCCCCGCCGCCGGGCGCCCGACCCGCGCGCAGGCGCAGGCACGCCAGGCCGAAATGCTCGACGCCGCGCTCGACATGTTCCTCGACAAGGGGTTCGAGCTGACGACGATGGAGGCGGTGGCCGCCGCCGTCGGCATGACCAAGCGCACCATCTATGCCCGCTATCCCGACAAGGCGGCGCTGTTCATGGCGGCGGTCGGCCGGGCGATCGCCCGCACCGCCACGCCACGCGCCGCGCTGGAGGCAATCGCTGGCGACGATCTGGAAACCACACTGGTCGATATCGCCCGGCTGCGCATCGCCGACCTGTCTACGCCCGAAGGTGTCCGGCTGCGGCGGGTCATCACCACCGAATCCTATCGCTTCCCCGACCTCTTGATGCTGTCCTACAGCCAGGGCGCCCAGCCGGTGCATGACCATCTGGCCGAGTTGCTGCGCCGCCACGATAGCGCCGGGGCGATTTGCGTGGACCGGCCGGACATGGCAGCCAGCCTGTTCATGACGATGGTGCTGGGCGGGCCAATCCGGCTGGTGGGATCGCTCCAGCCGATGAGCGCCGCCGAGGTGGACGACTGGGTGCGGGCTGCCGTGCGCCTGTTCCTGAACGGCATAAGGACCAGATCGGACTAGCAGCCCGGACCACCCGCAAGAGGGGGCCGGCACCAGATGAGGAGAGGGATATGGGATCGGCCTATTGGGGCGAGTTGCGGACGCATTGGCGCCCCCTGCTCGCCGCGACGATGGGACTGGGCTTCGGCATCGGCCTGTCCGCCTATACGATGAGCCTGTTCGCGCCGAAGATGATCGGCGAGTTCGGCTGGGAGAAATCCCAATTCGCGCTGCTCGGCAGTTTCGGCCTGCTGATGCTGATCATGCAGCCGATCACCGGGCGGCTGACCGACCGCTTCGGTGTGCGCGCGGTATCCGCCGTCGGCGTGCTGGCGGGGCCGATCGCCTATCTGGGCTTCGCCTTCCAGCCGGGCAGCATCCGCGCCTTCTTCGCCGTCGCCGTGCTGCAGATCATCCTTGGCACGCTCACCACATCGCCGGTCTATACCCGCATCGTCGCCGAACGGTTCGAGCGGGCACGCGGCCTTGCCTTCTCGATCGTGATGACCGGTCCGCCGCTGGTCGGCGCGGTGATCGCCCCGCTGCTCGGTGGCTTCATCGAGAGCCAGGGCTGGCGCAACGGCTATCTGCTGATGGGCGGCGTTACCCTGGTTTTCGGCCTGATCGCGGTGCTGCTGACCCCGGCGCACATCGGCGTACATCCCCATGAGGAGGTCGAGGAGGCAGGGACGCCCGCACCGGTCGGCAGCCGCGTCATCTTTCGCAATCCCGCCTTCTGGGTGCTGATCGTCGGCATGGTGCTGGTCAATTTCCCGCAGGGACTCGCCTCGGCCCAGATGAAGCTGGTGCTGATGGATAGCGGCGCCGCGTCGCAGACCGCGACCTGGCTGATTTCCATCTATGCGATCGGCGTGCTGCTCGGCCGATTCGCCTGCGGCCTGTCGCTCGACCGGATGCCGCCGCACCATGTCGCCGCGCTGGCGCTGGCGATGCCGGCGATCGGCATGGCGCTGATGGCCTCGCCACTGGACGCAACCATCGTCCTTGCCCTCTCGGTCGCGATGATGGGGCTGGCACAGGGCGCGGAGGGCGACATCGCCGCCTATCTGGTCTCGCGCCGCTTTGGCCTGGGCGTGTTCAGCCTGGTCATGGGTTTCGTCGGCGCAGCGATCGCGGGCGGCGCGGCGCTGGGTTCGCTGACGCTCAGCCTGACCCTGAGCATCTGGGGCAGCTATGCGCCGTTCCTGGCGCTGAGCGCCTGCGTCACCCTGGCTGGTGCCGCCCTGTTCCTGACCCTGGGGCGCCGTCCCCCCACTATGGAGCCCGTTTACGCATGAGCGACACCCAACGCACCGCGATCGTCACCGGCGCTAGCGCCGGCGTCGGCAAGGAAGCCGCCCGCGCCCTGCTGCAACAGGGCTGGCGCGTGATCGGCGTGGGGCGTGATGCCGCACGCTGTGCCGCGGCGGAGGCCGATCTGAGGGCCGATGCCGGCGGCGATTTCACGATGCTGCGCGCCGACCTATCGTCCATGGCCGATACCGCGCGGGTCGCGCGGGAGATCGCGACGCTTGCGCCGGAAATCGACGCGCTGCTCAATAATGCCGGCGGCGTGGTGGCGGAACGGACGATCACGCCCGAAGGGTTCGAGGCGACCTTTGCCTCCAACCATCTCGCCCCCTTCCTGCTGACGCAGAAGTTGCTGCCCAATCTGCGGGCTGCTGCCCGTAAGCGGGGGCCGGGCGCGGTGCGCGTCATCGCCGTGTCCTCGACCGGGCATGAACAGAGCCCGGGCATCCAGTGGGACGACCTCAGCTTCGCCGACAATTTCGCCGGTGGCGCGGCCTATTGCCATGCCAAGCTCGCCAATATCCTGTTCACCCGCGAACTGGCCCGCCGCGTCGCCGATGACGGCATCGTCGCCCACGCCATGCATCCCGGCGTCGTCGCCAGCAATTTCGCCAGCCACTGCGACGCGCCGATGCAGGCCTATATGGAATCGATCCTCGACCGATCGGTCACGCCGGCGCAGGCCGCCGACACATTGGTCTGGCTCGCCAGCGCGGAGGAACCGGGACGCAGCAGCGGCGGCTATTTCCATCAGCGCGCGGAACTCACCCCATCGGTGGCCGCGCAGGATGATGCGCAGGCGCTGAAACTGTGGCAGCTGAGCGAAGCGATGGTGGCGGGCTTCTAGAGCATCCTCCGAGTAGGTTGGATCGGAGGATGCTCTAATTTCCTTTGGTTTGCCGCATTCTGCGAGTCGTCGGCTGTTCCAGCCGACTTCAGAATGCTCTAGCCCCGCCCCTCGGCCACGATGCGGAACTCGTCGAAGATATCGGCCGGGATGGCATAGCCGGCGCCATCGTCGCGGATCCTGTCGATATGGGCGGCGACATCCTCTGCGGTCGGCGGCGCGTCCAGCCCATGGTCCCAACCCGTGGTCGCGCCAACGAAAACCCGCGCGATCCGGCCGCCGAGCGCGGAATAGATGCTGTGAGTCGAAGTGCAGCGCTCATGCGCCAGATACGCGACGAGGCCGGCCGTGAAACGCGGATCGAAGCTGGGACCGAGTGCCCGGCCCCAGGGATTATGGCCGAGTGTCCCCTCGCTCATGCCCGCCGACATGCGGCTGGCGGCATTGGGCATGACCGCATTGCAGAGGATGCCATAGGGGCGCCCTTCCTCCGCCAGATTATGCATCAGCCCCATGACGCCGCCCTTCGCCGCGCCATAGGCGGACAGCTGGCCCATCCCCAGCATGCCGCCGCCCGATGTGGTGAGCACCAGCCGACCCCCGCCCTGCGCCCGCATATGCGGCCAGGCAGCGCGCGCGACATTGAAGGAACCGCGCACATGGACGGCGAGCAGCACATCGAGATCGGCCGCCGTCAGATCCTCGACCGGCGCAAAGCGCATATTGCCGGCATTGGCGATCACCGCGTCGATCCGGCCGAAGCGGGCGATGGCGAGGTCGATCATCGCCTGTGCGCCGTCGGGCGACGACACATCATCGCCATTGGCGATCGCGATGCCGCCCGCCGCAACAATTTCTGCCGCGACGGCGTCGGCCATGGTCGCGGACGCCCCCTCCCCCGTCACCGATCCGCCCAGATCATTGACGATGACCGCGCCGCCCCGCGCGGCGATGTCCAGCGCATAGGCACGGCCCAGGCCCCCGCCCGCCCCGGTAATGAGGATGGTGCGGCCGGTGAAATCGATCCTGTCCATGCTCATCCCAGTTGCGCGATGATCTGCGGCAGGTCGGCGGTGGTGCGGATGCCCGGCGGCGCATCGCATACGGCCGCTATGGCATTCACCGCGCGGTGGGCGGTCAGGCCCGGCGTGAAGGCGGCATAATCTTCCGGCGCCACCGGGAAGCTGATGTTGACGTCGAGTGGGGTGTCGCCCTGCACCTGGATACGCCAGCCGGACTCGCGCAATTCCCAGTCGGGCCGGTCTATGTCGCGGGTGCAATACCAGTTGGCGCGGAAGCGCAGCACGGCCTTGTCGCCCCGCATCCCCGATATGGTGATGCGCTGGGCGCCGACGGTGCCGGCGGCGATCGTGCCGGCCGCGATCGTCACATCGCGGGTCGCCGCCGCCATTTCGCCGAATGCCTCCCACCGGTCGACCACGATGCCGGCGGCGTCGGCCAACTGGGCGAGTGACCCCGCAAAATCATGCTTCACATAATCGACCTTGCGCTGGTCGAACGCGGTCGGCGCGACCCCATAGCCCATGATGTTGAACAAGAGGTCGGGTGAATCCCGGCTTTCCATGTCGGCGAACTCGTCGATCGTCAGGCAGTCATGCCGGCGCGAGAGCGAGAGCAAGGGAATGGTCAGCGCCTCGGTCACGAAACCGGGGCTGGAACCGGTGCTGTAGATCGCGCTGTTGCCGGCCTGGCAGGCCGCCTCGATCCGGGCGCGGACATCCGGGTCCATCGAGGCGGGATGGTGGAAATCGCCGCGCGTGGTGACGACATTCTTGCCCGATGCCAGCAGCCGGCACAGTTCGTCGATGTCGGTCCCCTGCCGCATATAGAGGACGCAATCGGCCGGGGTTGCGACCAGTGCGTCAACATCGCTGGTCGCAACGATGCCCTGCGGCGCGGTGCCGGCGAGCACACCGGCATCCTGCCCCGCCTTGGCCGCCGAACTGACCCACAGACCGGCCAGGTCCAGCCCCGGATGCTCGATCACCGCGCGCAGGGCGCGGCCGCCGATATTGCCGGTGGCCCACTGGATCACCCGATAGTGTTTGCCCATCGCCATCCTCTCCCTTGCCGCGCCGATCAGAATTTGACGCCGGCCTGGACGCCCCAGGTCGCGGGCGCACTCCAGACATTGCCGATGCCGAAATTATTGCTGAGCACCTGGGTGCGGTAGCGGCTGTCGGTGACATTGTCGCCGAAGACGGCCAGCGAGAAACGGTCGCTGGCGTCGGTCCATTCCGCGCGCAGCGCCAGCACCTCATAGCCCTTCTGCGCGAACTGGGTGCCGGACGGGCCGAAATAGAATTTCGAGGTGTAATAGAGATTGCCCGACAGGGCGAGCGACCCGCCCGCCAGATCGAGCGTGTAGCGCGCCCCGACATTGCCGGTGAAGTCGGGCGTGCGCTGCATATGCACGTCGTTGAGCTGGGTCGGCACGACGACGAAGCTGATCCCCTGCGCCGCGCAACTGGCGAGCGTGCAGCGCGTATAGATCGGCGCATCCTCGAAATTGGTGTAGCGCGCATGGGTATAGGCGGCGCCGACATTGAACTGGAACCGGTCGGTCAGCCGGTAGGAGAGCTGGCCTTCCAGACCATAGATTTCCGACGAGGCGGCGTTGATGATCTGGGCCGAGGGCGGGTTGCCGCGATAGAGCGACACCTGCAGATTCTTGTAATCATAATAATAGGCCGACAGATCGACCGACAGGCGCCGGTCATCATATTTGAAGCCGGCCTCAAAGGCGTCGATATCCTCCGGCGCGACCTTGTTGCCGGTATTGCCGCCGACGTCGAGAATGCCCGACTTATAGCCCTTGCTATAGGAGGCATAGACGCTCGATTCCTCGCTGGGCTTGTAGCGCAGCACCGCGCGCGGCGTGAACTTGTTGCCCTTGAGGTCGGGCACATAGGTGCGCACGCCGGAGAAGGGGATGATATAATAGGCGTCGCCGATCCTGTCATGGCTGTAGCGCCCGCCCACCGTCAGGAACAGGTCGGGCGTGAAGGCATAGGTAAGGTCGGCAAAGGCCGCATAGGATTTGCTGTTGGTGCCCGAACCGCCCAGCGCAATGCTGGCGAGCGGATCGCCGGCGGTCGGCGTGCCGACGCGCGTGCCCCATCGGTCCTTGTTGTTGAAGTAGAAGAGGCCGGCGGTCCATTGCAGCGGCCCGCCCGGCTTCGAGGTCAGCAGCAATTCCTGCGATACGGTCTGGCTGCGTACCGGAATGTGCAGCAGGAAGATGTTCGCCGCCGTGCTGTCCAGATCCTCGACGATCAGCGAATTTTCGTCGCGATACTGGGTGTAGGAGGTGAGGTCGGCAAAGCCCAGGTCCGCCTTCAGCGTCCCCTGGATCACATCATTGTTCGACAGGAATTCGGTCGGGCCGCCGGTCGCCACTTCATCATGTTTGGTGGCGTAGAGGCTGGGCGGCAGGTTGGTGCCCGCGCCGCCAATATCGTCGCCGACATAGATATTGGTGTTGAGCAGGGTCGGATCGTCGGTGTCGCTATGGGTATAACGCAGCAGCAGCGACACGGAATCGCTCAGGTCCGCCTTGATCCCGGTGCGCACCGACCAGTTGCTGTAGCGCCCGTCCCGGTCGCTGCCGGTGATGATATTGTGGACGAAGCCGTTGCCGCGCCGGAACAGCCCTTCGACATCCATCGCCACATCCTGGACCACGCCGAAGGTGGCATAGCCCTGCACCGCCAGGCTGTTGAAGCGGCCATAGCTGACCTTGAACTCGCCCGCGCCGTCGCTGCTGGGATCGGCCGTGGTCAACAGGATCGCGCCGCCGGTGGTGTTGCGACCGAACAAAGTGCCCTGCGGTCCTTTCAGCACCTGCACGCTTTTCAGGCTCATCAGCTGGAAATCGGCCGCCAGCGGGTTGGGCGAATAGAAGCCGTCGACATAGATGCCGACATTGGCGCCGCCGCCCGAGCTGGCGACCGCTGTGCCGACACCGCGAATGGTCGGCTGGACGAAGGCGGCCGCGCTGTCGAAGCGCAGCGCCGGGGTGACGGTGGCGATGTCGGTGAGCTGGCTGGCGCCGGCGCTGGTCAGTTGATCCTGGGTGACGGTGGTGATGCTGATCGGCACGTCGCGCGACAATTCGGCACGGCGCTGGGCGGTGACGATGATCAGATCCTGATCATTCTGGGCTGGCGGCGGCGCCGCCTCCTGTGCGACAGCCAGGTGCGACACGGTGGCCAGCAGCATGGCCGCGCCAATGCCCGACGAACGAATAAGCGCCTTCCGATGGATCATCCTTGCCTCCCATGATCGGTGCCGGTGGTCCGGCCTTCCCTATGGGCGGCATGATAAGGCCGAGAACCGCGGTCTCGCGCGCAGATAAGCGGCCGGCGGCTGACTCATCGCCTCGGCGTTGCCGCGCACCGTTCAGGGGCCAAGATATCCGATCGTATCCTGTCGCGGATCGGGCGAGTCCGCGCGCCAGCGGACCGATCCGAATGGCCGCTCCAGCCGCCGCCGCACCCGCACTTCGCCGGCCTTGCGGTCGAAGGCGCGCGCCACCTGCTGCGCCAGCTTGTCGGCCTGGGTGAAACGATCGCGCATGTGCAGATAGTCGCCCCAGGTCGGGCATTGATAGCGCTCGGTCCACAGCGCGGGATTGGCGATGTCGCGCGCGATCGACCAGTTGAAGCCGCCATTGCGCATCCGGGTGCGCTGCACCTCCACCATCGCCGCACAGAAATCGCGCGCCTGGTCGGGATCGACATCATAATCGATCTCGATGATGACCGGGCCGGAACGACGGGTGAGCGCCATGCCGACTTCCGGTTCGCCCGCAATGATGAAGGGTTCGACATCCGCCTCGCTGGTCTCCGGCAGTGGCAGCAGCCAGCCCAGCAACGGCAATATGGCCAATGCCAGCCCCGATCCATAGAGGGCGATGTCGACCGACCAGCTTTGCGCCACCAGCCCCCAGAGCAGCGCGCCGATCGCGATGCCGCCGGTCAGTGCCGAGGAGAAGAGCGACAAGGCCCGCGCCGTCACCCAGCGGGGCGCCGACAGCTGCACCGAGACGTTGAACAAGGCGATGGTCAGGATATTGGCGCCGCCCGCGACCAGCAACGCCAGGCAGGTGAGCGGCACATGCCGGCTGGCCCCGACCAGCGCCAGCGCGAGGCCGCTGACCAGCGCCAGCACGGCGGTCGTCCGCTGCGTTCCGAAGCGATCGCGGCATGGCCCGACCAGCAGCGCCCCCAGCACGGCCCCCACCCCGCTGGCGCCCAGCAACAGGCCATAGATGCTGGCATCGCCGCCCAGCAGATCCTTCGCCACCAATGGCGCGAGCGCGGACGCCGACGCCCCGGCCAGCCCGAACAGGAAGGCACGCAGCAGCACCGTGCGGATCGCCCCGGCATGCAGCGCATAGCGCATGCCCGACACCATCGCCCGGTGGAATTGTTCGGGCGGCAGGCGCGCAGGGACATGACGCCGCTGCCAGGCGAAGAAGGCGAGAAACAGCGGCAGATAGCAGATGGCGTTGATCGCGAAGGCGGCATGGGCGCCGGCGGCCAGCACGATGATGCCGCCCAGCGCCGGGCCGAAGCTGCGCGCGACATTATAGCTGATCGTGCCCAGCGCGACGGCGGCGGGCAGCAGGCGCGGCCCGACCTGTTCGCTGATCGACGCCTGCCAGGCCGGCGAATAGAGCGCCACGCCCGCACCGATCAGCGAACAGAAGGCGAGCAGCATCCAGGGCGAACTATGCCCCGTCCAGGCCAGGAAAGTCAGCAGCGCGGCGCAGGCCATGGAGAAAGCGAGGCCGCTCATCGCGATCCGCCGCCGGTCGAACATGTCGGCAAAGGCCCCGGCGGGCAATGTCACCAGCATCAGCGGCAGCATCATCGCGGTCTGGACCAGCGCGACCATGCTGGGCGACGCGCTCATCCGCGTCATTTCCCAAGCCGCGCCGACGCCCAGGATCAGCTGGCCGAAATTGGAGAGAAGGCTGGCGGTCCAGATGCGGCGGAACACCGGTTCGCGCAGCGGCGCGAAGCTGCCGCCCGTCGCCTGCGCGACTTCGCCTTGCGCCATCCGTCTCCCTCCTCATCATCTGCCCGCCCAGCCTGCACCAGCCGGGCGACGCAGGCCAATCGGCGCGCGATCAATCGCCTGTGCGATTGGGGGCAGTCCCGCTTCCATGCGATAGGATGCGAGAGCCGCGCCTGCGGCAAAAGAGACCGGGAGAAGATGCTTGACCGACGCCTATATCATTGATGCCGTCCGCACCCCGCGCAGCATCGGCAAGATGGGCAAGGGCGCGCTGTCGCACATGCACCCGCAGCATATTGCAGTGGCGGTGCTGAAGGCGCTCAAGGATCGCAACAACCTCGACACCGCCGATGTCGACGACATCATCTGGGGCACCAGCGCGCAGATGGGGCTGCAGGGCGGCGACCTTGGCCGGATGGCGGCGCTCGATGCGGGCTATGACGTCAAGGCTTCGGGGGTGACGCTGGATCGCTTCTGCGGCAGCGGCCTCACCGCCACCAACCTGGCCGCCGCGCAGATCATGTCCGGCATGGAGGATCTGGTGATCGCCGGCGGGACCGAGATGATGTCCTATGTCACCTGGTACGGCCAGTCGCTGCGCGAGGCGGGGGTGAAGGCCGCTGGCGGCCTTGGCACCGGCAATATGCGGTTGCAGGAAAAACACCCCCAGTCGAACCAGGGCGTCGCCGCCGACGCGATCGCCGCCATGGAGGGGATCACGCGCGAAGATCTGGATGCGTTCGGCGCGGAGAGCCAGCGCAGGGCCGGCATCGCGCTCAAGGAAGGCCGCTTCGCCCGGTCGACTGTGCCGGTGCATGACGAGGATGGCAGTGTCGTGCTGGACCATGAGGAATATCCCCGCCCCGACACCACCGCCGAGCAGCTTGCCGGGCTGAAACCCGCCTTCGCCGCGTTCATGGACATGCCCTCGCGCCAGGATGGACCGACCTTCCGCCAGCTCATCAACCAGAAATATCCCGATCTGGCGATCGAGCCGCTGCATCATGCCGGCACCTCGTCCGGCGTGGTCGATGGCGCGGCCGCGATCCTGCTGGCCTCTAAAGCCTATGCCGACGCCCATGAGCTGAAGCCCCGCGCACGGATCGTCGCGACCGCCAATGTCGGCGACGATCCGACGCTGATGTTGAACGCCCCGGTCCCGGCCGCGCGCAAGGTGCTGGCCAAGGCCGGGCTGACCGTGGCCGACATCGATGTGTTCGAGGTCAATGAAGCCTTCGCCGTGGTGACGGAGAAGTTCATCCGCGATCTGGGCGTCGACCGCGCCAAGCTCAATCCCAATGGCGGCGCGATCGCGCTCGGCCACCCGATCGGCGCGACCGGGGCGGTGCTGATCGGCACCGCGCTCGACGAGCTGGAGCGCAGCGGTGGCCGTTATGCCCTGATCACCATGTGCGCGGCCGGGGGCATGGCGCCCGCGATCATCATCGAACGTGTCTGATCGGATCGTCCGGCCGCCGCGCTGCGCCGAACAGGAGGAGGCTGCTTTCGTTTCGCCGCGATGGCGCTATGCTGCGCGCACAATGGAAAGCCTGCAGGACAAGACACTCGCCGACAACCCGCCGGCGCTGATGCGCAACGCGACGATGAAGCTGACGATCATCGCGCGTCAGCTGCGCGCGCATTTCGACCAGAGCGTGGTCCGACTGGGCGTCACCCGCTCGCAATGGACGGTGATCGCGGCGGTCGCGCGCTATCCCGGCACGACCCAGCGCCATATCGCCAATCTGCTGGAAATGGCCGAGGCATCGGCCGGGCGGCTGATCGACCGGCTCTGTGCCGACGGCCTGCTGGAACGGCGGCAGAAGGATGATGATCGGCGCGCCCATGCCGTGTTCCTGACCGAGCGCGGCCAGGCGATCACCATGCAGCTGTCCGGCATCGCGCAGGAGAATGAGGAGGTCGCCTTCGCCGGCTTCTCGGCCGAGGATTTGAAGCGCCTCAACAGCCTGCTCGACACGATTTCGGAAAATATCGTCAAGCCCTGAAGGCCGCCGGCGCCCAGGCGCCCTTCCTTCCCGGACATAAAAAAGGGCCGCCCTGTGATGGGGCGGCCCATTCGCTATCGGCCGGCGCAGGGGAGGCCGCGCCCGGCGATCTCTTAGTGCGCGGTCAGCAGATCCTTCTTCGACAGGCTGGTGGTCAGCTTGCCGTCGGCGGCGGTCAGGCTCGACGCCGGCACGTTCACCATCTTGCCGTTGAGGATGATCTGCGCATTGCCATCGGCAGCGACGCGATAGATGGCGGCCAGACGATCGCCGCTGGCGGTGTAGAGCATCTTGCCCTTGTAGTCGGCGGCGGCAGTGGCCGCGCTGATCTGGACGGCTTCGCCAGCGGCAGCGACCTGCGGCAGGGCGGCAGCGGCGAGGGAGAGCGACAGGGCGATCTTGGCGAAACGAGTCATGGCACAACCTCTTCAACTAAAAACTGGTCGAGGAACTATATCCCCTTAACACTAAGCTAGGTTAGCTATTGCCGACGATAATGTCAACCTAGCTTAGTATTTATTTTTGCATGTGCGAACAGCGGCTTGAGCGGGCAGACAAAAGGCCGCGTCCATTCGGCACGCGACCTCTTCGTCCCATGGACGCAGCCCCGGTGATTCAGCGCGGCGGAAAGCGAATCGCGCCGTCGATCCGGAACAGCTGGGCATTGATGTAGCTGTTGCGTGTGATCTCCAGCGCCAGCCCGGCAAATTCCTCGGGCTTTCCAAGACGCTTGGGGAAGGGGACGCTGTTGTTCAGGCTTTCGTACATGGCCGGGTTCATATCCTTGAAGCGCAGCATCGGTGGCGTCGCAAAGATGCCCGGCATGATCGCATTGACGCGAATCCCCAACTCCATCAGGTCACGCGCCATGGGTAGCACCATGCCGTTGACCCCGGCCTTGAGCGAACCATAGGCGACCTGGCCGACCTGCCCATCCTGCGCCGCAGCACTGGAGGTGAGCAGGATGCTGCCCCGCTCGCCATCCTCCAGCGGGTCCAACCCGGCCATGCCGAGCGCCGCGATCGAGGCCATGCGATAGCTGGCGACCAGCACGCCTTCGGCCGAAATCGCATAATCCTGCGTCGACATGCGCTTGAAGCCGCCGGTCTCCTTGTCCTTAGACACGGTCTTGCCGCCCTTCGACACGACCGCGCAATGGACCAGGATGCGTTCCTGCCCCTGCGCCGCCCGCGCCGCGTCGAAACCCGCGAGCACGCTGTCTTCCGACATGATGTCGACCTTGCAGAAGGTGGCCCCGACCTCCGCCGCGATCGCCTGGCCGCTATCCTCGTTGATATCGAAGATCGCGACCTTCACGCCGGCTTCGCGCAGCGCCCGCACCGTCGCCAGCCCCAGGCCCGACGCACCGCCGGTCACCACGGCGGACAGGGAAGAGTCGAGTTTCATGGCATGTCTCCCACATCTGTTTTCGGACCGGCTATGGCACAGCAACAAGGCGGCTCAACCCATGACCCCGCCGACGCCGGCAATATCGCTGCGGCGCTAGGGGGCCGGGGCGCATCGCGATAGCGATAGCAGGCCCGCCGGACTTGCGGCGACCGGCGCAGCTTCTACCCTTTCTCCAACAGGTCGCATCATGCGGCGAATGAGGGGATGGCTGATTTTATGACCCAGGTGATGAAGGGGGTGCGCGTTCTGGAAGTGGCGCAGTTCACCTATGTGCCGGCTGCCGGCGCGATCCTGGCCGACTGGGGCGCGGACGTCATCAAGATCGAGCATCCGGTGCGCGGTGACACGCAGCGCGGGTTCCTGAACATGGGCGGGGTCCAGCTCGATCCGCTGCGCCACACCTTGTTCGAGCATCCCAATCGCGGCAAGCGCAGCGTCGGCATCGACCTGTCGACGGAGGAAGGCCAGGCCGTACTCTATGAGCTGGCCAAGAGCGCCGACGTATTCCTGACCAACTATCTTCCCCAGGTGCGGCAGAAGAACAAGTTCGACGTCGAGCATATCCGCGCAGTCAATCCGAATATCATCTATGCCCGTGGCAGTGCGCTGGGCAACAAGGGGCCGGAGCGCGAGGTCGGCGGCTTCGACGGCACCTGCTTCTGGTCGCGCAGCGGCGTCGCCCATGCGATGACGCCCGAGGAACTGCCCGGCCCGCTGACCCAGGGCATTCCCGCCTTTGGCGATTCCATCGGCGGCATGTTCATCGCCGGCGGCATTTCCGGCGCGCTGTTCCATCGTGAAAAGACCGGCGAGGCGGTCGAGCTGGACGTCTCGCTGCTGTCCAGCGCCTGGTGGGCATCGGGCGCGCTGATCGCGCAGGTGATGGAGACCGACATCCTGACCCGCAACGGCATGCCGTCGTCCGGCGGGTCGCTGCGCAACCCCTTCATGGGCAATTTCCGCACCTCGGACGGCGGCACGATCAACCTGTGCATGGTCAGCCCCACCGGCCTGATCGCCGACACCTTCGCCCATGTCGGCGTGCCCGAGGCGGCGGACGATCCGCGCTTCAAGGATGTGCTGGCGCTGATCGAGAATGCCGGCGCGGCGAGCGACATATTGGTCAAGGCCTTCGGTCAGAAGCCCTTCGCCTATTGGCGCGAGCATTTGAAGACGATGAAGGGCCAATGGGCGCCGATCCAGAGCTTCAAGGATCTGCTGACCGACGAGCAGGCGATCGCCAACGACATGATCATCGAGGTCGAGGGCGCCGATGGCGGCGCGCCGCTGCGGCTGGTGCGCGGCCCGGTGCAGTTTGACGGCCAGCCGGTGCAGACCACGCGGTCGCCCCAGGCATCGGAACATACCGAACTGGTGCTGATGGAACTAGGCGTCGAGTGGGACCAGATTGAACAATGGAAGGCCAGCGGCGCTATCGCCTGAAGGGGCGACGTCGGGGGGCTGGAAGGCAGGAATGATATGAAACCGGGTACGAAACTGAAAAGCGCGGTGTGCGACACCGAAGTGATGGTGATCCGCAGCGGCACTGGCACGATCGAATGCGGCGGCAGCGCCATGGGCGAAGCCAAGCCGGAAGCGGTTGGCACGCCCGCCGCCGATTTCAGCGCCGGCACGCTGATGGGCAAACGCTATGTCGATCCGGCCGGCAATTTCGAATTGCTGTGCGTCAAGCCGGGCAAGGGCTCGCTGTCGGTCGACGGCGTGGCCCTGAGCCCCAAGGACGCCAAGCCCCTGCCCGCTTCGGACTGACGCCCATCCCATGAACATCGCCCTGTTCCTCGAAATGGCGGCTGATGCCGCGCCCGACCGCATCGGCCTGGTCTGTGACGGCCAGCGCTGGAGCTATGCCCGGCTGCTGGCTGGCGCGCGCGGCGCCGCCGCGCTGATCCGGGACAGTGGCTGCAGCCATGTCGCGCTGCTCGACGAAAGCAGCGAGGCGGCGGCGATGGCGCTGTTCGGCGCGGCGATTGCCGGCGTGCCCTATGTGCCGCTCAACTATCGGCTGGCCGACGCGGACCTCGCCGCGCTGCTGACGCGGATCACCCCGGCGCTGATCGTCGGCGATGTCGCACGGGTCGAACGGCTCTGCCCCACGGCCGACAACAAGGTGCTGGCGCGGGCCGATTTCGTTACCGCCGCGCTGGACGCTGCGGCCGATGCACCGATCGAGGCGGACGAAGGCGATGGCGTCGCCATCCAGCTCTTCACCAGCGGCACGACCGCCGCGCCCAAGGCGGCGATCCTGCGCCACGCCAATCTGGTCTCCTATATATTGGGCACGGTCGAGTTCGGCGCCGCGCCCGAAGAGGATGCCGCGCTGGTCAGCGTGCCGCCCTATCATATCGCCGGCATCGCCGCCCTGCTCAGCTCTATCTATGCGCTGCGCCGCATCCTGCTGCTCCCCGCCTTCGATCCGGCCGCCTGGCTGGACCTGGCGGCAAGCGAGCGGGCGAGCAATGCCTTCGTCGTGCCGACCATGTTGTCGCGCATCATCGAGACCGTCGACAAGGGCAATCACCCCGACCTCAGCAATTTGCGCGCGGTCGCCTATGGCGGCGGCAAGATGCCGCTGGAGTTGATCCAGCGCGCGCTCGACCTGTTTCCCAATACCGGCTTCACCAATGCCTATGGCCTGACCGAGACCAGTTCGACGGTCGCCCTGCTGGGGCCGGACGAGCATCGCGCCGCCCATGTCGCGACCGATCCCGCCGCCCGTGCTCGGCTGGCGTCGGTCGGCCGGCCGCTGCCGACGGTCGAGATCGAGATTCGCGACGAGGATGGCCGCTGCCTGCCAGCCGGCGAGCCGGGCGAAATCTATGTCCGCGGCGACCAGGTGTCGGGCGAATATCGCGAGCGCAGCGCGCTCGATGCCGATGGCTGGTTCCCGACCCGCGACGCCGGCTATATCGATGCCGAGGGCTATTTGTTCCTGTCGGGCCGCGCCGACGACGTGATCGTGCGCGGCGGCGAGAATATCTCGCCCGGCGAGATCGAGGATGTGATGCTGGCCCTGCCCGCCATCGCCGAAGCGGCGGCGGTCGCCATCCCGTCCGCCGAATGGGGCGAGGCGGTCGGCCTGATCGTGGTCGTGCGCGACGGCCATGCGGCGCCGGCCGACGAGGAACTGAAGCAGGTCATCCGCGCCCGGCTGCGTTCTTCGCGAGTGCCCGAGCGCGTGCTCTTTGCTAAGAGCCTGCCCTATAATGAAATGGGCAAGCTCCTCCGCCGGGAAATCAAGAAGCTGTTCGCAGCCTGACATGGCTCTCGCCCTGCCGCTTGCCGGCTGGGCCGAGGCGCAATTGCAGGCGATCCGGGCGCTGGCGGGAACGCCGGTGCTGGGTGGTTTGAGCGGCGCGCAACTGCTGGGCGAACGGGCGACGCTGAACGGCTTTGCCATACCGGGGCGGCGCTCGGCCGGGGGGGGATGCCGGCTCTACGACACGATCGACGGACAGGTCGCGCTGACCCTGGCACGGGCCGACGACCGGGAGTTGATGCCGGCTCTGTTCGGCGATGTCGGCATCGAAAGTGACAGCGATATTGTCGCAGGCTTCGCTACTGCGCGGATGGTGGAGATCGTGACACAGGGGCGGCAACTGGGCCTCGCGATCGCCGCCATCGACGAGGTGCCGGCCAGCCCGGCCTGCCGCCTGATGATGACAGGGGGTGCCCGGCCGATGCGCGACCGTCTGCCGCTGGTGATCGACCTGTCGGCGCTGTGGGCCGGGCCGCTGGCCGGGCATCTGCTGGGGCTGGCCGGCGCGCAGGTGATCAAGGTGGAGAGCCGCAACCGGCCCGACCGGATGCGCACGGGCGATCCGCTGCTGTTCGGGCGGCTGAACCAGCATAAGGCCAATGTCGCGATCGACCTGCGCGACGCGGAGGATCGGGCGGCGCTGATCGCGCTGATCCGCCGCGCCGACATGGTGATCGCTGCCGCGCGGCCGCGCGCGCTGACGCAACTGGGGATCGATGCCGATGCGCTGGTGCGCGAGGTGCCGGGGCTGGTGTGGGTGACGATCACCGGCCATGGCGCGGAGGGCGACGCCGCCCATTGGATCGGCTTTGGCGATGATTGCAGCGTCGCCGGCGGGCTGAGCGCCGCATTGCGGCGGGCGAGCGGGCGGATCGGCTTTGGCGGCGATGCCTGCGCCGACCCGCTGACCGGGATCCATGCTGCCCACCTGGCGCTGGCACAGTGGCATGGCGGCACGGGCGCGCATCTGCTGTTGTCGATGAGCGCCGTGGTGGCCGAGGCGATCGGCTGGGAACGGGCGCGCGACGACGCGGGCTTCACCGCGACGCTGCAACGCTGGGCCGAGGCCGAGGGCCTTGCCTTCCCCGCTCTTCCATCGCGAACCACGGGGCCGGTCGCGGCGCTGGGACAGGATAATGGGGCCTGGCTATGCTGATCCGCGACGCCGAACTATGGAGCATGGGCCGGGCCGACCTGCGCATCGCCGACGGGCGGATCGCGGCGATCGGCACGCTGGCCCCTCTGCCCGGCGAAGCGGTGATGGATGCGGGCGGCGGCGCCCTGCTGCCCGGCCTGCACGACCATCATATCCATCTTGCGGCCTATGCCGTCGCCCGCGCCTCGCTGCCCTGCGGGCCGCCGACCGTGACCAGCGAAGCCGATCTGGCCGCCGCGCTGGCACAGCCGGGCGAGGGCTGGCTGCGCGGCATCGGCTATCATGAAAGCGTCGCCGGACTGCCCGACGCGCGGACGATCGACCGATGGCAGGCGGAACGGCCGGTGCGCATCCAGCATCGGTCGGGGCGCATGTGGCTGCTCAACAGCCGGGCATTGGATCTGCTGCTGGCGCTGGGCGCGCCGCCGCCGGGGCTGGAGCGGATCGACGGGCGCTGGACCGGACGGCTGTTCGACGAGGATGGCTGGCTGCGCCGGGTGCTGGGCGGCACGCCGCCGGCGCTGGACGCGGTGGGGGCCGAACTGGCGCGCCATGGCGTCACCGGCGTTACCGACATGTCGCCCGGCAATGACGGTGCGAGCCTTGCCTGGTTCGCCGCCGAGCGAAGGGCCGGTCGCCTGCCCCAGCATCTGGTTGCCGCCGGCACGCTGACGCTGGGTGACACACCGCCGCCGCCCGGCATCGCGATCGGCCCGGCCAAGCTACATCTGCATGAAAATGCCCTGCCCGACTTCGACCAGTGCGTCGCTTTCCTGCGCGCCGCGCATGAGCAGGGCCGGGCGATCGCCAGCCATTGCACGACCGAGACCGAACTGGTCTTCACCCTCGCCGCGCTGGCACAGGCCGGCGCGCGGCAGGGCGACCGGATCGAGCATGCCGGCGTCACCCCCGATGTGCTGCTGGAGCAGATGGTCGAATTGGGCGTGCAGGTGGTGAGCCAGCCGCATTTCATCGCCGAGCGTGGCGATCAGTATCTGCGCGATGTCGAACCGCGCGAGCGGCCCTTGCTCTATCGGCTGGGTGCCTTCGCCCGCGCCGGGCTGGTGCTGGCGGCGGGCAGCGACGCCCCCTATGGCGTCGCCGATCCCTGGGCGGCGATGCGCGCGGCGGTGGCGCGCAGGACGGAGAGCGGCGCGGTGATCGGGCAGGATGAGGCGCTGACGCCCGAAGCGACGCTCGCCCTCTATCTCGCCGATCCGCTGGACCTGCGCCGGCAACGCAGCATGGTCGTCGGCGCGCCGGCCGATCTGTGTCTGCTGGATCGTCCCTGGGCGCAGGCACGGGACCGCCTGCGGGCGGAGGATGTCGCGATGACGTGGATCGGCGGATCAGTCGTCCATGATCGTGTCGACCAGACCCCAGCCTAGGGCCGTGCGGGCGTTGATCCGCTTGCCCGACAGGATCATCAGCGCCGCGCGTTGACGCCCGATCCGGCGGCTGAGCGAGACGCAGCCGCCTGCGCCAGGAATGATCCCCATCGCCAGTTCGGGCAGATGGAACCAGGCGTCGGCGCTGGCTGTGATGTGCCCGGCAAAGGCCGCCATTTCCAGGCCAGAGCCGACACAGCCACCCTGCACATGGACCGACAGCCGATCGGCGCATCCCAGCAGCGCATGGGCCGGCAATGTCTGCATCCTTATGTCATGCGCGGTCGCCGGATCGCGCGTGGTGCCAAATTCGCTGAGGTCCGCGCCGGTGCAGAAGCTGCGGCCCGCGCCGCGCAGGCTGACATGGGTGATGTCAGGATCGAACGCGGCAATGCCGAACGCCGCGCGCAGCCCGTCGCGCAGATCGCGGTCGATGGCATTATGGGCATCTGGCCGATCGATCAGGATCGACAGCCGGTCACCGTCCCGATCAACCCGGATGATGCCGGGCGACTGCATCGGCGCGGGCATTTGCGCGGCCAGCCAGCGGGCATGGCCGGCGCTGCCCTGAAGCAGACCATAAGCGAGCGATTCCGCGACCAGCGCCTGGGCCGGGTCCAGCCCGTCGATCAGCCGCAGCAATTGCACCAGCACCCGCGCCGCTTCCGGCTGAGCCGCGATCTGCTGCGTGATCGCATTGAGCGAGACCGGCAGTTCGACCAGCGCGTCCAGCCGCAGCGCGAGCGGGTGGGTCGGATCGCCGATCCCCAGCAGCGGAAAGGGTGGCAGGTGCAACGGCACATCGGTGCGCGGCGCCCGGTCGAGATCGATCAGGCCATAGGCTTGCACCTCCCCGGCCCAGGGAAGGGTCAGGCCATCGGGGTCGATCAGGGCGGCATGGCCGGGCATGGGTGGCAGGGTAGGACCGGGCCGAAGCGCGGCAAAGGCGGACGCAGCACTGATCGCCAGGGCGTTGCGGACAATGGCTGACCAGCGCCGCGCCCTGCCGCAATATCATGCCATGGAGACGGATCACCCCAGTCTGCGCGCGCTCGCCGCCGACGCCCTGCAACGGCCCGCCGATCAGGCAGCGATCCTTTATGAGGGCGAATGGATCGCTTGGGGAGCGCTGCGCGCAGTAGCCGAAGAGATCGATGCGGCACTGGATGCGAGCGGCATTGCGGCGGACGCCCCGGTCGCCTTCGTCGCGCGCAATCGGCCGGCGGCGCTCGCCGCGCTGCTGGGCCTGATCGCGCAGGGGCGGACGATCCGCATGATCTATGCCTTTCAGTCGGACGCCGCCATTGCCCGCGATCTGGCGCGCATGGCGCCCGCCGCGCTGGTCGCCTTTGTCGAGGATATCGGGCCGGACATCCGCGCGGTGCTGGCGACGGAAGGGATAGTAGCGGTCGCGATCGACGGCATGGCCGCTGCCGCCATGCCGGATCATGGATATGCCTCGCCAGAAGTTCAGCAACGCCACGGCCCCGCCGCGCCACAGATCGAGATATTGACCAGCGGCACCACCGGACCGCCGAAAAGCTTTGCCGTGCCTTATGCGCTGCTGGAACGACATTTCCTCTCGACCCCGCTGACCCGGCAACAGGCGGACGATCCCCAAGCCGCACCGCCCTTCCTCCTCTATTTCCCGCTCGGCAACATCACCGGCCTCTATTCGACGCTGCCGATGCTGCTGCGCGGGCAGCGGGTCGAGCTGCTGGAGCGCTTCTCGCTCGCCGCCTGGCATGCCCATGTGCGGCGCTGGCGGCCCAGCCATGGCGGCCTGCCCCCGGCCAGCGTGCAGGCGGTGCTGGACGCCGACATAGCGGTCGAAGACCTCGCTTCCCTGCGCGCGATCGGCTGCGGCGCGGCGCCGCTCGATCCCGGCGTGCAGCAGGCGTTCGAGGCGCGCTACGGCATTCCCATCCTGCTCTCCTATGGCGCCACCGAGTTCGCCGGCCCGGTGGCGTCGATGACCGCCGCGCTCCATGCCGAATGGGGCGCCCGCAAGATCGGGTCGGTCGGCCGCGCCATGCCGGGCGCGCAGTTGCGCATCGTCGATCCAGACAGCGGCGTTCCGCTACCACCCGGCGCCGAAGGCCTGTTGGAAGTCATTGCGCCGCGAATCGGCCCGGACTGGATTCGGACATCCGACATCGCGCTGATCGATACCGATGATTTCCTGTTCCTGCGCGGCCGGGCGGACGGCGCGATCATCCGCGGCGGCTTCAAATTGCTGCCCGAGTCGATCGAACGCGCGCTGATGCTGCACCCCGCCGTCGCCGAAGCGGCAGTGACAGGCATGGCGGATCACCGGCTGGGGCAAGTGCCGGCGGCCGCGATCCGGCTTCACGCCGATTTTGCTGCACCTGCGATCGCAGCATTGGAAACGCATGTGCGCCAGCATCTTCCTGCCACCCATGTTCCGGTAAAATGGCTGTTTGTCATGGACTTGCCGCGCACGCCCTCGCTCAAGACCGATCGCCGCGCGCTGCAGGCGCTGTTTGCGAATATGTCGCCGGAAACGCAGAATGAGACAGAGAATATCACATAAACGAGAGCATCTCATTTTCTGTTGACAGCCTCCCGGCGTTAGTGAACAACCATGTTCAATAACGAAGGAGAGGAACCATGGCTCTGATCGAGTCCCATAAGCCGAGGGTAGCCAAGACCGAGTCCAACAAGGCGAAGATCGCCAAGCGCGTGGTCGAGGTACTGGAATTTTTCGACGAGGATCATCCGCAGGCAACGGTGATGGACATTGTCCGTCGCTTCGACCGCCCGCAGTCGAGCACGTCCGAATTGCTGTCGAGCCTGGTCGATCTGGGCCTGCTCCACAAGGATCCGGGTTCGCGCGCCTATTCGCCGACCCCGCGCGCCGCGATGCTGGGTGCCGCGATCCAGCCGCGCATGGTGCGCGATGGCGTCCTCAACGGCCTGATCGATCGGCTATCGGCCCAGACGGGCCTTGGCATTGCCGTGTTCGGCATGGTCGGCCTCAACATCCAGATCGTTCACTGGCGCGCCGGCAAGAAGGCGCTGCGCACCTCGGCCAATAACGGCCTGGCCGGTGGCCGCCAGGAACGGCTGACCGACTCCGCCGCCGGTCTGCTGATGCTGTCGACCGTGCAGCAGCCGCGCCGCGACGGCCTGATCCGTCGCCTCAATGCCGAAGCGCCGCAGGAGCGCAAGTTTGTCTTCGCCGACGTCGCCGGCCAGGTGCAGCGCTGCCGTGACGAAGGGCATATCAGCGGTTTTGCCGGCTTTGGCTCGATCGCCGACGTCACCGCCATGCTGCTGCCCCACATGCCCGACGGCCAGCCGCTGGCGATCGGCTTCGTCTATGAACCCTCCGACCAGATCGACGCCGCCGGCCTGCAGCGCACGCTCAGCGAAGCGGTCCGCCGCTCGGTCGAGGAACAGTCGCCGGCCGCCTCCGTCCAGCCGATCTTCGAATCCGCCAGCTGGCAGGGCGCGCTGGAGGTGAAGCATGGCTGATGTGAAGGACAAGGACGTCGCCGACGCCCAGGCCGCGCGCAAATATTGGTCGGCCGAAGGCTATACCGAAGGCGGCGTCATCCGCGAGGTTGACTACAGCACCCAGTCGGGCGGGCTCGACCCGTCGCTGGCCGGCATCAAGATTGTCGACACCGACACCCATATCACCGAGGCGCCGGACCTCTTCACCTCGCGCGCGCCGGCCAAGTACAAGGCCAAGGTGCCCTATGTGAAGCAGGACGCCGACGGCGTCGAACGCTGGTATGTGGGCGACCGCAATTTCGGATCGATGGGCGGCAACGTCATCCGCGCCGACAATAACAAGCTGCTCGGCCGTCTTGCCTTCCCCAAGCTGGCGCAAGCGCATCCCGGTGGCCATCTGATCAAGGAACGGCTGCAGGCGATGGACGATATGGGCATCTATGCCCAGATCGGCTTCCAGAATTCGGGCGTGACCCAGGCCGGATCGCTGATGTCGCTGGGCGACCCAGACCTCGCGGTCGCGATCATCCAGATGTATAATGACGCCTCGGCCGAATATCAGCAGGTGTCGGGCGAACGCATCTTCAACATGGCCCATCTGCCCTTCTGGGACCAGAAGGCGATGGAGACCGAAGCGCGGCGCTGCGTCGACATGGGCCTGCGCGGCTTCGTGCTGCCCGATACACCCGAGCGCGTCGGCGTGCCCAGCTTCCTGCATGATTATTGGACCCCCTTCCTGGAAATGTGCGAAGCCGAAGGCCTGCCGCTCAATTTCCATCTCAATGCGGCGATCGACCCCAATACACTCACCTGGGACGGCTTCGGCTTTGAACAGACGCTGTCGGTGGTCGCCACCATGTTCTCGATCGGCAATGCCGCGACGCTGGGCAACTGGATGGTGTCGGGTCGCCTGGACCGTCATCCCAAGCTGAAGATCGGCCTGATCGAGAGCGGCGCGGGCTGGGTGCCCTTCGCGATCGAGGCGCTGGAGCATCAGTTCGACGAAATGCTGCCGAGCAAGGTCGGCCTGCTCAACAAGCGGCCGTGGGAATATTTCCGCGACCATTTCTGGGTCACCTTCTGGTTCGAGAAGGTCGCGCCCAAGCTGCTGCTGGAAACGATCGGCGTCGACAAGGTCATGTTCGAAACCGATTTCCCGCATCCGACCTCGCTCTATCCGGGCGTGCAGGCGCATCTGACCGATGTGCTGGGCGGCTATGACTTTGCAGTGAAGAAGAAGGTGCTGCAGGACAATGCGGTGAACCTCTACAAGCTGCCTTTCTGAGGGGCGCAATCCGGATGAAAACGGAAAGGGGCGCTCCTGCCGGGAGCGCCCCTTTCCATTGGAGGGCGGTCGTCGAAGACAGTCATTGGTGAAAATGGAGACGCGAAAGCGCTCCGCCGCCACACAGATGATCGGCGGCGAAGGGCCATGATCGCGGCAATGTCGGTCAGTCCAGCGGCTTTGGTGCGCCAGTCCCCATGTAGCGGGACAGGTTGTAATGGAGGCTGGCCACCGCCCGCTCCATATAGGGGTTGGGCTGGGTGCCGCGGAAGCCGACATTCTTCATGCCCTGCTGCACCGCCTGCATGTTGGTGAAATCCTGCTGCAGCACCGGCGGCCATTCCTCCGCCTTGGTATATTCCCATTCTGTGGCGGGCGTTTCCGCGTCCGGGAAAAGCTCATAGACCGCCGCCTCGAAAATGCACTTGTCCGGGTCCGCGCCATAGGGGCGGGCGGAATAGCAGAGCATATTGTTGACGGCGTGGCCGATCTGGAAATTGGGGAAGATCTGCCAGGCGGTGCCGCTCTTGGCGGTATGGGCGGGTTCGACCACCGGCCAGAAGACGCCGCGCCGTTCATCGTCGGCGCGGGCGGTGGCGAGCCAGTGCTGCAGCACCTGCGGCGCGGGGGTGCCCTCGGGCAGTTCGTCCTTCAGCCGCTGGGCGGCGGCGACCAATGTCATGGTGGTGTTGGTATTGGCATTTTCCCAGGTGAAAAGCTGCATCTCCGCGGTCGACAGGCGGGGGTCTTCGCCTGAACCGATGCGCAGCTTGGCCTGGTTCTCGTCCATATTCTTGGGCGCTTCATAGCCGATATTGGTGTGCAGCCCATGTTTGCGCGCCCAGCCGCGAAATTCGCCGAAGGCGTTGAATTCGGGATGGGTTGTCTGGACATGATAGGTCTCGCTGAACGCCTCCATCGCGACCTTCCAGTTGCAGTCGAAGATGATCCATTTGCGCCAGCGATAGCGCATATTCTGAAGACCGAAGGGATCGAGCATGTCGGGCACCACGCCCAGATATTCAGCGAGCGGGCCGCAATCGGGATCGAGATTGATCCAGGCCCAGCCGCCCCAACTATCGACGCTGACCTTGCCGAGCGCGGTACGCTGTGCCGTCAGCTTGCCCTGCCAGTCATCGGCATGGTTGGCGAAGGTGCATTGGCCCTGGCGGTCGAAGGTCCAGCCATGAAAGCCACAGATGATCGACTTGCGGTTGCCCCGCGCGTTGCGCTGGCCTGCGGGCGTATCGATCAGGCGGCGGCCGCGATGCGGGCAGACATTATGATAGGCGCTCAGCTCATCCGGCCCGGTGCGCATGATGATGACCGAGTCTTCGAGAATGTCATAGGTGACGAAATCGCCAACCTCGGGAATATCCTCCAGCCGGGCCGCCTGCAGCCAGACCTTGCGCCACAGCCGGTCCTGCTCGGCGCGGGCATAATCCTTGGACACATAGGCTTCGACCGGGACGATGACCGGCTCGATCAGATCCTCGCCGGGCGTGCCGATGCTGCTGATCTCGTTCATGGCCTATTCCTTCTCCATTTCACCCTTTTGCCACGCCCGCGTCACCCGGACTTGACGATTTCAGACAGTCGGGCTCAGCGCCCGGTCCATTGCGGCGTGCGTTTTTCGGCAAAGGCGCGCGGTCCTTCCTGCGCGTCCTGGCTGTTATAGGTATGTTCGGAGGCGGCGCGGGCGGCCTGCAGCGCGGCGGCGCGGCCCATTTCGGTCGCCAGCATCACCGTGTCGCGCCCGGCCTTCACAGACAAAGGCGCGCCCTCCAATATCTCCGCTGCCAGATCGAGCGCCGTCTGCATCAGCGCCTCTGGCTCGGCCAGGCGATTGACCAGGCCTATCTCGTAGGCTCGGCTCGCGGTGATCGGTTTGCCGGTGAGGATGATCTCCATCATGATCCGCTGCGGGATCATGTGAATGAGGGGCGCGGCCCAGGGCGAGCTGCGGCCCACCTTCACCTCGGTAATGGCAAAGCGCGCGGCTGTGCTGGCAACGCACAGGTCGCAGGCCTGGGCGATCATCCAGCCACCGGCAAAGGCGACGCCATTGACCGCCGCGATCGTCGGCTTGCTGAGTTCGATGCTGTCATAGGGCAGCGGGAACATGGCGCGCGGCGGGACGGTCATGCCGGTGTCGACCATTTCCTTGAGATCGCCGCCCGCGCAAAAGGCCTTGTCGCCCGCGCCGGTCAGGATGGCGACGCGCAGCGCGGGATCATCCTCGAACCGTTGCCAGGCGGTGCGCAGCCCTTCGCGCACGTCGCGGCTGAGGCAATTGCGCTGGTCGGGGCGGTTGATGGTGAGGATGGCGATGCCGTCGGGCCGCGCCTCGAACAGGACAGGATCGTTCATCAGAATCCCCTCTGCTGGATGATATGGGCGGCCCGCTCCAGTTCCTCGCGGAAGGTGGGATCGGCAATGGCGATCAGGCGGCGGGTGCGCTCGGCCAGCGTCTGCCCTTTCAGTTCCGCCGCGCCATATTCGGTGACGATGATGTCGACATCGCTGCGCGCGGTGGTGACCGGGCCGGACAAGGCTGGCACGATCTTGCTCAAACTGCCGCCCTTGGCCGAGGCGGAAAGCGCGATGATCGAGCAGCCGCCGGGCGAGCAGGCGCCGGCGCGGACGAAATCAACCTGGCCACCGGTGCCGCCGAGATAGGCCGCGCCCGACTGTTCGGCATTGACCTGGCCGGTGAGGTCCACCTCCAGCGCGCTGTTGATGGTGACGAGGCGCGAGAGCCGCCCGAGGATGGCGGCGTCATGGGTGTAGCTGGTCGCGCACATGCGGATGGCCGGGTTATTGTCCGCCCAGTCATAGAGGCGGCGGGTGCCGATCAGCGCGCCGTTGATCGAGACGCCGGTGTCGATTTCCTTGCGGGCGTTGGTCAGCACGCCGGCCTGCGCCAGTTCGACCAGCCCGTCGCCCAGCATGCCCGAATGGACGCCCAGATCCTTGCGATCACCCAGCAGCCGCAATATCGCGTCGGGCACCGCGCCGACCCCGGTCTGGATCACCGATCCGTCGCCGATATAGGCGGCGCAGTTGCGGGCGATCGCCTCGTCGGTGGTGCTGATCTTCGCGGGCGCCACCTCGACCGGCGGGCGCGACACGGGGATGGCGACGTCGATGGCCGACGCCGGGATCAGCTCGCCCGGCACATAGGGCACGGCTTCGTTGATCTCCGCAATCACCACCCGCGCCTTGTCCACGGCGGCGCGGACATAGTCGCCGATCAGGCCGCAGCTATGATTGCCGTCGGCATCGGCGGGGCTGAGCTGGATCATCGCGACGTCGCAGCCGATGATGCCGGCCGTTATCATCGGCGCGACCTGGCTGACATGGATGGGGATGACCTGCAGCTTGCCGGCTTTCGTCATCGACCGCAGCGCGCCGATCGCACCCATGGAGGAGAGGCGGAAGCTGTCGGCGCTCTCCGGCGTGAACAGCCCCGAGAAGCTGGTGGCGATGAAGGCGGAGAGGTCGCCGATCCGCGCGCCCTGCTCGATCAGCGCGCTGACCAGGCTGACCGGCTCGCCGCAGGCTTGGCCAAAGACGATGCGGTCGCCGCGCCGCAGATAGGGGGTGAGGTCGATCACGAGGCCCCGGCCTGGCGCAGCAATTGCTCGGCGCGACTGAGATAAGGCCGGTCGAGCATCCCGCCCTTGTAGCCGATCGCGCCGACGCCGGGATTGGCGGCGAAGATGTCGACGATCGCCTGCGCCTCGGCGATCTCCTCTTCGGTCGGGGTGAAGGCCGCGTTGATGACGTCGACCTGCGCCGGGTGGATCGCCAGCATGCCGCGATAGCCGTCGCGCCGCACCTTTTCGGCCCGCGCCTTCAATCCTTCGAGATCGCGGAAATCGCCCTGGATCGTCTCGATCGCGGTGACGCCGGCGGTGGCGGCGCCCAGCAGGCACATGGAGCGCGCCAGTTCATAGGTGAAGCCATAGCTGCCATCGGCGTTGCGGTTGGAACTGGCGCCGATCGAGTCGGCCAGATCCTCCGCGCCCCAGGTCAGCGCCACCACGCGCGGCGCGCCCTTGTAATCGCCGGTATGGAACATGGCTTCTGCCGTTTCGGTGACCAGCACGATCAGCGGGGTCGATCCCCGTTCGATGCCATGCGCCGCCTCGAACGCGGTCAGAAAATGGTCGAGCCGTTCGACATCCTGCCGGCCATAGACTTTGGGCAGCATGATGCCGCCCGGCCGCGCCGGCATGATCGCGGCGAGATCATCGAGCGTATAGGGGCCGTCGAGCGGATTGACCCGGACCCAGAGCCGCTCGCGCCCTTCCGGCCTGGCGGCGAGGAAATCATGCACCATCTGGCGGGCGAGCGGCTTGTTTTCGGTCGCGACCGCATCCTCCAGGTCGAACAGCGCGATATCGGCGGCGCTGTCCGCCGCCTTGGCCATCTTCTTCTCGGCGTCGCCCGGCGCGAACAGCCAGGAGCGCATCTTGATCGGCAGCGTCATCGTCTCTCGCCTCAATAGGATTTGGGCAATTCCAGCACCTTTTCGGCGATGAAATTGAGGATCATGTGGGGGCTGACCGGAGCGGTGCGCGGGATCAGCACTTCGCGCAGCAGCCGTTCGACATGATATTCCTGGGCATAGCCCATGCCGCCCAGGGTCAGCATCGCGGTATGGCAGGCCTCGAACGCGGATTCGGCGGCGAGATATTTGCCGCTGTTCGCTTCCACGCCGCATTCCTCGCCCTTGTCGAACAGGGTAGCGGCCTTCATCACCATCAGGTTGGCCGCTTCCAGCTGCATCCAGCATTTGGCGAGCGGATGCTGAATGCCCTGATTCATGCCGATCGGCCGGTCGAAGACGATGCGTTCGCGGGCATAGCGGGCGGCGCGCTGGATCGCGTTGCGGCCGATGCCGATTGCTTCGGCGCCGAGCAATATGCGTTCCGGGTTCAGCCCCTTGAGGATGATCCTGAAGCCCTGACCTTCCTCGCCGATCCGATCCTCCTCGGGGATGAAGAGGTCGTTGATGAAGAGCATGTTGGAGCCGACCGCATGGCGGCCCATCTTGGGGATCAGCTGATGCTCGATCCTGTCGCGATCCAGTTTGGTGAAGAAGAGCGACAGCCCCTGCGTCTTGTTCTTCACCTGATCGAGCGGGGTGGTGCGGGCGAGCAGCATCATCCGGTCGGCGACATGGGCGTTGGTGATCCAGATCTTCTCGCCATTGACGCGATAGCTGCCCTCGACCCGCTCGGCGCGGGTCTTGAGCTTGGTGGTGTCGAGCCCGGTATTGGGCTCGGTCACGGCAAAGCACATCTTCTCCGCGCCCGAGATGATCGGCGGGATCATGCGCTGCTGCTGCTCCGCCGTGCCGAACAGGGCGATCGGCTCCAGGCTGAAGACCGGGCCGTGGATGCTGGACGCCGCGGTCATGCCGCCGCCGGCCTCCGCCACAGCCTGCACCATGATCGCCGCTTCGGTAATGCCCAGGCCTGCGCCACCGGTGGCTTCAGGCATGGCGATGCCCAGCCAGCCGGCGTCCGCCATCGCCCGGTGGAAATCGAACGGGAAGACGGCATCCTTGTCCCGTTCCAGCCAATAGTCGTCGGGGAACTGGGCGCAGAGCTGGAACACCGCGTCGCGGATGTTCCTCTGGTCTTCGGTCAGGGCAAAATCCACGTCTCTGGGGGCCTTCTGCTGGCGTCTGGATGATCGCCTGCGGGTATCACCCGGCCTCCCGCGCGCACAATCGGGCGGCCCCACATATCGGTGGGGCGAAGGGGTTGCGCGTGGATTTCGCCGCGCCCTTGGCCTAGCCCCAAGGCAGTTATGGGGAGAGGATGATGGACGCGACGCACATGCCGAAAGGGCCGCTGGCCGGGATCCGCGTGGTGGACCTGACGGCGATGGTATTCGGCCCCTATGCGACCCAGATCATGGCCGACATGGGCGCCGACGTGATCAAGATCGAGCCGCCGGCGGGCGATGCGACGCGCTATATCAATGCCGGGCCGACGCCCGAGCTGGGCGGCGTCTTCACCAACGTCAATCGCGGCAAGCGCAGCCTGGTGCTGGACCTGCGGCAGGAGGCGGACAAGGCGACGCTGCGCGCGCTGATCGCTACCGCCGATGTCTTCATCCACTCGATGCGCGGCAAGGCGATCGCCAAGCTGGGCTTCGACTATCAGGCCGTAAAGGCGATCAGGCCCGACATCGTCTACACCAATTGCTATGGCTATAGCCGACGCGGGCCGGACGGCGACAAGCCGGCCTATGACGACACGATCCAGGCCGAATGCGGCATCCCGCATCTGCAACAGCTGATGACCGGCAAGCCCGATTTCATGGCGACGATCATCGCCGACAAGGTGGCGGGCCTCACTGGCCTTTATGCGACGATGATGGCGCTGTTCCACCGCGAGCGCACCGGCGAGGGGCAGGAGGTGGAAGTCTCCATGTTCGAGACCATGGCGTCCTTCATGCTGACCGAACATGCCAGCGGCATGCTGTTCGAGCCTCCGCTGGGGCCGGCCCATTATCACCGCGTCGTCGCCCGCAACCGCAAGCCCTATGCGACCAAGGACGGCCATGTCGCCGCGCTGGTCTATAATGACAAGCATTGGAACGCCTTCGTCGCGGCGGTGAACCCGCCCTGGGCGACCGAGGAATTCGATACGCTGGCCAAGCGGGCGAAGCAGATCGACCGGGTCTATGGCCTGCTGGGCGAGACCTTTGCCGAGCGGACGACGCAGGAATGGCTGGAGCTGCTGGAGGCGCTGCATATCCCGGCCGCGCCGCTGCGCACCACGGACGAACTGTTCGACAATGCGCATCTCAACGCGATCGGCTTTTTCGAGACGGTGGAGACGCCGCAGGGGCCGGTGCGCTTCCCCGGCGTGCCGACCTGGTTCTCGCAGACGCCGGGCCGGGTCGCGGGCGGTGCGCCGGAACTGGGGGCGCATAGTCGCGAAGTGCTGGACGAACTGGGCGTGGGCGCTTCCGACGCCTGATCGTCCCATCGGTAGGGCGATGGGTTGGGGCGCTGCCTTGGCGCTCCCCAGCCCAGCCTTTACCACTTCATCCAAGCAAGAAATCTGGGTGAGGCATGGCATGGTTGAGGCTGCTGAAATGACGCGTGCGGGCTTCCCGCTGGAAATCAGCGATCCCGAGCGCATTCCCACGGCACGCTATTATGACGCGGATTTCTATCGCCGCGAATGCGAGGAATTGTGGCCCCATGTCTGGCAGATGGCCTGCCGCGTGGAGCAGGTGCCGGAGGTCGGCGACTGGATCGAATATAGCAATCTGGGCAAATCCGTCATCATCGTGCGGACCAAGGACGGGATCAGCGCCTATCATAATGCCTGCCGCCATCGCGGCGTGCCGCTGACCGAGGGCAGTCATGGCAATTGCAAGGGCAAAGGCTTCATCTGCCCCTTTCATGGCTGGCGCTGGAATATCGAGGGCAAGAATACCTTCGTCTATGGCCGGCACATGTTCTCCGAGCATCAGCTGGACGAGCAGGATCTGGCCCTGCGCCCGTGCCGCACCGAGATCGAGATGGGCTGCGTCTTCATCAATTTCGACGATGACGCGCCGTCACTGCGTGAACAGCTCGGCCCGCTCGCGGTGGGGCTCGACGCCTATAATGCCGACAAGATGCGCGCCGAATGGTGCTTCGGCACGGTGCTGCCGGCCAATTGGAAGGCCGCGATGGAAGCCTTCATGGAAGGCTATCATGTGATGCGCACCCATCCGCAGCTGCAGCAGAAGGTGCCGATCCTCTATAACATGATGTACGGCATGGACACGGGCGGGATCGGCGTGCCGATCAATCCCAACCGGTCGATGAAGGAGAATATCGTCGACCAGGTCGACCATATGCAGCTGTTGAGCGAGGGCATGGCCGGCATGTGCCATGCCAAGGATGTCGCGGTCGCCCGGACCCTGATCGACGTCGAACTGCCCGAAGACCCGCAACAGGCGATCATGCACTGGTTCGGCATGGTCAATCATTGCGTGACCCAGGCCGGGCAGGCGCGCGGCGAACCCACGCCCGATCTCAACAAGCTGGCGGTGGAAACCCCCGTCAAGTCGGTGGAATTCATCTTCCCCAATTATTTCCTGCTGCCCTTCCTCTCCAGCATGGCGGCCTATCGCATCCGCCCGCTCGGCCCGGAAAGCTGCATGTTCGAGCTATGGTCGCTCACCCATTTCCCCGAAGGGCAGGAGCCGCCGGTGGTGATGGAACCGGTGATGCTGCCCTATGACAGCGACCAGTTCCCGATGATCCCGCGCCAGGATTATTCCAACATCCCGTTGCAGCAGAAGGGGCTGCATGCCGAGGGTTTCGACTTCATGCGCCTGTCCAAGGTGATCGAGGGGCTGATCAGCAATTATCAGCGGATCATCGACGGCTATATCCGGCATGAACCCATGGACAAGCTGAGCGCGGCGACGCAGAAGCTGGCCGGCAATTTCGACGGGCCGGTGCTCGATCTGGGCTTCTGAGTCGGCGGGAGGCGGGGTCATGAAATTCGCCTTCGGCATGCCGCGGCTGATCGAGCTGAAGGCGACGATGCAGCCCTGGGAATTGTCCGTCAGCGGAGCGGACCAGACGCGGCTGGCCAGGCTGGCCGATGACCTGGGTTACGACATGATCAGCGTGCCGGAACATTTCCTGATCCCGCGCGCCCATGTCGACCTGTCGGGGCCGCATCATTTCCATGCCTATGCGGCGATGGGCTATTATGCCGGCGCCACGAGCCGCATCCGTATCAACAGCTCGATCGCGATCCTGCCGCTGCAGCATCCTGCGATCACCGCCAAGGCGCTGTCGACGATCGACTGGCTGTCGGGCGGCCGGGCGATGGTGACCTTTGGCGCGGGCTGGCTGGAGCAGGAGTTCGACCTGCTCGGCGTCCCCTTCCACCAGCGCGGGCGGATGTGCGACGAATATCTCGCCGCGATCGTCGAGCTGTGGACCAGCGATGATCCGCAATTCGAGGGCGAGTTCGTCTCTTTTCGCGATGTCGCCTTTGCGCCCCGCCCGGTGCAGCAACCGCATCTGCCGATCTGGATGGGCGGTGAGGCCGACGCCGTGCTGAAGCGCGCCGCCCGCCATGCCAGCGGCTGGTGGCCTTATCTGACGAAACCCGAGGATATCCCGGCGAAGATCGACTTCATCAAGTCGCAGCCCGGCTATGACGGCCGGCCGTTCGACGTGATGTACGGCTTTGCCACTAGCCGGGTCGGTGAGGGTCATGCCGTGGTCGACGATCCGCGCGCCCGGCCGGGCATGACCGCGCTGGAGATCATCGATCGCCTGGGCTGGTTCCAGACACTGGGCGTCACCATGAGTTCGGTGCCGATCCCGGCGGTGCGCAGCATCAGCGAATATGAGGATTATGCCCGCTGGGTGATCGAGGAGATCAAGCCCAAGTTGGGCTAGAGCCTGATCGTCTGAGGTGGCGTGAATCAGGCTCTCTCAAGGATTCTACCCCCAGAGGGCATCGGCCGCCGCCAGCGCTTGGCCGCCGCGCCCGCCCAGGTCGCCGATCAGCGCCTTGAGCCGATAGGTCCACAGGTGCAGCGGATGCTCCAGCGTCATGCCCATGGCGCCGAGGAACTGGTGGAAGTCATAGACGCCGGTCCGCGCCGATTCCTGTGCGTGCAGCGCCGCCAGCGCTGCGTCCCCGGCATCAAGCGTGGCGGCGGCCTTCATCGCCAGCCAGTAGAGGCCGTTGGCGCGCACCTGCGCCTCGGCCAGGCGATGGCGCAGCGCCTGGAAGGTGGCGAGCGGGCGGCCGAACTGCTGGCGATCAGTGACATAGGTGGCCGTGCTGTCGAGTGCGGCGGCGAGCAGGCCCGCCGCCTCCGCCGCCAGCGCCACGCGCCAGCGGGTGCGAATGTCGTCGGCCGACACGTCGTGATCGGTCAGGTCGTCGGGCTGGGCGATCAGGCTGCCCATCGGATAGGCATAAAGGGCTTCGGGTTCGGCCCGGACATGCTCGGGGCCGGCGACGAAGCTGCGCACCTGGTCCGGCCCGACCAGCAGCACCGTCGCACCGGGGGCTAGGAAGCGTACCGGGCGATGGGTCTTGCCTTCCTCCACCAGGCAGAGCGGGCGCGGTGTAGCATCGCCCAGCAATGGGCGGATAAGGGCGCTGGCTGCCGCCTCCACCGTCTGGGGCAGGCGCGCCAGCCGCTCGACCACCAGGGCGGCGCTGATCGCGCCGAGATCGGGATCGAAGCCGATGTCGAGGAAGCCGCCTTCGGCGAGGTCGCGGTCGAGCGCGTCGCTGGCCAGGGCAAAGCCCGCCTCATGCAGCGTCGCGCCGGCATAGGGCCGAGTCAGCGTGTCGATCGCGTCGAGGATGGCGATCTGGTCGTCGGTCAGGGACAGGTCCATCAGCGCGGCTCCCGCGGCAGTTTGAGCACATCGCTGGCGATGATGTTGAGCTGGATTTCCGCCGCGCCGGCGGCGATGCCCGCGACGATCCCGCGCTGATGATGCATTTTGAGATAGGGGTGGGCGTCGGCCAGTGCCTGCGGCAGATATTCGACGATGAATTCGCATACCCGCCGTTCGGCCATCACCGTGGCGAAACGGGCGGAGCTGGATTCGGCGCCGATCGCCTCGCCCCGGCAGCGGCGGTCGACGATCGCATAGCTGGCCATCCGTGCCGCTTCGCACAGGGCGGCGGCATGGGCGGCCTCGATCCGCACTGCCTCGCCGGCAAATTCACCCTGGGCCTGCAATAGCATTACCGCACGGTCGAGCGCCGCGCGGGCGAGGGCGTAGCGGGGAATGCCGAGCCGCTCATTGGTGAGCGAATAGCCGATGATTTCCCAGGCCTGGCCTTCCTCGCCCAGCCGCGCCTCCACCGGCACGACGACTTCGTCGAAGAAGACTTCGTGAATATCGCCTTCGCCGATCAGCGAGGGGATTTGCCGCACGGTGATGCCGGGCGTGTCCATCGGCACCAGCAGGATGGAAATGCCCTTCTTGCGATCGTCGCTGGTGCGGCAGACCAGGAAACAGGTGTCGGCAAGGCCCGCATAGCTGGTCCAGATTTTCTGCCCCGATACGCGATAGACATCGCCGTCGCGGGTCGCGCGGGTGCGCAGCGAGGCGAGGTCGGAACCGGAACCGGGTTCGGAAAAGCCCTGGCACCAGAGTGCGCGGCCGCCGGTGATGGCGGGCAGGTAGCGCGCCTTCTGCGCGTCCGAGCCGTAGCGGATCAGCGTCGGCCCGACCCAGTTGACGTTCATATATTGGCCGCCGCGCGGTTCGCCCGCGATCCACATTTCCTCGGCCAATATGGTCTGGTGCCAGGGATCGAGCCCCTGGCCGCCAATCTCCTTGCTCCAGTGCGGGGTCAGCAGGCCTTCATCGGCCAAGCGCCCGCAGAAAGTGCGGGCATAGTCGGTCAGCGCCGGGGAAGCCGGGCCATGTTGCGAGAAACGCTCCCAATCCTGCGGCAGCGTCGCGGCGAGAAAGTCGCGCAACCGCTGGCGAAAAGCCTCTTCATCCTGCGTCCATTCAAAATCCATCGGTCCACGCATCCCCTGCCGAACAGGGATGCGATACTTAAGAGCGGCGCGGCGCGACAGGGCGGCGGGCAAGAGAACGCCCCGGTGATGGGCGTGGGCCGGGCCTTGCCGCGCTCCACCGGCTTGGGCAGCTTTCGGGCATGAGCGAGCGCGATTTCAAAATGGCAGCCTCCCTGGATGAGGTGCCGCTGGGCAAGACCAAAAGCGTGACCATCGACGGACGGGCCATCCTGTTGTGCAACAGCGACGGGCAAATCCACGCCATCGCCGCGCTCTGTTCCCATGCCGACGAACCGCTCGCCTGCGGTCGCATTCGCCTGGGCTGGATCGCCTGCCCGGCCCATGGTGCCCGCTTCGACCTGGAGACCGGCGCGCCGCTGACCGGCCCGGCGAGCGAACCGATCGCCACCTATCCCGTCCGCATCGTCGACGGCATGATCGAGGTGGCGATCTAGTGCCATCGCCTTGGGGATATCGCCTGCCGCCATCTTGCGGGGGGCGGCGCAATTGGGCCTAGCGTCGGGGATGAGAGGAACCGGAACGGGATGGAGGGGCAGGCTTTGACCGATGCGCTCGACGGGCTGCGGCAGGAAGTGCGCCAGTGGCTGGCCGACAATGCGCCGCACGGCTGGCGCGAGCGCAGCAGCAGCGAGGCGGCCTTCCTGCAAATCCAGCGCGACTGGTTCGCCAAGCTGGTCGAGGGCGGCTATGCGGTGCCGCACTGGCCGGCCCAATGGCCCGGCGGCGGCCGCTCGCTTGCCGAACAGAAGATCCTCTACGAGGAACTGGCCCGCGCCGACACGCCGCGGCTGCTGCTGTCCTTCATGTCGACCTATCATGCCGCCTGCACCCTGTTCGAATGGGCGAGCGAGGAGCAGCAGGCGCTGCTGATCCCGCGCATCCTGGCCGGCGAAATCTGGTGCCAGGGCTTTTCCGAGCCCAATGCCGGGTCCGACCTTGCCAATGTCCGCACCCGCGCCGAGCGGGTCGGCGACCATTATGTCGTCAACGGGCAGAAGCTCTGGTCGACCATGGGCCAGTTTGCCGACAAATGCCTGTTGCTGGTGCGCACCAGCAATGACGGGCCGAAACAGGCGGGGCTCACCTATCTGCTGCTCGACCTCAAGGCGCCGGGCGTCATCGCGCGGCCGATCCACCAGATTCATGGTGACGAGGAATTTGCCGAGCTGTTCCTCGACAATGTCGAGATTCCCGTCAGCGACCGGTTGGGCGAAGAGGGGCAGGGCTGGGCCGTGGCGCAATCCACCCTTTCCTCCGAACGCGGCCTGACCCTGCTGGAACTCAGCGCCCGGTTGCGTGGCGCCTTGTGGCGGCTAGGCGAGCTGATCCGGGCGCAGGGCCGGCAGGACGATCAGGGCATAGTGCGGGACTTCGGCCGGCTGAGCGCCAAGGTGGATGCGACCTGCGCCGTCGCCGACCAGTTCCTCGCCAACCGCATCGCCGGGATCGAGCGGGTCGGCGACGCGTCGATCGTCAAGCTGTCCTACTCCCGCACGCTGCGGGATTTCACATCGCTCGGGATTCGGCTGGGTGGCATCGACGCGCAATATCACAGCCCGATCACCTTTGGCGGCGGCATGGAGACCGGCAACTGGATGGCGGATTTCATGAACAGCTATGCCTGGACCATCGCCGGCGGCAGCGACGAGGTGCAACGCAACATCATCGCGGAAAGACTGGTCGGCATGCCGCGCGAACCGAAAAGCTGGACCTTGAAGGAGGGCGCGGCATGACCATGACCCGCGCGGAAGTGCAGGATGCGGCCGACAAGGCGTTCGGCCAGAGCGAACTGGCCCCGGATGCGGCGCAGAGCTGGGCGCTGATCGCCGAGATGGGCTGGCTGATGATGGGCGTGCCGGAGGAACTGGGCGGCCTGGGCCTCGGCCGCGAGGCGACGGGCGTCATCCATCAGGGCGTGGGCAAGGCGCTGGTGCCCGGCCCCGTGCTGGCGCAGATGCTGACGATCGAGGCGCTGGCGGCGGCCGATGACCTGCCCGAACGCGACGCGCTGATCGCCGATGCCATGGCCGGTGAGGTGATGACCGCGTCGCTGGCGGGCGGGCTGGACGGCGCCGACCGGCTGACCTGCGTGCCCGATGCCGATACCGCCAGCCATGTTTTGCACGTCACCGACGATCGGGTGGCACTGGTGCCGGCCGAGCAGGTTTCCGTCACCTATCGGGAAGGCTGGGACAAGAGCCATCGCCTGTTCGATGTCGTCCTTGAAGGCCCCGGCCTCACGCTGGCGCGGGGCGATGCCGCCCGCGCGCTGGCGGATCGGATCGAGGCGCTGCGCCTCTTCTGCCTGGCGGGCGACAGCCTGGGCGGCGCGGAGGCGGCGCTGGCGATGACCGTCGCCTATCTCGAAACGAGGCAGCAGTTCGACCGGCCGCTGGCGCTGTTCCAGGCGCTCAAGCATCGCGTCGCCGACATGCGCACCCAATTGACCGCCGCCGACGCCCTGTTCTGGAGCCGGGCGCAGCAGGCCGACGCCGATATCATCGCCCTGGGCGCGCTCAAGGCGCTGGCCTGCGCCGTCTATCGGCTGGTCGCGGAAGAGGCGATCCAGCTCCATGGCGGCATTGGCCTCACCATGGAGCATCCCTGTCACCTGTTCCTGAAGCGCGCGATGCTGAATGGCGCGCTCGGCGGCGATGCGGATCATTGGGACGAACGGACCGGCAGGGCGGCGCTAGAGGCAGCAGCCTGAACCGGCAAAAAGGGAGAGGAAGCGATGCGTCGATCGATTGCAATGGGCATGACAGCCCTGTCAGCGGTGTTGATGGCCGGCATGGGCAGCATGGCCGGGGCGCAGCAGGGCAGCGCACCTGCCGGGCAGACAAGCGCCGCCGAAGACCCGCTTTTCACCCAGCCCTATATCGACATCGACGAATGGCGCGATGCGCCGGTGCGGCACCGCTATGTCCATGGCGGGTTCAAGGGGACGGAGACCCGTTTCTCCTTCTATTTCCCCGACAAGGCGCACTATCAGGACCGCTTCTTCCAGCATATCACGCCGGTCCCGGATGACGAAAATCTGGCGCAGAAGCTGACGCAAGGCGAGGAAAATTATATCGGCTTCTCGATCGCGTCGGGCGGCTATTATGTCGAGACCAATGGCGGCGGCCGCGACCAGGTGGGCATGCCGGGCAAGCCCAACGACTTCACCATCGCCGCCTATCGCGCCAATGCGGCATCGGCCCGCTATTCGCGCGTCGTCGCGCAACAGATGTACGGCGGCAAGCGCCCCTATGGCTATGCCTTTGGCGGCAGCGGCGGGGGCTTCCGCACGGTCGGCTCGATCGAGAATACGACCGGCGTGTGGGACGGTGTCGTCCCCTATGTGCTGGGATCGCCGATGGCGCCGCCCAACATGTTCTCCGTGCGGATGCGGGCGATGCGGGTGCTAAACGACAAGTTCCCGCAGATATTGGACGCGGTCGAGCCGGGCGGATCGGGCGATCCCTATGCCGGGCTGACGCCGCAGCAGGCGTCGGTGCTGCGCGAAGTGACGGCGATGGGTTTCCCGACGCCGAGCTGGTTTGGCTGGAAGACGATGGGCATCCACGGCTTTGCCGCCCTTTATGGCGGGATGGTGATGGCGGATGCCGGCTATTTCACCGATTTCTGGACCAAGCCGGGCTATCTTGGCCATGATGATCCCAGGAGTTTCGACGGCTATCGGTTGCAGCATGACGCGACCGTCGCCGCGCCAATCAGCGCGGCGCAGGCGGCGGACCTGAAGCTCGACACCCGCATCACCGATGGCGCGGCCAATGTCGACAATGCCTTTGCCGCGCTGCAGGGTCGGGCGGCGCAGCGCATCGTCGCCTTCCGCCTGTCGAGCCCGCCGCCCAAGACCTATTTCGTCGGCGGCGACCTGATCGTCGGGTCGGGCTCGGCGCAGGGCAAGCGGTTGACGATCAACCGGATCGCCGGCGATGTCGTGATCCTGGGCGTGGTGGACGATGCCGTGGTCGACCTGCTGAAGGCTGGCGACAAGGTGCGGGTCGACAACAGCAATTTCCTGGCCGCCGAAACCTATCATTGGCATCAGGTGCCGCCGGCCGATGCCGGCTATCCGGTCTGGGACCAGTTTCGCGGGGCCGACGGCAAGCCGCTCTATCCGCAGCGCCCTTTCCTGCTCGGCCCGCTCTTCACCGCCGCGACCACCGGCAAGCCGATGGGCCAGCCGCCGATGACCGGGCAGTTCCAGGGCAAGATGATCCTGGTCGAAAATCTGTGGGATCGCGAAGCCATGCCGTGGCAGGGCGACTGGTATCGCCAGCGGGTGATCGCTGCGCAGGGCGCGGGTGCCGACCAGAATTTCCGCATCTGGTTCACCGACCATGCGCTGCATGGTGACAGCAGCAAGCAGGAAGACCCGACCCGCACGGTCAGCTATCTGGGCGTGCTGGAGCAGGCGCTGCGCGACCTGTCCGCCTGGGTCGAAAAGGGCGTGGCGCCGCCCGCCAACACCGCCTATCGCATCGATAATGGGCAAGTAATCGTGCCGGCCGATGCGGCGGCGCGCGGCGGCATCCAGCCGATCGCCAGCGTCACCGCCAATGGCGCGGCCAAGGCGGTGGTGAAGCCCGGCGCGGCCGTGACCTTCCGCGCGACCGTCAGCGTACCGCCGGGCACCGGCCGGATCGTGTCGGCGGAATGGGATTTCGACGGCAGCGGCGCCTTTGCCGAGAAGGCGAAGCTGCCCGGCGGTTCGGGCAGCAGCCTGACCCTGACCACACGCCACAGCTTCGCCGCGCCCGGCACATATTTCCCCGCGCTGCGCATCGCGTCGGAACGCAGGGGCGACGCCGCCACCCCCTATGCCCGCATCCAGAATCTGGGGCGGGTGCGGGTCGTCGTCCAATAGCGGCAGAGGCGGCGCCGCATCATGTGGCGCCCCTGTCCCGTCAGTTCGACACGTCAGGGCATTGGCCAGGACGCTTTTCTTCCTGGCCGGCCTTGAACCAGCGGGTCGACTGGGCATCGACGGCCTCGTCATAATAGCAGACCTCGGCCGTGCCGCTGGCCGGATCGACCAGGGTCAGCCATTGGTGCGGGCCGCAATTATGGGTTTCGCACGACCAGGCCGCGATCTTGCCATCCACGGTCGCGATCGGCGAAGCGGGGCCGCCATCCTCCAGCACCCATTTGCGCACCGCCTTGTCCGCGACCGCCGCCTTCACCGCCGCGACCACGGCGGGATCGTCGTTCCAGCTATGCGCGCCGACCTTGTCGAAGGGATATTTGCCGACATACTGGCTGAAGGCGTCTGCGCTGGGCGCGGCGGCATTGGTCACGTTGGCGGCGTTGGCCATGGCATTTTCAACCGCGTTGACCGCATTGTCGGCGGCATTTTCCGCCGGGCTGCTCTTTTCGCCGCTGCAGGCGGCCAGCGCGGCGGACAGGATAACGGGCAGGGTCAGGACGGTCCAGAGGCGGTGGCGGGTCATCGGCGGTCCTTTGCGCGGTAGGGATGACCCCATGGTGGGGCGGGACGCGGCAGCGAGCAAGCGCGATTGCGCCACGGGCGCGGAAATTGGCGGCTGATCCGTCTGTAGGGGCAGATGATCTTCGATTGCGAAAGGCCCCTTGCCCGATGCGTTTCCCCCCTGCCCTGATCCTGCTCGCCAGCCTGGCCGCCGCGCCCGCCACCGCCCAGACCGCGGCACCCGCCGACGGCCCGTTGAAGGTGGAAAATTACTACCGCGTCAAATGGGGCGGGATGGGCCAGTTCCTGACCACCTATCACAAGCAGCATGAAGCGTTGCTGCGCGAGATGATGCGGCAGGGCTATATCAGCGAAGTCACGGTCGAGATGCCCTTCACCCATATGGGCGGCAGCACGCGGTGGGACGTGCGCACCACCATCGTCTACAAGCATGGCGCCGACGGCGTGGGCGCGGGCGAAGCATATAAGGCGGCGATGGCGGCGGCCAAGGCACGGATGTTCCCCGACAAGGCGGCGTTCGATGCCGAGGAAGCCAAACGCACGGCGGTGACCGAGGATCATTGGGACGTGGTGCTGGAACCCGCGCCATAATTTTAGAAAATGCGGGAACGCATTTTCTGTGCCGCACCAGCCTTCAAACGAGGCACGTGACTCGTTTGAACCCCCACCCGACCACCCATAAAATACTGACGTTGGGCGGTCGACTGGAGGATCGGGCTGGCAGTTTCGATTTTCTGCAAAAACACTGACACGCCTTATGCAGATGGGGCATCGCTGCGGCGGACCGTGAAGCTGTCGCGGTTCATGGGTCAATTGCCCCCTTTTCCTTTGCCCGAAGCCACGCCATGTTGGAGCCGAGTAAAGTGCATCGCGGGAGGCAGGCAAACGCATGTTCGGCGCATTGTGGAAACGAATCTTCGGCAAGACCAACGCCCCCGAGCAAGAACCAGCCCTTCCCCCCTATGATCCGCTCGCGGCGCTGCGCGACCAGGTGTGGCGCGACGTCGCCGGGGGATTTCATGACGATGACGCGATCCTGACCGCCGCCCACGACACGTTCGTCGAGGAACTGCCCGGCCCGACCCTGCGCCGCGAGGCATCGGCCGCGCTGCGTCAGGCGCTGGCCGAGCATAATGCCGCCGAAATGGCCTGGCCCGACATGACCGATTGCGACCGGCTGGACGCGGCCTTTGCCGCGCTGGAGGCCGAGGGCGTGATCGCGCGGCAGAATTTCACCTGCTGCGGCAGTTGCGGCGCGATCGAGATCTGGGACGAGATCGAGGAAGCGATCGGCGAAGGGCGCCCGGCCGAGGGCTATGCCTTTTTCCACATGCAGGACACCGAGGCGGCGGTGGAGGGCGAGGCGCTCTACCTCAATTACGGTGCCTGCGCGGCCGGCGAGGCGGCGGCGCTCGACATCGGCCGGCGGATCGCCGCCCAGCTCGACGCCCATGACCTGGCGGTCGACTGGGACGGCAGCTGGAGCATGCGCATCCAGGTTGTGCTCGACTGGAAGAAGCGCCGCACCCTGCGCATGCTGGAGGCCTGAACCCCGGCGACCCGGGACGGAGGGCCGTCACCATATCTCGATGCTCGGGTGGAAGCCGCCCTCCTGCCCGCTATGGGTGGCATGCATGTTGATGCGCGTCGGCACGAAGCTGGTGCCGCGATATTCGGGTTCGATGGTCAGCCGGTCTACCAGCCCTTCGCGAGTGAAACGCTGCAACGTACCGGTGATCTGGTCGAGCGCCGCGCCAGCCTCCGGCGGGACATAGCTGATATTCGCCTTTCGCCTGGGCCCGCCCAGACGGAGCGGGAAGAGATAGATGCGCACCAGGGCACCGGTCGCCACCAATGCCTCCGCCTGTTCGCGCGAGGTGACATGGGAAAAATCCGGCTTGGCGGATGCCGGGCCCGGCACGCCGACGATGATCGCGGCGAGCAGCAGCGGCAATAACGAAGCGCGACGATGAACCATGGACTTCCTCCTCTGAGGACGAATCATGTTCGTTATTTGTTCTCATATTTTCGGCGATCCTGCAAGCCCGCACGGACGAAGGGCGCAGGGTCACACCCGAAGTTCACACCGTTATCGACCTTTCCGGGGCATTTGCGCCCGTTTTGCACCGGCCGCGCGTCACCCACGCGCCTGCTCTGCATCAGAACGCGCCACCGGGGCGACGCATAATGCGTCCATGATGCCCCGGTGACGCGACAGCTTTGCACCTGTTTTGCACCGATATGCCTCAGCGCCGCGTCGCGGTCTGCGGGCGAAGCTGGGTGGCGATCGGGTCGGCCATCGCCTGGGCATGGAGCGTCAGCGCGTTGCTCCAGTCCCGGTCGAAGGCAGTGCCGGCGAGGCGGCGGCGCAGGCGATGCGCGCTGGATGGCGACATGCCGACCATGCGCGCGGCCTGCGCCACGCTGCCGCTCTGATAGAGGGCGGTCAGGAAGGTTCGCTGCCGGGCCGGAGTCCAGCGGGCGGGGGTGAAGAGCGCCGGCGCGGGCTGCGCGGGCGGGCGAGCGGGGAGGTTCTGTGTCATTCCCCAGGGTAGATCAGAGGATCGCCGTGTAGGACAGGGGATATTGGCGCCAGGGTGTCAGGGCATGACCATTCAACCGAAGGTTTTCGTGAACCATCGCCGCCTCCGACACTTACGCGATCGTAACTATCTGCCGGCTAGTTTCTCACCATGCCACCGGAACTGACCGCGTTGATCGACAAGCCGCTGTTGCTGGCCTTGGTGTTGGGTGTAGGGGCGGGGATCGGGATCGCCGTTGAACGTACGGTCGAAGGATGGAAACGGACAGAGCGCCGTGCCCGCTGGCGTGCGCGTAACGGCCGACAAGATTGGAGAGCGGGGCGCGGCAAGATCATCCCGCTGGCACCAACCCCAAAGTCCATCGATCCGATAGCGACTGCCGCCGAACAGTTGCGTATCGTCATGACCGCCGATTTTGCGGCGCGTCCGCTGCTCAATCAGGGCGAGCGACGGCTGCTCTCGGTATTGGACAAGGCGTTGGAGGACGACAGTCCAGGGTGGCGTGCCATGGGTCAGGTTTCTCTGGGCGAGATATTGGGCAGTTCCAACGAGGCGGCCTTTCTGGCGGTCAATTCCAAACGCGTCGACCTGTTGATCGTCGATGCCGACTGCCGTCCTTTGCATGCGATAGAGATGCAGGGGAAAGACCATCATTTGAGCGATAACACCGCCGCCCGCGACGCAGTGAAACGGGAAGCGCTGCGTCGCGCCGGAATCGGCTATCTCGAAGTGGTCAGTGGCGACACGCCGGCCGAAGTCCGGGCGATGATCCGCAAATTGGTGGAACGGGCCCGCGCTGGCCAAGCCTAGCCGGGCGAAGCCTTGTGCTTCGCCCGGCGACCGGATCAATCATGCTCCCTGCCACCGGCGCCCATATAAAGTTCGCTGCCGGTTTCCTTGAAGAGCTTGCTCATCTCTTCCATGCCTTTCAACGCGGCAGCCTTGCTGGCTTCGGCGACTTCGGCGCCCGTCAGGCCCGCCGCCAGGAAGCCGTCGGCGGGCTGGTTCTTTTTGGCGGCAAAATCCCTGACTTCCTGCGTGATCTTCATCGAGCAGAATTTGGGGCCGCACATGGAGCAGAAATGCGCCGACTTGGCGCCTTCGGCCGGCAGGGTCTGGTCATGATATTGTTCGGCCGTGTCGGGATCGAGGCTCAGGTTGAACTGGTCGCGCCAGCGGAACTCGAAACGCGCGCGGCTGAGCGCGTCGTCGCGGACCTTGGCGGCCGGGTGGCCCTTGGCAAGATCGGCAGCGTGGGCGGCGAGCTTGTAGGTGACGACGCCGACCTTCACATCGTCGCGGTCGGGCAGGCCCAGATGCTCCTTGGGCGTGACGTAGCAGAGCATCGCCGTGCCATACCAGCCGATCTGCGCCGCGCCGATCCCTGAAGTGATATGGTCGTAACCCGGCGCGATGTCGGTGGTGAGCGGCCCGAGCGTATAGAAGGGCGCTTCGCCACAGACCTGGAGCTGCTTTTCCATATTCTCCTTGATCTTGTGCATGGGCACATGACCCGGCCCTTCGATCATCACCTGCACATCCTGTTTCCAGGCGCGGTGGGTCAGTTCGCCCAGCGTGTAGAGTTCGGAGAATTGCGCTTCGTCATTTGCGTCGGCGATCGAACCGGGGCGCAGGCCGTCACCCAGCGAATAGGCGATGTCATAGGCCTTCATGATCTCCGTGATCTCGTCGAAATGCTCGTAGAGGAAGCTCTCCTTGTGGTGCGCGAGGCACCATTTCGCCATGATCGAGCCGCCGCGCGAGACGATGCCGGTGACGCGCCTGGCCGCCATCGGGATATAGGCGAGGCGGACGCCCGCATGGATGGTGAAATAGTCGACGCCCTGTTCGGCCTGTTCGATGAGGGTATCGCGGAAAATGTCCCAGGTCAGGTCCTCGGCGATGCCGCCGACCTTTTCGAGCGCCTGATAGATGGGGACGGTGCCGATCGGCACGGGCGAGTTGCGGATGATCCATTCGCGCGTGTCATGGATGTTGCGGCCGGTGGAGAGGTCCATCACCGTGTCGGCGCCCCAGCGGATCGACCAGACCAGCTTGTCGACTTCGGAGGCGACGTCGGAGGCGACGGCCGAATTGCCGATATTGGCGTTGATCTTCACCAGGAAATTGCGGCCGATCGCCATCGGCTCGGATTCCGGGTGATTGATGTTGGACGGGATGATCGCGCGGCCGCGGGCGACTTCATCGCGGACGAATTCCGGCGTCACATAGTCGGGGATCGAGGCGCCCCAGCTTTCGCCGTCGCGGACATATTCGGCGAGGCGGGCACGGCCCAGATTTTCGCGTTCCGCCACATATTCCATTTCCGGGGTGATGATGCCGCGACGGGCATAGTGCATCTGGGAGACGTTCATGCCGGGCTTGGCGCGCAGCGGGCGCTTGACGACATTGGGGAAAGGCTGGACGCCGCCCGAGCGATCGGGGCCTTTGAGGCCATTATCCTCCGGTCGGATCTCGCGCGCGTCATATTCCTCGACATCGCCGCGCTCGCGGATCCAGTCGCGGCGCAGCTGCTGGAGGCCGGCCATGATGTCGATATGCGCGTCGGGATCGGTATAGGGGCCGGACGTGTCATAGACGCGGACTGGCGGCTCGCCGCTGCCCGGTTCCAGATGAATCTCGCGCATGGCGACCTTGCGCGGGCCGACATGAATCTTCTTCGAGCCGCGAATGGGCCCGGTGGTGACGCGCATTTCGGTGCGGGCGGGGACGTCTGCCATAACTTCTCTCTCCTTGAGGCGGAAAGAGAGTGCGGGCGGTGTCACGGGACGAGTGGCACGACGCGCTTCCCTCCCTACGCCAGTGTCAACTGGATCAGGTTCAGCGGGTCGCGGCCACAAAGCCGCCTCTCAACCGTCTGCGGACGGTCCCCCGGGGATATGGGCAATGGATAGCGCAAGCGCGGCGGCAGGGGAAGCCCTTCGCGAGCCGATCGCCTTGCGCCGGGGCGATGGAGACCATAATTGGAAGGATATCCAGCAAGAGGCCGATCGTGCGGAACAGCGCCCCACCCCATCCCGATTCCGAGAAGGCTCGACGCAAGGCGTTGCGGCACGAGATGCGGATGGTGGCGGTGCGGCCGCGGCGCTGGGGGCTGTGGCTGCTGACGCTGGGCGCGCTGCTGCTGATCCTGCCGTCGGCCTTTGGCATCCACAGCCTGATGGGCTGGTCGCCGATGCTGCTGGGGCTGATCGCCTGCGCTGCGGCGCTACCCTTGCTGGTGGCGGGGGCGGTGTTGCGACGGCGCTATCTGAAGGGCCAGCTCGCGCGGGATTGAGGACAACAAAGGGGGGCGCAATGAAGAGGTTTTTGACGATGGTTTCTGCTGCCTTGCTGACCGGCGCTGGCGCGCCCGCCCCTGCTCCGGCCAACGATCCGTTCGTCTGGCTGGAGGACTGGACCGGGCCGCGCGCGATGCAGTGGGTGGAGGCGGAGAACAAGGCGACCGTCGCCACGCTGCAAGGCGATCCGCGCTATGCCGGCTATTTTAAGGATGCGCTGGCGATCGCATCGGCCAAGGACCGGATCGCGATGCCGATGCTGATCCATGGCCGCATCTATAATTTCTGGCGCGATGCCGACCATCCGCAGGGCGTGTGGCGATACACGTCCGAGGCTGATTATGCGTCGGCGTCGCCGAGCTGGACGACCGTGCTGGACCTGGATGCGCTGTCCAGGGCCGAGGGCAAGAAATGGGTGTGGAAGGGCGCGACCATCCTCGACCCCGAGGAGCGGATTGCGCTGCTGGCGCTGTCGGATGGTGGCGAGGATGCGGTGCGGCTGCGCGAGTTCGACCTGGTCGACGGCAGGTTCGTGCCGGGCGGGTTCGACATTCCCAATGCCAAGCAGAATGCAGTGTGGCTGGACAAGGACAGCCTGCTGCTGTCGCGCGACTGGGGCGCGGAAAACCTGACCAAGTCGGGCTATCCCTTCGTCATCAAGACGCTGAAGCGCGGGCAGACACTGGATCAGGCGCAGGAAGTGTTCCGTGGCGCGGCGAGAGACCAGCTGATGTCGATGCCGATCCTGCTGAGCGACGGACAGGGCAACAGGGCGGCCTTCCTGTTTCGCGGCGTCACCTTCTTCGGCAACGAGACCTGGTTGCTGACGGCGCAGGGGACGAAGCGGCTGGCGCTGCCGGCCAAAAGCCAGTTGCAGGGCATGGTCGACGGGCAGGTGCTGATCCAGACCAGCGAGGAATGGGCCAGCGGCGGCGTGACCGTGCCGGCGGGCGCGCTGGCGAGCGTGGCGCTGAAAGCGTTGCAGGATGGCGGCGTGCTGACGCCCGAAATCCTGTTCGCGCCGACGCCGCGCCAGTCGATCGACGGGGTGGTGGCGACGCAGAATCGGGTCGTGCTGAGCCTCAACGACAATGTGCGCGGGCGGGTGCGTGTCTATGCACGCGGGGCAAAGGGATGGAGCGCGCAGCCGGTCGACCTGCCCGACAATGCGACGATCAGCACGGTCGCCGCATCCGACAAGAGCGACCAGGTCTATCTGAGCGTCGCGGGATTCCTGGCGCCGACGACATTATGGGCGATGGATGCGGCCGACCCGAAACCGGTGCAGGTGAAGGCGATGCCGGCGCGCTTCGACGCGGCGGGGCTGGTGGTCGAGCAGTTTGAAGCCCGATCGAGCGACGGGACCAAAATTCCCTATTTCATCGTCCACAAGAAGGGGATGACGCCCGACGGCAGCACGCCGACGATCATGACCGCCTATGGCGGCTTCGAGGTACCGATGACGCCCAGCTATGCCGCGATCACCGGCAAGCTGTGGCTGGAGCGGGGCAATAGTTTCGTGCTGGCCAATATCCGCGGCGGCGGCGAGTTCGGCCCGGCCTGGCATGAGGCGGGCCTCAAGACCAAACGCCAGATCATCTATGATGATTTCGCGGCGGTGGCGCAGGACATCTTTGCCCGCAAACTGTCCAGCCCCAGGAAATTCGGCATCTATGGCGGGTCCAATGGCGGGCTGCTGATGGGGGTCGAGTTCAACCAGCATCCTGACCTCTGGAACGGAGTGGTGATCCAGGTGCCGCTGCTCGACATGATCCGATACGAGCAGATCGCCGCCGGCGCGTCCTGGGTCGACGAATATGGCAGCGTGTCGGTGCCGGAGGAGAAGGCGTTCCTCGAAAAAATCTCGCCCTATGCCAATATCCGCAAGGGGGTGGCCTATCCCACGCCCTATATCTGGACCACGACCAAGGATGATCGGGTCGGGCCGCAGCATGCGCGCAAGTTCGCCGCGCGGCTGAAGGACTATGGCCTGTCCTATCTTTTCTACGAGGACACCGCCGGCGGTCATTCGGGCGACGCCGATATCGAACAGGGCGCGCGGTTGCAGGCGATGCAGATGGTCTATTTCAGCCAAAGGCTGGAGGGGAAATAGAGGCTAGGCCGCGTCGACAAATTCAGTGCGGGCCGAATGGCCGGGATTGGTGGGAACAAGACATAGCCCCTCCCTTCCAGGGAGGGGTTGGGGTGGGTGGCGAGCATAGCGAGCTTCTGCCCTATCGACCGTAGACCGCCGCTACGCGGCGCACCCACCCCCGGCCCCTCCCTGGAAGGGAGGGGAGTAGGAAACGTCCGCTCTTGGTCGCTTCCTGCCAATCACGACCTGCGTCATCCTGACGGAAGTCAGGATCCATTCGACGTTACACCCGCGCGAAAGCGCCGAATGGATCCCGGATCAAGCATGCCCTGAGCCTGTCGAAGGGGCCGGGGCGACGTCGATATATGAGGGGATGGCCGGGGCTGACGCGAACGGAAATTGCGAGAATCTTTGGCCAAGCGACAGTTTCGCATTGCATTGCAGCAAAGCGTGGTTTCTGATCGCATCATGCTCAAGGCCGCGCTGCACCACCTGACCGCCTATCGCTATAGCCGCCCGATCCGTCTGGGTCCGCAAGTGATAAGATTGCGGCCCGCGCCGCATAGTCGCACCAAGATCCCCAATTATGCGCTGAAGATCGAGCCGGCGAACCATTTCCTCAACTGGCAGCAGGACCCGCACGGCAACTGGCTGGCGCGGATCGTCTTTCCCGATCCGGTCGATCATTTCAGTATCGAGGTCGACCTGCTGGCCGATCTGGATATCATCAACCCGTTCGACTTCTTCGTCGAACCCTATGCGGAAAATTACCCCTTCAGCTATGACGAGCAGCTGGAGACCGATCTGGCCGCTTATTATGACGTCGAGATGCAGGGGCCGTTGTTCGAGGAACTGGTCGCGCAGCATGCCGCGTTCGAGGGACGGACGATCGACTTCCTGGTCGATGTGAACAGCAAGCTGCAGCAGCGCATCGGCTATGTCATCCGCATGGAAACGGGGGTGCAGACGCCCGAGGAGACGCTGGACATCGGCACCGGATCGTGCCGCGATTCCGCCTGGCTGCTGGTGCAGTTGCTGCGACGCCTCGGCTTTGCCGCGCGCTTCGTGTCGGGCTATTCGATCCAGCTGGTTGCCGACGTCGAGCCGATCGAGGGGCCCAAGGGCGTTACCCAGGATGTGGTCGACCTGCATGCCTGGGCCGAGGCCTATGTGCCCGGCGCCGGCTGGATCGCGCTCGATGCGACCAGCGGCATGTTTGCGGGCGAAGGGCATATCCCGCTCTGCGCCACGCCCCATTATCGGTCCGCCGCCCCGATCAGCGGCATGGCCGAGCCGGCCGAGGTCGATTTCAATTTTGCGATGAATGTCAGCCGCATTGCCGAGGCGGTGCGGATCACCAAGCCCTTTACCGAGGGACGCTGGGCGTCGCTGATGGCGCTGGGCGAGCAGGTGGACGCCGACCTGATCGCACAGGACGTGCGGCTGACCACCGGCGGCGAGCCGACCTTCGTCGCGGTCGACGATCCACAGGCGGGCGAATGGAATGGCGATGCGGTCGGGCCGACCAAGGCGGGCTATGCCGACCGGCTGATCCGGCGGCTGCGCGACCGCTTCGCGCCGGGCGCGCTGCTGCATCATGGCCAGGGCAAATGGTATCCGGGCGAAAGCCTGCCGCGCTGGGGCTATTCGATCTACTGGCGGGCGGACGGCGTGCCGATCTGGCGCGATGCCGGGCTGATCGCGGGCGAGCCCGAGGCGGGCGATACGACCATTACCGCCGAGGATGCCGGCCACTTCCTGACCGCCATGGCGGAAGGGCTGGGGGTCGAGACCGATTTCGTCCAGCCGGTGTTCGAGGATGCGCTGGCCTGGTCGGTAAAGGAGGCGGAACTGCCCGCCAATACCGAGCCGGGCGACCCCAAGTTCGACAATCCCGAGGAGCGCAGCCGGATGGTGCGCGCATTCGAGGGCGGCCTTAGCAAGACGGTCGGCTATGTGCTGCCGATCCAGCGCTGGCAGACGCAGGCGAGTGCGCCGCGCTGGCAGAGCGAGGTGTGGAAGGTGCGGCGCAAGGCGCTGTTCGCGGTGCCGGGGGATTCGGCGCTGGGATACCGCCTGCCGCTGGGCACCCTGCCCTATGTGCCGCCGTCCGATTTCCCCTATATCCACCCGCAGGATACGAGCGAGCCACGCGAGCCGCTGGCCGATTATCGCGCTGAGGCGGAAGCTCCGGCCGAGCGGTTCGAGCGGTCCGAGGTGGCGCAGGCCGAGCATCAGGACCGGCAGGAACAGGTGTTCATCGAAGGGGCGGTGCGCACCGCCGTCACGGTCGAGCCGCGCGGCAATTTCCTGTCGGTCTTCGTGCCCCCGGTAAAGACGCTGGACGATTATCTGGAGTTGATTGCGCAGGTCGAGAAGGTGGCCGAAGCGACGCGCATCCCGGTGCGGATCGAGGGCTATGCGCCGCCGTCCGACCCGCGCGTCAATGTGCTGAAGGTGACGCCCGACCCCGGCGTGGTCGAGGTGAATATCCAGCCGGCGACAAGCTGGGCGGAAACGGTGGCGATCACCCAGGGCGTCTATGAGGATGCCCGCGAGGTGAAGATGACCGCCGACAAGTTCATGGTCGATGGCCGGTCGGTCGGCACCGGCGGCGGCAATCATCTGGTGCTGGGCGGGGCGAGCGTCAACGACAGCCCGTTCATCCGCCGGCCGGACTTGCTCAAGAGCTTCGTCCTCTACTGGCAGCGGCACCCGTCGCTCTCCTATCTGTTTTCCGGCCTGTTCATCGGCCCGACCAGCCAGGCGCCGCGCATCGACGAGGCGCGGCACGACAGCCTGTATGAGCTGGAGATCGCGCTGGCGCAGGTGCCCAATCCGGTGCGCGACGGCGCGGACAAGCTGCCGCCGCCCTGGCTGGTCGACCGGCTGTTCCGTAACCTGCTGGTCGATGTGACCGGCAACACCCATCGCACCGAAATCTGCATCGACAAGCTGTTCTCGCCCGATGGCCCGACCGGGCGCCTTGGCCTTGTCGAGTTTCGCGGGTTCGAGATGCCGCCAGACCCGCAGATGAGCCTGGCCCAGCAATTGCTGCTGCGCGCGCTGACCGCCTGGTTCTGGCGCGAGCCGCAGCAGGGCAATCTGGTGCGCTGGGGCACGGCGCTGCACGATCGTTTCTTCCTGGGCCATTTCGTCTGGGCCGATTTCCTGGAAGTGCTGAACGACCTGCGCCAGGCGGGCTATGATTTCGATCCCAACTGGTTCGAGGCGCAGCGCCAGTTCCGCTTCCCGGTGCATGGCAGCGTGGAGGCCGGCGGGGTCGGGCTGGAAATCAGCCATGCGCTGGAGCCATGGAACGTGCTGGGCGAGACCGGCGCGATCGGCGGCACGGTGCGCTATGTCGACAGTTCGACCGAACGGTTGCAGGTGCGCGTGTCGGGCCTGGTCGCCGGGCGCCATATCGTCAGCTGCAACGGCCGGCGCGTGCCGATGACGCCGACCGGCGTGCCGGGCGAGGCGGTGGGCGGCGTGCGCTACAAGGCGTGGGCGCCGGCCAATTGCCTGCACCCCAACCTGCCCGCCAATGCGCCGCTGACCTTCGATATCTTCGACAGCTGGAGCGGGCGGTCGCTGGGCGGCTGCGTCTATCATGTCGCCCATCCGGGCGGGCGCAATTATGACGATGTGCCGATCAACAGCTATGAGGCGGAGGCGCGGCGCAAGGCGCGGTTCCAGGATCATGGCCATACGCCCGGCCCCGTCGACATGCCGCCTGCCGAACCCCCGAGCGAATTTCCGATGACGCTGGACCTTCGGTTCAGGCATCCCGAATATTAGACGATGACCGACTCGCCTGTCCTGCCGGGTCTCGAAGCGTCCGGCTGGGCCGGCGACTATCTGGCGCGCGCGTCGGGCGGCGACCTGTTCGCCGGGGCGCCGGCGGAGATGGCGCCCCGCTGGCGGGCGATGCTGGATCGATTGTCGGAACAGGGTCAGGGCGATCCCGCGACGCTGGCCGGCAATGTCGAGCGGCAGGCGCAGGATCTGGGCCTGGCGTTCCGCCTGACCGGTGACGAGCAGGAGCGGCCCTGGCCGCTGAGCCCGATCCCGATGCTGATCGGCGCTGGCGAATGGACCCGGATCGAACAGGGGCTGATGCAGCGGGCCGAGCTGCTGGAGCGGGTGATCAGCGACATCTATAGCGGCCAGAGCCTGGTGCGCGAGGGCAAGCTGCCCGCCGCTGTGGTGACCGGCAGTCCGCATTATTGGCGGGTGATGACCGGGGCGCCGCCGCCGCGTGGCCATTATCTCCATTTCTATGCCGCCGATCTGGGGCGTGGGCCGGATGGCGAATGGCGCGTGCTGGCCGACCGGGTGCGCACGCCCGTGGGTGTCGGCTATGCGCTGGAGAACAGGCTGGCGCTGTCGCGCGCGACCGGCGATCTGCTGGGCGCGATGAACACAAGGCGGCTGGCGCCCTTCTTCGCCGACCTGCGCCGGGGCCTGGCGGTCGATTGCCAGCGCGCCGATCCGCGCATCGGCCTGCTGACGCCGGGCCGGTTCAACCAGAGCTATGCCGAGCAGGCACATCTGGCCCGCTATCTGGGCCTGATGCTGGTCGAGGGCGATGACCTGATCGTCAGCGATGGGCGCCTGTTCGTGCGCACGATCGAGGGGCTGAAGCGGATCGACGGGCTGTGGCGCTGGATGGACAGCCGCTTCCTCGATCCGCTGGCGTTCGACGGGGAATCGCGGATCGGCGTGCCGGACCTCTATGATGCCTGCGCGCGCGGCGGGCTGATGGTCAGCAACTGGCCGGGCGCGGGCGTGATCGAGGCGCGCGCCTTTGCCGCCTTCCTGCCGCAACTGGCCAAGGCCCTGCTGGGCACCGAATTGCTGCTGCCCAATATCGCCACCTGGTGGTGCGGGCAGGAGCGCGAGCGCGGCCATGTGACCGGCCATCTGGACGAATTGCTGGTGGGATCGGCGTTCGACCGGGATGCGGCGGGGCTTGGCCCAACGCGATCGGTGCAGGGATCGACACTGGACGCGGACCAGCGCAGGGCATTGCTGGAAGCGATGGCGCGGCGGCCGATGGACTATGTCGGGCAGGAAGTGGTGAAGCTCTCCACCACCCCGGCGATCGTCGACGGGCGACTGATGCCCCTGCCCTTCACCCTGCGCGTGTTCGTGGCGCGGGATGGCCTCGGCCAATGGCGGATCATGCCGGGCGCCTTTGCCCGGCTGGCCGCGCATGGCGATATCCGTGCCGCCTTGATGGGCGAGGGCGACATGTCGGCCGACATGTGCGTGATCGACAGCCAGCCTGTGCCGCCCGATACGCTGCTGGGCGACGGCGGCGCGCCAGCGATCCGGCGGATCGGCGGGCTGCTGCCGACCAAGGCGGCGGACAATCTCTATTGGTTGGGCCGCTATATTGAGCGGACCGAGATGACGCTGCGGGTGATCCGCGCGGTCATCGGCGAATCGATCGAGGTCGATATGGGGCCGTCGTCGGATTCGCCGACCATGGCGCGGCTGGCGGGACAGCTGGCGCTGTGGGGGGCGACCGGAAACGCGGCGCAGTCGGTCGGTGCGCTGTGCGCGCAGGCGCTGGGCGATGCGCGCCAGTCCGGCAGCGTGCGCGCGTTGATGGGCGTGGTCGCCAATATCGGCGAGGGTTTGCGCGACCGGCTGGCGACCGATTTCTGGCGACTGGTGCGCCTGCCCCTGCCCGCCTTCGACGGGGCGGTGACCGAGACGCTGCTGGACGCGGCATCGCGCATGATCGAGCGGATTTCGGCGCTGTCGGGGCTGGCGGCGGAGAATATGGCGCGCACCGAGGGGTGGCGCTTCCACGACATGGGGCGGCGGATCGAGCGGGCGATCACCGGATGCCGGCTGACCTTGCTGCTGGGCAGCGACTGGGCGTCGGCCGACGACCTGACCGTCCTGCTCGACCTGCATGACAGCCAGATCAGCTATCGCAACCGCTATTTGACCGGCCCATCGCTGCCGCCGGTGCGCGATCTGGTGGCGCTGGAGCCGCAGAATCCCCGCTCGATCGCCTATCAGGCGCAGCGCATTGCCGAGCATGTCGCCGCATTGCCGACGCTGCGCGGCGACGGCATGCCGGAGGAACCGCAGCGGCTGGCCGGCGCGCTGGCGGCGACGCTGGCGCCGCTGACCGGCGACATGCTGACCATGGCGGCGCTGACCGATATCGAAAGTCGGCTGCTCGCCTTGTCCGACGCGATCGGCCAGCGCTATTTCCTGCAGGTCCGCAAGACCGAAAAGGTCGAGGGCGCAGAGCTGCTGTCATGATCTACCATGTCCGGCACAGAAGCATATTGCGCTATGGCGCGCCGGTGCGGGTCGCCCGTTTCAATGTGCGGTTGCGGCCGATGGCCTGGGCCGGGCAATGGACCGCCGACTATAGCCTGAGCGTCGATCCCGCGCCGCTGTCGATCGAGGCGCGGCCGGGCGCCTGGCCGGTGCATGTCGAACGGCTGGTGATCGACCAGCCATTACGGCAATTGACGATCGAGAGCCGGTTCCGCGCCGGGGTGGCGGGCGGCGCGCCGATCCTGCCGCAGGATGACGACCCCAGCATCGCCATGGTGGCGCGCGCGGCGCTGGCCGACCGCGACATCAGCGCCTCTGCCCCCGCCCAATTCCTCTATGCCTCGCCCCGCGCGCCGATGCTGGACGCGATCGGCAGCTGGTCGGGCGACATGCTGGCGCCCGACCGGCCGATCGTCGCGGCGGCATGGGAACTGGCGCAGCGGATCAAGGCGGACTTCGCCTATGATCCCAGCGCCACCGATGCCGGCACGCCGGTGGCCGACGCCTTTGCCGCGCGTCATGGCGTGTGCCAGGATTTCGCCCATGTGATGGTGGTGGCGCTGCGCCTCGCTGGCCTGCCCGCCGCCTATGTCAGCGGATACCTCCGCACCTATCCGCCGCCGGGCATGCCCCGGCTGGTCGGCGCCGATGCCATGCATGCCTGGGTGATGCTGTGGTGCGGGCCGACGCGCGGCTGGATCGGCTTCGACCCCACCAATGGCGTCATCACCGGCGAGGATCATCTGTTCATCGCCATGGGCCGCGACTATGCCGATGTCGCGCCGATGGACGGGCTGTTCGTCGGCGGATCAGGCCAGAGCATCAGCGTCGCCGTCGATGTCGTGCCCGAGGACGAGACAGAAAAAGAGGAAGTCGCATGATCGCCGCCATCATCCTGGTCCTGGCCGGCCTTTACTGCCTGGCGCGCGGCGTCATGGACCTGCGCGCGAAACGCTGGGTGTGGGGCGCGCTAGGAATCGTCGCGGGGATCGCGATCATGGCGGCGCCGATCCCGACGCAGGTACAGGTGGAATTGCCGGCGGCGCAGGGCGAAATGACACCCTAAACCGATGGTGCTCCACATTTGCGGCGTTTTCGGTCCGCCGCTGATACTTCAGCGGAGACCATGCACCGCCAGATCGTTGGCAATTAACCCGTTCCATTGGGTCGGCTGAAAGCTGTCGACCGGACTGCCGACGACACGCTCGTCGCGCCAAGCCCAGTGCGTCGGGGACGCCGTGTCGAAACGGAATCCTGGAGATAGCCATAATGGCTCCGCCAAGAGCGCATATCGGACCTCAGTGCGGCGCATAAGCCGCACCAAGCCGGAAGGCGTATGTCGGAAAACTTCACGCCTTTTGAATGGGGCGATGGGATGCAGCGAGGCGCGCCAGCCCTCACCCTCAAAATGGAAGCCCCGGAAAGCCGGATCATAGTTCCGCCGTTCCACAATGAGCACGTCGGAGCGCACATCTCGCACTGCATCATCGTGCAAACACAATCCTTCCTGTGCGAAGTCCTCCAGTTTGTCCGAGAGTGGTGGCGGAGGGGGTGGAACCTCGCGACCAGTTTCTGTGCTCGTGGCATACGTCGTTTGTAACCGTGTATTGTTACATCCCGGTCCAATCGGTCCGAGCGAAAAGCGACGTGCAGGAACCGGGAGCGAGGCTTGCTTCGGCAGCATGTCGAGTGGTACTTCAGCAATGCTCTTTGCGGTGCGCGAAAATAGGAGCCGTTGGCAGGTGTCCCAGCATTTGCCGGACGAACCTAAGCCTCTGTCGATTGCATGGGTGATGGAAAGGCCTACTGGCAATATTGGAGGCGCGCCATGATCTTGTGCGATCAGGGCTTGGACGCGTCGTTCAGTGATCCCATTAGCGCACCATGGAATAGCAAAGCCGACGGCAAGCGGCAGTAAGGCGGCCGCAACCAGCATCATCAAGCGCGGAGGGGCGTCCGACACTCTGCGTAGGATCATATAGATGGCCAGTGTCGGCGTGAAATAAATCCATGCTCCTGGCATGAGGGTCATCAACCATGCCAAAGGAAAGCCGATAAGCGTCAGCATCAGAAGAACGACTATTTCTGGCAGAAAAAGCGCGCAACCAGCTCCCAGCGTCATCAACAACCATATATAAAGAAGGCGTCGATCGAATACGTGCATGTTATCTTAGACTTCCGCAGCGGGACGTGGACAGATGACTTTTAGAGAGCGCTCATACCGTTATTTCAACATCATTTTTGCAGCCAATCTGTCCCGGTTCACGATCGCAGAGACCGTGTTCTTGCTCAGGCCAAGATCGCGCGCGATCCAGCGATAACTACGTCCTTCTGCCACCAGCGCCAGCACCTTGGGACCGAGCCGATCGGATTTGGGGCATTCCCCCAGTTGTCGTCCGAGCTTGCGTCCCCGCGCTCAAGCCAGAGCGGACACGCCCGCTGAGCATATCGTGCTCAAACTGCGCGATGCCGGCCAGCATCGTCGCGATCATGGCCGCGCCGGTCCCGACGCAGGTGCAGGTGGAACTGCCGACAGGGAAGTAGAACAGGCGTTGACGTCAATATTTCAATCGGCGAGTTTCAACGAAATGAGACGCTTCAAGCATTTAATCCCGATAGTTGTCGTTGTGACCATCTTTACGATTGGATTGATTGACCAGATAGTTGGAGCGATCAACTGTTCCAATCGCGGAGGGGGCGTGATCGGCGCTTTTTCCCGCACGCAAGGTTGCGCCAAGCTGTCGCGTTGAGCAGTTCGATTTCGAGTTACCCCACCCGCTCGAACAGCAATTTCATGCCGGTCCTGGGGCGGATGGTGAGGCGGCTGATGGGTTCGGGCTTGAAGCCGGCGGGCATGGTGAGGCGGTAGCGGCGGATGACCGAGGCGATTACCGTCATCACCTCCTGCTGGGCGAAGCCGGCGCCGACGCAGACGCGCGGGCCGCGACCGAAGGGGAACCAGGCCTGTTTCACCATGTCGACATTGGCCGGATCATCGAACCGGTCGGGATCGAAGGCGTGCGGGCAGGCCCAGTTGTCCTTGTTGCGCTGGGTCAGCCAGGGCGCGACGACCAGCATCGATCCTTCTTCCAACTGCTTGTCGCGCATCTCCATCGGGCAGGTGACTTCGCGCGGGAAGAAGGCGACCGGCGGATAGAGGCGCAGCGTTTCGCGGAAGATGTTGCGGACATGACCCATATCCTTGAGCATCGACGCCGTCAGCATTGCGTCGCCAGCGATGCCGGCCACTTCGGCGCGGACCCGATCCTGGATATGGGCGCATTCGGCGAGCATGTAGAGCGCCCAGGTCATGGTGCTGGCCGAGGTTTCATGGCCAGCGAGGAAGATGGTCGAGACCTGTTCCATCACCTGTTCGCAGGTAAAATGGACGCCGGTCTGAGCGTCCTGCACCTCGATTAGCGACTGCAGAATGTCGCGATGGGGCGCCTCGCCCCGGCCATGATAGCCTTCGTAACGGGCCTCGACGATCGGACGGAACACGTCATGGATGGCGCGGGCCGGCCCTTTCGAGCGCTTCTCGAACCAGCCGGCGGGAATGCCGTAGAGGCGCAGCATCGAGGCCGAATGGGCGAGCCGCTGGAACCGGCCAAAAGCGGTGTGGATGATGTTGGAGCGTTCCTCGTCCAGCGTCTGCGAGAAGAGGGTGCGGAAGATGATGTCGGCCGCGACATGGGTCATCATCGGGTCGATATCGACCGGCTTCGACCGATCGGCGGCGTCGAGCCGGGCGAGCAGATCGTCGGCGGCGGCGACCATCAGCGGCATGGACCGATTGAGCGCAGTATGGGCGAAGGCGGGATTGACCATCGCCCGCTGGCTTTCCCAATCCTCGCCATTGGCGGAGAAGACCGAATTGCCGATCAGCGGATCGAGATTGCGGACCAGTTCGCTATGCTTGGGGAAGGCAGTGCCACCCTTGAGGATCTTGTCCACCAGCGGCAGTTCGTTGGCGATATACATGGTCTGACCCGGCATGCGGATCTCGCCCATCTTCATCGTGTAGCTTTTGTCGAACAGCACATGGATCCAGCTATGCCAGCCGCGCAGGAAGCGTTTGACGAGGCCGCGCTTCGACTTGGGCGGTTCGGGATAGGGGGGCGTGAAAGGCGCGCTCACGGGATCGTCCGGAAGGCGGCGACGGCTTCGTCCACGCTGCGGCGGCCAGCGGTCAGGCTCACGAAATCCAGCGGCGACAGGCGGTCGCCGACCCTGAGATAATCGAAATGCGCCTCATATTTGTTGGACCAGCCCCCGTGATAATTTTCGGCCAAGTAGAAGAGATGGAAACGCGGCGATAGCATGTCCACCCGCGCGGCAAATTGATCGGCGACAAGGCGCAGCGGATTGACGTTGTAATAGGCCGCGCCGTCGGGCGGCGAGCTGATGTCGACATAGCGGAAAGGCTGGTCGGCGAGCGCCTTGAGGTCGGCATGATACCAGCGCGCGTCGCGGCGCAGGCCGATCACCGGCACCACCTGCCCCATGCCGACCATGACGAAATGGTCGGGCAGCGCGCCGCCGCGCAACGCGAGGATGCGGCGCAGCAGGCTCATGCCCAATATGGTGCCGGCGCTGTGGGTGACGAGCTGGATCTCGTCCCAGTCGCCGTCCAGCTCCGCCGCGATGCGGGCGGCGAACTGGTCGAGCCGGGCATTGAGCTCGTCGCCCGGCCCGTCTGCGGCGAGCGCGCCATGATAGGTCATGAAGCGCAGCAGCCAGGGCACGACCAGCTTGTTAAGGATGCGGCCGGAGAAGAAAGCGCTGATGCCGATGCCGACCAGCGCGCTGGCCCAGAAGGGCAGCAGCAGCGACAGCAGCAGCGCCGGGACAAGCGCCAGCAGCAGCGGGATCAGCACGGCCAGGATCGGCGGATAGAGGATGGTGATCACCGGGCCGCGGCGCAATTTGCGCATCCGGCCGAACTGCATCAGCCGGGCATGGCCGGCATAGGCGCGGGCGGCGCGCCAGGCGAGGGTGAAGGGATGGCGAATCCAGACCTTGCCGATCAGATCTTCCCAGCGGAGATATTCATAGTCGGTCTCGACCCCGGCGCTGGCGTTGGTGACGGTCCAGATCGCGCTGTTGGCGGGGCCGGCGCGGCGCGCGCTGACCGCCACCGCTTCGCCGGTCAGCGCGGTGTAGCGGGCCGCCTGATCGCGATAGAGCTGGTGATAGAAACGGACGCCGCGCGGATCAAAACCACCCAGGTAAAAGACTTTACGCTTGAATTTCTGCACTGCCCCGGTCCTAATCGGGACATGACCACGCCCGAACGCGACTACTGCTATTTCATAGACCATCGCAAATACAACCGGAATGTCGGCTGTAGGAAGCATGACAATATGTACGGCATCAATGGCGGCGGCAGCGAGCGCGACCGCTGGCGCGCCGACATGACATTCTATCGCCATATGAAGGCCAATGGCGACCCGATGGCGCTGCCTTCGCTGCTCGCCTGCCTGACCTTTGGCTGGTTCTGCTGGAATTATCATCCCGGCAAGGGGCTGTGGCGCGGACAATTGTTGCGCCGCTTCGCAAAGGCGCCCAAGTGAGCGGCATGAGCGATCCCAAGCATGTGAAGGTCGGCCCGATCAGTTTCGGCAACGACCTGCCCTTCGTCCTGATTTCCGGCCCCTGCCAGATCGAAAGCCGCGACCATGCGCTGTTCATGGCCGATGCGCTGGCGAAGGCGGCGGCGGATGCGGGCGTGCCCTTCATCTTCAAGAGCAGCTTCGACAAGGCGAACCGCACGTCGGTATCGGGCAAGCGCGGCGTCGGCATCGATGCGGGGCTGGCGATCCTGGCCGAGGTGAAGGCGACACTGGGCTGCCCGGTGCTGACCGACATTCATGGCCCCGAACAGGTGGAGGCGGCGGCGCAGGCGGTGGATATCCTGCAGATCCCGGCCTTTCTCTGTCGCCAGACCGACCTGCTGATCGCGGCGGGGAAGACCGGCGCGGTGATCAACGTCAAGAAGGGGCAGTTCCTGGCCCCATGGGACATGGCGGCGGTGGCGCAGAAGGTCGCGTCGACCGGCAACGAGCGCATCCTGCTGACCGAGCGCGGCGCGAGCTTCGGCTATAATACGCTGGTGAGCGACATGCGCGCGCTGCCGGTGATGGCGGAAACCGGCTATCCGGTCGTGTTCGACGCCACCCATTCGGTGCAGCAGCCCGGCGGGCTGGGTTCGGCGTCGGGCGGACAGCGCGACTATGCGCCGCTGCTGGCGCGCAGCGCGGTGGCCGCGGGCGTGGCGGCGATCTTCGCCGAGGCGCATGAAGACCCCGACAATGCGCCGTCGGACGGGCCGGTGATGCTCAAGCTCGACTGGGTCGGGCCGATGCTGAAGCAGTTGAAGGCGATCGATACGGTGGTGAAGGGGTAAGTCTCCCCCTTCACCCCGCAAAATGCCCTAGGGTCGGGCCTGGCCGCGACCGCGCACGATCCATTTATAGGTGGTGAGCCCTTCGAGCGCGACCGGGCCGCGGGCGTGGAGGCGGCCGGTCGAGATGCCGATTTCCGCGCCCAGGCCGAACTCGCCGCCATCGGCGAACTGGGTCGAGGCGTTCCACATCACGATCGCGCTGTCGACGGCGTTGAGGAAGCGTTCGGCGACCGCCGCATCCTCGGTGATGATGGCGTCGGTATGATGGCTGGCATGGGCGGCGATATGGGCGATCGCCTCTTCCACGCCGTCGACCAGCCGGATCGAGACGATGGCGTCGAGATATTCGGTGTCCCAATCCTCATCCGACGCGGCAATCACGCGATCGTCCATCGCCTGCACCGCATCATCGCCGCGCACTTCACACTTGGCGTCGAGCAGCGCCTTCACCAACACGGAGGCGTGACCATAGGCGCGGTCGATCAGCACCGTTTCGGTCGAACCGCAGACGCCGGTCCGGCGCAGCTTGGCATTCAAGACCAGGCTTTCCGCCATGGCCGGATCGGCCGCGCCATCGACATAGCTGTGATTGATGCCGTCGAGATGGGCGAGCACGGGCACCCGCGCCTCTTCCTGCACCCGCGACACCAGGCTCTTGCCGCCGCGCGGCACGATGAGGTCGACGAAATCCGATGCGCGCAGCAACGCGCCGACCACCGCGCGATCGGTGGTGGGAATGAGCTGCACCGCATCGGCGGGCAGGCCGGCGGCAGCGATCCCCTCTGCCATGGCAGCGTGGATGGCGCGGTTGCTTTCCTTCGCCTCGCTGCCGCCGCGCAGGATCACGGCATTGCCGGCGCGCAGGCAGAGGGCAGCGGCGTCGGCGGTGACGTTGGGGCGGCTTTCATAGATGATGCCGATGACGCCCAGCGGCACGCGCACGCGGCTGAGTTCCAGACCATTGGGGCGCACGGAGGAGTCGATCACGCTGCCGAGCGGATTATCGAGGGTCGCCACCTGATCCACGCCGACGGCCATGGCGGCAATCCGATCCTCGTCCAGCCGCAGCCGGTCGAGCATCGCGGCGGACAGGCCATTGTCGATGCCATTGTCCATGTCGCGCGCATTGGCGGCGAGGATGGCGGGCGCCTGGTCGCGCAGGGCCTGGGCGGCGCGGCGCAGCGCATCGACCTTCTGCGCGTCCCCGGCTGGCGCGAGCAGGGCGGCGGCGCGGCGCGCACGCGCGCCCATCTGCGCGATCAGCATTTCGGGGGTCTGCGTCAGGTCGTTCATCGGTAATCTCACGCTAACGCGCGCTGCGTCAAATCCAACGCAGGTCGCGCGATCCATCTTTTGTTTGGCGCATCGTTTGAAGCGAAAAACCCGAGCCGGAGGCACTCGACTCCAGCTCGCCCACTTTTCGCACGATGCTTCAAATCCGGCAGTGGCTTAGCACGAAAATGTCGCGGGACGGAACCCTGACGAAGTGTGGGGAGACAGGAAGAGATGCCGGCGGCCGACCCATGGGTCGCATATGGATCGGCCGTCGGCAGGCAAGATGCTCCTGCCCCGTCGAATCACCTAGCTCTTCAACGGCGCGGATGCATACCCCGATAGGGGTAAATTGCGAAATTTATGCAATAAAAGGATAGGCTCAGCTGCTCATCATCCCGACGATGCGCACCAGCTGCGATTCCCGGTTGCAACCCGTCTTGTCATAGATGGAGCGCAACTGGGCCTTGAGCGTCTCGGCCGAAACGCCGCGGCGCTGGGCAATATCCGCACGACTCATCCCCGCGGCCAGATGGATGGCGATGTCCGCTTCGGCCGGGGTCAGGCGGAAAGTGCGCATGAGCAGGCGGACATGGCGTTCGGTCGGCGCGCCGACGCGCGCGACGATCATCGCATGCGGCGCAAAGGGCAGTGCCCAGGGGCGGGAGGGTAAGGGGAAAAATTCGAGCATGATGCCAACGCCGCCATCGGCATCGGCAAGCGCCACCGGATCGGCTTCGCGCGCCGGCACATCCACCACCGCGCGTATGGATCGCAAAATTGCGCGCGTCTCGTCGCCCCGGTCGCTCTGCAGCCAGCCGTCCCCGACCCGCAGCCGGCTGGTCGACAGCAAGGCATCGGCACGCGGCGTCATGCCCCCTACCCGCCCGGTCGCGTCGAGCAGCCAGCAGGCGCGGTCCATGGTCTCGAACGTGCCGGCCAGCAGGCCGAAGCCCTGTTGCTCGATCGCCCGCTGCAGCCGGACGGCATGGCGGGCATGACCGGCCAGCTTGGCGAACAGGTCGCGCTGTTCCACACTGGTGCGGCCATCAGCCTCGCTGCGCAGCAGGGCGAAGCCGATCATCACATTGTCGTCGGCGACCAGACGCGTCTGGCATCCGTGGAAAATGTCATAGTCGCTGCACAGGTCGAGATAGTCATCCGCGCGCAGTGCCTGGCGCGCGACATCATAATGGGCTTCATGCACGATCGCCGGGCGCGCCGGCAGTCGGTCGGCCGCGACCCGGAAATTGAGGTCCGGGGCAGCGCCGTCTATCATCGATGACTTTTCGATAATATCCGGCGCCACGTCGCTGATCCAGTTGAAGGCTGCTGCCCCCGGACCGAAACCGATCAATTGGCCATGGCACGACCCGGTTGCCTGGGCCATGGCGCGCAGCGCCGCATCCCACAGGTGCGGCTCCAGCGCAGCCGACAAGAAGAGGTCGGCCCACGGGTCGCTGCCTTCGGCGTAATAAGACGCCATATAACCCCCTTGTCCCCAGGCAATTGGTTGCCCAAGTCGATCGCGGAGTCAAACGCGCAGCAGGCCGGATTACGTAATTTCTGCCAGATATTAATACAGATCAGGAAAGATCAGGCCGCCTGGGCCAGCGCTTCGTCCTTGGCCGCGCGGAACAGGCGACAGGGGGGAATGTTGCGCCATTCCAGTTCGTCGCTGACCTGGCCGAACAGCGGGTCGATCAGGCGGCGGACATAGCGCGAATATTGGTAGATGATGAAGCTGCCACCCGGCCGCAGCACGGCGCGCGTCTCTTCACAGATGGTTTCGCCCACGCCCGCCGGCAGGGTGGAAAAGGGCAGGCCCGAAAGGACGTAATCCGCCTTCTGATAGCCCGCTTCCTTGACGAAGCGGCGCACGTCGGCGGCCGAGCCATGGACGACGCGCAGGCGCGGATCGTCGATCGCATCCTCCAGATAGGCGACGAAATCGAGATTGAGGTCGATCGCCAGCAGGATCGCGTCGGGATGCATGCGATCGAGAATGGCCTGGGTGAAGGTGCCGACACCCGGACCATATTCGACGAACAGGCGGGTCCGCGCCCAGTCGACGCCGTCCAGCGAGCGCGCGACCAGTTGCGACGAGGAGGGGATGACCGAACCGATCATGCCGGGATGCTTCATGAACTGGCGGAAGAACATGGCCCACTGGCTACGGAAGGAGCGGCTGCCACCGCGCGTCGAAATCCTGGTCTTCTTGTCTTTGAACGGTAGGGAGGCCATCAAAATCCGCCTGACTGACTAACAGAATCGGCCTCGCAAAATTGATGTCCGCTGGCAAGCGGCTTTGCGCGCCACGGGATAGAACGCGCGGCCAGGCGATGGGTTCACCCACCGCCTGGCCGCGCGCTTATCCCAAGTCCATCAGCGTTCGCGGGCGCGCAGCATGCCGGGCGCAATGAAGCCGATCGGATCGACCTGCATCGCGCTCTGCTTCAAGGTCGCCTGGATCTGCTCATATTCCCGCTCCATTTCCGGCGTCACAGAGGCGCGGGTTTCCTCCAGTGCTGCCTCGAAATGGGCCATGGTGACGGCTTCGACCTGCAGCGACTGGCGCAGCGCGATCAGGCCGGCCCGACGGGACAGATCCTCCAGGTCCGCGCCGGTGAACCGCTCCGTCCGGGCCGCCAGCTGATCCAGATCGACGTCGGACGCCAGCGGCATCTTCTTGGTATGGATCGCCAGGATGCGCTTGCGCCCGGCCTGGTCGGGCACCGGCACATAGATGAGTTCGTCGAAGCGGCCGGGGCGCAGCAGCGCCGGATCGACCAGGGTGGGCCGATTGGTGGCGCCGATGACGACCACCGACTGCAATTCCTCCAGCCCGTCCATTTCGGCGAGGATGGTGTTGACCACCCGCTCCGTCACCACCGGCTCGCCCAGGCCACCGCCACGGGCGGGGACCAGGCTGTCGAGTTCGTCGATGAAGATGACGGTCGGCGCCACCTGTCGCGCGCGGGCGAACAGGCGGGCGATCTGCTGCTCGCTCTCGCCATACCATTTGGACAGGAGGTCGCTCGATTTGGTGGCGATGAAATTGGCCTGCGCCTCACGCGCGACCGCCTTGGCCAGCAAGGTCTTGCCGGTGCCCGGCGGACCATAGAGGAGGAAGCCCTTGGCCGGGCGAATGCCCAGGCGCCGGAAGGCGTCGGGATCCTTGAGCGGCAGTTCGACCCCTTCCTTGAGCCGCATCTGCGCATCGTCGAGGCCGCCAATGTCGGCCCAGCCGATATTGGGCGCCTGCACCATCACCTCGCGCATGGCCGAGGGCTGGACCCGCTTGATCGCCGAGAGGAAATCCTCCCGCGTGACGGACAGATCCTCCAGCACGTCGGGCGGGATCGTGCCTTCCTCCAGATTGAGGCGCGGCATCAGCCGGCGTACCGTCTCGATCGCGGCCTCGCGGGTCAGCGCGGCGAGATCGGCACCGACAAAGCCATAGGTCATGCGCGCCAGTTCGGCGAGGTCGACCCGGTCGCCCAGCGGCATGCCGCGGGTGTGGATGCCCAATATCTCGCGCCGGCCGCGTTCGTCGGGGACGCCGACGACGATTTCGCGGTCGAACCGGCCGGGACGGCGCAGCGCCTCATCGATCGCCTCGGGCCGGTTGGTGGCGGCGATGACGACCAGATTGGTGCGCGGCTCCAGCCCGTCCATCAGGGTGAGAAGCTGGGCGACGAGGCGCTTTTCCGTCTCGCCGGTGACCTGGCCACGCTTGGGCGCAATCGAGTCGATCTCGTCGATGAAGAGGATCGAGGGTGCCGCCTTGGCCGCTTCCTCGAAAATGTCGCGCAGCTTCTTTTCCGACTCGCCATAGGCCGAACCCATGATCTCGGGCCCGTTGATGAGGAAGAATTCGGCTTCCGATTCATTGGCGACGGCGCGGGCCAGCCGGGTCTTGCCGGTGCCCGGCGGGCCATGGAGCATCACCCCCTTGGGCGGATCGACGCCCAACCGCTCGAACAATTCGGGATAGCGCAGCGGCAGTTCGACCATCTCGCGCAGTTGGTCGATCGTTTCCGCCATGCCGCCGACATCGTCATAGGTGACGTCGGCGCGGCGGGATTCGCGCGGCTCCTCATATTCGGCGCGCAGCTCCACCTCGGTCTCGGCATCGATATGGACGATGCCCTTGGGCACGGTCGACACCACGATCAGGCGGATTTCCTGGAGCGCATAGGCCGGCGCCGCCAGCATCTGGCGCAGATGGGGTGGCATGTCGCCGGGCGGCACCTGTTGCTGGCCGGCGGTGGCGACGACATCGCCCGCGACGAGGGGGCGTTGAAAGAAAACGCGCTTCAGCGCATCGGGATTGCCCTGGAGACGAAGATTATTTTGTGCAGGCGCGAACACCACGCGCTGGGCCGGACGCGGATCGATCTTGCGCAATTGAACGAAGTCGCCCGAGCCAACGCCGGCATTGGCGCGCTGCAAACCATCCAGGCGCAGGACGTCCAGACCTTCATCTTCCTTATAGGGGCGCACCACCCGCGCCGGAGTCGATCGCTTGCCGACAATCTCGACAACATCGCCTTCGGCCAGTTGCAATTCGGCCATTACCGTCAGCGGAAGCCGCGCCAAACCGCGCCCGGCATCCTCCGGCCGCGCATTGGCGACCTGAATCCTGCGTCCGCTGCTGTCCTGATCGGCCATGGTCATCCCCGTCCTTTTGGTTGCGAAACGAAGATAGGTAACGCCGGGGGTGAGGGAAAGGGGCCGTGCTTCGTTATGCCCGGAACAAAAAAAGGGCCAGCGCAAGCGCCAGCCCGGAAAGTTTATAGGAGAGGATGCCTGAAAGGCCTTTCCTATGTGCGCTGCAGCAGGTAATTTTGCAAGTGCGAAAAGAATCGGGTGGTTGCAATTTTTGCATCTTGCCATTTGCCGCGTTTTCCTGCTCATTGCAGGTCAGGATGCTTGAACCGGGGAAGCGCGCCGTTCGATAATGACAGATGATGCGACGCAGCGGACCGGCTTATAGAATTTGACGATTATGCGCAGATTGCCGCCTCTTACGGCCCTGGAGGCCTTTGTTCAGGTTGCCCGTCTTGGCTCGGTCAAGGCGGCTGCCGAAGAACTCGCCCTGTCGACGCCGGCACTCAGCCGTCGCGTCCAGGCGCTGGAGCGGTTCATCGGACGCCCGCTGTTCGACCGCAAGCATCAGGCGCTGGAGATCAATTCCGAAGGCCAGCGGCTGCTTGACGACATCGCCCCGGCGCTGGATTCGCTCAGCCAGGCCCTGGAGAATATCCAGAGCGGCGGCAATCAGTTGCGCCTGCGCCTGGCGGTGATGCCGCTGTTCGCGACGCAGCGCCTTTTCCCGCATCTGGGCCGGCTGCGCCAGCAGCATCCGCAGCTGCACATCGACATCGAAACGACGCCCCATGCCGTGGCGCGGCTGGGCGAAGGGCTGGACGCGGCGATCGTGCTGGCCAGCAAGGATATCGACCCGGCGCTCTATGCCTATGAGCTGGACCATGAGCAGGTCTATCTGATCGGCCGGCGCGAAATGGTGGAAGGCCCCAATGCGCTGGCGTCGCCCAGCGAACTGGCGCAACAGACGATCCTGCTGCATCGCGACATGGCCCTTTCCTTCGATGCGTGGAAGGACGTGGCCGGCATTCCCGACCTGCAGCCGCTGGCGATCGACAATTATGATTCCGGCCAGCTGATGCTGGAAGCCGCCGCCCAGGGACTGGGCGTGGCGGTCATGCATGCCAGCCATTTCGAGCAGTCGGGTGACCCCCGCCTGATCCGGCTGTTCCCCAATATCCGTTGCGACAGCCCCTATCGCTATTATTTCGTCTGTCGCCCGCGCGCGTTGCAGACCCGGTCGGTGCGCATCTTCCGCGATTGGCTGGTGGCGGCAAATATCTGAATCCTAGTAGAAAATTTGTCACGGATTGAAGTTCCTGCGACTTTTGCCGAGCGCTCCCTTAACCTTGATCGGGCGCCTCCGTTATAAGCGGCATGACTGGATCAACCACATCCACCGCCGGCTCGCACCATGGGCTGACCGACCGCCTTTCCCGCTGGGCCCGTGGCCTGTCCGGCAAGCCGGACGAACCGCAGGTGGAGAGCGAGCCACGCGCCCGCGCCGGCAGTGCCGCCAGTCGCGAGATCAATCGCCGTCGGCGCCTCTACGAGGAAATCGGCGAATTTCTGTTCGCCCATGATCTGGACCTGACGCCACTCAATTTCGGCGTCGCGCTCGACTATCTGACCGGCGCCAGCATCGGCGTGGAAAAGGCGGTGCAGGCGGTGCTGATGGAGCGCGGCAAGATCAGCAACGCCTGGATGGAATCGCTCGCCGCCAGCCAGCGCGCGGATGAGGTGACGCCCGACGCGCTCGCCTCCATGCTCGACAAGGTCGAGGAAAATCTGGACGAATTCACCGGGCTGATGACCGAATCCCGCAATTCGGCCAAGGATTATGGCGCGGCATTGCAGGAACAGGCCAAGGGCCTGGCCGCCGGTGCCGACAATGAGCCGATCCTGGCCCGGCTGGTCAGCCTGACCCGGTCGATGGTGGAAAAGACCCGCCAGGTCGAAACCCAGCTGCGCGAGAACCAGAAGCAGACCCAGGCGCTGAAATCGAGCCTGGAGACCGCGCGTCGCGCCGCCGAGCATGACCATCTGACCGGCCTGCCCAATCGCCGCGCCTTCGAAGGCGTGCTGCGCGAGGAGTTGAAGCTGGCGAAGGAAGGCGACGAGCAATTGTCGGTCGCCTTCTGCGACATCGATCATTTCAAGCTGGTCAACGACACCCATGGCCATGAGACCGGCGACCGGGTGCTGAAATTCGTCGCCGGGCTGCTGGCCAAGGCGTCCGATGACCGCTGCCATGTCGCCCGCCATGGCGGCGAGGAGTTCGTCATGCTGTTTCGCGGCAAGACGGCGGCCGAGACCTGTGAGGCGGTGGATGCGGTGCGCGAGGATCTGGCCAATCGCAGCCTGGTCAACCGCACCAATGGCGAGCGAATGGAGCGGGTGAGCTTTTCCGCCGGCGTCGCCAATGTCCTGGCCTATGAAGACCCGCGCGCCGCGCTGAAGGCCGCCGACCGGGCGCTCTACCTGGCCAAGGAACATGGCCGCAACCGCGTCTATCTGGCGGCCGAAGCGGACTAGGCCGCTTCGTGCCCGTGCCCTTTAGAAATCGGGCTTTTCATAATGGGTCGGCGGGGTGATGACTTCCATCCGTTCGGACAGGAGCGGACGGAAGGAGGGGCGTGACTTGAAGCCGGCATACCAGCGCTTGACCGGCTCATGCCCGGCCCAGTCGATGCCGCCCAGATAATCCGCCACCGAAAGATGCGCTGCCGCCGCGATATCGGCAAGGCTGAGCGTACCGCCGGCCATCCAGCTGCGATGGTCGAGCAGATAATCCATATAGTCCATATGGACGTTCGCGCGGCGCATCGCTTCGCGCAGGACGCGGGCATCGGGCGAGACGCGCTCGATCAGCCGCTTCTTCATCCGTTCATGCAGCAGCGGGCCAACGACATCGCCGTAGAAATTCTGGTCGAAGAAGGCGGTCAGGCGCCGCACTTCCGCCCGGCCCGCCGCCGTGCCGGAAATGAGCGGGAATTTTTCGACCGTTTCCTCGAAATATTCGCAGATCGCCTGGCTGTCGATCAGCGTGACGCCCTTTTCCTGATCGACGACCACCGGGGTGGTGCCGGCCGGATTGAGATCCAGAAACTCGTCGCGCATTTCCCAGGGAGATTCGCGCACCAGATCATAGCCGATGCCTTTCTCGCCAAGCAGCAGACGAACCTTGCGGGAGAAGGGACAGAGCGGGAATTGGAAAAGTTGCCACATATGATCTTCTGTTAGGCCGGGGCCGCGCGCCGGGAAAGGCGCAAAAACACAGAAACGCGGCGAAACGCGCATCGCCCCTTTAAGTCGTGCTGCGCGCCTCCTACAACCTGCTGCAAGCGCATGGAATTTAGCGCACAGGAAAGGATAGCTGGATGTCTGACGATTTCTTCCCGGTTCCCTCCCAATGGGCCGCCCAGGCCCTGTTGGACCGGGAAGGCCGCGCGGCCGATTATGCACGCTCGATCGAGGACGCCGACGCCTATTGGCTGGAGCGGGCGCAGCGGCTGGACTGGATCACGCCGCCGACCAAGGCCGATGAAAGCAGCTTCCATGAGGCGGATTTCGGCGTCAAATGGTTCGCCGACGGTGAACTGAACGTCAGCGCCAACTGCATCGACCGGCATCTGGCCGAGCGCGGCGACCAGGTCGCCATCATCTGGGAACCCGACAGCCCGGACGCCGACGTGCGCCGCTACACCTACAAGCAGGTGCATGAGGAAGTCTGCCGCCTCGCCAATGTGCTGAAGGACGCCGGCGCGCAGAAGGGCGACCGGATCACCGTCTATATGCCGATGATCCCCGAGGCGGCCTTCGCCCTGCTCGCCTGCGCGCGGATCGGCGCGATCCACAGCGTGGTGTTCGGCGGCTTTTCGCCCGAGGCGCTGGCCGGGCGCCTGGTCGATTGCGATTCGACCATCGTCATCACCGCCGACGAAGGGCGCCGGGCCGGCAAGACCGTGCCGCTGAAGGCCAATGTCGACGCCGCGCTGGCCGAGGCGCCCTGCGTCAACAAGGTGGTCGTCGTGCAGGCGACCGGCGGCGCGGTGCAGATGCGGGAGGGGCGCGACATCTGGCTGCATGAAGCCGCGGCGCAGGTATCTGCCGAATGCCCGCCCGAACCGATGAATGCGGAAGACCCGCTGTTCATCCTCTACACCTCCGGCTCGACCGGCAAGCCCAAGGGCGTGCTGCATACGAGTGGCGGCTATCTGCTGTGGGCCAGCCTGACCCATGAACTGTGCTTCGACTATCGGCCCGACGACATCTGGTGGTGCGCCGCCGACATCGGCTGGGTCACGGGCCACAGCTATATCGTCTACGGTCCGCTGGCGAACGGCGCGACGACCCTGATGTATGAGGGCGTGCCCAACTGGCCGACCCCGGCGCGCATCTGGGAAGTGGTCGACAAGCATCAGGTCCACACCATCTTCACCGCCCCCACGGCGCTGCGCGCGCTGATGAAGGAGGGCGACGATTATGTCCGGTCGACCAGCCGCGCGTCGCTGCGCGTGCTGGGCACGGTCGGCGAACCGATCAATCCCGAAGCCTGGCGCTGGTATCATGGCGTGATCGGCGAAGGCCGCTGTCCGATCATCGACACCTGGTGGCAGACCGAGACCGGCGGCGCGATGATCGCACCGATGCCCGGCGCCACCGACCTGAAACCCGGCAGCGCGACCCTGCCGATGCCCGGCGTCATTCCCCAGATATTGGACGGCGACGGCGCGGTGCAGGAGGGCGCGACCGAAGGCAATCTGGTGATCGCGGGCAGCTGGCCGGGCCAGATGCGCACGGTGTGGGGCGACCATGAGCGCTTCTTCCAGACCTATTTCACCACCTTCCCCGGCAAATATACCACCGGCGACGGCGCGCGGCGCGACGCCGACGGCTATTACTGGATCACCGGCCGGGTCGACGACGTCATCAACGTGTCGGGCCATCGCATGGGCACGGCCGAGGTCGAGAGCGCGCTGGTGCTGCATGAAAGCGTCGCCGAGGCGGCCGTGGTCGGCTTCCCGCACGACATCAAGGGCCAGGGCATTTATGCCTATGTCACGCTGAACGCGAACGAGGAGCCGAGCGACGATTTGCGCAAGGATCTGGTGAAATGGGTGCGGACCGAGATCGGCCCGATCGCCACGCCCGATGCGATCCAGTTCGCGCCCGGCCTGCCCAAGACCCGTTCGGGCAAGATCATGCGCCGCATCCTGCGCAAGATCGCCGAGGGCGAAGTGTCCGCGCAGGCGCTGGGGGACGTTAGTACACTTGCCGATCCGTCGGTTGTGGATAATCTGGTCGCCAATCGTCAGGGATAAAAGACACGCCGGATAAGGAACTTATCGTGCCCGTGCGTATCCTTTCGACATAGCTGGGCCGTGCGGGCGAGGTAGCGCGCGCAGGGTCCAGGCGAGACTTCCGTAAAAGGAGCAGCCCATGGCCCGTTACACGTCCGTCGCCCGCCTGTTGCACTGGATCATCGCGATCCTGATCCTGGTCAATCTGTGGCTGGGCTTTGCCCATGACAGCCTACCCAAGGACTGGAAGGTGATGCCGGTCCACAAGTCGATCGGCCTCACTGTGCTGGCGCTGACAATCCTGCGCATCGTCTGGCGGCTGGGGCACAAGCCGCCGGCGCTGCCGGCCGCGATGCCGGGCTGGGAGAAGCTGGCCGCCAACCTCACCCATTTGGCCTTCTATGCCTTCATGCTGATCGTGCCACTGTCGGGCTGGATCATGTCATCGGCGGGCGAGCGGCCGCTCAACTGGTTCTTCCTGTTCGACGTGCCGAAATTCGGCGTGGCCAAGGGCGATGCGATCGTCGGCCTATCGCACGAGGCGCATGAGCTGATCCCCTGGCTGTGGAGCGCGCTCATCATCGTTCACATCTTGGCAGCGCTGCGCCATCATTTCATGCTGAAGGACGGGGTGCTGCGGCGGATGCTGTGATCTCCCTCTAACGTCATGCTGAACTTGATTCAGCATCCATCAGGACCGACAAACGGTTGGCCTGCTGGGCAAAATGGACCCTGAAACAAGTTCAGGGTGACGATGATGGTTAAGCGACTATAGCTCGCCTGCCCTTACACCATCTCGCCCGCGAGCAGGCGCGGGAGGGCGCCGGACTGGCCGCGGGCTTCGGCCATGAAGCGGTTCTTGAGCAGGCTGGTGCGCTGCACGGCGGCAAGGCCGGCGCGGCGGACCAGCGAGGGCAGCTTGCCGGGAATGTCGAACAGGCGAACCAGACCGTCCATCGCGACGCTGGTCATCATCGTGTCGAGCCCGCGCCAGCGCTGATAGCGGGCGAGCAGCTGCGCATCGCCCGGATCGAGGCCGAGGCGCATCCCTTCCACCAGCACCTCGACCAAAGCCGCCACGTCGCGGAAACCGAGATTGAGGCCCTGTCCGGCGATCGGGTGGATGGCATGGGCGCTGTCGCCGACCAGCGCGAGGCGGGTGTCGGTGATGCGCGCGGCATGATGGAAGCCGAGCGGATAGGAGGAGCGCGGGCCGGCCAGGCTGATCTCGCCCAGGAAGCCGCCGATGCGCTTCTGCATTTCGGCGAGCCAGGCGCGTTCCGACAGCTTGAGCATCGCCGGCGCCTGATCGGTGGGTACGGTCCAGACCACGGCCGAGCGGGTGCCCGGCAGCATCGGCAGCAGCGCAAGCGGTCCGCCGACATAGAAGATTTCATAGGCGGTGTTGGCGTGCGGCACTTCATGGTCGATCGCCGTGACCATGGCGGTGTGCTTATATTGCCAACGGGTGGTGTTGATGCCCGCCGCCTCGCGCGTGGGGCTGTTGCGCCCTTCCGCCGCGACCAGCAATGCGCCGTGGATCGTCGCGCCGTTCTGAAGCGTCAGGGTGACGCCATCGACATTGCGATCGACATGGACGGCGCGATCGGGCTGGAAAATGGTGAGGTTTTCGACTTCGGCCGCGGTCTGCGCCAGCGCGACGCGCAGGTCGCGATTGGGGAACATCGTCCCCATCACGCCATCATCCGCGTCCGGCACGAAATCGAGCGCGCCCGGCTCCAGCCCGTCGCTGACCCAGATGCGGTCGATCGGGCAGCCCTTGCCCTCCAGATGCGCGCCAACGCCGATCGCCTGAAGCATGGCATGGCTGGTCGAGCTGATCGCCGAGACACGGCCGTCGAAGCCGGCGGCCGTGGCCTGCACGGGGTCGGCCGGATCGATCACGGCGCATTGCACGCCATGGCGCGAAAGAGCGATGCCCAGGGTGAGGCCAACCAGGCCCCCGCCAAGAATGACGACGTCGAAGCGTTGCATGGGCATCTGTCTAGGCGCTTGCGAAGGCTTTGAAAAGCATCGCCCCCGCTTTCGGGGTGAAAGCGGGGGCGACAAATTGTCTCAGAGTCTTTTTGGAAATGCGCCTACGGCGCATCGGCACCGGCCCACACCCCCACCCGGCCACCCAAACATGGTATCCTGATGGGAGGCCGGGTGGGGGTGGGGGTGCGGGCCGGTGCGGCTCTAAATCAGAGCGTGCGGACCCAGCCGGCCGGATCGGCCACGCTGCCGCGCTGGATGCCGGTCAGTTCGGCGCGCAGGCTTTCGGTGACCAGACCGCCATCGCCATTGCCGACGGTGAAATCGCCGTCGGTGCTCTTGACCGTGCCGATCGCCGTGACGACCGCCGCGGTGCCGCAGGCGAACGCCTCGCGCAGCTTGCCGCTGGCGGCGTCGGCGCGCCACTGGGCGAAGCTGTAGGGCTCCTCGCGCACCTCATGCCCCTTGGCGCGGGCGAGGCTGATGATCGAGTTGCGGGTGATGCCGGGCAGGATGGTGCCGGTCAGCGGCGGGGTGACGATCGAGCCGTCATCCATGACGAAGAAGACGTTCATGCCGCCCAGTTCCTCGACCCACTTATTCTCGGCGGCGTCGAGGAAGACGACCTGGTCGCAACCATGCTTGATCGCTTCCTTCTGCGCGACCAGCGACGCGGCATAATTGCCGCCGCACTTGGCCGCACCGGTGCCGCCGCGCGCGGCGCGGGTATAATGTTCCGACACCCACAGGGTCACGGCCTTCTTGCCGCCCTTGAAATAGGCGCCGGCGGGCGAGGCGATGACGCAGAAAATATATTCGTTCGACGGGCGCACACCCAGGAAGGCTTCGCTGGCGAACAGGAAGGGGCGCAGATAGAGGCTGCCCTCACCCGACGGGATCCAGTCCGCGTCAATCTTCACCAGCTGCTCGACCGCTTCGAGGAACAGGTCTTCCGGGATCGCCGGCATCGCCATGCGTTCGGCGGACTCGGCGAAGCGGCGGGCATTTTCCTCCGGCCGGAACATGGCGACGCTGCCGTCGGCCAGGCGATAGGCCTTCATGCCCTCGAAAATTTCCTGGGCATAATGGAGCACGGCGCAGGCGGGATCGAGCTGGAACGGCTCGCGCGGACCGACGCTGTGGCTGTGCCAGCCCTGCCCCTCGGTATAGCGGATGGTGACCATATGGTCGGTGAAGAGCCGGCCGAAGCCCGGATCCTCCAGAAGTACCGCGCGCGCGTCCGCCGCCACAGCCTTGCTGCTGGGGGTAACGGTAAAGCGCGACTTCTGTTCGACGTCCATGGTGAGTCTCCTTATGCGTTGGACGGGGGCGCCTATGTCACATCCGGCCCCGCGAAACAATTGGTCATATATACTGACCAATTTTGGAATAAAGAGCCAAGGCGCCGTCGCTGGCCTCTTCCCGTCCCAGCGTGCGCCCTGTATCGCATGCGCCATGCACTTCTTTTCGGACAATGCCACCCCGATCTGCCCCCAGGTGATGGCCGCCATCGCCGGCGCGGACCATGCCGACCATGGCTATGACGGCGATGCGTGGAGCGCGCGGCTGGACGGCGCCTTTTCCGACCTGTTCGAAACGCCGGTGAAGGCACAATGGATCGCCACCGGCACGGCGGCCAATAGCATCGCGCTTGCCTGCCTGTGCCCGCCCTATGGCGGGGTGATCTGCCATGAGGAAGCGCATATCGTCGTCGACGAATGCGGCGCGCCGGGTTTCTACACCCATGGCGCCAGCCTGATGGCGCTGCCCGGTGTCGGCGCCAAGCTGCTGCCCGATGTCGTGACGGCGCGGCTGAAGGCGATCCGTCCCGACGTGCATCAGGTGCCGGCACGGGCGATCAGCATCACCAACGCGACCGAATATGGCATGGTCTATACGCCGGACGAGGTCGCGGCGCTGGGCGAGATCGCCAAGGCCCATGGGCTGGGCTTCCACATGGACGGCGCGCGCTTTGCCAATGCGGTGGCGCATCTGGGCTGCGCGCCGGCCGACGTCACCTGGCGGGCGGGGATCGACATACTCTCCTTCGGCTGCGTCAAGAATGGCGGCATGGTAGGCGAGGCGCTGATCTTCTTCGGTCCCGAGCGTGAGGCGCGGGCGGCGGAAGCGGCGCGCTGGCGCAAGCGGGCGGGCCATCTCTTTTCCAAGGGGCGCTACCTTGCCGCGCAGATATTGGCGATGATCGAGGATGGGCTGTGGCTGGACAATGCCCGCGCCGCCAATGGCGCGGCGCAGGCGCTGGCGCAGGCAGCGGCCGGGCGGCTGATGCACCCGGTGGAGGCCAATGAGCTGTTCGTCTGGCTGACCCCGGCGGAAGCGGCGACGCTGCGCGCGCAGGGCTTCGATTTCTATGACTGGGGCGAAGGTGCAGCGCGGCTGGTGACCAACTGGTCCCAGGATGCGCAGAGCGTCGCGCCGCTGGCCCACGCGATCCGGGCCTTGGGGCATCATGACGCCTGACGACAGGGCGCAGCGCGGGATGGAGCGGGGCGGGATGGAGCGGGGCGGCATCGCCCTGCCCTTCATCCTCGTCACGCTGATCTGGAGTTCGACCTGGATCGTCATCCGCGACCAGCTGGGCAGCGTGCCCGCAAGCTGGTCGGTCTGCTATCGCTTCCTGCTGGCGGGCGTGGCGATGGCCGCGTTCGCGCGGATGCGCGGCGTGTCGCTCAATATCGGGCGGGGCGGGCTGGTCTTTGCCGCGCTGCTGGGCACGGCGCAGTTCGTGCTCAATTTCAACTTCGTCTATCGCGCCGAAGTCTATCTGACGTCGGGCGTGGTGGCGGTGGTCTATGCGATGCTGCTGATCCCCAACAGCATCCTGGCCTGGATCTTCCATCGCCAGCCGGTCAGCCGCGCCTTCATCGGCGGATCGGTGATCGCGACGGCGGGCATCGCCATGATGCTGGTGCATGAATATCGCTTTGCCGGGATCGACCCGGACAAGGTGGTGCTGGGCGCGGCCTTTGCCTGTGCCGGTCTGATGAGCGCATCGACCGCCAACGTGATGCAGGGCATGGACATCGCCCGCCGCCTGCCGATGATCGCGGTGCTGGCCTGGGCGATGCTGATCGGCGCCGGGATCGACGCTGCCTTTGCCTGGATCACCACCGGGCCGCCCGTGATCGAGCCGCGGATCGGCTATCTGCTGGGCATAGGCTGGCTGGCGCTGGCGGGATCGGTCGTCACCTTCCCGCTCTATTTCGGGCTGATCCAGCGCATGGGCGCGGGTCGGGCCGCCTATACCAGCGTGCTGATCCCGGTGATCGCGATGCTGATCTCCACGGTGGTGGAGGGTTATCGCTGGAGCGGGCTGGCCGTGCCGGGCGCGCTGCTGGCGATCGCCGGGATGGTGATCGCGCTGCGGGCGAAAACTAGAGCCTGATCGCCTGAGGTGGAAGCGCTTCGCGCTTTCACCGATGGCGTGAATCAGGCTCTATTCTATGATTCTAGAGCCTGACGCCGCCGGGCTGGTAGCGCAGCTTGGCCATGTTGAGGCGGGCGATCAGGCTGCTGAGCGATTCCGGCGCGGGGGCCGCGCGATCGGGCACGGACATGGCGTTGATGCGGTCACCGAGCGTGGAAACAGTCTTGTCGATGCTGGTCATGACACACCCTTGTTGATGCGGTAATCCCGCTTTCGGCGCACGCTGGTTAACGGGGCGTAAACCATGCGACGAACCGATCAGCAAGGCTGATTTTCTTCCACAAGACAGGCCCTTAGACCTTCGACATGGGTGGGGTAAAGAGGTTTCCAGTCAAGTAGCCGACGCGCCCGGCCATTGGCGACGCGGCGGTTTTCGGCATAGAAGGCCAGCGCCTGGGGCGAGAGGTCGGCCTGTTCCAGCGACAGCAGCGGCGGCAGCGGCTGGCCCAGCAGTTCGCAGGCCGTCGCAATCACATCATTCTGGGCGCAGGGCCGGTCGTCGGCCAGATTATAGGCGCCGGACGGGCCGTCGAAGGCGGCGATGATGCCGCCAACGATATCGTCGACATGGACCCGGCTGAACACCTGTCCGGGCAGGGCGACGCGGTGCGCCTTGCCGGCCCGGACGCGATCGAGCGCGGAGCGGCCGGGACCATAGATGCCGGGCAGGCGGAAGCGACGGACATCGGGCCGCAAGGCGCCCCAGTCGAGATCGGCGCGGGCACGGGCGGTGCGGCGCCCCTGCCCGACGGGGCTTGCCTCGTCGACCCAGGCGCCGGCCGCATCGCCATAGACACCGGTCGAGGAGAGATAGCCGACCCACAGCGCCGGCGCGGCGGCGATCGCGGCGCCATAGCGGGTGAGGACGGGGTCATCCTCGCCCTGGGGCGGGACGGAGGAGAGGATATGGGTGGCGCCGGCGATGGCGGCGCGGGCGGCGGGTTCATCGTCGAAGGCGATCGCCTCGGCATCGGCGCTGCGGCGGACGCCGGTGACCTGCCAGCCCTCGGCGCGCAGCCGGGTGGCGAGGCGGGAGGCGCTATAGCCCATGCCGAGGATCAGCATGTGCAGCATCGGCGCCCTCCTCTTGAGGCCAGTATCAGACCGTGAAGCTCTCGCCGCAGCCGCAGCTGCCCTTGGCATTGGGATTGGCGAAGACGAAGCCGGCGGTGAAATCATCCTCGACCCAGTTCATGGTCGAACCGATGAGATAGAGGACCGAGGCGCCGTCGATATAGAGGACGCCACCGGGAGTCTCGATCTTCTCGTCGAACTTGGCTTCTTCGGTGACATAGTCGACCGAATAGGCAAGGCCCGAGCAGCCGCGCTTGGGGGTCGACAGCTTGACCCCGATCGCGCCTTCGGGTGCCTGCGCCATCAACTCGGCGATGCGGCCTTCCGCGCTGGGCGTCAGCATGACGGCGGCGGGGCGGGCGCGAGTCTTGGTGGTCGTCTCGGTCATCAGAGCATTCCCAGTTCGAGCTTGGCTTCGTCCGACATCTTGCCCGGATCCCATGGCGGATCCCAGACCAGGTTCACCTCGACATCGCCGACGCCGGGCACCGCGCCGACGCGCAGCTCGACTTCGCCGGGCATGGATTCGGCGACCGGGCAATGCGGCGTGGTCAGCGTCATGGTGACGACGGCATGGCCGTCGCTGGTGACGTCGACGCCGTAGATGAGGCCGAGGTCATAGATGTTGACCGGGATTTCGGGGTCGAAGATTTCCTTCAGCGCATCGATGATGCCGTCATAAAGATCGCCACCCGGCTCGCCCGCCGCGACTTCGCTGGGCTTCTGCGCCAGGAAACCGTCAAGATAGTCGCGCTGGCGCGGAGCGGCCTCCGCCTCTTCCACGCGCGCCTTGGGCGGGGTTTCCACCGCGTCGACTTCTTCCACCATGAACTTCTTTTCCTCGGTCATCCGAAGATCTTCCTTACCCGTTCAATGCCCTTGACCAGCGCATCCACGTCGCTGTCGTCGCTATAGATGCCGAAACTGGCCCGTGCGGTCGCCTCGACGCCCAGATGCCGCATTAGCGGCTGAGCGCAATGATGGCCGGCGCGGATCGCGACACCCGTTTCGTCCAATATGGTGCCGACATCGTGCGGATGCACCCCCTCCACCTCGAAAGAAAGGATGCCGGCCGAATCTTCCGGGCCAAAGACGCGCACACTGTTGATCTGGCCGATCGCGGTGCGGGCCTTGGCCACCATGGCGCATTCATGGGCGTGGATGGCGTCCAGCCCGATGCGCTGGACATAGTCGATCGCCGCCGACAGGCCGACGACGCCGACGATATGCGGCGTCCCCGCCTCGAACCGGGTCGGCGCGGGGGCATAGGTGGTCTTTTCGAACGTCACCTTGTCGATCATCGACCCACCGCCCTGATAGGGGGGCATGGAGTCGAGCAATTCCTTGCGCCCCCACAGCACGCCGATGCCGGTCGGGCCATAGAGCTTGTGCGCGGAGAAGACGTAGAAATCGCAGTCGAGCGCCTGCACATCGACGGCGAGGCGAGGGACCGCCTGGCAGCCGTCGATCAATATCTTGGCGCCGACCATATGGGCTATGTCGGCGGCGCGGCGGCAATCGAGCACGCTGCCGAGCACGTTCGACACATGGGCGAGCGCGACCATGCGGTGCTGCGGCGTGATCATCGCGCGCATCGCGTCGAGATCGATCCGGCCATCCTGCGTCAGCGGCACCACGTCGATCTGGGCGCCGACCTTTTCGGCGACGATCTGCCAGGGGACGATATTGCTGTGATGTTCCAGCGTGGACAGCAGGATGCGGTCGCCCGCCTTGAGCTGCGTACCGGCCCAGCACTGGGCAACCAGGTTGATGCCCTCGGTCGCACCGCGGACATAGACGATCTCGCTGTCCGACGCGGCGCCGATGAAGCCGGCGACCTTGCGCCGGGCGGCCTCGTAGGCGAGCGTCATATTGGCCGAGCGTTCATAGACGCCGCGATGCACGGTGGCATAGTCCGGGCCATAGGCACGGGCAATCGCGTCGATCACGGCGGTCGGCTTCTGCGCGGTGGCGGCGCTGTCGAGATAATGCCAATTGCCCACACCGGGGAAGTCGTCCCGCAGGCGCAGGCCTTGGGCGAGATCGGTCATACCAGCGTCCCCAGCTTGGCGAGCGCGGCGGTCTCGAACCGTTCGCGCAGATCATCCTGCGCGACATCGTCGAACACGCCGGCGACGAAGGCCTTGAGCAGCAATGTCTTGGCGGTGGCCGGGTCCATGCCGCGCGAGGCCATGTAGAAGAGGGCCTGCTTGTCCAGTTCGCCGACGGTCGCGCCATGGGCACATTTCACGTCGTCGGCATAGATTTCCAGTTCCGGCTTGGCGTTGGCCGTGGCGGTGCGGTCGAGCAGCATCGCCTTGATCGACTGGAAAGCGTCGGTGCGCTGGGCATCGCGGGCAACATTGATGCTGCCGAGATAATTGCCGGTGGCATGGCTGCCCAGGATCGAGCGGACGGTCTGGCCGCTGGTCGCGTCGGGCTGGGCATGGGTGACGCTGGTGATGATCTCCAGCGTCTGCTCGCCACCGCCGATGATCGCGCCGTTCAGCTCGAAATGACTGCCCTTGCCGAGCGTGACAGCGAAAGTGACACGTCCCAGCTTGCCGCCAATATTGAGCAGATGGAAATCGAACCGGGCACCGTCGGCGATATCAATGACATAGTCATGCACCGCGGTCGCGCCATCGGCCGCATCTTGCAGCAGATGATCATGCGCGCTTTCGCCCTCCGCCACCGTGATCCGGGTCGCGGCCGGCACCGGCCAGGCGGCGGCGAGTGCGTCAAGATCGCTGTAACGCCAGGCTTCATCCTTGCGCGTGGGGAGAGCGAGGAGGGTCACGCCGCGATCACCTCTGCATAGCCTTCGCTTTCCAGCTGCAGCGCCAGTTCGGGACCGCCCGACTTGACGATCCGGCCGGCCGCCAGGACATGGACGAAGTCCGGCTTCACATAGTCGAGCAGGCGCTGATAATGGGTGATCAGCAGCACCGCCTTGTCAGGCTTGCGCATGATCGCATTGATGCCCGCGCCGACGGTCTTGAGCGCGTCGATGTCGAGGCCCGAGTCGGTTTCGTCGAGGATGGCAAGCTTGGGATCGAGGATGCCCATCTGCACCATTTCGGCGCGCTTCTTCTCGCCGCCGGAAAAGCCGACATTTACCGGACGCTTGAGCATCTCCATGTCGAGGCCGAGCAGGCCGGCCTTTTCCTTGGCCAGCTTGATGAACTCGCCGCCGTTCAGTTCCTTCTCGCCGCGCGCGCGGCGCTGCGAATTGAGGCTTTCGCGCAGGAACTGCAGGTTGGAGACGCCGGGGATCTCGACCGGATATTGGAAGCCCAGGAACAGGCCGGCAGCGGCGCGCTCATGCGGGTCCATAGCGAGCAGGTCTTCGCCCTCGAAGGTCGCGGTGCCGCCGGTGACTTCATAGTTCGGACGGCCGCCCAGCGTGTAGGCGAGGGTCGACTTGCCGGCGCCGTTCGGCCCCATGATCGCGTGGATTTCGCCCGCGTTGATCTGGAGCGACAGGCCCTTGAGGATCGCCTTGCCGTCGATTTCGTTGGTGAGATTGTCGATATTAAGCATGATTTTGTCCCGGCAAAGCGGCTTGGATTTCAATCCTCCCCTGGAAGGGGAGGTGGCAGGCCAAAGGCCTGACGGAGGGGTGTCCCGCTATCGAGAGGGGCAACACCCCTCCACCGGCTTCGCCGGTCCCCCTCCCCTTGCAGGGGAGGATGAGAAGAACACCCATCGCCCTTAGTCCTTGTGCGCGCGCTGGAGCGTCCGCGCGGTCCAGAAGGCCATGTCGCGCACGTCGCCCGGCGCGGGGAAGAGCGTGTCGATATGGCGCTTGATCGGCATATAGGGCCACCAGTCGGCGTCCGGTTCCGGCGCGCCCTTTTCCAGCAGCGCGACGACGAATTCGCTGACCGGTCCCATGCGGGCGAGGTTGGGCGCCTTCGCCTTGTGGAAGGCCTTGTCGGTGCGCAGCTTCTCGGTCATCGCGACGTCGCCCTTTTCCAGCGCATCGCGGCATTCGGCCTGATAGGCGTCGAGATCGCCGAAATCCTTGACGGCGCGGGTCTGCAACTCGCCGTCTTCCAGCTCATAATCCTCGGTCAGGATGCGGATCGCGGCGGTCCATGCCTGGCCATTGCCGACATCTTCCGCGAAATCGGCGAGGGCATCCTGGATATCGTCTTCGTCGCTCATTGATCGCTCGTCTTTTCGTTGATCTGAAAAAGCCCCTCCCCTTCAGGGGAGGGGTTGGGGTGGGGGCTAGCCCAACGATCCGGCGCCTGATCCAGCGCGCCAAGGATCGCAGCACAAACCCCTTCGATATTCTGCATCACCGCATCATTGGCGATCCGGATGATATGGTAACCCTGCTGTTGCAGCGCCTGATCGCGCGCCACATCGGAACCCGCAACATGGGTGTCTCCATCGACTTCCACGATCAGCGCCTTTTGCGGGCAGAGGAAGTCGACGATGAAAGGGCCGATCACGGATTGGCGGCGGAATTTATGGCCACCGATCTGGGAGCGGGACAATCTCGCCCATAGGCGCTTTTCCGGCGCGGTCGGCTCATGACGCATTTCGCGCGCGAAGCCCTTCAACTGGTCGAGACGACCAGCCGAGAGCCCCCACCCCCGGCCCCTCCCCTGAAGGGGAGGGGAGTTTAGGCGCCGGGCTTGGTCCAGGGGTGTCTGATCGATCAACCCACGCTGCCTTCCAGGCTGATTCCGAGCAACTTCTGCGCTTCCACCGCGAATTCCATCGGCAGCTGTTGCAGCACTTCCTTAGCGAAGCCGTTGACGATCAGGCTGACTGCGCTTTCCTGATCCAGCCCGCGCTGCATCGCGTAGAAAAGCTGGTCGTCGCTGATCTTGCTGGTGGTCGCCTCATGCTCGATCTGGGCGCTGGGATTGCGCACCTCAATATAGGGCACGGTGTGGGCGCCGCACTGGTCGCCCAGCAGCAGGCTGTCGCACTGGGTGAAGTTGCGCACGCCCTCCGCGCTTGGGCTCACGCGGACGAGGCCGCGATAGGTGTTGTTGGAACGGCCCGCGCTGATCCCCTTGGACACGATGGTCGAGCGGCTGCCCTTGCCATTGTGGATCATCTTGGTGCCGGTATCGGCCTGCTGCAGATTGTTGGTCAGCGCCACCGAGTAGAATTCGCCGACGCTATTCTCGCCATTCAGCACGCAGGACGGATATTTCCAGGTGATGGCGGAACCGGTTTCCACCTGGGTCCAAGACACCTTGGAGTTGCGGCCCTGGCAGAGCGCGCGCTTGGTCACGAAATTATAGATGCCGCCCTTGCCATTCTCGTCGCCCGGATACCAGTTCTGGACGGTCGAATATTTGATCTCGGCATCGTCGAGCGCGACCAGTTCCACCACGGCGGCGTGGAGCTGATTCTCATCGCGCATCGGCGCGGTGCAGCCTTCGAGATAGGAGACATAGGCGCCATCGTCCGCGACGATCAGCGTGCGTTCGAACTGCCCCGTATTTTCCGCATTGATGCGGAAATAGGTCGACAGCTCCATCGGGCAGCGAACGCCCTTGGGAATGTAGACGAAGGTGCCGTCGGAGAAGACCGCGCAGTTCAAGGTGGCGAAATAATTGTCGTGCATCGGCACGACCTTGCCCAGCCACTTCTTCACCAGGTCGGGAAATTCGCGCACGGCTTCCGAAATCGAGCGGAAGATGACGCCCGCTTCCTCCAGCTCCTTGCGGAAAGTGGTGGCGACCGAGACGCTGTCGAACACGGCGTCGACCGCAACCTTGCGGCTACCCTTCACGCCGGCCAGCATTTCCTGCTCGGCAATGGGAATGCCCAGCTTCTGGTAGGTCGCCAGGATTTCCGGATCGACCTGATCCAGCGAATCCAGTTCGACCTTCTTCTTGGGCTCGGCGTAATAATAGGCGTCCTGATAGTCGATCGGCGGGACATTGAGCTTGGCCCAGTCCGGCGCCTCCATCGTCTGCCACATGGCAAACGCTTTCAGCCGCCAGTCGAGCAGCCATTGCGGCTCCTTCTTCTTGGCGGAAATGAAGCGGACCGTATCCTCATTGAGGCCCTTGGGCGCGAAATCCTGCTCGATCGCCGACGACCAGCCATGCTCATAGGTGGAGGCGCGCTCGGCGGCCTCCAGCGCTTCCTGATTACGGACGGTGCTCACTTCTTCAGTCATGCCATTTCTCGTGTCAGGCTGGCGATGGTCACGTTCGCGAGCGCTTCGCGGATCGCGTTGTTCGCCAGATTCATGTGCGGACGGATGCGGCAATCCTGTTCCAGATTGCAGTCATGCGCCCCCTGTTCGCTGCATGCGGTCATGGCGATGGGGCCTTCGACCGCCTCCACCACGTCCGCCAGGGTGATCGTCGCGGGCGGGCGCGACAGACGCACGCCGCCACCGGTGCCCCGGCTCGATTCGAGCAGACCCGCCGCCGACAGCCGGCTCACCAGCTTCTGCGCGGTGGGCAGCGGGATGCCGGTTTCGGCGCTGAGCGTGGTCGCGTTCATCTTGGCCGCGCCGCAGTGGCGGGCGGCGGCAGACATCAGCACGACGGCATAATCGGCAAAGCTCGATAATTTCATGCGTGTTGCGAACCATTCTCAAATCGGATCGAATCAATCCGATTGGGCATGTGGTCCCACTCGCCCCCGGAATCAAGGCATTTTTCCTACCTTGGGAGTCTGTTTGGAAAATGCGCGAAAGAGCGCATTTTCAGAGCCGCACCAGCCCACGCCCCCACCCGGCCACCCAGACATGGTACCCTGATGGGCGGCCGGGTGGGGGCGTGGGCTGGTGCGGATGCGCCAAAGGCGCATTCCAAACGGCGATCAACTCAGCCGGTTGAGCACCGCGACGTCGCCGCCCAGGGTACGACGGAGCAGGGTCAGCTGAACCACGGCGGTCGGTTCGGTCTGGAGCTGGTGCGGGGTCATGCCGATGAAATGCTTGATCTCGCGGATGAAATGCGACTGGTCGTAGAAACTGCCGTCATCGCACAGCGCCTGCCAGCTTTCATGGTCGAGCGCGATCCGCGCGCTGCAGCGCAGGGCACGATATTTGCGGGCGAGCAGCTTGGGCGGGGCGCCATAGAGTTTGTTGGTGATGCGAGCGAGTTGGCGCGGCGACAATTCGGTCATCTCGCTGAGCACCTCGATCCGCGGCGATCCTTCGCCGATCAGCCAGCTGTCGATCGCCCGCAGGATCGCCCAGGTCGCTTCGGGCAGTGGCCTGATCCGTTCGGCGAGGAAGGACCAGGTGAGCGCGGCCATAGCGTCGCCATCCTCCATGCGCTGCAACTGGGCGAGCAGATCGAGAAAGCCGTCATCCCGTTCCGCCGCCAGATCGCACAGGCCATCGGCCAGCTTGTCGGCGTCGCCACCATGCAGCGCCAGCCAGCCAGCCGGCAGCAGCGACACGCCCAGCAGCCGGGTCGGCGCATCCAGTTCGAAGCGGGTCGCGCCCTGCGTGGGACCGATCAGGCCGACCGCGGGGGGCCGCTGCACCGATCCATCCTGGAAATGATAGCGCCCATCGCCCCGCAGCATCAGCCGCAACTGCGCGACATCGGCGCGGGTGACGTCGGCATAATGGTCGGCCGCCACGGAAAATATGTAGAGCGAGCCGAAATAGGGCCGGACCTTTTCCGGCGGCGTGAAATAGCGCAAGCGGACCGGGCCCTGTTCGGCATCCACCGAATAGGACAATGGCCCGCGATTATCCGGCACCACCCCCCGCGCCGCGCTCAGCGGCAGATCCCAATGTTGCGGCCCCATAGTTTCACCCCAGTGGCGGCATTATGAGCGCGGCCAACGACCGTGCAAGAGCCATGACGTCACCATGACGATTTTTCGCCACAGCGTTGCAACAAAAAAATGACCCGGCAGCTTTCACTGCCGGGTCAGGAAAAGGTCTCATCAGCCAAAATGGCCTAGAGCCTTCGGGTCGCAAGACGGCTTTAAGCCCGAATCGGTGGAAGATTATTGGACAGATCGGACATCTGACGACCGAAAAGGATCGCATTCATGACGTTTTCTGTCATGAAATGACGCAAGGCAATATGTTGTTGCAATAACGCAACACGACTCGACCTGCGCAGGCACCGCTGGCATAGCGCGGCCATGTCCTATCGCCTGATCCGTCCGCTCTTCTTCGCGCTCGATGCCGAGCGCGCCCATAATCTGTCGATCGCGCTGCTGCGGATGATGCCGACACGGGCACCGCTGAAGGCCGACCCGATGCTGGCACAGACGGTGGCGGGCATCGCCTTTCCCAATCCGGTCGGTCTGGCGGCGGGCTATGACAAGGATGGCCGGGTCGCGCACAAGATGCATGGGCTGGGCTTCGGCTTTGCCGAACTGGGCACGCTGACCCCGCTGGCACAGCCGGGCAATCCCCAGCCGCGCCTGTTCCGGCTGGTCGAGGACAGGGCCGTTATCAATCGCTTCGGCTTCAACAATGGCGGCCAGGGCGCCGCCGCCGACCGCATCGCCCGCTATCGCCGACCGGTAGGCGAAGGACCGGTGATCGGCATCAATATCGGCGCCAACAAAGAGGCCACGGCAGCCGGACGCGCCAATGCCGACTATGCCACCGGCGTTACCTGCATGGCGCCGCTGGCCGATTATCTGACGGTCAATATCTCTTCGCCCAACACGCCGGGCCTGCGCGCGCTGCAGGGCCGGGCGGCGCTGGACGATCTGCTGGGCACGGTGATGGCGGCACGGCCCGAAGGCGGCCCGCCGATCTTCCTGAAGGTGGCGCCGGACCTGGAACCGGCCGATATCGAGGATATCGCCGCCGCCTGCATCGACCACCGGATCGACGCGCTGATCGTGTCCAACACCACCATCACCCGCCCGGCGCTACAGTCGGCCCATGCAGGCGAGACCGGCGGCCTGTCGGGCGCGCCGCTCACCAACCTGTCGCTGGGCAAGCTGCGCGACTTCCGCCGGCTGCTGGGCGACCGGCTGCCGCTGATCGGCGTGGGTGGCATCGCCAATGCGGAGCAGGCCTATGCCCGCATCCGCGCCGGCGCCTCGCTGGTGCAGGTCTATAGCGCGCTGGTCTATGAAGGCCCCTATCTCGCCAGGCGGATCAACGATGGCCTGAAGGCGCTGATGGCGCGCGACGGCGTGCGGCATATCGGCGAGGTGGTGGGGATCGACGCCTGATCCGTCCTTCCCGGACATGATCGAAACAAGACGGGTTGCGAAACGAAATGCGAGCTTTAGGGTGCCGGCCATGACCTCCCGCCTGACCGGCCTGCTGGCCCCCTTCGCCCTGATTGCCCCCCTTGCCCTGGCGCCCGTAACCGCCCTGGCGCGCGAGCCGGTGGCATTGAATGCCACCGTGTCCGCCGCCGATCCGCGCGCGGCGGCAGCGGGGCAGGAAATATTGCGCAAGGGCGGCAGCGCCACCGACGCGGCGATCGCGATGATGCTGGCGCTGAACGTGGTCGAGCCGCATAATAGCGGCATCGGCGGCGGCGGCTTCCTGATGCATCATGATGGCGCGAGCGGCGTGCTGGAATCGATCGACGGGCGCGAGACCGCGCCGGCCGCCGCCCGGCCCGATCGCTTCATGGGCGCGGACGGCAAGCCCCTGCCCTTCGTCCAGGCCTGGCCGGGCGGCTATTCGGTCGGCGTGCCGGGCAATCTGCGCATGGCGTGGGAAGCCCACAAGAAATGGGGCAAGCTGCCCTGGGCCGACCTGTTCCAGCCGGCTATCCGGCTGGCCGACGATGGCTTCCAGCTGGGCGAGCGCACCGCCACGGCGCTGAAGGCCTTGCAGAATATCTGGGCCGATTTCCCGGAAATCCGCAGCTATTACTGGATCGACGGGCAGTTGCCGTCAGTCGGCACGACGCTGAAGAACCCGCCGCTCGCCGCCCTGTTCAAGCGGATCGCGGCGGAAGGGCCGGACGCCTTCTATCTGGGCGAGAATGCGCAGGCGATCGCCAAGGCCGTCACCAATGCACCCCGCAATCCGGTGCCGATGACGACCGACGACCTGGCCAATTACCAGGTCAAGGACCGCAAGCCGGTATGCGGCCATTATCGCGCCTATACGGTGTGCGGCATGGGGCCGGCGTCGGCCGGCGGCATCACCGTGCTGCAGGTGCTGGGCATGGTCGAGCGCTTCCCGCTGGCGCAGTGGGGCAAGGATGATCCGCGCTCCTGGCACGTCATCGGCGAAGCGATGCAGCTCGCCTATGCGGATCGCGACACCTGGCTGGGCGACCCCGAGTTCGTCCATGTGCCGATCGCCGGGCTGATCGATCCCGCTTATTTGAAGCAGCGGTCGGGCGAGATCCGGCTGAACAAGGCGCTCACTGCCTATAAGCCTGGCCTGCCCGCCGGGGCGCAGCCGCGCACCAGCGCCCTGCCCCAACCGGAAAGCGGCACCAGCCATTTCGTCGCAGTGGACCGCAATGGCGACATCGCCGCCTGGACATCGACGATCGAGAGCTTCTTCGGCAGCCAGCTGGTCGCCAATGGCGTGGTGCTGAACAATGAGCTGACCGATTTCAGCTTCACGCCCGAGAAAAATGGCGCGCCGGTCGCCAACCGGGTGGAGCCGGGCAAACGGCCGCTATCGTCCATGTCGCCGACCATCGTCTATGACGATAAGGGCATGCCGATCTTCACCGTCGGCGCGGCCGGCGGCAAGACCATCATCATGCAGGTCGCCAAGGCGCTGATCGCTCATTTCGACTGGGGCCTGTCGGCGCAGGATTCGATCGCGCTGGGTCTGGAATTCTTCAATGGCGACGGGCTGGTGCTGGAACAGGGCACGTCGCTGGAAGCGATGAAGGGACCGCTGGAGAAACTGGGCCACCGCGTCACCATCTCGCGCCTGGGCCTCAAGGCCAATGCCGCCGAGCGGACCGCCGACGGCCACTGGATCGGCGCCGCCGACCCGCGCAGCCCCGGCGTGTCGCTGCAGGAATAAGCGAGGTAGTCAGGGCGAGCGCATTACAGCGCTCGCCCTGTCGTGTGTCAGGCACCCTTCTTGAGGTCGAGCCCGGCGACGTTGAATTCGAACGGGAAGCGCTGATCCTTCGGGCCGACGGCGAGGTTTACCTTCACGCTTTTCGCCTTGGCGATCGCCTCATAGGCATTTTGCGAGGGCATGATCTCGATCCCGTCCTTCGCTTCGGTCATGCGGCCCTTCCAGCGATGGGCCTTGCCATCATCGGTGGTGGCATCGACCGCGCAGTCGGACAGGTCGCACTGGAAGGGCGCGCCAACCAGCTTCACCGTCACCGTCTTTTCGCCATTGGACATGGGCTGGACCATCAGCACCGAGAAGGTGTCGGCGGCGGTCATGGTCTGCACGCTGTTGGCGCTCCCGATATAGGCGACCTTCTGGCTGGCGCCGGCGGTTTCATATTTCCAGACCTGGCCGATCTGGTCGCGCTGGGTCGGTTCCTCCTTGTCCCCGCCCGAACAGGCGGCCAACAGGCCGAGCATAGCGAGGGGCATGATATGGCGCATTGTCGCATTCTCCTTGTCAGGCAAGAACGCGGGGATGCGCGGGAGTTTCCGTCAGGCGTAGCGGGCAGCGGTCTCGCGGATCAGGGCGATCATGTTGGGAATGCCCTGGGTGCGGTTGGAGCTGAGCTGGTTCTTGAGGTCGAAGGGAGCCAGCGCGCCCTCGATATCGGTTGCGCCGATCTCTGCCGGGGCGCGGTCCTGCACGGTCAGCAGCACCAGCGCGATGATCCCCTTGGTGATGGCGGCATTGCTGTCGGCGAGGAAATGGAGTCGGCCGTCATCCAGCACCGTGGGATAGACCCAGACCGCCGCCGAGCAGCCCCGCACCAGCGTCGTGTCGGTCTTGAGCGCGTCGGGCATATCCTCCAGCCCCCGGCCGAGATCGATCAACAGGCGATAGCGATCATCGGCGTCGAGAAATTCATATTCTTCCTGGAGGTCGGCCAGAACGGGCATCGGGGCGGGCTGATCGGTCATACCGCCCATATAGGGGGAAAAGCGGTGCGGGAAAGCCGCTTTTCCCCGCCGACGGATCAGAGATCGACGCCGGCGGCGATGGCTTCGAGCTTGCGGATGCGTTCCTTGAGGTCGGCGACCTCGATACGGGCGGCGGCCGAGGGTGGGGCGGCTTCCTCGCTGCGGCGGCTCAGTTCCGCGCGCTTGAGGTCGAGCCAACCATTCCAGCCGCGCAGCGACGCGAAGGCGACGATGGTGAGGCCGGCAAGGCCGGCGGTGGCCATGGTGAGGTAGAAGAGGGGATCCTGCATGATGTCCTCCCTGTGTCCTTTGCCGCGATCAGTCGCGGTCCTTGAGCTTCTCGAATTCGCGCTCCAGCGCGGTCGAACTGTCGGTGGCGAGCCGTTCCAGCACGGCAACCCGGTCCTTGAGCGCCTTCACTTCGGCGCGGAGGCGTTCGGCCTCCGGATCGGGACCGCGCTGGATGAACTCCTCGCCCTTGTGGCGGCGCACGACGCCATATTTGGCGCGGACGACGCTTGCGACGGCGGTAATCCCGACGATGGCGACGACCATTTGAAACGGATCCATATTTGTCCTCCCTTGGGCGTGCGGGGCGATCAGTTCGCCGGGCCGCGCAGCCGCTCGATTTCGCGATTGAGCTGATGGCTTTCGTCGGTGACGATCCGCTCGACCACGGCGAGCCGGTCCTTCATCGAGCCGATTTCGGCGCGCAGCTGGGCATTTTCCTGGCTGATCAGCTTGATGCGCTCGACCATTTCCTCATTCTTCTGCGGATAGACCGCCTTGCCCCAGCTATTTTCCAGCGGGTAGCCGTGCCGGATGCGAAGCCAGGTGGTAAAAACCCAACCCGCAACACCCAGCGATCCGACGATGACCGCAGCAGGCGCAAGAACTTCAACTGGAACCATGATCTTTACTCCCCTTGCCTGGTCAGCGTCAGCGCAGCGCGTCGATATCGCGCGCGGTCCGGGCGGCGGGATCGGTGGCGATCCGTTCGAGGACTGCGATGCGTTCTTCGAGGCGGCTGATGCGGCCAGTCAGCTTTTCGTTTTCACTTGAAAGAAGGTCGATTTTTCGACCGGCGTCGGGATCTGTTCGATGAACGGTGCCCGTCCATTCATTTTCAACCGGATAACCATGGCGGGCACGGACCCAGGTGGTGAACATCCAGCCCAGCGTCGACATGGCGATGATGGCCAGAACGAAGGTCGGTCCTGCGAAATTCATGGCCTTAACTCCCCGTTATTGCTGCCCTGTCCTGGCTATGCTTCAGCGCAGGCTGTCGATCTCGTCGGCAAGGCGCGTGTTGCGGCTGGTATAATAGACCTCGATGTCGGCGAGGCGGCGGTCGATGTCGCGGAACTTGGAGCGGACGTCGCGGGTGGAGCGCGCCGGGTTGGTGCGCACGCCCTGCCAGAATTTCTCGTCGTCCCGATCCGAATAAAGGCCCTGGGGCTTGGCATCGGCGAAATAGGCGGCGGCGAAATAGGCGATCAGCGTCCAGGGGAAGGCCCCCATCAGGGTCACCAGCACCGCGCCGACCCGAACCCAGACCACGTCGATCCCGGTATAGTCGGCGATGCCGGAGCACACGCCCATCCACTTGCCATTCTGCTTGTCGAGATAGAATTTGGTGCGGCGGGCGCTCATGTCAGTTCCTCCGGTCGAAGTCGTAATTATCGTCCTGTGCCGGACGTTGCGGGCGGAAGTCGGGATTGTCGGCTGCGACGATCCGTTCGACCGTCTGCAGCCTGTCTTCGAGACGGCGGGCGAGCAGGTGGAGTTCATCCAGCAGCCGCTCGTCCTCGTCGGTGATCTTGGGCGCCTGCTTCCACTTGGTGACATAGTGGAAGATCAGCCAGGGCATGCCGATGAACAGCATGCCGACCACGGCGATGGGGACCAGTACGTCTTCCATCGGATCAGGCTCCCTTGTTCATGCTGGCCTTGAGCGCGGCGAGATCGGCATCGACCTTGTCGGCCGACTTCAGCTCCGCGATTTCCTCTTCCAGCGTCTTGGGCGGCGCGCCCAGACCCATGGCATCGGCGCGGCCTTCGGCCATATCGACGCGGCGTTCGAGCATGTCGAAGCGGGCAAAGGCTTCGTTGACCTTCTCGCCGGCATAGGCTTCGCGCACCCGCAGGCGGTTCTGCGCGCTTTCCATGCGGCTGACCAGGCTGTTCTGGCGGGCACGCGCCTCGCGCAGCTTGCCCTGCAGCTTGGCGATATCCTCTTCCGACGCCTTCAGCGCCTCGTCCAGCACCTCGATCTCGTGGGAGAGATGCTCGGCCATGTCGGCGGCCTTCTGGCGTTCGACCAGAGCTGCCTTGGCGAGATCCTCGCGATCCTTGCTGAGGGCGAGCTGGGCCTTTTCGGTCCAGCCATCCTGCAGCGCCTGCAGCTTGCCGATGTGACGACGCATTTCCTTCTGGTCGGCGATCGTGCGGGCGGCGGACGCGCGCACCTCGACCAGCGTCTCCTCCATTTCGAGGATGATCATGCGGATCATCTTCGCCGGGTCTTCGGCCTTGTCGAGCAGGTCGGTGACATTGGCGGCGATGATGTCTCGGGTGCGGGAGAAAATACCCATTTTAACGGTGCTCCTGGTCTTCTCTTCAAGGGGGCTGGGGCGGACGAGAGGGGGCATTTCCGCCCCGGCCTGGGTCGTGCGGCCTTACGCCAGATAGCGCAGGGTCGCGGGGGTATCCTGGGTCGCGAGGACCGGGGCTTCGCTGGCGCGGGCCGGGCCGACCGCCGAAAGGATCATGGTCGATCCGAACAGGACGGCGGCAATGGCGACCGACATCAGCTGACCGATTTCGCGAACGCTGTTGCTGTTCTTTTCCATCTTCAACACTCCTTGAACCTGGCCTTCTAAAGGTGCCGCCTGTCTGTGCAGCGGCTTCGTTCCCAACACTGCAGAGGCCGTGCCAATTTTCGAAAAGCGCAGAAAACCGCCATTTTTTGATGATCTGGCACGGCTGCAGAAAAATTTCTCTTGCTGAAAGTTGGGAAATTTCCCCATATTTTGGCGCATGGAGAAAAATACCCAGTTTGTCGGCCAGTCGCTGGCCTTTCTCGACGCCGTCGAACTGGCCGGGCGGGCCGCCGAACTCAATCGCCCGGTGCTGGTGATCGGCGAACGCGGCACCGGCAAGGAGCTGATCGCCGAGCGCCTGCATCATCTGTCGCCGCGCTGGGGCGAACCACTGATCGTGATGAACTGCGCCGCCCTGCCCGAGACGCTGATCGAGGCGGAGCTGTTCGGCCATGAACAGGGCGCCTTCACCGGCGCGACCAAGGCGCGGCCGGGCCGGTTCGAGGAGGCCGATGGCGGCACCTTGTTCCTGGACGAGTTGGGCACATTGTCGATGGCAGCGCAGGAACGGCTGCTGCGGGTGATCGAATATGGCGAAGTGACACGGATCGGGTCGTCGCGGCCGGTGATGGTCGATGTCCGCATCGTTGCGGCGACCAACGAGGATCTGCCCGCCGCCGCCGATGCCGGACGCTTCCGCCCCGATTTGCTCGACCGCCTGAGCTTCGAGGTCATCACCCTGCCGCCGCTGCGCGCGCGGGAAGGCGACATAACGGTGCTGGCCGACCATTTCGGCCGGCGCATGGCGGCAGAACTCAACTGGCCGCAATGGCCGGGCTTCTCCGCCGCCTGCGCGGCCGAACTGGAAGGCTATGGCTGGCCGGGCAATGTGCGCGAGCTGCGCAATGTGGTGGAGCGGGCGGTCTATCGCTGGCCCGAGCCGGGGCGGCCGATCTCGTCCATTGTGTTCGACCCCTTCGCCTCGCCCTGGAAACCACGCCCGTTGATGCCGGGGACTGCGGCAGTTTCACCGGAAAGCGCGGCGCCGGCACCTGCGGCTGCATCGGTGATGAACGGCCATGGCGATGTCACCGATCTCAAATCGGCGGTCGATGCGCATGAGGCGGCGATCGTGCGGGCGGCGCTGGAGCGGTTCCGCTATAATCAGCGCGCCACCGCCAAGGGGCTGGGCCTGACCTATGACCAGTTGCGCCATTGCATGAAGAAACATGGGCTGAGCGCGGGATAGGGCGGCACGAGGCCGCCCCACCGGATAGTTTTTTTAACGGGTCGGGACGGGTTCCGGGCCCGAATAATCATAGAAGCCCTTGCCGGTCTTGCGGCCATACCAGCCGGCCTCGACATATTTGACCAGCAGCGGCGCCGGGCGATATTTGGGATCGCCGGTGGTGGTGAGGAAGACGTTGAGGATTTCAAGCGCGGTGTCGAGGCCGACGAAATCGAGCAGGGTCAGCGGCCCCATCGGATGGTTGAGGCCCAGCTTGCAACCCTGATCGATGTCGGTGACGCTGCCGACGCCCTCGCCCAGCACGAACACCGCCTCGTTCAGCATCGGCAGCAGGATGCGGTTCACGACGAAGCCGGGCGCATCGAAGGCATGGACCGTGGTCTTGCCGATCTTCGCGGCGAAACCCTCGACCGCGGCGACCGTCTCGGGCGACGTGGCAAGGCCGCGAATGACCTCGACCAGCACCATCACCGGCACCGGATTGAAGAAATGGACGCCGACGAAGCGGCTGGCGTCGGGCGCGGCCTGGGCCAGGCGGGTGATCGGGATGGACGAGGTGTTGGTGGCAAGGATGGCGCCGGGCGCCAGGATCTTGCCGACATTGGTGAAGATGGTGCGCTTGACCTCTTCGCGCTCGGTCGCGGCCTCGATCACCAGCTGGGCGCCGGCGAGCGGCGCGATCTCGCCGACCGGGGTGATGCGGGCGAGCGCGGCATCGGCGTCGGCCTGGCTGATCTTTTCCTTTTCGACCGCGCGGGCCAGCAGCTTGGCGATGCCGGCCTTGCCCTTTTCGGCGCGGGGCAGGTCGATGTCGGACAGGATCACGTCATAGCCGGCCTGGGCGGCGACCTGGGCAATGCCCGCCCCCATCTGGCCGGCGCCGATCACGCCCACGGTCTTTATGTCGGTCATGTCCCATTCTCCTCACCAAATGTTCGTTCCAGTCACCCCTACCGACAAGTAAGGCCGCGCGCCAAGCCCCTTCGCGGGCGGCGAACGGGCCATCGCGACGGATGGATGGTTCGCCCGCGCGATTTTCCGCCTTTGCGCGAACCGCACGCCATGCTTAATAGCCGCCCATGCCCCTTGCCGATCCCCTGCCAGCGCCCGCATCCGGACGGTTCATCGCCGCCGTGCATCATTTCCCGCTGCGCATCTATTTCGAGGATACGGACCTGTCGGGGCTGGTCTATCACGCCAATTATCTGCGCTATATGGAGCGCGCCCGGTCCGACATGCTGCGCATCGCGGGCATCGACCAGCGCGCCAATCATGAAGGCGGCGAAGGCGTCTATGCCGTCACCGACCTGAAACTCGCCTATCGCCGTCCCGCCCGGCTGGACGATGACCTGATGGTCGTCAGCCAGGTGATGGAGGTGCGGGCCGCCAGCTGCGTCATTCAGCAAAGAGTCATGCGCGGCGAGGACATATTGACCGACGGCGTCATCACCGTCGCCTATCTGACACCCCAGGGACGACCGCAGCGCCAGCCGCGCCCCTGGATCGAGATTTTTAGCCGTTTGATGCGAGGGGAAGACATCCACCCATGAACCTGTCCATGCCTGACGTCGGCACCGCCATGGGCGCCGCAGCCGACGCCGCCACCATTTCGCCGCTCGCCCTGTTCCTGCAGGCCGACATCGTCGTGAAGGGGGTGATGCTGGGCCTGTTGCTGGCCAGCATCTGGACCTGGGCGATCATCATCGGCTTCAGCTTCACCCTGCGCAAGGCGAGCAAGCAGAGCCGCGCGTTCGAGGCGGATTTCTGGAAAGCGGACGATATCGACCGTTTCTATGAAGCCCGCGGCAAGGCCGAATTCCCGGCCGCCAAGGTGATGGCCGCCGGCGTCACCGAATGGCGCCGCTCTACCGCGCAGAAGGTGATCGACCGCGACGGCACGCGCGACCGGCTGGCGACCAGCATGTCGAGCACGATCGCGGCCGAGGTCGACCGGCTGTCGGACCGGCTGAACATCCTGGCGACGGTCGGTTCGGTGGCGCCGTTCGTCGGCCTGTTCGGCACCGTGTGGGGCATCATGCGCGCCTTCACCTCGATCGCCGCCGCGCAGAACAGCTCGCTCGCCGTCGTGGCGCCGGGCATTGCCGAGGCCTTGTTCGCGACCGCAATCGGCCTGTTCGCCGCCATCCCGGCGGTGATCGCCTACAACCGGTTCAGCCATGGCATCAACCGGATGGAATCGCGCCTAAACCGCTTTGCCGATGGCTTCTACGCGACGCTGAGCCGCGAGCTTGAGGCCCAGCGGTGACCTTGGGCACCGCTGCAGAAAAGGGAGCGCGCTGATGGCGATGTCTGGCCCTCCATCCGGTCGGCGCGGGCGCAATCGCGCGCCGATGGCAGACATCAACGTGACGCCGCTGGTCGACGTCATGCTGGTGCTGCTGATCATCTTCATGGTGACCGCGCCGTTGCTGGTGACCGGCGTGCCGGTGAACCTGCCCGAGACGCGCGCCAAGGGGCTGGACCAGGATGCCAAGCCGACCGTGGTGTCGATCGATCGCGACGGCGCCATCTATGTCGACGAGGATGTGGTCAGCGACGCCGACCTGCCCGACCGGCTGGCCGAGATCGTGTCGGCCAATGCCGGCAAGCCCGACGCGCCGCAGATCTTCCTGCGGGCGGACACGGCGCTGGATTATGGCCGGGTGATGCGGGTGATGGGCGAGCTCAACCGGGCCGGCCTCAACAAGGTGGCGCTGGTCAGCACCGGCGGGCAGGACGGCGCCGACGATGTCAGCGCAGGTTCAGAATAGGGGCCATAGGTCAAACCGATGGAACGCGCGGAAAAAATCGGCCTTGGCGTTGCGACGGCAGGACATGTCCTGCTGTTCGGCCTGCTGTCGGCCGGGTTCCTGGCGACGCCCAATCCGCTGAAGCTGAACAGCCCGCCAATGGATGTCAGCCTGGTGGACGAAGTGGCGCTGCAATCGACCGCGCCGCGCATCTCGACCGAGCCGCCACCGCCCAGCGTCGCGCCTGAGAAGGGCCCGACCGAGGACGCTGCGCCCGCTGCCCAGCCCGAGCCGGCCCCCGTGCCCGAGCCGACCCCGGCGCCGCCCAAACCAAAGCCGGTCCCGCCCAAGGAGGTCGCGAAGCCCGCGCCGCCCAAGCCGAAACCAACACCGCCGAAGAAGGAAACGCCCAAGGCGGCGCCCAAGCCCAAGCCGGCGCCCGAAAAGCCGGCGGAAAAGCCCAGGGCGAAGCCGGCGCCGGAGAAGCCCAAGGCAGCAGCGGCGGCGCCCGCCAAGGCGAGCGCCAAGCCCGCGCCCAAGGCCGCCAAGCCGGCCGCGGCATCGGGATCGGGCAAGGCCGCGGCCAAGCCCAAGGGATCGCTGCTGGGCAATGATTTCCTCAAAGGCATCGACACCAGTGCCGACGCACCGCGCAAGCCGGCTGCCGCGCCGCAGGCCGCCGCCATGGGGCCGCAGCAGAAGGCGGCGCTGGACGCCGAGATCCGCCGGCAGCTCAAGCCCAACTGGCGTCCCCCGTCGGGCGCGGATGCCGACCAGCTGGTGACCCTGCTGGAAGTGCGGCTGGACAAGAATGGCGCGGTGATCGGCACGCCCGAAGTGATCGACCAGTTGGGCGTCACCGCCAGCAACCGGCCCCAGGCCAAGCTGCACGCGGAGCGCGCGATCCAGGCGGTGAAGCTCGCTTCGCCCTTCCGCAATTTGCCGCCCGAATATTATGAACAATGGAAATGGCTGCGGCCACTCCGCTTTGACGCGAGGCTGACCCGATGACGACGACCCTGCTCCGCCGCTTGGCCGCGGCGACCGCCGCCCTGCTCGCCTTCACCGCCATGCCCGCGCTGGCGCAGCTGTCGGTCGACGTGACCGGCGATATCGACAGCAACCTCAAGATCGCGGTGCCCGCACTGCCGGCGCAGCAGGATGTGGCGACCCCGGCCGGCACCGCCAATGAACTTGGCCGCAAGATCGCCGAAGTGATTGCCACCGACCTTAAAGGATCGGGCCTGTTCGATCCGTCCGGCCCGGCCGGCATGCCCGCGCTCGCTTTCCCGGAAGTGACCAATCCGGTCTATGACAAATGGGGTGCCTATCAGGCGCTGGTGCAGGGCTTTGTCCGCACCACCGGCGGCGAGGCGGACATTACCGTCGGCTGCTATCTCTATGACGTGGCGCTGAAGCAGGAACTGACGCGCCAGGGCTATGTCGTCGCCCCGCGCGACTGGCGCCGTGCCGCGCATAAATGCGCCGACGCCATCTATGCCCGGCTGTCGGGCGAGAGCCCCTTCTTCGACAGCCGCATCGCCTATATCGCCGAGAGCGGCCCCAAGGATAACCGCGTCAAGCGCCTCGCCATCATGGATTCCGATGGCGCCAACCACCGCTTCATCACCAATGGCCAGTCGATCGCCCTCACCCCGCGTTTCTCGCCCGATTACAAGTCGATCGTCTATGTGAGCTATCTGGGCAGCCGGGTGCGCATCTATGTCTATGACATCGGCACCGGGCAGCAGCGGCTGGTGACCGAAAGCAACAACACGACCTTCGCGCCGCGCTGGTCGCCCGATGGCCGCAACATCCTGTTCTCGATGGCGGTGTCGGGCAATACCGACATCTATCGCGTGTCCGCCCAGGGCGGCGCGCCGGTGCGGCTCACCAATTCGCCGGGCATCGATGTCGGCGGTTCCTATTCGCCGGACGGTCGCCAGATCGTGTTCGAAAGCGACCGGTCGGGCGGACAGCAAATCTATGTGATGAATGCCGACGGGTCGAACCAGCGCCGCATCAGCCATGGCGGCGGCCGCTATGCGACGCCCGAATGGAGCCCGCGCGGCGACCTGATCGCTTTCACCAAGCTGTCGGGCGATTTCAAGATCGCGGTGATGACGCCGAGCGGCGACAATGAGCGCATCCTGACCAATGGCTGGCAGGACGAGCAGCCGACCTGGTCGCCCAATGGCCGCGTGCTGCAATTCTTCCGCACCACGCCGGGCCGCCAGGGCAGCAGCCAGGTGTGGCAGGTCGACCTGACCGGCGTGAACGAACGGCGCATTCCGACGCCGCTCAGCGGCTCCGACCCGGCCTGGGGTCCGTTGCTGCCATAAGTTTTCCACAGCTTTTCGACGCGATAGGGAACCCTATCGTCTTGACAGCGTAACGATTTTTACCAACCATGCTGTTGCCCGTCCGGGTGGCAGAATGGCGATATCCTTAGGAGACCCCGATGAAGATCACCCGGCCCCTGCTCATGGCAACCGCCGTCCTGGCCCTCGCCGCCTGTTCGAAGAAGCCGCCGGCCGAACTGCCGCCGGCACCGGGTGGCAGCGACACGACCCAGACGGGTGGCTCCACCGGCCAGACCGGTCCGGTCAAGGGCAGCCAGGAAGATTTCATCGCGTCGGTGTCGTCCGACCGCATCTTCTTTGGCCTCGACCAATATGATGTCGATGCCGAGGATCAGGCGACGCTGCAAAGCCAGGCCGCCTGGCTGCAGCAGAACCCCAATGTCCGCATCACCATCGAAGGCCATGCCGACGAACGCGGCACCCGCGATTACAATATCGCGCTGGGCGACCGTCGCGCCAATGCGGCCAAAAATTATCTCGCATCGCTGGGCATTTCGCCCAGCCGCATCAACACCGTGAGCTATGGCAAGGAACGGCCGGCGGCTCTGGGTTCGGACGAGGCAAGCTGGGCGCAGAACCGCCGCGCAGTGACCGTTACCGTCCAATATTGATCCCCGTCGGGTCGCGACTGACGGCTATGGGCCCGCCGATTTCGATCGGCGGGCCCTTATGTTTTTGGGCTGATCGCGATGTTCGCTCCGCCTTTGCGAAATTCGTTTCCGATATGTGGGACGACCCTATATATGGGACGAAAACAGGAAGCGAAAAACATATGCAAGATGGCGAAGAGAAGCAGGAACAGGGCGTTAAGGGCACGCAGACGCTGATGCGCGCGCTCGATATCATGGACGAGGTGATCGACGGGCCGATCCGTGCCGCCGATCTGGCCCGCAAGCTGGGCATGAGCAAGACCACCGCGCACCGACTGGTGCAGGCGCTGAAATCGCGCGACTATCTGGCGGTGACGCGCAACGGCTTCGCGCTCGGTCCCAAGCTGTTGCAGCTGGGCGTGCTGGCCACCGAGCAGATCGACTATGTCCGCGTCGCCCGCCCGTTCATGGAATTACTGTCGGAAAAGACCGGCTTCTGCGTGTTCGTGGGCAAGCGCGAGGGCGACTGGTCGCGCCATCTGGACCGGGTGACCGGCAACCAGCGGCTGCGCGTCGCGACCGCGCCGGGCGATCGTCGTCCGGTCGCCGAAACGGGCTTGGGCAAGGCACTGCTGCTGGACGAGGATGAGGCGACCTGGGAACGGCTCTATGTCGAGGCCAAGGGTGGCGAGGCCAGCCGGGCGCAGATCGACGCCTATATTGCAGAAATGCGCATCCATAAGGCGCGCGGCGAAGTGCTGCATGACAGTGAACTGGGCGATGGCGTGCGGTCGATCGCGGTGCCGGTGCGCGATGCCAAGGGGCAGATCTGCGTCGCCATCTCGATCGCGAGCGCGGCCCATTATCTGACCGACGATGTCCGCCCGGCGCTGGCCGAGCAGGTGATGAAGTCGGCCGAACAGATCAGCGCCGCGGTGGGCTTCAGCGGCCAGCGCTGAATTTCCTTTCGTCCCGATAAGAAAATGGGCGCGGTCACCAATAGTGGCCGCGCCCTTTAAGTTTGGGGAGGACTGGGAAATTACATCCGGTAGGTCACGCCGAAGGTGAAGGTGCGACCGATGCGGGTTTCGAACAGCGTGTCCTGACGCTGGCTGTCGATATAGAGGCGGTTCTGCTCGTCGGTCAGGTTCTGCGCCTCGACGATGATCTTCAGGCGATCCGTGACATTATAGCTGGCCGACGCATCCATGTAGAAGGTCTTGGCATTGCCCTGAAGGTCGCTGCCGGGCGAGGCCGGAATGCCGCGGATGAACTTGTCGCGGAAGTTGCCGGTGGTGCGGATCGAGAATTTGTCATCCTCATAATAGAGCGTGCCCGACGCGGTGTTGGGCGACAGGCCGACCAGGTCCGCCGTGGTCGTCACGGTCGGCACGCCGTTCACGCTGGCGAGGATATAATCGATCTTCGACGTGACATGGGTGTAGTTGGCCAGCACGCCGAAATTGCTGAAGAAGCCGTCGAGGAAGGTGAAGGGGATCTGGGCATTGAGCTCGATACCCTTGAGCTTGCCGCCCGGCGTGTTGAACGGCTGCGACACGGTGAACAGCTCATCCGGCAAGGTGTTGCTGTTTTCCAGCAGGGCGTTGGGCAAGCCGAGCTGGTTGAACGGGATCTGGCTGTTCACATTCTGGATGAAGCTCTTGATGTCCTTGTAGAAGAAGGCAGCCGAGAGCAGCGAACCGGGGCGGAAATACCATTCGACCGCGACGTCGAAGGTGTTGGCGCGAATCGGGTCGAGGAACGGGTTGTTGACATTACCGACGCGGGTGACCGGATTGACGCCGCTGGTCGGGGTCAGCAGGCCGAGTTCTGGACGGGCCATGACCTTGGCACCAGAGAAGCGGACCAGAACATTCTCGACCGGTTCGACGACGATGTTCGCCGAGGGCAGCCAGTCGTCATAGCTGTTGCTGGCGGCCGCGAACTGGCCGGTCAGACCCGTCGGCGAGCTGGCCTGCGCCACGGCGATGTAACCCGACGACAGCATGTCAGTCTTGACGTAGCGCACGCCGACGTCACCGCGAATGCCGAAGCCGATCGCATCGCTGAGATCGAAATTGGCCATGAGATAGCTGCTCATGACCTCTTCGCGCACGCGGCTGCGGCCGCCGCCACATTCGACGCCGCAATAGCGGACATCGTCGAAGCCGAAGGTGTCGGCCCATTTCTCGGGATCGATCGCCGCCCAGCTGGACGGGGCGCCATGGCCCCACAGCTTGTCGACGCCGGTGATGTTGGTGGTGATATCGGCCAGCGTTGTGCCGGCCGGCAGCGCCCGCACCACGGTATCGGCATTATAGGGACGCAGGAAGGTCGACAGGAAATTGCTGCGCCGATATTGCGCGCCGCCCTTGATCGAGAAGGCGTCGCTGACCGTCCATTTGAGGTTGATGTCGGCGGTCATATTGTCGGTGGTGTTCTTCGACGGCTTGCCCTGATAGCTGAAGCCGCCCAGCACGGTGCCATCGGCGCGGCCCGGCGCATAGTTGAAGCTGGCGGGGTCATTGACGTCGATGCCGAAGCCCAAGGTTGGGGTGGTGCCGCCCTTGCTATAGTCGATCGAGAAACCATCGGTGTCGATCGCGTCCATGAAGGTCTGGAGACGCTTCTTGCCGTCCCAGATGGAGCGGTTGAAGCCGACGATGCCGCTCAGTTCCAGACTGTCGTTGAGGCGACGGCGGAAGTTGAGGTTGGCCTGCTTGAAGGTCGAGACGAAATGATCGACCAGCCCTTCGGAACGGACGTCGACGCCGTCGAACACGCCCTGGACCAGCGAGCCATTCTCGTCGAACTCGATATCGCGCACGGAGGTCATCGGCTGGCCGTTATTGGCGGCCGAGCGGGCGAAGGAGATGGCAGCGATATAATTGTCGCGCCGGGTCACCTCGAACCGCGAATAGAGCATGTCGAGCGAGATGTCGGTGTCATCGTCGGGGTTGAACTGGAGGGTCAGCGACCCGCCGATCCGTTCCTGATTCTGTTCCGAATTGAGGTAGCGCGGAATGCGCGGCAGGAAGGCGCCGCTGCCCGGCGTGTTGGGCAGGTCGTCGCGACGCAGATCATAGATGGCCTGATAGGCGGCGCTGGTGCTCGTGCGCGGATTGCCGGTCGAGCAATTGAGCGCATCGGCGCCCTTGGCAGCATTGTCGGCCGGGTTCTGCGGCGCGAAGCCGACCGGCGAGCAGAAACCGCCATTGGTATTGGCCGACAGGATGTCCACCGCCGAATAGCCGACTTCGCGGATGTGCCGCTTCTGATAGGCGACCGAGCCGAGGATGCCGAAGCCGCTGTCGCCGAACTTCTTCGACACCAGCAGCGAGGCACGCGGATCGACCTCCTTCGACAGCTCGTTATAGACGCCGCGCGCGGTCATCGAGAGGACGAAATCCTCCTTCTGGTCCATCGGCTTGGGCGCGCTCAGATCGACCGTCGCGCCGAGCGAGCCTTCCTCGACATCGGCCGAGGGGGTCTTGCGCACCGACAGGGCCGAGAAGATTTCGGTCGGGAAGACGTTGAAGTCGAAGCTGCGGCCATTATTGCCGGCACCGTAAATGTCCGACGAGCCGGTCTGCGACGTGCCTTCCATGCCGTTGATGCGGGTGCGGGTGAAGGCCGGGCCAAGGCCGCGGACCGAGATGTTGCGGCCTTCGCCGCCGTCGCCGCGCTGGAGCGCGATGCCCGGCACGCGCTGCATCGATTCGGCGAGGTTGGAGTCGGGGAACTTGCCGATATCTTCGGCGACGATCGAATCGATCGCGGCGGCTTCCTGCCGCTTCATGCTGAGCGCGCTGTTGAGCGAGGCGCGGAAGCCGGTGACGACGATGTCGGCATTTTCCTGGTCAGGCTGTGCCTGCGGCGCCTGGTCCTGCGCCAAGGCCGGCGCGCCCGCCATCATGGCGACGGCCAGCGCGATCACCGACGAACGGCGCGCGGACGCAATACGGCTGTAATGCTCGATCATGACTTCCTCCCCAATGTGCCGGCTATCGCCAGCATTCCCACTATGTGAAATTTTGTGTCACACTATATTATATTTCACGACATTTCCATAAAAATCATAATATGATCGCAAGTTCCACGATGTGGACCGATGCAGCGCGCATAGCCTTTGCTGCGCTTAGCCATTGACCTGAATTTTATCCCTATATATGGATCGCAAAGTCATTTTGTGAGACGATCCGCCGTGATCAACGCTCGATCAATGTTTGCCGCCTCTGCACGGGCGGCCTTCTCGGGGAGCGCATTGCCATGCGCTCCCCTTTTTGCCTGCCAGCCCTTTTCGGGATAAACTGCGCCATGTCGCTTAGCACCGCTCTTGCCCTGCTGCTGATGGCAGCATCGCCCACCGCCGCGGCCGAGCCCGCTTTTCCCATGAATTTCGACCTGTCGAACGGCAGCACCGAAAGGCAGACGCCCTATCGCACCGGCAGCCATGGGATGGAGTCCCATGGCACAGACAGTGATTTTCTGTTTTCCGTCGCGGTCCCGGACGGCACCTATCGGGTGACGGTACGGCTGGGGGCCAGCGATGCCGCTGGCGACACGACGGTAAAGGCGGAAGCCCGACGGCTGATGCTGCGCAATGTCGAAACCCGCAAAGGCCAGTTCATCGAGCGCCAGTTCCTGGTCGACAAGCGATCCCCGGTGCTGACAGCGCCGCCAGCCAATGCACCGGGCGGCACCCGCGTCCGAATCGATGCCAACGACGCCAAGGAATTTACCTGGGACGACAAGCTGACGCTCGAATTCCTCGGGCAGCCCCAAGTGTCGTCCGTCCGGATCGAGCCCGTAACCGCCCCCACCATCTTCCTGGCGGGCGATTCGACCGTAACCGATCAATATGCCGAGCCGGCGGCAAGTTGGGGCCAGATGCTGCCGGCGATGCTGGACAACAGTATCGCTGTCGCCAACCACGCCAAGTCGGGCGCAACGCTCAAATCCTTCATCACCGAATTGCGGTTCGACAAATTGCTGGCATCGATCAAGCCGGGCGATTGGGTGTTCATCCAGTTTGGCCATAATGACCAGAAGCAGCAATGGCCGCAAACCTATGTCGATGCGGCCACGACCTACCCCGCCTATCTGCATCTCTACATCGCCGAGGTGCAGCGGCGCGGCGCCCATGCCGCGCTGGTAACGTCGCCCGAGCGCCGCAATTTCGACGAACGGGGCAAGATCAAGGATACACTGGGCAGCTATGCCGCAGCCATGCGCAAACTGGCGGCGGAGGAGCATGTGCCGCTAATCGACCTCAACGCCGACAGTCGCGCCATTTACGAAGCGCTCGGCCCCGATGTCGCGCCGAGCGCCTTCAACGATAATGGCAATGACAAGACCCACCACGACAATTACGGCGCCTGGCTTCTGGCCAATGCGATAGCAGAGCAGATACGTGCTCGCATTCCGGCGCTGGCCCCCCATGTGATCGCGCCAGCCTTCGTCCCGAGCCGCCCTTCCAGTGCCGCCGCAGTCGCGATCGTGCCCAGCGCGCGTCACAGCAGCCAGCGACCGGCCGGCAGTTGAGCGGTTCGGTCATGAGCCGTCGCGATACCCTGCTGGGGCTGACCGCTGGTGGGCTGCTGATGCCCACTGCCGCCCTGTCCTTTGCCGGTCATGCGACGCGGCGCTTCGATGTGCGCGATCATGGCGCGCGCGGCGATGGTGTCGCGATCGACAGCGATGCGATCAATGCGGCGATCCTGGCCGCATCGCAGGCAGGTGGCGGCATGGTGCTAATCCCGCGCGGCCGCTACCTCTGCTTCTCGATCCGGCTGAAAAGCCATGTCACCCTGGTCATCGGCGAAGGCGCGGTGATCGAGGCGGCCGATCCGGCGCGCCATGCCGGCCGCTATGACCTGCCCGAGACGGGGATCGATCAGCTTTATCAGGATTTCGGCCATAGCCATTGGCACAACAGCCTGATCTGGGGCGAGGATCTGACCGAGGTTGCGATTCTTGGCCCCGGCATGATCCACGGCCTGGGCCTGACCCGCGACGGGCCGGGCGCCCGCTGGAAGAAGCAGGCCGGCGAACGGCCGCTGTCGATGCGCGGGATGAGCGACGCGCAGATTGCCGAGTTGGAGCCCGATGCCGCGAAGATGAACGGTCTGGGCAACAAGGCGATTGCGCTGAAGAACGGCCGCGACATTCATTTGAGCGGCTTTTCGATCCTGAAAGGCGGGCATTTCGCGATCATCGCGACCGGCACCCAGCAATTGCGCATCGACAATCTGGCGATCGACACCGAACGCGACGGCATCGACCTGGACTGCGTGCGCGACGTGGTGGTAGAACGCTGCCGGGTCAATTCGCCCAATGACGACGGCATCGTCGTCAAGAGCAGCTATGCGCTGGGTCGGGCGATCGCGTCGGAAAATATCCTGATCCGCGACTGCGACGTGTCCGGCTATGACATGGGATCGATGCTGGACGGTACGAAGCGCACCAGCCAGCAGATCGCGCCCGACCAGGACCGGGTCACCGGCCGGATCAAGCTCGGCACCGAGAGCAATGGCGGATATCGCAATATCCGGATCGAGGATTGCCGCTTCACCCGCTGCCGTGGGCTGGCGCTGGAGACGGTCGATGGCGGGGTGATGGAAAATATCGTCGCGCGGCGACTGACCATGCGCGAGGTGACGACCGCGCCGATCTTCCTGCGCATCGGCGACCGGCGGCGCGGGCCGGATGGCACCGGCATCGGCGCGATCAACGGCGTGGAGATCAGCGAGGTGGATGCGCGCGGGATCGATCATAGATTTGCCGCAAGCATTGCCGGCCTGCCCGGCCATCCGGTGCGCGACGTGACGCTGCGCGACGTGCATCTGGTCTATCAGGGTGGCGGCACCGCGCAGGACGCCGCGCGCAGGCCCGACGAACTGGCCGACGCCTATCCCGAACCCAGCATGTTCGGCGTGCTGCCCAGCTGGGCGCTATGGGCACGCCATGCCGAGCGGCTGACGATCGAGCGTTTTACCGCCGAAACGGCGACGCCCGACGCACGGCCACCGGCGCTGTTCGACGATGTGGCGGGCCTGACGATCCGCAACAGCCCGATCCTGGCGCGCTGAAACGGACATCGTCCCACCCATTCTTAGCATTTGACGAACATGTGGGACGATGTTACCCAAATATCGGTTTCGAGTTCCATAATATGGTTCACAGGGGAGAGCCGATGTCCGTCCACGCCTTCAAGATGCAGCTCAAGCCCGGCGTGGTCGCGGAATATCGCAAGCGCCATGACGAGATCTGGCCCGAATTGTCGGCGCTGCTGACCGAGTCGGGGATCCATGATTATTCGATCTTCCTGGACGAAGAGACGCTGAGCCTGTTCGCGGTGCTGAAGCTGCGCGAGGACAATAGCCGCGACAGCCTGCCCGACCATCCGATCATGAAGCGCTGGTGGGATTATATGGCGCCGCTGATGGAGGTGCAGCCGAGCAACCAGCCCAAGGAATGGCCGCTGTCGCTGCTGTTCCACATGGATTGAGTGCAGGGACAGGCTGACATCCATGCGTAGCTTCATCGCCGCCCTCGCCCTTGGCACCATGCTGGCCACGCCTGCGCTCGCGCAGCAGGCCAAGCCGACCGCCAATCTCTCCGCGCCGGTCAAGACGTTCGGCCGCGTCTCCTATGATGCGCGATCGCTGATGATCGACGGCAAGCGGATGGTGATCTGGTCATCGGAATTCCATCATTTCCGCCTGCCCTCGCCCGATCTGTGGCGCGACATCCTCCAGAAGATGAAGGCCAGCGGCTTCAACAGCGTCGCCGTCTATTTCGACTGGGGTTTCCACAGCCCGAAAAAGGGCGTGTACGACTTTAGTGGTATCCGTGACATCGACCGGCTGCTGACCATGGCGGAGGAGGAAGGCCTCTATGTCATCACCCGCGCCGGTCCCTATGTGAATGCGGAATTGTCGCGCGGCGGCTTTCCCGGCTGGCTGGTCAACCAGCGCGCCCGCGCCCGCACCGATGATCCCGATTATATGGCGGCGGCCGACGAATGGCTGACGAAGGTCAATGCGATCATCGCCAAGCACCAGATCAACAATGACCCGAGCCGCAAATATGGCGTGATCCTGCACCAGATCGAGAATGAGCTGGCGATGACCACGCCGGCCCAGCGGCGCTACATGGATCATCTCTATGCCAAGGCACGGGCCGACGGCATCACCGTGCCGCTGTTCCACAACGACCAGGGTCGCAACGGCTATTGGGCGCCCGAAAGCAGCAAGGTCGAGAAGGTCGTCCATGGCCCGAACGACATGTATGCGTTCGATGGCTATCCCGGCGGCACCTGTACCGTGGACGGCAAGCCGACGCGCGGGTCGGCCGCGCCCGACTGGGGCTATTATGGTCCCGGCGGGGCCAAGGGCGGTGCGTCCGCCTCGCCCGACACGCCTGGATTCCTGGCCGAATTCGGTGGCGGCTGGTTCGACTATTGGGGATCGAACGGCGGCTATGAGTGCAACGCGATCCAGCGTGGCAAGCGGTTCCAGCGCGTCTTCTATGGCACGAACCTCGCCAATGGCATCGGCATCCAGAGCTTCTACATGGGCTATGGCGGCACCAGCTGGGGCTGGCTGCCCGCGCCGGTGGTGTTCAGCAGCTATGATTATGGCTCCGCCATTTCCGAGCCGCGCGAAATTCGCGAGAAGGCGCTGGAGATGAAGCAGCTGGGCGGCCTGATTGCCTCCGTCCCCGACATGGCCGGCATGATCCCGGCCGGGACGCCGGAGATCAGCTCGCCCAATATTCAGGTCTATCACAATAAGAGCCCGGAGACGGACGCGCGCTTCCTGATGGTGACGCACAAGCCGTCCAACGGGCAGACGAGCGACGCGTTCAGCTTCACCGCCGACCTGCCCGATGGCCGCTATACCGTGCCGATGCAGCTCAATGGCTTCGATGCCAAATGGCTGGTCGCGGGCGTGACGCTGGGCGGGCAGCGGCTGGTCTATTCCAGTTCCGAACTGCAATCGGCGCAGCAGATCGACGGCAACGACCTGATCCTGCTCTATGGCCGCGCCGGCGAGCCGGGCGAGACGGTGCTGCGCTATGCATCCGCACCCAAGGTGACGGTGGTTGAGGGGCAGGCGAACAGCGCGTTCGATGCCGCCAAGGGCGACCTGAAGCTGGATTACAATCATCAGGGCCGCGCCGTGGTGCGGATCGAGGGGGGCGGGCGTCCGCCGCTGACCCTGATCCTGGCCGACGAGGCAGAGGGTGCGCGTTACTGGCGCGAGCAGAACATGCTGGTGCGCGGGCCGGCGCTGGTGCGCAACGCTGTTGCCAAAGGCGGTTCGCTGGCGCTGACCGGCGATACGGCTGCGGCCAGCCCGCTCGAAATCTGGGCGCCAAAGGCGGTCCGCTCGGTCAGCTGGAACGGCGCGAAGGTGACGACGAAGGCGACAGCCATCGGCAGCATCGCCGCGGTCCAGCCGCTCGCCGGCCCGGCCGATGTCGCGCTGCCGGCGCTCAACGACTGGCGTATGGCGCAGGGTTCGCCCGAGGCACAGCCCGGTTTCGACGACAGCCGCTGGCAGGCGATCGACAACCGATCCTATGCCAGCACCACCGCCAAGCCCGATGGCCAGCCCAATATGCTGATGGACGCCTATGGCTTCCATGACGGCGATGTCTGGTATCGCGGCCGCTTCACCGGTTCACCCGATGCCAAGGCGCTGTCGCTTTATTATGGCGCGGGCGGTTCGGGGCTGGTGCAGGCCTGGGTCGACGGCAAGTTCCTGGGCGAAGGCGAGACGCCCGGCGGCCTGCCGCGGCCGATCACCACCGGCACGGCGCGCTTCGCCCTGCCGGCGGAGGCGCAGGCGGCGGGCGAGCATGTCATCTCCGTCATGGTCCGCAACAATGGCCATAATTGGGATCTGGACAGCGACGATTTCCACAAGGAAGCGCGCGGCCTCATCTCCGCATCGCTGGAAGGCGGCCCGAGCGGGCGCAGCTTCGCCGTGCCGATCAACTGGAAGATCCAGGGCAAGCAGGGCGGCGAGGATCTGCCCGATGTCGCCCGTGGTCCGGCGAACAATGGCGGCCTTTATGGCGAGCGGATGGGCTGGCACCTGCCCGGCTTCAACGACGCGGGCTGGGCCAAGGCCAGCGTGCCCGCGACCCAGGCGACGGCCGGGACCAGCTGGTATCGCACCAGCTTTGCCCTGAACGTCCCCAAGGGGCAGGACGCGACCATTGGCCTCAGCTTCGGCGACGCCAGCAAGCCGCGTTCGCCGGTCCGTTACCGTGTGCTGGTCTTCGTCAATGGCTGGAACATGGGGCAGTTCATCGCCCATGTCGGCCCGCAGCGGACCTTCCCCATTCCCGAAGGCATCCTGAACCACAGGGGCCAGAACCATGTCGCGCTGGCCGTCACATCCGACGGTCAGCCGGGCGATGCGCTCGAAACCGTGCGCCTCGTCACCCTGCGCAATGTGAAAGGCGGTCTGCCGGTGCAGATGGTGACCGCGCCAAACGCACCTTCAGACCTCAAGGAGACCAAGTAAGTGGCCGCTCTCACCCATGATGTACCGCGCCAGCAGGTCGTCGAATCCATCGACCGGCTGATGGACAATCTCGTCAATATCAAGGACGAGACAGGCGAATTCCTGCTCCATCTGGAAGATGGCCGCATCATCGACACCAAGGGCTGGGCCGGGTGGGAATGGACCCACGGCGTCGGCCTGTTCGGCATGTGGCGCTATTTCGAGCAGACCGGCGACCAGAAGGCGCTGGGCATCATCAAGCAGTGGTTCGAGGATCGCTTCGCCGAAGGCACGCCGACCAAGAATATCAACACGATGGCCCCGTTCATTACGCTGGCCTATCTGTATGAATATGAGCCCGATCCGCGCTACATCCCCTATCTGGACGTGTGGGCCGAATGGCTGATGGCGGCCGATGGCTTGCCCAAGACCGAGGAAGGCGGGTTCCAGCACATCGTCTATAATGACGTGAATCCCGGCGAGATGTGGGACGACACGCTGATGATGTCGGTGCTGCCGCTGGCCAAGATCGGCCTGCTGCTGAACCGCCCGGCCTATGTCGAGGAAGCCAAGCGCCAGTTCCTGGTCCATATCAAATATCTCTATGATACGAAGACCGGCCTGTGGTTCCACGGCTGGGACTTCAACGGCCGCCACAATTTCGCCGAAGCGCTGTGGGCGCGCGGCAATTGCTGGGTGACGATCGCCATTCCCGAGATCATCGAAATCCTCGACCTGAAGGAAGGCGATTTCTTCCGCACCTTCCTGATCGACACGCTGGCCGCCCAGGTGAAGACGCTGGCCGAGACGCAGGACGCAGAGACCGGCCTGTGGCACACGCTGATCGTCGATCCGACCAGCTATCTGGAAGCATCGGCCACCGCCGGCTTTGCCTATGGTATCCTGAAGGCCGTGCGTAAGGGCTATCTGCCGCGCCATTATGAGGAAGTCGGCATCAAGGCTGTGCGCGGCGTGCTGGCGAACATCGACGAGACCGGCGAGTTGCAGCAGGTGAGCTTCGGCACGGCGATGGGCGACACGATGCAATTCTACAAGGACATCGCGCTCACCTCCATGCCCTATGGCCAGAGCCTGGCCATGTGCGCACTCGGCGAGTTCCTGCGCACCTATATCTGAGTCACGGGAAACGGGGATCGAGGGGTAAATGGAAGGACCGTTCGATCGCCGTTTCCTGCTGAAAGGTGCCGCCGGCATATCCATGCTGGCGGCACTGCCCGCTTTCGGCCGCGCCCTGCCGCAGGGCATGGTGAATGTCCGCGATTTCGGCGCGAAGGGCGATGGTAGCCATATCGACAGCCCCGCGATCGACCGGGCAATCGCCTTTGCCGCCGAGCGCGGCGGCGGCACCGTCTATGTCCCGCCCGGCTGCTATGCCAGCTATACCATTCACCTGAAGAGCAACATCACCCTGTGGCTGGACCGGGGCGCCACCCTGCTGGCCGCATCGGTGCCGCTGACGGGCCTCGCCAGCGGCGGCTATGACGCGGCCGAGCCGCAGGATCCGGCGATCGCCCCCTATCAGGATTATGGCCATAATCACTGGCGCAACAGCCTGATCCATGGCGAGGGGCTGCATGATATCGCGATCTGCGGCGACGGGCTGATCTGGGGCAAGGGGCTGAGCCGGGGGCATCCCGATACGGATCGGCCGGCCGCCGAACTGCCCGGCGTCGGTAACAAGGCGATCGCGCTCAAAAACTGCCGGAATGTCGCGCTGCGGGACTTTTCCATTCTGGAGGGCGGGCATTTCGCGCTGCTCGCCACCGGGGTCGACAATCTGCTGATCGACAACCTCACCGTCGACACCAACCGCGACGGCTTCGACATCGACTGCTGCCGCAATGTGCGGGTCAGCAACTGCGCGCTCAACACCCCCTATGACGACGCGATCGTGCCCAAGTCCAGCTATGCGCTGGGCTATCCGCGCGCGACCGAGAATGTGACCATCACCAACTGCCATGTCAGCGGATCCTATGTCGTCGGCACGCTGCTGGACGGGACATTCCGGCCGCTGGCGCGCAATCGCGACACCTGGCTGCTGGGCCGGATCAAGTGCGGCACCGAAAGCAATGGCGGGTTCAAGAATATCACGATCAGCAATTGCGTGTTCGACCAATGCTGGGGGCTGGCGCTGGAAACGGTGGACGGCGCGGTGATGGAGGATGTGACGATCAGCAACATCGCCATGCGCGGCTGTCACAGCCCGGCCCTGTTCCTGCGACTGGGCCGGCGGATGCGCGGGCCGGCCGGCGCGGCGGTGGGATCGATGCGGCGGGTGCTGATCGACAATATCACCTGCCAGAGCGGATCGATGCTGCCGTCGATCATCGCGGGGGTGGCCGGTCATCCGGTCGAGGACGTCCAGATCAACAATATCTTCATCGACCAGCCGGGCGGCGGCGACGCGGCGATGGCGGCGATCGATCCACCGGCCAAGGACGAGGATTATCCCGATCCCGATCGGTTCGGGCCGTTGCCGGCAAGCGGTTTCTTCATCCGTCATGCCCGCAATCTGGACCTGAGCCATGTCGAGGTGCGGACGCGGGCAGCGGACGCGCGTCCGGCCTTCTGGCTGAAACATGTCGAGGGGTTTGACGGATCCTATCTGAAGATGCCGGGCGGCGCGGGTGCCTTCCAGCTGGAGCATGTGACCGGCTTTCGCAGCAGCGCGATCCGCGACCTGCCGGACCGGCGGATCGACACGGTCGGCATGGTGCGTTTCTGATGCGCTGGTGGCTGGCGCTGCTGCTGCTCGGCGCGACGCCGGCGCAGGCGGCGGACTGGGTGCGGTCGGTGGCGCAGCGGGGAGATTTCCCGCTGGTGGCGCAGGGACAGGCGGCGCGGATCGTCACCGACCCGGCCGACGACGCCGTGGTAGGAATCGCCGCCGAGGATCTGAAGCAGGATATTGGCCGGGTCACCGGGGCCACGGAGGGCGGCGCGGCACAGGTCTGGATCGGCACGCTGGGGCATAGCGAAGCGATCGACCGGCTGGTGGCGGACAAGCGGATCGATGTCGCGAAGCTGAAGGGCGCGTGGGAGAGTTTCCTGATCCTGCCGGTCGAGCGGCCGGCACCCGGCGTGGCCCGCGCGCTGCTGATCATCGGCAGCGACCGGCGCGGCACCGCCTATGGCGCCTATGAACTGTCGCGCGCGATCGGCGTTTCACCCTGGCACTGGTGGGCGGACGTGACGCCGCTGCATCGCGACGCGCTCTATGTGGCGAAGGATGCCCGGCGGTTCGGGCCGCCTTCGATCAAATATCGCGGTATCTTCCTGAATGACGAGGATTGGGGGCTGGTGCCCTGGGCGGCGGGAAAGCATGCGCCGGACGAGAAGCCGCTGGGGCCGAAAACTTATGCACAGGTTTTCGCGCTGCTGCTGCGGCTGAAAGCCAATCTGCTGTGGCCGGCGATGCACAAGGTGACGACGCCGTTCAATGCCGACCCGGCCAATGCGGCGCTGGCCGATCGCTATGCCATCTTCATGGGGTCGAGCCATGCCGAGCCGATGCTGCGCAACAATGTCGGCGAATGGACCGCGCCGGCCGAGGATTTCGATTATCTCAAGAACCCCGACGGGGTGCGGCGCTATTGGGACGAGCGGGTGCGCAGCAATGCCGGTTATGAGAGCATCTGGACGCTGGGGATGCGCGGCATCCATGACAGCGGCATGGTGGGGCCCAAGACCGTCGAGGAACGGCGGGCCACGCTGGAGCGCATCTTTGCCGACCAGCGGGCGATGCTGGCCAGGGCGGGCGCGGCGGACGCGCCGCAGGTCTTCACCCCCTATAAGGAAGTGCTGGACGTCTATCGCGCGGGCCTCAAGGTGCCGGACGATGTGACGCTGATGTGGCCGGACGATAATTTCGGCTATATCCGCCACTTCCCCGATGCCGCCGAGCGGGCGCGCAAGGGCGGGTCGGGCGTCTATTATCATCTCTCCTATCTGGGCGCGCCACTCTCCTACCTATGGTTATCCACAACCCCGCCGGCGCTGATCCGCGAGGAAATGGGCCGCGCCTGGGATGCCGGCGCGCGCCAGGTCTGGGTCGCCAATGTCGGCGATTTGAAGCCGGCGGAGCTGGCCACCGACTATTTTCTGAGCCTTGCCTGGGCTGTGGATAAGGTGCGGGCAAAGCCTGTGGATAAGTTTGTGGAAGACTGGGCGACGGAGAATGTCGATGCCGCGCAGGCACCCGCCATTGCGGGGATTTTGCGCGATTATCATCGGCTGAATTTCGCCCGGCGGCCCGAGCATCTCCAGTGGAATCTGCCTGTGGATAAGTATCGGCAAAGCCCGCTGACGATCGGCGAAGCGGATGAACGGCTGGCGGCGTTCGCGGCGATGGAGACGGGGCTGGCAAAGGTCGAGCCGGCGATCCCGCCCGAGCGGCGCGACGCCTTCTATGAATTGCTGGCCTATCCGGTGCGGGCATCGGCGGCGGCAAACCGGCGCTTCTTTTCCGCCGAGGCGCATGACCGGCTGCGTGACAGCGACTTGGTCGAGGCAACGCGGCGCGGCAGGATCGCGCATGAAGCGGACAGCGAAATTGACAGGCTGACGACCTATTATAACCGCGAACTGGCGGGCGGAAAATGGCGCGGAATCATGGCGGTGGAGCCGGCAGACGGGCAATGGCGCAGCTATCGCCAGACGCCGGTGATCCTGCCGCCGGTCGATGCGCCGGCACCGCCGGCCGGGCCGGCCAAGGCCCAGCGGGCAGCCCCTCCCCTGCCGCTGCTGACGCCGGACCGATTCGCCGGATGGACGCGCGTGGACGGGCTGGGTCGTCATGGCGCGATGCTGGCGCCAAGTGGGAAGAGCGGATCGGGTCGCGCGACGATCGACCTGCCGCCGGGTGAGTGGACCGTGCTTGTGGATATCTTGCCGACCTATGCCGACCGGGATGGCGACGCGCTGCATCTGACCGTCGGCATCGATGGCGTGACGCAACAGTTGGAGAGTCGGCGCGAGACCGGCAGTCGCGACTGGGCGATGGGGGTGCTGGACAATCGGGCGACCATGACGTTAACGCAACGATTGAGCGGCGGGCGCCATGTCGTGACGCTGGAACGTGCCGATCCCGGCGTGCTGATCGAGGCAATCCGCTTCGTGCCCGCGACCGCAGAAAAGGCCGAGAACGGCTTGCATTAGTCTCATATCGTGTGATAGCCGTTCACTATGTGGCATATATCTCATATGCCCGCGCGCGTCAGAACAAGAGCCCAAGCGCCGATCATTGCCCTAGGCGGAGGACCTGAATTGCCCGAGACTGCCCCATCCACCGCGCGTCCCGTCCACCTGCAAAATTACCTCGCCTATGGCTCCAACGACGTGCTGGGCGCGGGATCGATGGCGGTCATTTCCGGCTGGGTGCTGATCTTCTACACGCAATTCTGCGGCCTTAGCGCCGGGCAGGCGGCGACGATCTTTGCCGTGGCGCGCATCCTGGACGCCTTCGCCTCGCCGATGATCGGCTATATTTCCGACCATTTCGGCGGCACCTGGCTGGGCCGCAAGTTCGGCCGCCGCCGCTTCTTCATCCTGGCGGCGATCCCGCTGCTGCCCAGCTTCGCGCTGATGTGGCTGCCGGGTCAGGGCTTCTGGTATTATCTGGTCAGCTATGTGCTGTTCGAGCTGGTCTATGCGATGGAGATCATTCCGTTCGAGACGCTCGCCGCGGAAATGTCGACCGACTATCGCACCAAGGCGAAGTTCGCCGGGTCGCGCATCCTATTCGGCCAGGCATCGGCAATCCTGGCCGGCTTCCTGCCGCTGTGGCTGATCAACGCGCTGGGCCGCGACAGCGCCGACACCTTCTTCTACATGGGCATCATCTTTGCCGCCCTGTTCATGGTCACGGCGGGGCTGCTCTACCTGTTCAGCTGGGAACGGCATCTGCCCGGATCGGCCGAGGCGATCGGCCAGCATCCGGTCGGCGCGGGCGGGCCGGGACAGGCGTTGAAGGCGCTCTACCGCAACCTGTTTTCCACCATGCGCATCCGCGCCTTCCGCCTGCATCTGGGCATGTATCTGGGCGGCTATATCAGCCAGGACATCTTCAACGCGGCCTTCACCTTCTTCGTGATCTTCGCGCTGGCCGGATCGACGGCGATCGCATCGGGCCTGCTGGGCACCATGTATATCGTCCAGTTCGTGGCGGTGATCATCGCCATCAACCTGGCGCTGCGGGCGTCGCCGGCCAAGGCCTATCAGGTTGCCGCCGCCGACTTCGCGGTCGGCTGCCTGACGCTGATCGGCCTGTGGTTTGCCGGTGTGCCGGCGACCAGCCCGTGGATCTGGCTGCCGATCATCCTGTGCGGCCTGGGCCGCGGCGCGCTCAACTATATTCCCTGGGCGACCTATAATTATATGGCCGATGTCGACGAGATCGTGACCGGACAGCGGCGCGAGGGCAGCTTTGCCGGGGTCATGACCTTCGTGCGCAAGGCGACGCAGGCGGCGGCTGTCGCCGGCGTGGGCTTCATCATGCAGGCCGGCGGCTTCGTGTCGGGCGCGGCGGAACAGAGCCATGGCGCGATCCTGACCATGGCGCTGCTGCTGGGCGTCGGCACGGTCGGCTGCCTGGGGCTGGGCATCTGGGTGTCGACCAAATTCCGCCTGAGCCCGGCGACGCACGACATATTGATGCGCGAGATCGAGCATCTGCGCAGCGGCGCGCGCACGCCGACGTCGCCGGTCGCGGCCGAGGTGGTCGAGGATCTGTCGGGCTGGCGCTATGACCAGCTGTGGGGCCGCAACCCGGTCGCGCAATAAGGGCCGGTCGGACAATAAGGGAGAGGGACATGGGCAAGAGGATGCTGTTGGGTGCGGCGCTGCTGGCGATGGTCGCCGCATCGCCGGCGCAGGCCCAATATTGGTCGCGCAGCTGGATGGCGGCGCCCTTGGTCAACCGCGCCCCGCCCGAAAAGCATGCCGATCTCAACGACCGCACCGTCCGCCAGGTGGTTCGCCTGTCGAGCGGCGGGCAGCGCATCCGCATCCGCCTGTCGAACGAGATGTCGGTCAATCCGCTGCTGGTGGGCAGCGTGCATGTCGCGCTGGCCGGTGAAAATGGCGCGATCGTGCCGGGCAGCGACCATGTCGTGACCTTCAACCAGGCGCAGGGCGCGACCATCCCCGCGCGTGCGCCATTGCTGAGCGATCCGATCGACCTGGCGGTCAAGCCGCTGACCCGGATCAGCATTTCCATCCATCTGCCGCAGGGCGCGGCGGATGCGACGGTGCATAGCTATTCGGCGGCGACGACCTGGACCGCGCCGGGCGACCAGACCGGTGCGCAGGTGCTGACCAGCCCGACCGTCATCGGGCCGCGCGTGGTGATTTCCGCGGTCGAGGTGGACAATGCCAAGCGCGGCACGGCGATCGTGACGCTGGGCGATTCCATCACCGATGGCGTGCGCGCCACCCCCGACAGCAACCGGCGCTGGCCCGACCTGCTGGCCGAGCGGCTGCAGAAAGCCGGGCGTAAAAGCGTCGGCGTCGCCAATGCCGGGATCAGCGCCAACCGGCTGCTGAGCGAGGCGGATGGCTATAATGCGCTGGCGCGGTTCGACAGCGATGTGCTGGCTGTGCCGGGCGTCACCCATGTCGTCATCCTGGAAGGGGTGAATGATCTGGGCGGGGCGGCGCGCGACAAGCGCCCGATGCTGACGCCGCAAACCGTGATCGGCGCCTATCGCCAGATGATCGCGCGGGCGCATGACCGCAATATCAAGGTCATTTTGGCGACCATCCTGCCCTATAAGGGCGCGGGCTATTGGAGCGCCGAGGGCGATGCGGTGCGTGTCGCCGTCAATGACTGGATCCGCACGACCAAGGAGGCCGACGGCTTCGTCGATCTGGCCAGGGCGGTGGCCGATCCGGCCGATCCGTCGCGCATGGCCAAGCCCTATGATGTCGGCGACGCGCTGCACCCCAATGACGAAGGCTTCCGCGTCATGGCCGATGCGTTCGACCTGAGGCTGTTCAAATGATCGCGTCGCTGCTGTTGATGGCCGCCGCCGCGAGCGGGCCGGTGGCGCCCAAGCCGCTGCTGCGCGATCCGGTGCATGATGGCGCGGCCGATGCGTCGACCGTCTATGATCGCAAGAGCGGCGAATGGGTGATGTTCTACACCAATCGCCGCGCCGATCTGCCCATGGAAGACGCCAAGGATGTCCGCTGGGTCCATGGCACGGCGATCGGCACGGCGCGGTCGAAGGATGGCGCGAAATGGCGTTATGGCGGCACCGCGACGATCCCGACCAGTTGCACCGGCGAGACGCTGTGGGCGCCCGAAGTGCAATGGCTGGAAGGCCAGTGGCATATATGGCTGACGGTGGTACCGGGCGTCTATCGCGACTGGAATGCGCCGCGCTTCATCGTCCATCTGACCAGCCCGGACCTCAAGAGCTGGACCTGTGGCGAGCGGCTCGACCTGGGCTCCGACCGGGTGATCGACGCCAGTATTTTGGCGTTGCCGGGCGTGAGCTATCGGCTGTTCTTCAACGACGAGCGGATGAACAAGGCGATCCGCACCGCCGACAGCAGCGACCTCATCCACTGGAGCGTCAAGGACCGGCTGACCGATACGCCGGGCGAAGGGCCCAAGGCGTTTCGCTGGAAGGGCAAATATTGGCTGATCTCCGACGCGTGGAAGGGGCTGCTGGTGATGCGCTCCGACGACGGGACGCACTGGACGCGCCAGCCGGACTATATATTGGCGACGCCCGGCAAGGCGCCGACCGACCGGGCCAAGGGCCAGCACCCCGACATCATCGTGTCGGGCGACCGCGCCTATATCATCTATTTCGTCCATCAGGAGGGCGAGGATGAAGCCAAGGCCAATCCCGACTGGAAACGGCGGTCGGTGCTGCAAATCGCCGAACTGACCGAGAAGGACGGGATCGTCAGCGTCGATCGCGATGCGCCGGCGCATATACGACTAAAGCCCTGATCGCCGCGATTTTCCTTGCCCGTAAAAGTGGCTAGGAAGATGGACGATGCAGAAAGCCGCGAAGAAGAAGCCGCCCACGATCCGCGAGGTCGCCGCCCGTGCCGGCGTATCGATGATGACCGCGTCACGCGCGATCAACGGCAAGGCGCTGGTCAGCGCCAAGTCGCAACAGGCGGTCGAGCAGGCGGTCAGGGATCTGGGCTATGTGCCCAATGCGTCGGCGCGCGCGCTGGTGGGCAGTGCCGACCGGCGGGTGGCCTTGCTGCACAGCAATTCGACGACGTCGGCCTATCTGGGCGAACTGCTGCTCGGTGCGCTGGGCGAGGCGCCGCAGCGCCATCTGCATCTGGTGGTCGAGCAATGCGCGCCCGGCGCCTTTGCCAAGGAGATCGTCGATCAGGTGTCCAAGGCGCATGTCGCCGGCGTCATCCTGCCGCCGCCGCTGTGCGACTGGGCCGAACTGGTCGAGGCGTTGCAGGCGCGTGACATCGCCGTGGTCGGCATCGCGCCCGATGGCGATGTGCCCGGCATGCTGGCGGTGGGGACCGACGACCGCCATGCCGCCTATGACCTGACCCGGCACCTCATCGACCTGGGCCATCGGCAGATCGGCTTCATCTCCGGCAATATCCGCCACCGCGCCAGCGCCCGGCGCCTGCAGGGCTTTCGCGACTGCCTGGCCGACCGGGGCATCAGGCTGGACGAGCGCTGGATCGTGCCGGGCGACTTTTCCTATCGATCGGGGCTGGACGCGGCCGAGCAGTTGCTGAGCCTCGATACGCCACCCAGCGCCATCTTTGCCTGCAATGACGATATGGCGGCGGCGGCGATCACGGTGGCGCATCAGCGGCGGATCAACGTGCCGGGCGACATCACCATCTGCGGTTTCGACGACACGCCGCTGGCGAGCGCGATCTGGCCGGCGCTGACGACGATCCGCCAGCCGATCCGCGACATGGCGCGCGAGGCGATCGGCCTGCTGGGCGCCCATTTCAGCAGCCAGGACGATGGCGCCGGCGAAGAAGCGCTGGGCCGGGTGAAGCTGGATTATCAGCTGATCCGGCGCCAGTCGGATGCCGTGCCCTCACGGCATTGATTACAAGCTGCCAGGATGCTGACGCATCGGCAGCTTGAAACGCTCAGGCGCCGCGCGGGCTGATCAAAGCCCGCTTAAGGTGACAGCGAAGTTTACAGGAAGCCGACCTGTCTGAGCCAGGCTTCGCACAGGCGCGGCCAGAGCGAGACGGGCTGATCCGGCGTGTCGAGTGCGAATCCATGGGGGGCGTCGGCGAAGATGTGCAGTTCCGCGCTGCCGCCCGCATCCTGCCAGGCGCGAGTTAGGCGATGGGCGTTCTCGACCGGCACCACCGGATCATTGCCGGCATAGACGATGAAGGCCGGGGGCGGGCCGGCCAATAGTTGCGCGTCCGGCTGAAGCACGTCGTAGAGCGCCTGCTTTTCCACCGGCGGCAGTGGCGGCTTGTCGGCGACGATGGTGCGCCCTTTGGCATTGGTCGAGATGGGCGCATAGCCGATGACCATGACGTCGGGCCGCTGTGGCGCGACATCGCCCCAGTCCGCCGGATAATGCGCGGCGAGACAGGCGGCGAGATGGCCGCCCGAGGAGAGGCCGACGACGCCGACGCCATCGGGCGCCAGATCGGACGCGCGGATCATCCGCATCGCGGCGAGCGCATCGTCGAGCGGCGCGGACGGGCCGGTACCGGCATGGGGAAAGCGGTGGATGAGGACGAAGGCATGATAGCCGAGCGACGTCAGCCATTGCGCGACCTGAACCCCTTCGCGTCCGGCCATCAGCGCGACATAGCCGCCGCCGCCCAGGATGAGCATGGCGCGGCCATTGGGTCTGTCGGGCGCATAGCCGAGCAGCACCGGGCGATCGACGGCGGTGACGATCGCCTGTTCGGGCGCGGCATTGGCGTCTTCCAGGGCGAAGGCGCCGCTTGGCGCATCGCGCAGCGGCCAGACCAGATCAGCAGCGAGCATCGGACACTCCCATCGGGCAGCCATGGGTGGGATAGGCTTCGCCATCCAGTTCCACGGCCTCGCGCACGACCTCCAGCCGATCACCGGCGTCGCGCATTTCGTAGAATTTGGCGATCGCCCGCTTGAACGGGCGGTGGAGGACCAGCATCAGCCGGCCATCAAAGGCATGGAACAGCATGCCATGGCCGCTGTCCTGCATGATGAGCGGGCCAAGCTGTTCCCAGGGGCCAGCGAGCGTGCCGGATTTGGAGCGGGCCTGCGCCTGGACATAGCCGCCCTTCCCCCAACTGGACCAGAGCATCAGCAGGGTGCCGGTCTTGGTGCGATAGAGTTCGGGGCCGTCGGTGACATAGCCCATGTCCCCTTCGGGCTGTTTCTGGCCGATCACCCAGTAGGCTTCATTGGCGCGAAACAGCAATTGCGGCTTGCCGGCGGGCGAGAGATCATCCTTCAGCGGCAGCGCCTCCATCGTGCCGACGCCCATCTGCAGCCATTCATGGGCATAGACCATCCAGGGCTTGCCGGCCGGGTCGACATAGAGGCTGCCATCGAGCGTCATGTCATTGGGCGTAGTGACCGGCTCGCCCTTGTGGATGAGCTGGTAAGGACCATCGATCCGGTCTGACACCGCCAGCAAGGTGGCGCGGCGATAATTGGGGCGCTTGCCGCTGGCCGGGATTGCCGCCTTGTCATTGTGGAAGGTGGCGAAGAGATAATAGCGCCCCTTCCAGCGATGCACCTCCGGCGCCCAGCCGCCGTCATCGGCCCAGCTGTCCTTCGGCAGGGCGAAGACCAGTTTGGGTGTCTGCCAATGGGCGAGATCGCTGCTGGCATAGGCCATGATGCCGATGCGCGGATCGCCGGTGACGGCCGGGTCATTCTTCGAGAAGAGCCAGTAGGTCTTGCTCGCCGGTTCCGCCACGACGAAGGGATCATGGATGCGCAGATGCGAGGTCAGCAGCGGCGCGTCGGCCGCCGCCACCGGGGCGGCGAGCGTCAGCAGCAAGGCGGCGAGCCAGCGACGCATCAGCTGGCCAGCCTGTTGCCATAGCCGATGATGAGGGTGGCGAGGATCAGCAGGCCGACGCCGCTCCACACCATGCGGCGGACCGCCGGCGCAGCATCCTTCCACTCGCGGAAGGCGAAGCCCCAGCAGGTGCCGAAGATGATGATCGAGGCCATGTGCAGCGTCCAGCTGGAGAAGCCGAAGCGGCCCATCTGGCTTTCCCCCATGGTGTAGAAGAAGAACTGGAAATACCAGGCCGTGCCCGCCACCGCGCAGAGCAGGAAATTGGGCAGGAGCTTGGGGCGCTGGCCGCTGGCGTCGGGCGCGCCGGCCCACTGGCCCGCCGACTTGTTCCTGGCGATCAGCCAGCCGCACCAGAGCGCGTTGGTGATGAGGCCGCCGAACATGACGAGGCAAAGGGTGGGCAGGCCGGTCCACAAGGGGCCGGTGCCGGCGGCGGCCGACAGCGCCTTGACCGGTTCGCCGGCGGCGAGGCCGAAGGCGAAACAACTCGACATGATGCCCGAGAAGATGGCGACGGCGATGCCCTTCTTGAAATCGAACTCGGCGACGACAGCCGCTTTCTGTTCGGTCGATAGCGCCGCATCCTTGCGGGCGCCGGCGCGGGCGACGACGACGATGCCAAGCACGGTGACGGCGAGGCCCAAGAGGACGATCTGGCCGTGCAGGGTGCCGGCAATTTCCGTCATGAAGGTGCCGTCGAAGATCGGCGGGATCAGCGTGCCGAAGACGGTGCAGAGGCCCAGCACCACCGCCATGCCGAGCGAGAGGCCGAGATAGCGCATGGTGAGGCCGTAGGTGAGACCGCCAAAGCCCCAGAGAAAACCGAAGAAGATGCACCAGCCAACGACGGACGAGGGCACCTGGGCCATCACGCCCATCAGGTCATTGGTCTGGACCGAGGCGAAGAACCAGGGCGCGATCACCCAGGAGAAGATGCCGCCGGTCAGCCAGAAAATCTCCCAGTTCCAGCGCTTCACGCCGCGGAAGGGGACATAGAAGCTGGCCGAGGCGAAGCCGCCGAGCCAGTGAAAGAGGACGCCGAGCAGGGGATTGGGGGTCATAGCGCAAGTCCCAGACGATAGAGGCGATTGGCGTTGCCGGCGAACATGGCGCGGCGATCGGCTTCGGGGAAATCCGACACGATGGCGTGATAGGATTCCATGTAACGGTCGATCGGGCCGAACAGCTTGTCGGTCGGCGTGTCGCTGGCGAAGGCGCAACGATCGACCCCGAACATGTCGATCGCCTCATGCACCAGCGGCGCGATGCCCGCCATGGTCCAGTCGCGGCGGATGAAGCCCATGCCCGACAGCTTGACCGCGACATGGGGCAGCGCGGCGAGCGCCTTCATACCCCGGCGCCAGTCGTTGAGGCCATCCGGATCGGTCAGCACCGGCATGCCCATATGGTTGATGATGACCGGAATGTCCGGGTGGCGCTCGATCAACGGGACGAGGCCCGGCATCTGCCCCGGATAGCATTGCAGGTCGAAGGAGAGGCCATGTTTGGCGAGCAGGCCATAGCCCGCCTGCCATCGCGGATCGACGGTGAGGTCGACCGGGCCATAGGTGCGCTGGGGATCGGCATGCCAGTTGACGATATGGCGGATGCCCCTGACGCGGGGATGGGCGGCCTGGGCGGCCAGCAGCGCATCGACATCCGGGTCGTTGAGGGCGGCGAAGGCAACGAAGCCGGTGGGGAGGCCGTCGACGGCGGCGAGCGTGTCGAGCCACTGGGTCTCGCGCAGCGCGCTTTCCGCCGCGGCGCCGGCATCGACATGGACCGCGCCGATGACGTTCCAGCGGGCAAGGTCTTCGCGATAGTCGGCCACGCCATAATTGCGGGCGATCGGCTCGACGCTGCCATTGGGGCCATCGTCCGAAAAGGGCGGGCTCAGCCAGTCATAGCGGATATGGTGGAGATCCCACAGATGGATATGGGCGTCGACAAAGGGGATCATGCGTCCTCTCCCATGAACAGTTCAACAGCCTCTTTTCCCGTTCGGGCTGAGCGTGGCGAAGGCTTCGGCTTCGCTCAGCCTGCCCTTCGACAGGCTCAGGGCGAACGGGGGAGACTGGCGTAAATCGCGGCGCGCCGGGCTCTTGGATGGCCGGTCGCGCCGCGTAGAGGCTTGGGTCAGAAGGTGGTGCGGCCGCCCGAGGTGTCGAAGGTCGACGCCGTGGTGAAGCTGCATTCCTCGCTGGCCATGAAGCAGACCATGGCGGCCGATTCCTCGACCAGGCCAAGCCGGCCCATCGGGATCTTCGAGCGCATATAGTCGACCTGGCTCTGCGGCAGCTGTTCCAGGATCGGGCTTTCGAAGGTCGCCGGGGTCAGCGCATTGGCGATCACGCCCTTGCCCGCCAGTTCCTTGCCGATGCTCTTGGTGAGACCAATCACGCCCGCCTTGCTGGCCGAATAGGCGCTGGCGTTGGGATTGCCTTCCTTGCCTGCGACCGAGGCGAGGTTGACGATCCGGCCATAGCCGTTTTCGAGCATGAAGGGCACGACTTCGCGGTTGCAGTAGAAGAGGCCATTGAGGTTGATGTCGATCACCCGCTGCCAGCTGTCGACCGGATAGTCCCACACCGTGGCGGTCGCGCCGGTGATGCCGGCCGAGCAGACGAGGACGTCGATCTTGCCCAGCGCATCCGCGCTGGCCTTGGCGGCGGCGGCGACGGCGGCCTGATCGGAGACGTCGAGCGCAACCACATGGGTCGCGCCGACTTCATCCTTGGCAGCGGCGAGGGCGTCGGCGTTCAGATCCCACAGGACCACCTTGCCGCCTTCTTCGACGATACGCTTGGCAACCAGCTTGCCCAGGCCCGATGCGCCACCGGTGACGATGGCGCAGCGACCTTCATAGCGTCCGGAAAAGACGCTCATCCGAGCACCTCGTCGCCCAGGTGGCGCCATTCCACGACATTCTGCTTCTGGCTGCCGAGCTTGGCGATGCCCAGTTCCATGACGTCGCCGGCCTTGAGGTAGACGGCTTCGGGCTTCTTGCCCTCGCCCACGCCCGGAGGGGTGCCGGTGATCATCAGGTCACCGGGGTAGAGGGTGATATATTCGCTGACATAGGAGATGAGCTGGGCGACGTTGAAGATCATCGTCCTGGTGTTGCCGGTCTGCATCCGATCGCCATTGACGTCGAGATACATGTCGAGATCCTGCGGGTTGCCGATTTCATCGGCGGTCACCAGCCAGGGGCCGACCGGGCAGAAAGTGTCATGGCCCTTGCCCTTGCTCCACTGGGTGCCGCGCTGCTTCTGGTTGAAGCGTTCCGACACGTCGTTGACGAGGACATAGCCCGCGACCTTCGACAGCGCATCTTCTTCCGACACGAAGCGGCAGGTTTCGCCGATGACGACGCCCAGTTCGACTTCCCAGTCGCCATGGGTCGCGCCCTTGGGCAGCATCACTTCGTCATTGGGGCCGTTGAGCGACGACAATGCCTTCATGAACATCATCGGCTCGGTCGGGATCGGCAGGTTGGATTCGATCGCATGGTCCTCATAATTGAGGCCGATGGCGACGATCTTGCCGATGCCCTTGACCGGCACGCCATAGCGCGGGTCGCCATCGACGACGGGGAGCGAGTCCACGTCGACGCCCTTGGCGGCGGCGAGGCTCTCGATCGTCAGGTCGGCGACGACGCCGGACAGGTCGCGAATCTTGCCTTCGGCATCGATCACGCCGGGCTTTTCCTGGCCACGCTGGCCGAAACGAACAAATTTCATGGGATCAGTCTTTCTCTGTTCAGGCGATCAGTGGGTGTAGGGGCGGTGCATCGCGATGTCGGGGTTCAGGTCGACGCCGAAGCCCGGCTTGTCGAGCGCGGTCACCTTCATGCGGCCATTTTCCGGCACCGGTTCACCCAGCAATTGCGGGTGGAACATCGGCACCACTTCCGTCGGCCCCGGATGCATCATCAGGAACTCGGCGAAGGGCGAGTTGTGACGGGTGATGACGAAATGATAGCTGTAGACCGACGAGCCATGCGGCACGACCATCTTGCCATGGGCGTCGGCGAGCGCGCTGATCTTGAGCAGTTCGGTCACGCCGCCGCACCAGCCGACATCGGGCTGGATGATGTCGCAGCAATCCATTTCCATCAGCATGCGGAAGCCCCAGCGGGTCGCTTCATGCTCGCCGGTGGTGACCAGCATGCCCTTGGGCACGTTGCGCTTGAGCTGCTGGTAGCCCCAATAATCATCCGGGCTGATCGCTTCCTCGATCCACTTGAGACCCAGCTCATGCGCGGCGATGGCGAGGCGGGTGGCATAGTCGACGTCGAGCGCCATCCAGCAATCCCACATCAGCCAGAAATCATCGCCAACCTTGGACCGCATGTCGGCCAGTTCGGCGATATTCTTCTTCAGGCCCTCGACACCCTCGGCCGGGCCGTGGTGCAGCGCCATCTTGCCGCCGATGAAGCCGAATTCCTTCGCCTTGTCGGGGCGCGCGCCGGTGGCGTAGAATTGCAGTTCGTCGCGGACCGCGCCGCCGAGCAGATGATAGACCGGTTCCTGGCGCAGCTTGCCGAGCAGATCCCAGAGCGCGAGGTCGACGCCGGAGATGGCGTTGATGACCAGGCCCTTGCGGCCATAATATTGGGTCGAGAAATACATCTGGTCCCAGATCTTCTCATAGTCGGTCGGCGACCGGCCTTCGAGGAAGCGGGCGAGATGCTTTTCGACGATATAGGCGGCGGGCTCGCCACCGGTCGTCACGGCGAAACCGACGGTGCCATCTTCCGCCTCGATCTCCACGACCAAGGTGCCGAGCACATTGATGCCGAAGCTCTGCCGCGACTGGCGATATTCGGGATATTTCGACATCGGCGTCGCGATGTGATCGTCGATCCAGTGGCCTTCGCCCTGGTCATGATAATCGGCACCGCCGCCGCGCACGGTGAAGGCGCGGACATGCTTGATCTTCGGCAACGTCACGATGGGCACGCTGAAACTCCCTTGGGCCAGACCCATCGCAAGGGGATGGGCAATAACACTTCCACCATATGGACAAAATGCGCACAACGTGGGGCAATTGAGGGGAAGAATCGCGTCCGGCCTCTCCTACACCCTTGTTTTTCTCATTTTGTGGGATAGAGTGTTAGTAGATGAGACAAAATACGTCAAACCCGGAATCGGGTCCGCGAGAGGAAAAGTCGAAGACGCAGGGGTCGCAGACCCTTCAGCGCGGGCTGGACCTGCTCGACCAGGTGATCGACGGGCCGGTGAAGCTCGCCGACCTGTCCGAGCGCATGGGCCTGACGCGCTCCACCACCCACCGCCTGGCCAATGCGCTGGTCGAGCGCGGTTTCCTGACCTTCCTGCCGCGCGAGGGCTATCAGCTCGGCCCCAAGCTGCTGCAGCTCGGCTTCCTGGCGCAGAGCCAGGCCGACGTGGTGCAGATTGCCCGCCCCCATCTGGAAGCGCTGGCCGCGGCGAGCGAGGATGTGGTGCATCTGGGCCGGCTGGACGGCGACCAAGCGCTCTATCTGGACAAGATTCCCGGCCGCCGCCGGGTCGAGATTTCGAGCCGGATCGGCGATCGCCATCCGCTGACGTCGACGGGCCTTGGCAAGGCGCTGATGCTGGACGATCCGGAGGCGGGCTGGACCCGGCTGCTGGAGAGCGAGCGGGAGAACGGCACCCATGATGCCGACCCGGCCACATGGCTGGAGCGGATGCGCGGCTATGTCGCGGCCGGCCGCGCGTTCGACCTGGAAGAGAATGAAGACCAGATACGCTGCGTCGCCGCGCCGATCCGCGATGCGTCGGGCGCGATCGTCGCCGCCATCAGCCTGTCGAGCGCCGCCCAATATATGGACGATGAGCGCATGGCATCGCTGAGCGACGAGGTCCGCGCCGCCGCGCAGAAGGTCAGCGCCGATCTGGGCTGGACCCCCGGCGTCAAATCCCCCCGCCGCCCGGTGCGGCGCTAGTTTGTAGCGGTGGCGAGCACGGCAATATTCCTCCCCTGCAAGGTTCGGCAGAGGCGCGCGACTCTGCCGAAGGGGACCACGAAGTGGTGGAGGGGTGTCGCCCCGTCGAGAGCGGGACACCCCTCCGTCGGGCGCTTCGCGCCCGCCACCTCCCCTTGCAGGGGAGGATTGTCATTTGCCTGCGACCCGAAATCTTTGAAGCAAGGAAGACCAATCCCATGAAGCTGCTTGAAGGCAAGACCGTCCTCGTCACCGGCGCATCGACCGGCATCGGCCGCGCGGCCGCCATCGGCGCCGCCCAGCATGGCGCCGACGTCGTCATCAATTACGCCCATAGCGACGGCCCGGCCGCGAGCTGCGTCGCCGAGATCGAGGCGCTGGGCCAGCGCGCGATCGCGGTGAAGGGCGATGTCGCCGATCCGCAGACCGCGCAGGACTTCGTCGCCAAGGCGGTCGAGGCGTTCGGCAAGGTCGACGTGATGGTCAGCAATGCCGGCATCTGCCCGTTCCACGGCTTCCTCGACATGCCGGTCGACGTGGTGGAGCGCACCTTCAAGGTCAATCTGCACGGCGCCTATTTCATGGTGCAGGCGGCCGCGCAGCAGATGGTGAAGCAGGGCCATGGCGGATCGATCGTCGCCGTCTCCTCCATCTCGGCGCTGGTCGGCGGCGAATTTCAGACGCACTACACCCCGACCAAGGCCGGCGTGCATTCGCTGATGCAGTCCACGGCGATTGCGCTCGGCAAATATGGCATCCGTTGCAACAGCGTGCTGCCCGGCACCATCCTGACCGAGATCAACAAGGATGACCTGGCCGATGTCGAGAAGCGCGAATATATGGAAAAGCGCACGCCGCTCGGCCGCCTCGGCGCGCCCGAAGACCTGGCCGGGCCGATCGTCTTCCTGGCATCGGACATGGCCGCCTATGTCACCGGCGCGGCGCTGCTGGTCGACGGCGGCATGTATGTGAACCTGCAATAAGATATTGAGCGCCGTCATTCCCGCGAAAGCGGGGATGACGGTATTCAGGAAACAGGACATGCCGATGAGGATCGTCACCAAAGCCGCCGCCGCCCTCGCCCTGCTGGCCACGCCCCTGCCGGCGCTGGCGACGCAGCCGGGCGACACGATCCTGATCGCCAGCGATTCGACCGCGGCCAATTACAAGAAGGGCAATTATCCCCAGACCGGCTGGGGCATGATGCTGGGCTGCGGCCTGTCGCCCGAGGTGCGGGTGTCCAACCATGCGATGGGCGGGCGGTCGACCCGCACCTTCATCGAGGAAGGGCGCTGGACGAAATTGATGAGCGAGCTGATGCCCGGCGACACGGTGCTGATCCAGTTCGGCCATAATGATGCCTATCGCGCCAAGCCGCAGCGCTGGGCGCCGGCGCAGACCGACTATCGCAACAATCTGCTGCGCTTCATCTGGGACGTGCGCGGGGCCGGCGGCACGCCGGTTCTGGTGACGCCGGTGACGCGGCGCAGCTTTGGCGCCGACGGCAAGGCGAAGGCCGACTTCGCCGAATATTCCGCCGTGATGCGCGAACTGGCGGCGAGCGCGCATGTGCCGATCATCGATCTGGAGGCGCTGTCGCGCGCCTGGGTCGACCGGGCCGGGCCGGACAAGGCGAAGACCTATTTCCTCCACTACAAGGCGGAGGACAAGATGCCCGGCTTCCCCAAGGGGATTGATGACGATACCCATTTCAGCGAACTGGGCGCGCGCAATGTCGCCGATCTGGTCGCCGGCGGCCTCAAGGCGCTGAACCTGCCAATTTCGGCCAAGGTACTGGCGAGCCGGCCGGCACTAAATCGGACCACGCCGCTGGGAAGGACCGAATGCCAATGACCATGCTTGACCGCCGCGGCCTGTTGACCGGCGCCGCCGTTGCCGCCGCGCTTGCGCCGATGAGCGACGCGCTGGCGCAGAGCTTTCCGCTGCCCCAGGGGTTCGTCCGCTTTCCGATCTGGCCGGGCAAGGCGCCGGGCAGCGAGCATGTGACGGTGAAGGAAGTGGAGACGCTGCGCCGGCCCGACAGCGGGCCGGACGATGGCGTGTTCGCCCATATCGTCACCCCGACCCTGACCCTGTTGCGGCCGGCAAAGCCCAATGGCGCGGCGATCATGCTGATCCCCGGCGGCGGATACAGCCGGGTGGCGATCGGCCATGAGGGCTATTCGATCGCGCGCCGCTTTGCCGAGGCGGGCTATGTCTGCTTCGTGCTGCTCTATCGCCTGCCGGCCGATGGCTGGGCCGCCGGGGCCGAAGCGCCGCTGCAGGATGCGCAGCGCGCGCTGCGGCTGGTCCGTAGCCTGGCCGCGAAGGAGAAGTTCGACGCCAATCGGGTCGGCGTGATCGGCTTTTCCGCCGGCGGGCACCTGGCCGCCTGGCTGACCAGCCGGACGCCGGTGGAAAGCTACAAGCCGGTCGATGCCGCCGATCGCGAGCCGATCAAGGCCGCCGTCGCCGCTTACATGTATCCGGTGATCCAGATGGAGGGGCCGTTCGTCCACAAGGGGTCGCGCACGCAGTTGCTGGGCGAGAATCCGAGTGTCGAACGAATGCGCGCCTATTCGCTGGACCAGGATGTGAGCGCGCAGACGCCGCCGGTGTTCCTGGCCCATGCGATCGACGATCCGGCGGTGCCGGTCGACAACAGCATCGCCATGCTGGCGGCGCTACGGGCGCAGAAGATTCCGACCGAATGCCATTTGTTCGAAAATGGCGGCCATGGCTTCGGCATTACGGCGCAAGCCCAGTCGGCCGCGCCCTGGCCCGACCTGTTCCTGGCCTTTGCCAAGAGGCATGGCGTGTGACCCAGCGCAAAATTGCCCTGTTCGTCACCTGCCTGGTCGACATGATGCGCCCGCGCATCGGCTTTGCCGCGATCCGCGCGCTGGAGGCGGCGGGCTGCGACGTGGTCGTGCCCGAGGGCCAGACCTGTTGCGGCCAGCCGGCGCTCAACAGCGGCGATACCGATCATGCGATCGCACTGGCGAAACAGACGATCGTCGCGCTGGAACCCTATGAGGCGGTGGTGGTGCCGTCGGGATCGTGCGGCGGCACGATCCGTTGCCATTATCCCGAGCTGTTCGAGCATGACCCGGAATGGCTGCCGCGCGCGCAGGCGGTGGCGGCGAAGACATGGGAGATCATGGCCTATCTGGACGAGCAATGCGGGTGGAAGCCCGAGGGCGTGCAGATGGATGCCAAGGCGACCTATCATGACAGCTGCTCGGGGCTGCGCGAGCTGGGCGTCAAGGCGCAGCCGCGCCGGTTGCTGAAGCCCATCGCCGGGCTGGAGCTGACGCCGTTGGCGGGCGAGGAAACCTGTTGCGGCTTTGGCGGCACCTTCTGCGTCAAATATCCCGCCATTTCCAACGCGATCGTCGGCGAGAAGGCGGACGCGATCGAGGCGACCGGCGCCGACCTGCTGCTGGCGGGCGACCTGGGTTGCCTGATGAACATGGCGGGCAAGCTCAATCGGCAGGGTAGCAAGGTCCGCGCCTTCCACGCGATCGAGCTGATCGCCGGCATGGGCGACGGCCCGGCGATCGGGGAAGAGGCATGAGCGGCGCACCGGCCGAAGCGACCAGCTTCAAGGATCGCGCCGATGCGGCGCTGGCCGACCGCATCCTGAAGGTTGCGGTCGAGCGGACGGCGGGCACGGCCGAGGCCAAGCGCGCGGTCGCGGTCGACGCCTTTCCCGATTTCCAGGCGGCGCGCACCCGCGCGGCGGCGATCAAGGACCATGTCGTCGCCCATCTGGGCCATTATCTGGAGCAGTTCGAGGCGAACGCCACCGCGGCCGGGGCGAAGGTCCATTGGGCGCGCACCGCCGACGAGGCCTGCGACATCGTCATCGCCCTGTGCAAGGCAGCGAAGGCCAAGAGCGTCGCCCGGTCCAAGTCGATGCTGGGCGAGGAGATCGGCCTGCCCCATGCGCTGGCCGAGGCCGGGATCGGCCGGGTCGAGACCGACCTTGCCGAACATATCATCCAGTTGGCCGACGAGCGGCCCTCGCACATCATCTGGCCGGCGATGCACAAGACCCGCGAGCAGGTGTCCGCCCTGTTCAAGGCGAAGCATCGCACGCCGCATGAGGAAGAGACGATCGCCGCCATGGCGGAAAGCGCGCGGCGCGAGCTGCGCACGCAGATGCTGGGCGCGGATGTCGGCATTTCCGGCGCCAATTTCCTGATCGCCGACACCGGCGCGATCTGCACCGTCACCAATGAGGGCAATGCCGAGCTGTCGCTGGTCCCGCCGCGCGTCCATATCGTGACGGCCGGGATCGAGAAGATCGTGCCGAGCATGCCCCATGCCGTGCATATGCTGCGGATGCTGGCGCGATCGGCGACCGGCGCGGCGCTGACCCAATATACGACCTTCTACACCGGCCCCAAGCGTCCCGGCGACCGGGATGGGCCGGAGGAGATGCATATCGTGCTGGTCGACAATGGCCGCACCCGGATGCGCGAGGAGGGGCTGGCCGAGATGCTGCGCTGCATCCGCTGTGGCGCCTGCATGAACCATTGCGTCGTGTTCCGGCAGATTGGCGGCCATGCCTATGGCGGCACCTATCCGGGGCCGATGGGCGCGGTGCTGACCCCGGTGCTGGACGGGCTGAAGCAGAGCCGCGATCTGCCCAATGCCTGCACCATGAACGGCAAGTGCCAGGAAGTGTGCCCTGTGCGCATCCCGCTGCCGACGCTGCTGCGCGGCTGGCGGGAGAAGAGCTGGCGCGAGGGGCTGGAGCCGCAATCGCTGCGTGCCGGGCTGGGCCTATGGGCCTGGGTCGCGACCCGGCCACGCCTCTATCGGATGGGCACCGGCCTGGCGGTGCGGGCGATGCGGCTGCTGGGCAGCAAGGGCTGGATCCGTTCACTGCCGCTGGCCGGCGGCTGGACCCGCTATCGCGACATGCCCAAGCCCGCGGCGCAAACCTTCATGGACCAATATCGCAAGGAAAACGGCCGATGAATGCGCGCGAGGCCATCCTAAGTCGTCTGAAAGATGACAGCGAAGTTGACATAGCGGCGGAGGCGGCAGCGCTGCTCGGCACGCCGGAGCGGCCGGCGGTCGATATCGCCCAGGTCGGGGCGGAATTTCTGGCGCGGCTGGCGCTGCCCAGCGTCAGCGCCAGCCATGACGTCATCGAGACGGTCGAAGAGCTGCCGGCCGCGGTCGCGCGCTATCTGGATGCGCAGGGCGAGGCGCGCGCGCTGTGCCTGCCGCCCGACCCGCGCCTGTCGGGCTGCGACTGGAGCGGCTTTGCCCTGCATCAGGACGCCGCGCCAGACGAGGCGGCGACGCTGGCGATTGCGCGCAAGGGCATTGCCGAGACCGGATCGCTGATATTCGAGACGAGCCCGCAGGCGCCGATGCTGCCCAATTTCCTGACGCTGCACCATCTGGTGCTGCTGCGCGTGGCCGACATCGCCCCCTGGCTGGAGGAGGCGCCGCTGGCCGGGCCGCAGCCGCGCGCCCATTACTGGATCACCGGCGTGTCGGGGACGACCGATATCGAGGGCACCTATGTGCGCGGCGCCCATGGTCCCCGCTTCCTGCATGTCATCCTGCTGCGCGGCGATTTTCCTCATATGTCGGAACAATAGTCCACATTCCGGGAAAACAGGCTTACATTCGCCGCCTGCGCCGTTATAAGCTTGGCCAAAGTTTAGATGGAGATTCCCGATGTTCGACAAGACCTATTATGCGACCCACCCCGACATGATGGAGTGCGTGTCGAACGAGGAGCTGCGGGATCGCTATCTGATCGGCGGGCTGTTCCGTCACGGCGAATGCGTGCTCAACTATACCCATGCCGAACGCTTCGTGATCGGCGGCGTGGCGGTGGCTGACGCACCGGTGAAGCTGCCGGCGCAGACCGAGCCGGCCTCGGCGGCGGGCCATCCGTTCCTGGAGCGGCGCGAGCTGGCGATCGTCAATGTCTCGGGCGTCGAAGGCACCGTGACCGTCGACGGCGAAGTCTTCACGCTCGGCAACAAGGATTGCCTCTATGTGACGATGGGCGCGAAGGATGTGGAGTTCGCCGGCGCCGGCGCGCGCTATTATCTCGCCTCCTGCCCGGCGCACAAGGCGTTCACCACCCGCAAGCTCGGCATTGCCGACGCCAATGCGCTGGAACGTGGTTCGCTGGAAGAGTCGAACGAGCGCACCATCTTCCAGCTCGTCATCCCCGGCATCTGCGATAGCGCGCAGCTGGTCATGGGCCTCACGGTCCTGAAGCCCGGTTCGGTGTGGAACACCATGCCGCCGCACATCCATGAGCGCCGCAGCGAGATTTATTTCTATTTCGAGCTGGATGGCGATGCCGACCGCGTCTTCCACTATATGGGCGAGGGCGACGCGATGCGTCACATCGTCATGGCCAATGAGGAAGCGGTGATCTCGCCGCCCTGGTCGATCCATATGGGATCGGGCACCAAGGCCTATGCCTTCATCTGGGCGATGGCCGGCGAGAACCAGGACTATACCGACATGAACGTGCTGGATATCTGCCAGCTGGCCTGACGGTTTTTCGCCCCTTCCGCACAAGCGGGAGGGGCCAGGGAGTCCTGACATGAGCACTATCTTCGATCTTGGTGGCAAGGTCGCCATCGTCACCGGCGCCAATACCGGCATTGGCCAGGCGATCGCGCTGTCGCTCGCGGCGGCCGGCGCCGACATTGCGGCGGTCGGCCGCACCCCGGCGGAAGAGACCGTCGAGAAGGTTCGCGCGCTCGGCCGCAAGGCCGAGATCGTCTCGGCCGATCTTTCCAGCATCGAACCGGTGCAGCGCGTCGTCGACGAGACGATCGAGAAGCTGGGCGGGCTCGACATATTGATCAACAATGCCGGCATCATTCGCCGCGCCGACGGCGTCGACTTCACCGAGGAAGACTGGGACGCGGTGATCGACACCAATTTGAAGTCGACCTTCTTCCTCGCCCAGGCTGCCGGGCGGCACATGCTGGCACAGGGCAGCGGCAAGATCGTCAACATCGCCTCCTTGCTGTCCTTCCAGGGCGGCATCCGGGTGCCGAGCTATACCGCGTCGAAGAGCGGCGTCGCCGGCCTCACCAAGCTGCTGGCGAACGAATGGGCGGCCAGGGGCGTCAACGTCAACGCGATCGCGCCGGGCTATATCGCGACCAACAACACCGCCGCGCTGCAGGCCGACGAGACCCGCAACCGCCAGATCCAGGAGCGCATCCCGGCCGGCCGCTGGGGTGACCCCAGCGACATTGGCGGCGCTGCCGTGTTCCTCGCCTCGCCGGCCGCCAATTATATCCATGGCCATGTCCTGGCCGTCGATGGCGGCTGGCTGGCCCGCTGATATCCCGTCCTGCGCCCGTTCCTAGGCGGGTGGGCGCAGGACAGACCTGATCCAAGAGGAGGGCTCAGCCTCCCGACCCATCACAGGAGGACGGATGCCCGATATCGACCGGCGCACGGCGCTGACTGCCACGGGCCTTGCCGGCCTGGGCCTCGCCCTTCCCGCTGATGCCCTTGCCCAGACGGCCAACAGCCTGGACGCGCGCAAGCCGGGCCTGCCGCTCAAGTCCGGCCATCTCCATATGGGCACCAGCGCCGGGCCGCAGGGGCGGATCGGCATCACCAATCTCTATCTGACCCGCGACGACCGGCCTTGGCTGCCGGTGATGGGCGAATTTCACTTCACCCGCTTCCCGAGCGCCTATTGGGAAGAGGAATTGCTGAAGATGAAGGCGGCCGGCGTCGGCATCGTCGCCTCCTATGTTCTCTGGAACCATGTCGAACTGGCGCCCGGCAGGATCGACTGGACCGGCGATCGCGACATCGGGCGCTTCGTGCGGCTCTGCCAGAAACATGGCCTGCTCTTCTTCCTGCGGCCCGGCCCCTGGGGCCATGCCGAAGCGCGCTTTGGCGGCATTCCCGACTGGATCGCCGGCAGCACCCGCACGCGCAGCAACGACCCCGCCTATATGGCACAGGTCGAGCGCTTCTGGCGCGGACTGCACGATCAGCTCAACGGGCTAATGTGGAAGGATGGCGGGCCGATCGTCGGCATGCAGGTCGAGAATGAATATAATCTGGCTGGCCCCGGCCAGGGCCGGGAGCATATCGCGGCGCTGAAGGCGCTGGCGCTGGGGATCGGCTTCGACGTGCCGCTCTATACCGTGACCGGATGGGACCAGACCGTCTATCCCAAGGGCGAGGTCGTGCCGGTGCATGGCGGCTATCCCGACGAGCCCTGGTCGGCGAAGACGGTGAAACTGCCGCCCAAGGAAAATTACCTGTTCCGCTTCGACAGCCGGGTGAGCGGCGACCTGGGCGCACAGACGCGCGGCGGGCGACGCGGCGACGCCGACAGCGACATGGAAGATACGCCCTTCCTGGGCGCGGAATATGGCGGCGGTGTGCCGGTCATGTATCGGCGGCGGCCGCAGTTGCAGCCGGCCGACGTGGCGGCGGCGGTGACGACGCAGGTCGGATCGGGCGTCAATCTGCTGGGCTATTATATGTTCCATGGCGGCGCCAACCCGATGGCGAACGGGCGCATGCTGGAGGAAACGCAGCGGTCGGGCGGTTATAATGACTGCCCGGCGATCGGCTATGATTTCCAGGCGCCGATCGGCCAATATGGCGAGGTCAATCCGGTCAGCGCGGCGCTGCGCCCGCTCCATTATTTCCTGGCCGAATATGGCGAGACGCTGGCGCCGATGACGGTGCATGCGCCGGCCGTGCTGCCGGCCGACAAGGATGACCTGAAGACGCTGCGCTGGGCGGTGCGGGCGAAGGGGAACAGCGGCTTCCTGTTCGTCAACAATCATGTCCGCCAATATGGCACGGCGGCGCATCCCGGCACGCAGTTCAATGTGACATTGGCCGGCGGCACGGTTCGCCTACCGAGCCGGCCGGTGACGATCGCGCCGGGCGACAATTTCTTCTGGCCGATCGGCATGGATCTGGACGGGGTGCGGCTCGACTGGGCGACGGCGCAGCCGGTGACGCGCATTGCCGACAGGGACGGGCCGATCCATGTGATGGCGGCCTGCCTGCCCGGCCCGGTAGAGTTGGCCTTTCCGGCGGAGACGAAGGTCGATGCGCCGGCACGCAGCGAAGGCGGGCGGGTGATCGTCCAGGTGCCGCCATCCGCGACGCGGCCGGTGCGGGTGACGGGCGCGGACGGGCGATCGGTGCGGTTGCTGCTGATCGAGCGGGAGGCGGCAAAGCGCATCTGGGTCGGCGAGATCGGTGGCGAGCGGCGCGTGGTGCTGAGCGCGGCGGATGTGCTGTTCGGGCCGAACGGGCTGGAACTGCGCCAGCGCGGCGAGGCGCGTTTCGCCTGGCAGATATTGCCCGGCAAGGCAGCGATGATGACGGCGAAGGCGACAGGCATCGCGCCCCTGCCCTTCAGCCAAACGCGCGAGGCGGGCACGGCGCCGCCGATCGAGATTGGCGGGCCGGCCAAGGCGGCGATGCAGCCCCTGCCCGAGGCGCACAAGGCGGCGGCGGCCTTTAGCTTCACCATTCCCAGGGATGTTCTGGCCGAGGGTGGCGACGCCTTTCTGGAGATTGACTGGCGCGGCGATATCGGCCGGCTGTTCGATGGCCCCGACATGCTGGACGATGCCTATTGGGACGGGCGGGTCTGGCGGATCGGACTCAAGCGCTTTGCCGCGAGGCTGGGGCGGCCCTGGACGCTGACGGTGATGCCGCTGCGCGCGGACGCGCCCATCTATCTGGACGATGCCGCGCGGGCCAAGCTGCCGGCGGGGGAACAGGTCGCGACGCTGGAGGTGCTGCGCATCGTCCCGGAATATCGCATGGAGGTGAAGGCATGAACGGGTTCACACGCCGCGGCACATTCGGCCTTGCCACCCTGCCCCTGCTGGCCCAGCCGGCGCTGGCCAAGGTGAGCAAAAATGGCGCGCGGCCCGGCCCCTATCTGATCGGTGCCGATGTGAGCTGGGTGCCCGAGGATGAGGCGGCGGGTGCGCGCTATTTCGTGGACGGGGTGCAGAAAGACCCGATCCTGATCCTGCGCGATGCCGGGTTCAACGCGATCCGGCTGCGCATCTTCGTCGATCCGGCCAAGGGCTATTCCAGGCGGGAGCCGGACAAGGGCTGGGCCGGCCTGACCCAGACGGTGAAGCTGGGCAAGCGAGTGCGCGATGCCGGCATGGGGCTGGTGCTGAGTTTCCATTATAGCGACACCTGGGCCGATCCGGAGCATCAGGCGGTGCCGGCGGCCTGGGCCGGTTATGACCTGCCGGCGCTGGCCAAGGCAGTCGAGGCACATACCCATGACACGCTGGTGGCGATGCGGGCGGGCGGCGCGCCGGTCGACATGGCGGTGATCGGCAATGAAACGACCTTCGGCATGTTGTGGCCCCTTGGCCGGGTGAAACTGTCGACGTCGACCGGCAATCCGGTGACCGACGCCAATCATGCCAAGGTCGGCGAGGTCGGCGGGTTCGACGGCTTTGCCGCGCTGCTGCGCGCGGGGATCGCCGGCGCGCGCCGGGCCGAGCCGGGGGTCGCGATCCAGGTGCATAATCATCTGGGCCGGCACTGGCCGATCGTACGCGAATGGACCGATGCGCTGATCGCGCGGCAGGTGGATTTCGATGTGGTCGGCTTTTCCTGCTACCAGCAGCGGGCGCAGGGTGACTGGGCCACGACCTTCAGCGAATTTGTGAAGCGCTATCCCGACAAGGGGCTGCTGGTCGCCGAATATTCGAGCCGCAAGCGCTATATCAACGATCTGGTCCATGCCCTGCCCGGCAAGCATGGCTGGGGCACGTTCATCTGGGAGCCGATCCGGCACCAGGAGGCGATTTTCGACCAGGATGGGCATAATGCCGGCGAGGGGGCCAAGCCCGACCTGATCAGCCAGGGGCTGAACGGGGCGGAAGCGCCGGGCGGGCTGGCATCGCAGCAACCGGCCGTGCCGAAACCCGAACCGACCGGGCCGATGGGCCATGGCGGCGACTATGTCGCCAATGAGCTGATCAACCTCTACCCGCAAATGGCCAAGGATTATCGCTGATGAGACGGCGCGACTTCACATTGGGGCTGGGCGCGCTGGCGCTGGCGGGGTGCGCCACCCGATCGGCGGCGCGCGCCGATGACCTGCTGGTCTTTGCCTATTTCACCACCGGCAAGGGCGAGGCCGATGGCCTCAAACTGGCGGTGAGCGAGGATGGCTTTGCCTTTCGCACGCTGGCGGGCGGACGCAGCCTGCTGGTGCCGCAGGTGGGCGAGAAGAAGCTGATGCGCGACCCCTATCTGTTCGCGGACAAGGGCGTCTATCATCTGCTGTGGACCACCGCCTGGGAAGGGGTGACGATCGGCCATGCGACCAGCCGCGATCTGGTCCAATGGTCGCCGCAGCGCGCCATTCCGGTGATGCAGGACGTGCCGGGCACCCGCAATTGCTGGGCGCCCGAGGCGGTGCGCGATCCGGCGACGGGGCGGCATATCCTCTTCTGGTCGAGCACGGTGGAGGGGCGCTTCACCGAAACGGCGGGGACATCGGAATCGGGCTACAACCACCGTCTCTGGTCGGTCAGCACGGCCGATTTCGAGACGTTCAGCGCGCCCGCGCCGCTCTATGACCCCGGCTTCAGCGTGATCGACGGGACGTTCGCGCAGGCGCCGGGTGGCGGCCTCTATCTGATCGTCAAGGATGAGACGGTGCAGCCGCCGCACAAATGGCTGCAGGTGGCCAAGGCGGAAAGCCCGACCGGACCGTTCGGCCCCCTGTCGCCGCCCTTCTCGCCCGGCTGGGTCGAGGGGCCGATGAGCGCGCAGGTCGGCGATGCGCTGGTCTGTTATTATGACGTCTACAAGGAGGGTCGCTGGGGCGCGGCGATGACCCGCGACATGGTCAACTGGACCGACGTCAGCGCACGCCTGACCATGCCGGCCGGCGCGCGCCACGGATCATTGCTGCGCGTTCCCCGTGCCCTGGTTGCCGACATCGTCTGAGGTCCAGCCGCCGCCCAGCGCCAGGAAGATGGCGATCTGGTCCTGCACCAGCTGGACGCGGGCGGCCGCGGCCGAGGATTCGGCGCTGGCGAGGCTGCGCTGGGTATCGAGCAGGTCGAGGAAATCGCTGCGGCCGAAGCGGAACAGCTTGTTCGCCTGCCCCGCAGAGACATTGGCACTGTCGCGCGCGCGATCGAGCGCGGCGGCCTTTTCCGCATCGCGGCGATAGGTTTCGAGCGCGGTTTCGGTCTGGCGCAGCGCTTCCAGCACGCTGCCGTCGAAGCTGGCAAGATCGGCCTGCACCTGGGCATCGGCCTGAGCAATCCGAGCGCGGACCACCGGGCGGTTGGGGAAGGTCCAGCTGATGAGCGGGCCGAGGCTGAAGCCGAAGGCGGAGCCGGAGCCGAAATCCTTGAGCGGGCCGGACAGGCCGACCGAGCCGCCGATGCTGACCTGCGGATAGAGATCGGCCATGGCGACGCCCAAAGTCGCGGTGTCGGACGCGATCATGCGTTCGGCCTGGCGGATGTCGGGGCGGCGACGGATCAGCGCGGTGCCATCGCCCACCGGCAGCGGCGCGCCAAGCGACGGCAGAGTGGCGCAGCTTTCCACATCCCTGGGATAATCGGCCGGCGGACGGCCGAGCAGGGTGGCGAGCAGATAGAGGCCGCTCTGGCGCTGTGCTTCATAGACCGGCAGCGTCGCCTCGCTCTGGTCCACTGCCGCCTGGGCGCGGCTGACGTCGAAGGCGGTGCCGCGACCGCCCTTGAACAGGCGCTGGGTGGCGTTGAGCGTATCGCGCTGGAGCGAGACGACCCGGCGATTGACGCCGAGCGCATAATTGGCGGCGCAGACCTGGGCATAGGCCTTGGCCGTGGCGGCGGCGACGCTGACGCGGACATAGTCGCGCGCGGCGGTCACTGCCTCGACATTGGCGCCGCTCGATTCGATCGCGCGGCGGATGCGACCGTTGAGGTCGAGCGGATAGGAGGCGCTGAGGCCGAAATCATAGCTGACCGAGCCGGGCAGATGCTGGGTCACGCCCGAAGGCCGTGCCAGCGTTTCGCCGCCGCTGATCGTGGTGCTGATCTGGCGCCCCGCCTCCGTCTCGCGCAGCACGGCCTGCGCCGCGGTGAGATTGGCATCGGCGACGCGCAGGTCGGTATTGGCGGTCAGCGCCTCGGCAATCAGCGCGTCGAGCCGGGGGTCGTTATAGAGTTTCCACCAATGGTCGGGCAGGTCGGCATTGCTGAAGCCCGCACCCTGCGCCGACTGGAAATTACCCTGCGCGCCCGGCGCGGTCGCGGCCGAATGCTCGGGCGGATGATAGTCCGGCCCGGCGGTGGCGCAGGCGCTGAGCGCCAGTGCCATCAAGGATGTGGCGATACCCTTACGCATGGCGGCAGCTTCCCGGCTTGGCATCCTTCTTCGCCGGTTCGACCGTCACCGTGGCGGTGCGGCCCGAGATCAGCGTGATATTGGCCGGGACATTGGTGAGCTTCACCCGGACCGGGATGCGCTGGGCGAGGCGGACCCAGGAGAAGGTCGGCTCGACCGTGGGCAGGAGATTGCCGGAATCGCTGCGGGTCGAGTCATTGATGCCATAGGCAATGCTTTCGACCTTGCCGTGCAGATCCTGCTTCTCCCCCATCAGGCGGACGGTGACGGGCGCGCCGATGCAGACCAGAGGCAACTTGGTTTCCTCGAAATAGCCCTCGACCCGCAGGCTGTCGCTGTCGATCAACGCCATCGCCTGGGTGCCGGCGCCCAGATAGTCGCCGGGATGGAGATCGAGATTGGTGACGACGCCATTGACCGAGGCGCGGACCTGGGTGCGCTTGAGGTTCAAGGCGGCGGCGTCGCGCGCGCTTCTGGCTTCGGCCAGCGCGGCCTGCGCCGTGGCGACGCGGGCGACATTCTGTTCATGGCTTTCCTTGGCGACGAGGTCGCCCAGCGCCAGATCGCGGGTCGCCTCTCGCCGGGCCTGGCCGAGCGTCGCCTGGGCGCTGGCGATCTGCGCCTCCGCCTGTTCCAGCGCCAGCGCATAGCGCGGCGTGTCGATGACGAAGAGCAGGTCGCCTGCCTTCACCTGCTGATTGTCGCGCACCGCGACCGAGGTGACGAGGCCGCCAATATCGGGGGTCACGCGCACCACATCGGCGCGCACTCGGCCGTCGCGGGTCCAGGGGCTGCGCTCATAATGGTTCCACATCCACACCGCGACGATGACGGCGAGAATGACGATGATGATGGTGGCGGCGCTGCGGATCAGCGTCCCGGTCAGGCGGTTCATAGGCGGATTCCCAGCATCGGAACGAGAATGGACAGGCCCCCGAGCGTCAGCACGAACAGGCTGAGGTCGACGAGGGCCCGATAGGCAAGAAAGCGGTAGAGGCCGAACGCCGCGATCAGGCGGGTGAGGCCATAGGTGAGGATGAGCGCGGCCAGCGCCAGCGCCAGCAGCGTGGGGAAGAAGACCCCGTCGATGGACAATTCGCCGGTCATGCGGGAACTCCGGTCATGGGGGTCTTTGGGGTCAGGGGGGTCATGCGATAGCCGGCGCTGTCGGCGAAGAGATTGCGGCGCAGGCTGACCAGCGCCAGGATCGCATCGCGGCGGACCGAGGGGGCCGGATTGGCGGCAAGGTCGCCGATGGCGCTGTCGATGTCGTCGAGCAGGGCGGGATCGGCCGCAGCCGGCGCATCGGGATCGAGCCGGCGATAATGGTCGGCCACGCCGCCCAGCACCCGGCCAAGCGGAGCGCCCTCGTCAAAGGGGAGATCGACGCGGAGCTGGCGCAATTCGCCGATGGCGACACCGGTGCGCAGATCGCGCAGCGCGTCATAGAGCGGCTTGCCGCTGTCCGTGCGAATGGCGGCGAGGCGCGGAGCGAGCAGCGCGATGCGATCAAGCATGCGGTTGATCCAGCCGCGCACATCGGGCTGGGTCATGAGGTTGGCGCGAGTGGCGATATCGGCCCAGCCGGCGCGCACGGTGCGGCGCACGGCGCGCTCCACCCCGGCCGATTGCAGCAGGCCGGCCATGATGATGGCGAACCAGATGCCGACCAGCTGTGCCACCGAGCCGTTCACATAGGAGGCGAAGGCGCTGACATAGGCACTGGAGAGCAGCACCGGACTGCCGAGGCCGAGCAGCGTCGGCAGCGCAATGCCCATCCAGCGCGGCGAGGCCATCATCGCGCCCAACACCAGCAGCGGCGGCGCATAGGCCAAGGCGAGCATGGCGAAACCGTCGAGCCTGGGCATGATGGCATAGCCGTAGAGGGCGCCGAGGAATGTGGCGATGATCGTGCCGATCATGAAGCCCTTGAGCGGGGCGAGCGGATTGTCCGACGCCGAGAAGAGCGCAAGGAAGACGCCGGCCAGCATCACCGCGCTGCCGCCGTCATGCCAGCCGCTGCCGATCCACAAGGCACAGCCGATCGTCACCGTCATGAAGGCGGCGAAGGCGCCGCGCGCGGCGCCGGCATAATCGCGATGCAGTTCGCGGTTGCGACGCCCCTCCAGCAGTTCGGCCACGCGCGGCGTCACCGGGCTGCGGCTGTGGGTCAGCATCTGGTCGAACAGGTCGCGGCAGTCGCGATGAACCGCGATCAGCGTGCCGAGGCGGGAATAGAGGCTGAGCCGCATCATGCCGGCCCAGTCCATATCGCTGTCGGCCGCCGGTTCCAGCGCGGCGCAGCGGTCGATCAGCGCCTGGGCGCCGGCGGCGCGGGTCGCACTGTCGGTGCCGGGATGATCGAGCCAGTCGCGCGCATCGGCGATCAGCTGTTCGACCTGGGCCGGGACGATGCCGCCATTGGCCTGTTTCAGCATCGCCAGCCGATCCTCGACCGCGGCGCCCAGCGGCAGCAGCAGCGAGAGCTGGTCCTGCATCGCGCGCACAGTCCGGACGCGCGGCGCGAGGCGGCTGATGTCGAAGGGCAGATGGATCGACATCTGGTGCAGTTCGGTGACGTCCTGCGCCAGACGGCGGCGTTCGGCATCAAGGCCGGGCACCGGATCGGTCGCGATCGCGTCGCGCGACCAGCGTTCGGCATCGCGCAGCATGGCTTCGACGCGGGCGAAGAGGTTGCCGGTGATCGAGCCGGGCAGAACGACGCCATGGACGATGCTGCCGCAGGCGATGCCGATCCAGATTTCCTGCACGCGCAGGGTGGCGACGGTGAAGATGGTCTGGGGCGAGTCGACGTCGGGGAAGACGATCAGGCAGGCGCTGTAGCCGGCCAGCACGAACATGTAGGAGCGCGGCGTGCGATCGAGCAGTGAGACGAAGACGCAGAGCGCCAGCCAGGCGGCCATGGCGAGGGTCAGGAGTTCGGGCGAATTGACCAGCGGCGGGACGATCGCGACGGAGAAGGCGGCCCCGACAATGGTGCCGATGGCGCGGAAGATCGCCTTGGAAATCACCGCGCCGGCGAGCGGCTGGGCAACGATATAGGAGGTGAGGAAGGCCCAATAGGGGCGTTCCAGGCCAATGCTGAGCGCCACATAAAGGGCCAGCATCGCCGCCAGGAAACATTTGAGCGAGAATAGCGCGGCGGGAACGCCGAGGCGCTCGCTCCAGGCTGACAAAGCGGCCTTTTTCATGACTGGCCCCGGCGCTCCCCGATACGGCGTCGCAGCAGTTCTAACAGATTGACCGCCGTCTCGATATCCGCCTCTGACACACCATCGAGCAGGTCGTTGCGCATGTTGCTGAGCCGCGTTTCGATGCGGCCGACCAGGTCGCGGCCGGAGGTGGTGAGCGACAGGCAGTTGGACCGGCGATCCTCCGGATTGGGGGTGCGCTCGATCAGGGCGGCGGCCTGTAGATGGTCGAGGGTGCGGACCAGCGAAGGCTGGGTGATGCCCAGCACATCGGCCAGTTCGATCTGGCGCACGTCGGCGCCCAGCCGGTCGAGATAGAGAAGGCACCAGCCGGCGGAATTGGAGACGCCGAATTCGGCCAGGGTGGAATCGGCAAGCTGGCGCCAGAGGCGCGCAATCTGCGGCATATTATGCGCCAGCGCGCGCTGAAGTTCGGTCCGATTCACGAACGCTTAGATAGCTAACTAATTTTATAGTGCAACGGGTCGGCCATGAATTTTTGGTAATGTCGGCTGCGGCCCGGCATGAACCGGGCCGCAGCCGATCGGGATTATGCGCGACGCGTGCCGGTGAAGGGCGCGGCACCGAAGGCACCGAGCTGCATCGTGCCGGTCAGGCTTTCGCCGGTGATTTCGGCTTCGCATTCCAGCGTCATCGGCATGGGGATGGTCATTTCCATCTTCCAGGTCAGCTTGTTGCCGGCAACCACGCCGTCCTTGACGTCGAGCGAGCCCATCATGCCGGCAAAGGTGCCGTTGAAACGGTCGCCCGTGCTGATCACGGTGAACACGCCGGTCTGTTCGCCCAGCGGGGTCTTAGCCACGCAATCATAGGCACCATCCACTGCAGCCATCTCACTTCTCCTTTACGTTAGCGTCAATCAGCCAATGTGCCCATTTCCACCGGCAGGCCGACCGCGTCAAGCTGGGGCTTCACCAATTTCGCATCGCCGACCACGACCCAGATCAGCCGATCGGGGTTGATCGCCTCGCGCGCGGCCTGATCCATCTGCGCCGCAGTGATGGCGCGATAGGTTGCCGGCAGGGTGGCATAATAGTCGTCGGGCCGGCCGAGCAGATTGTTGCGCATCATCGCCGAGAGCAGGTCGGACGAGGTTTCGAAGCTGCCGGGCAGCGACAGGATCTGGCCATTGATCGTCTGATCGCGCTCCGCCTGGGTCGTGCCCTTGCTGGTCAGGAAATCCTTGATGTCCTGGCGCGCGGCGATGATCGATTCGCCGGTCTTGTCGGTCTGGACCGGGGCGTAGACCAGCAGCGGGATCGTTTCCTTGACGCCGGGCATGCCGGTGCCCGCGCCATAGGCCCAGCCCTTCGCCTCACGCAGGTCCATGGTCAGGCGCGAGGTGGTGCTGCCGCCCAGCACCTCGTTCGCGGTGATAAGGGTGACCGGATTGTCGGTGCCCGCCTTGTTGGTGAGCTGGCCGGCGAGGATCATCGACTGCGGACTTTGCGGCTTGTCGATGAGGACGATGCGCGACGGGCGCATCATGCGGTCCATGCGGAACAGCTTGGCGCCCTTGGCAATGGCCGGGGCCTTCCAGTCGCCGAAGCGCTTTTCGAGCAGCGGCAGCAGTTCGGCCAGCGTCGTGTCGCCAGTGGCGAAGATGGTCGCATTGTCCGGGCGCATCCATGTGTCATGGAAGGCGACCAGATCGGCGCGCGTCACCGCCTTCACCCCGCTTTCGGTGCCCGAACCGGTGAAGGGAATGCCATAGGGATGGGCCTGGCCATAGAGCATCGGCGGCAGCATGCGCTGGGCGATGGCCATGGGCTGGGTCTTTTCCGCGGCGATGCGGGTCAGCATCTGGCTGCGCAGCCGTTCCACTTCCTTGGGATCGAAGGCAGGGTTGCGGATGATGTCGGCGAGCAGGCCGAGCGAGGCGTCGAGATTGGGCTTGAGCGCATAGAGGCCGACATTGGTGGCATCCATGCTGTTGGCTGCGCTGATGCCGGCGCCCAGCCGTTCCTGCTCCTCGGAAATCTGCACCGAGTTGCGGCTGGTGGTGCCTTCGTCGAGCAGCGCGGTGGTGAGCGCGGCGGTGCCGAGCTTCTGCCGGTTGTCGGCGGCATTGCCCGCATCGAAGGCGACCGAGACCTTCACCACCGGCACGGTGGCGCGGCGCGAGAAGACGACCGACATGCCGTTGGAGAGCTTCGCGCGCTCGACCGGCGGGAAGACCAGATCCTTGACCGGCTCGATCGGCGGCTCGGCCACCTTGGTCGGCGGCGGGGGCGTGCCGGCCTTGGGCGCGGGGCCATTGGGATCGCGGAAATGGGCGGGATGCATGGTGGCGCTGCCCGAGGGCGCATTGCCGGCGAGCGCATTATCCTCGGCCGAGCGTTCGCCGGGCGACACGGTCAGGCGGAAGACCGGGCGGCCCAGCCATTTGCGCGCGGCGGCCGAGACGCTGGCGGGCGTTGCGGCGGCATAGATGGCGAGATCCTTCTTATATTTGCCGGGATCATTGGAATAGACAGCGCCTTCGGCCAGGGTCACCGCCTTGCCGGAGAAGCCGCCGACCTTTTCGAGACCACCGATCGTGCCGGAGAGCTGCTGGGTCGCGGCGCGCAGCACCTCGTCCGCGCTGGGGCCCTTGGCGAGATAGTCGGCGAGCAGCGCGTCGAGCCGCTTGCCCACGGCGACCGGATCCTGACCCGGCTTCACGTCCACGGTGATCTCGACCATCGACAGCTTCTCGAACGGCTGGATGCTGGCCTTGACCGCGACCGCCACCTTCTCGTCGCGCACCAGGATATTGTCGAGGCGCGAGGAACCGAGGCCACCGAACACCGAGAGGGCAAGGTCAAGCTGCTGCAGGTCGGGCGAATTGACGCCGGGGACGATCCAGTTGCGGTAAAGGCGGGTGGCAGCGACATTGTCGTGCATCACCTTTTCCACATCCTTGCCGAGCGTCGGCACGGTCGCGTCGACATCCTGCGGCGCCGGGCCCGACGCGATGTTGCCGAACCATTTTTCGACCTTCGCCTTGGCGGTCGGCACGTCGATGTCACCGGCCAGCACCAGGGTGGCGTTGTTGGGGCCGTAGTGAGTCTTGAACCAGCTCTGGACGTCGGCGAGGCTGGCCGCGTTCAGATCCGCCATCGAGCCGATGGTCGAGTGGCGATAGGGGTGGCCTTCGGGCAGCATGCCGGCAAGCTGGGCATATTCGACCAGGCCATAGGGCTCATTCTCGCCCATGCGCTTTTCATTCTGGACGACGCCGCGCTGGGCATCGAGCTTGGTCTGGGTCACGGCGCCGAGCAGATGGCCCATGCGGTCGGATTCCAGGAACAGGGCGCGATCGAGCGCGCCGGTCGGCACCGTCTCGAAATAATTGGTGCGGTCGAACCAGGTCGTGCCGTTCCAGTCGGTGGCGCCGATATCTTCCAGACGGCCGAAGAAGGGACCGTCGGCATTTTCCGAGCCATAGAACATCAGATGTTCGAACAGATGGGCAAAGCCGGTCTTGCCGGCAGGCTCGAAGCGCGAGCCGACATGATACCAGACCGAGACGGCGACGATCGGCGCCTTGCGATCGGTATGGACGATGACCCGCAGACCGTTGGGCAGGCGAAATTCCTGATAGGGGATGTCCACCGCCGAAACGAGGCTGGAGAGCGGCGCGGGCGCGGCGGCGGCAGCGGTCGGCGCGGCCTGCGCGGCGGAGCCAAGCGGCACGAACGCAAGCGCGGACAGGCCGAGCATCAGGGGAAGCCGGCGGGACATGCGGGTAAGGATCATGAAGACCTCTAGGACAGGAGGGCAGTCGATACGGCCGGGACGGACCCCGCCGCGATGGCGCGCAGCATAGCGGGGCGTGATAGCGGCGCAATACGCATGATATCGACAAGCGGAGGCTGGACAGCGACGGGGCGCAGCGGCAAGTCTGCACGCCATCATCCATAGAGACGGAAAGTCCCCGATCCCATGAAACGCCTGGCCCTGCTGGCCGCCACCGCCGCCCTTGTGCTGCCCGCCACCCTGCCCGCCCAGACCACCACCCCGGCCGCATCCGATACGCCGACCTTCTCGGCCGCCGCGGTGCGCGCCCATGTCGAATTTCTGGCCGACGACCTGCTGAAGGGCCGCGACACCGGCAGCGAAGGCCATGAAATCGCTGCCCGCTATGTCGCCAGCCAGTTCGATGGCCTCGGCCTCAAGCCCGCCGGCGACAATGGAAGCTGGCTGCAGCGCATCGGCTTCCAGAAGACCGAACGCGCCAGGACGCCGGGCACGCTGACCGTCACCGGTCCGGCCGGCGCCAAAAGCTTCACCCATGCCGGCGACGTGCTGATCGGCATGAACGCGGCCGAACCCAAGCTGGACGTGTCGGCGCCGCTGGTGTTCGTGGGCTATGGCCTGGAAAATGCGCGGCTTGGCCTGAACGACTATGCCGGGCTGGACGTGAAGGGGAAGATCGTCGTCACCCTGCGCGGCTATCCCAAGGGGCTGCCGAGCGAGGAAGGCGCGCATCTGTCCGCCACCAAGGGCAAGATCGCCGAGGCGCATGGCGCGATCGGCATGCTCTCGATCGGCACCCTCCAGTCGATGAAGGCCCGCCCCTGGAACCGCATGGTCCAGTTCGCCGATGAGCCCGACTTCACCTGGGTCTCGCCCGAGGGCGTGCCGTTCGACGCCGCCCCCGGCATCCGGGTCGGCGCCAGCCTGGACGATGCCGCGGCGCAGGCGGTGTTCGCCGGCGCACCGACCAGCATCGCGGCGATCCGCAGGCAAGCCGACAAGGCCGGCGGCAAGCCCAAGGGCTTTGCGCTCAAGTCGACTGCCCAGATCCAGGTCGAAAGCGTCAGCGAGCGGGTGAGCAGCCCCAATGTCGTCGCCATCCTGCCCGGCAGTGACCCCAAGCTGAAAGACGAATATGTCGTCCTGTCGGCGCATCTCGACCATATCGGCATCAGTCCGGAAAAGCCCGGCGACAAGCCCGACACCGACCGCATCAACAATGGCGCGCTGGACAATGGCGCCGGCATCGCGACCATGCTGGAAGTCGCGCGCGCCATGGCCCAGTCGCCCAACAAGCCGCGCCGCTCGATCGTCTTCCTGGCCTCCACCGGCGAGGAGAAGGGCCTGCTGGGCGCGGACTATTATGCCCGCCATCCCACCGTGCCGGGCAAGCAGATCGTCGGCAATGTCGACCTCGACATGCCGCTGCTGCTCTATCCCTTCACCGATGTGATCGCGTTCGGCGCCGACCATTCGACGCTGGGGCCGATCGTCGCCAAGGCGGTTGCGCCGATGGGGATCAAGCTGGCCGCTGACCCGATGCCGCAGGAAACCATTTTCGTGCGGTCGGACCATTATATGTTCGTGAAGCAGGGCGTGCCCGCCGTCTTCCTGGCGACCGGCTATGCCAATGGCGGCGAGAAGGCCTGGGGCGAATTTCTGAGCGGCGCCTATCACCATCCCGGTGACGACATGACGCAGAAGATCGATTGGGACGCCGGCGCCCGCTTTGCCGAGGCGAATTATCGCATTGCACGGGTTATGACCGATAGCGACACCCCGCCGCAATGGTACAAGACGGACTTCTTCGGCGACCTGTTCGCACCGGAAGCGGCCAAGGCGCCCAAGCAGTAAGTAAAATAGGCAAGGGGCGCGGATTTTTTGCCCGCGCCCCTTGTGTGTCATTTTTGCAACATTACATCGCCAGCAATGCCTTGAAGGGGATGCTAATGAACCTCGAAAAATTCACCGACCGCGCCAAGGGTTTCCTCCAGTCGGCGCAGACCGTTGCGATCCGTATGAACCATCAGCGGATCAGCCCCGAACATCTGTTGAAGGCGCTGCTGGAAGATGAGCAGGGCATGGCATCGGGCCTCATCAAGGCGGCGGGCGGCGATGCCGCGACTGCGCTGCGCGAGACCGATGCCGCGCTGGCCAAGGTGCCGGCCGTATCGGGCAGCGGCGCGCAGCAGACGCCGGGCCTCGACAATGATGCCGTGCGCGTGCTCGATAGCGCCGAGCAGGTGGCGCAGAAGGCGGGCGACAGCTTCGTCACCGTCGAACGGCTGCTGCTGGCGCTGACGCTGGCGACGACCACGACGGCCGGCAAGGCGTTGGCGACCGCCGGCGTGCGCGCCGAGGCGCTGAACGGCGCGATCAACCAGCTGCGCGGTGGCCGCACCGCCGACACCGCGGGCGCGGAAGACCGTTATGATGCGCTCAAGAAATTCGCCCGCGACCTGACCGAGGCGGCCAAGGCCGGCAAGCTGGACCCCGTGATCGGCCGCGACGAGGAAATTCGCCGCACCATCCAGATCCTGGCGCGCCGGACCAAGAACAACCCGGTGCTGATCGGCGAACCGGGCGTCGGCAAGACCGCGATCGCCGAAGGGCTGGCGCTGCGCATCGCCCATGGTGACGTGCCTGATACGCTGAAGGACCGCACGCTGATGGCGCTCGACATGGGCAGCCTGATCGCGGGCGCCAAATATCGCGGCGAGTTCGAGGAGCGGCTCAAGGGCGTGCTCGACGAGGTGAAGGGCGCGGACGGGCAGATCATCCTGTTCATCGACGAGATGCACACGCTGATCGGCGCGGGCAAATCCGAAGGCGCGATGGATGCCGGCAACCTGCTGAAGCCGGCGCTGGCACGGGGCGAGCTGCACTGCATCGGCGCGACCACGCTCGACGAATATCGCAAATATGTCGAGAAGGACCCGGCTTTGCAGCGGCGGTTCCAGCCGGTGTTCGTCGGCGAGCCGACGGTCGAGGACACGATCTCGATCCTGCGCGGCATCAAGGACAAATATGAGGCGCATCATGGCGTGCGCATCGCCGACGGCGCGATCGTGGCGGCGGCGACCCTGTCCAACCGCTATATCACCGACCGTTTCCTGCCCGACAAGGCGATCGACCTGATGGACGAGGCGGCGAGCCGCATCCGCATGGAGGTGGAGAGCAAGCCCGAGGAGATCGAGAATCTCGACCGCCGGATCATGCAGCTGCAGATCGAACGCGAGGCGCTGAAGAAGGAAAGCGACCAGGCGTCGAAGGACCGGCTGGCCAATCTGGAAACCGACCTTGCCAATCTGGAGCAGCAGTCTGCCGAGCTGACGACGCGCTGGCAGGCGGAGAAGGACAAGATCGCGAGCGAGGCCAAGCTGAAGGAACAGCTCGACGCGGCGCGGCTCCAGCTGGAGCAGGCGCAGCGCGGCGGCGACTATGGCAAGGCCGGCGAGCTGCAATATGGCACCATCCCGCAGCTGGAAAAGCAGCTGGCCGAAGCCCAGGGCGCGTCCAAGGGCGCGATGCTGCGCGAGGAAGTGACGGCCGAGGATATTGCCAGCGTCGTGTCGCGCTGGACCGGCATTCCGGTCGACCGGATGATGGAAGGCGAGCGCGAGAAGCTGCTGGCGATGGAAGCGGAACTGGGCAAGCGGGTGATCGGCCAGGCCGACGCCGTGCGCGCGGTGGCGACCGCCGTGCGCCGCAGCCGGGCGGGTCTGCAGGATCCGAACCGGCCGCTGGGCAGCTTCCTGTTCCTCGGCCCCACGGGCGTCGGCAAGACCGAGCTGACCAAGGCGCTGGCCGGATTCCTGTTCGACGACGAAAGCGCGATGGTGCGCATCGACATGAGCGAGTTCATGGAGAAGCACTCGGTCGCCCGGCTGATCGGCGCCCCTCCGGGCTATGTCGGTTATGAGGAAGGCGGCGTGCTGACCGAAGCGGTGCGGCGCCGGCCCTATCAGGTCGTTTTGTTCGACGAGGTTGAGAAGGCGCATGGCGACGTGTTCAACATACTGCTGCAGGTGCTGGACGATGGCCGGTTGACCGATGGCCAGGGCCGCACCGTCGACTTCACCAACACGATCATCGTGCTGACGTCGAACCTGGGCAGCCAATATATCGCCGCCCAGCCCGACGACGAGCCGGTCGAGAAGGTCGAGGACCAGGTGATGGAGATGGTGCGCAGCCATTTCCGCCCTGAATTCCTCAACCGGCTGGACGAGATCATCCTGTTCCACCGTTTGGGGGCCGGCCATATGGCGCCGATCGTCGATATCCAGGTGGCGCGGGTGCAGAAGCTGCTGAAGGACCGCAAGGTGGTGCTGAACCTGGCCGACGGCGCGCGCGCCTGGCTGGGCCGGGTCGGCTATGATCCGGTCTATGGCGCGCGGCCATTGAAGCGGGCGGTACAGCGCTATCTGCAGGATCCGCTGGCCGACCTGATCCTGCGCGGCGAAGTGCCGGACGGATCGACGGTGACGGTGGAAGATGGCGACGGCGCACTGAAGCTCAGCGTCGGCTAATACAAGGCAGGCCGATGGCGATGCCATCGGCCTGCGCATGCGTAGAAATCGGGCCGGTCATGCGAGCACAGGCAAAATAGCATGCCCGCAGGCCGGCTCAGCCGTTCGGGTTCATGCCCGCGCGGCTACGAGTGATCATGTCATCGGCATCACGATTTTGCTGCTCGCTGATCGCCCGCCATTCGGCATTGGTCTTGCAGACACGCTCCTTGCGCACCAGCGAACCCGTGACCTCCAGACGGCGGCAACGCACGGCATTGGGATCATTCCGATCCAGCTTCGCGTCCGCCGCAGGAGCCTGCGCGTCCGCGACGACGCTGCTGCCGAGCAGCGTCAGCCCCAGGGTCAGTTGAACCAAAAACACCTTCATGATGAAACTCCAACCATCGGCTCGACTGAACCGAAATCCATGCAATAATCCTGATATAAATGCCGCATCACAGCAAGTCACAACTGCGTTATGCGTCCTTATTCTGGCGGGCGATGCGAACTCTGATCTGCAGCCGCATAATAGCGAGCCAACAATTGCTGCTCCAGCGGCGTAAGATGCGGATTCCAAACGTCAAAAATCAGGACAGCGCGCAAGGCGTCACTGTCATTCCACGCTTCATGCTCGATCGTATCGTCAAAGGCGAAAGCTTCGCCCTCGACCCAGGCGCGGGTCTCGCCACCGACACGGAAGCGGCAACCGGGCGGCACGATCAGCGGCAGATGGATGATCGTGCGGATATTGGTGACGCCGGTATGCGCCGGAATATGGGCATGCGGCCGCAGCAGCGAGAAAAAGGCCGAAGGGGCACGTCCATCGATGTCGCTGCGCGGCAGCGACTCCAGGATGGCGGCCGTTTCCGGGCATAGATCGCAGACCGCGTCGTTGCGACGACCATATTCCCACAGGAAACAGGCGCCCCAGTCAAGCGACTGGTCCAGTGCCGTCCATTTGTTCGTCGGTGTCCCGTCCTCCAGCCGGACATAAGGACGGAGCAGGTCATCGCCATTTTCAAGCAGGTTGAGCAGTTCGGCGCGGATCGCATCGGTTTTCGCCTCAAGCTTCGCCATCCATGGGAAGTGAGAGCGGTCGAAAAATTCGTCGGCTGGCAGAAACGGAAAATGAAGACCCGAACATTCATTATGGTAGATGCGCCGCCGCCCCAGCAGCCGGTCCATGCCGGCCTGGAACCGCCGCGTCTCGCCAGGATCAAGCCCCTCCATCGCCGGCTGAAGCGCGGCATCCATTTCCTGCGCGAAGCCCGACATGCGCTGGGCAACGAAGGCCCGCGCCTCGGCCAGCCGATCAGTGAGCGCGGATGGAAGATCCTCATATCCCGACGCCAGTGCCAGGACGTTGCCCCAGCGCTGGGTCGCAGCGGCCAATTCTCCTGCCCGCTCCTCCCATTCCGCGAGCCTCAGCTGGGCCATGAAGTGAGTCTGGTCGAGCGTGACCACCTGTTCCAGCGCCCGGCGTTCGCCATCGCTGTTCCCCGCACCGCGGGCCGCCGTCGCAAGATTCATCCACAGCGCCGGCTCCTTCGGATCAAGCTGCGCCGCCTGCTCGAAAAAGCCAAAGGCTTCTTTCGCCTGCCCCATCGTCAGCGCCAGCATGCCGCGCCGGTTGAGCAGTTGCGGCGAATTGTCCGCCTGCCGCAATGCGGCGTCCAACTGGCGCGCTTCCTCGGCGCGATCCCCCCGGCTGCGCGCACCATCTGCCGCGCGCAAATAATCTTCCACCATTATCGTCATCATCATTCCCCCTGCACCGAAACTGCCCAAGGGCCGGCCATCCGGCAACCCGAAATCGGCGGGCCGACGCTTGTCGTTCCAAGGGGAGCATGCGATGGCTCCGGCAATGAACGACAAGGTCACCGACATGGGCGCGATCGCCCGCAATCCGGCCTGGCTGGCGCATCGCTATGATGAACGACAGGACCAGATTCACCTGATCCATGTGGACCGCGAACAGCGCGCGTCGGCGACGTTCCTGACCGACGAATATCTGAAGCCCGATCCGCCATTGGTGATCAGCCGCAGCGCGATGCTGGCCGAGGCGCCCGCGCCGGCGCCCATCCACTTCATCTTTCATTCGGCCTATTGCTGCTCGACGCTGCTGGCGCGCGCGCTGGATCGGCCGGGCATGGCTTCGACGCTGAAGGAACCGGTGCTGCTGAACGACATGGTCGGCTGGCGCCATCGGGGGGGCACAGGACGGCAGATTGCGATGGTGATGGACCAGGGACTGGGCCTGCTTGCCCGTCCGTTCGCGGTGGGCGAAGCCATGATCATCAAGCCGTCCAATATCGTCAACGGACTGATCCCGGCGATGATGGCGATGAAGCCGGATGCGAAGGCGCTGTTGCTTTACGCGCCGCTGGAACAATATCTCTCCTCCATCGCCCGCAAGGGATTGTGGAGCCGTCGCTGGGCGCGGGCATTGCTGATCAAGCAGATACGCGACGGCGCCATTCCCTTCGGTTTTGAACAGAGCGACTATCTGGAACTGACCGACCTGCAGGCGGCAGCGGTGGGATGGCTTGCCCAGAAAGCGCAATTTGCCGCGCTGCTGCAATCGCTGGGCCCCGATCGCGTACGATCCCTGGACAGCGACCGGCTGATGGCTGACCCGGCCGGCAGCATGGCGGAACTGATCCGCCATTTCCGCCTGTCGATCGACGATGGCGGGATCGATGCGATATTGGCCGGCCCCGCCTTCACCACTGACAGCAAGACAGGCAACGCCTTTGGCGCCGAGCGGCGCAACGATGACAAGAGGCAGGCGATCGCCGCCCATGGCGAGGAGATCGCGATGGTGCTGCACTGGGCCGAAGAACTGGCGACGCGTTTCGACGTGCCTATGCAAATGGACCATGGCCTGACCGGATAAGACGCCCACAGGCCCAGCGCTGAGGCAATATCGATTGGACAATAAAAAAGAGGCGGATCCTGCGATCCGCCTCTCTTTTTGTTCAGATGGTTCCGATCAGGATCAGAACTTCATCTTCGCGCTGACAGCGAACTTGCGGCCCAGAGCGTCATAGGTCGACGGATAGGTGTTGCCGCTGTTGTAGCTGGTCGAACCTGCCGAACCACCGACGATCGGGGGCTTCTTGTCGAACATGTTCATGACGGTGAAGGTCAGGGTCACGTTGTCCGACACGGCGGCGCGGGCCGTCAGGTCGAAATAGTCGTAAGCCTTGATCTTGCGGAACTGCGGATCGATCGTGCAGCCATCCGGATCCGCACCGGCCGGGTCCGTGCAACCCGCGTCGATGCCCGAAGCGATATCGTCGGCCAGCTGCTGCGGTTCGAACTTCACGCTGTCGATATGGCGCCACAGGAGCGACAGATCGACATCACCGAAGGTGAAGGTAGTGCGCTGCGACCACTGGAACTTCGGCTGGATCGAAGCGCAGTTGACCGAGTAGTAGCCGACGCATTCGCGGTTCAGCGAGGTCGGGGTCGCCTGGAACTTCGAGCTGTTGGTCCAGTTGCCGTTGAAGCCCAGCGTCAGCGTCGCGAAGTCGAACTCATGCTTGTAGTTCAACGACAGGTCGATGCCGTCGGTCTTCAGCTTGCCCAGGTTCGACAGCGGCAGATACAGACCGGTTGCGGTACCGTTCAGGCTGCCGTCTTCGGCGCGGCCGATAACGGTACAGGCTGCGCTGGTGGCGCTGGCGGCCGTGATGTTGTCGAAGCAGGCTGCCATCGCGTCACCCGGGGTCGGGGTCGTGATCGCGTCCTTCACCTTGATGTTGTAATAGTCGATGGTGGCGTTGAAGCCCGGCAGGAAGGTCGGCGTGAAGGTCGCACCGACGCCCCAGCTGTCCGAGGTTTCCGGCTTGATGTTCAGGTTGCCGCCGCTGGAGGCATTGGCCTGAGCAGCCGAGGGCTGTTCGATGAAGCCGATGGTGTCAGCGGGCGCACCCTGAGCGACGCAGATCGCGGCCAGGTTGGCGTTACCCAGCGGGGCGCTGCCGGCGCAGGGGTCAGTAGCCAGGTTGGTCAGGCCGGTGGTCAGCGGCGTGAACAGTTCCGAAACGTTCGGCGCACGGACGGCGCGCGAATAGTTGCCGCGGAACTTCAGGTCAGCGACCGGAGCCCAGCTGCCTTCGAACTTGTAGGTCCAGGTGTCGTAGCTCGGGCTGGTCGGTGCGTCGACCGAGTAGCTGGAGTAACGAACGCCAGCGCCGACCGACAGCAGCTTCGCGAAGGGACGGTCCTCGATCAGCGGGGCAATCAGTTCGCCATAGGCTTCATAGACGTCGAAGCCACCGTCGACGTTCGGCTGGGCACCGCCAGCGCCGCCCAGATCGTTCGCCTGCGACAGCATGTCGGATTCGATCGATGCGGTGTACTTGCGATATTCGCCACCGACGGCGAAACCGATCGGGTTCGAAGCCAGCGGCGAGGTCACGCCGAAGTCACCGCTCAGGGTGGCGTGCGCCTGGGCCAGGGTGGTCTTGGTCGTGATCTGGCTGTTGGCGCTCAGATAGTCGACCATGTCCTGGGTGATCGAGCCGGTCGGGCCGAAGATGTTGACCGGAACGCAACCATTGGTGTCGGTCAGACAGGTGGTGGTGTTGGTCGCCAGCAGCGCCTGACGGAAGCGCGAGTTGAGCGTGTAGCCCTTCTGCGTCTGAACCTGCTCCGATTCACCATAGGAGCCACCGACGTCCCAGCTCAGGTGCGAGCCGATGTCGCCCTGGAAGCCCAGTGCATAGTCGAAGAAGGTGGTCTTGAATTCCGAGATACGCGGACCGGCTTCGACCGCACGACGCGAGATCGTGGTGTTGAAGGTGCGGTAGTCGGCGCTGGTCGGATCGGTTGCGGCGGCAGCGGCCGAGCACTGTGCGGTGGTCAGGCCATTCGCGGTACAGAACTGGTTGCGGATGCCATCGGTCAGATAGGGGTTGCTGTAGGGAACCACGACCGAAAGGGCGAAGGCACCCGACGGAGCGATGATGGTGTTGACCGTGTTCTTCGAGAACATGCCACGGGTATAGGCCTTGACCGAGTCGCTGATCTCGTAATTGGCCGAACCGAACATGTTGAAACGCTTAAACGGCGTCTGGAAGATGTTGAACGGGTTGAAGTTGTAGGTCTGGTAGGTCGGAACCAGCGAATTGCCATCCGGACCGATCTGCAGCGTACCGCGACCAGGGACCGACATGCGGGTCGGCGTGGACGTGCCCGAACCCTGGCACGAGGTACATTCGGCCAGATAGGATTCCAGATAGGTGTCCGAGAAGGAACGCGCGCCCTGATAGACGGGATCGACTTCCTGGTAACCGATGCTGAACACGGCGTTGCCGCGGCCGTCGTCGAAGTTCGCGCCCATGGTGACATCGGCACGGAGCGTGTTACCGTCGCCGTCATCGGTCAGCTGTTCCGACACATTGGCTTCGAAGCCCGAGAAGTCCTTCTTCAGGATGAAGTTGGCCACGCCGGCGATGGCGTCGGCGCCATAGGTGGTCGATGCGCCACCGGTCAGCACGTCAACGCGCTCGACCAGGGCCAGCGGGACGTTGTTAAGATCGAAAACGCCGCCAAGGCCATAAGGCACCATGCGACGGCCGTCGATCAGGACGAGGTTGCGGTTCGAACCCAGACCACGCAGGTTGAGGGTCGAGGCACCGCCGTTACCGTTGTTCACGGCCGAACCGATGCTGGGAACGACGCCCGGAATTTCACGGAGCAGCTGTTCCGCGTTGTTGCTCTGGCGCAGGTCGATTTCGTCCGACGTGGTGGCCAGGACCGGGGTCGACTGGGCCAGGTTCGGATTCTTGATCAGCGAGCCGGTGACGATGATGGTGTCGGCGGCTTCCGCATCGGCGGCCTGCGGCGCATCCTGCGCGAACGCGGCCGTCGCGATCAGCGACGCACCGAGGATCGCCGGAGCGGCGCTGGCACGCAGCAGTGCCCTCTTCGAAAATGTCTTCACGTTTCCAGTCCCTTGCTCTGGAGTTGGGCAGTCACCTGCCTTCATGTGTACCTACAAGGGGATAAGGTGCCCGACAGCGATCCCCCCGTACGGATTGGCGGAACCTGCGCGGTGGGAAAGCTGCTGTAAAGCGCGGGAAATCGTAGTTTGCCGCTTTTGGACAGGGCTGTATCAAAAATGCAACAAGGCGTAACAACCGCAATTTTACACCTGCTAAGCAAGATAATTTCACGGTGATTGAAATGATTGCAGCAATGCTGCATTTGCGAGCAAATCAGCGATCATAATATGACCTTGCACCCATCTGCGCTGCGCCAGTCCGGCCGCCCTTGACCTTCCTTCAGGCCGGTGCATGCTGCGGCCCTCATCCGGCGAGCGAGAAAGAATCATGCGCATCAAGGCCATTTCAAGCCTATTTCTGACCCTTTCCCTTTGCCTGGCGACAACCCAAAGCATCGCCGCACCCCGCCAGCAGCCCAAGCCCGAAATTTTCACGGACCTTTTGCAATGTCGTGAAATCCCGGACGACAAGACCCGCCTGGCCTGTTTCGATCGACAGGTTGCCGCTATGGATGGCGCGGCGCAGCGTGACGAAGTGGTCGTGCTCGACAAGAGCGAACTGACCAAGACCAGGCGGACCCTGTTCGGCTTCTCCTTCCCCAAATTGCCGTTCCTGGGCGACGATGATGACAAGGCGGACACGCCCGAAGCCGAAGGTCTGTCGCAGATCGAAGCGAAGATTTCAGCGGTGAAGAGCATGGGCTATGGCAAGTGGCTGATCACCCTGGAGGATGGCGCGCAGTGGATGACCACCGAAGCCGTTACCGGTCGTGATCCAAAGCCGGGCAACATGATCGAGATCAAGCGCGGCGCCATTGGCAGCTTCCTGGGCAAGGTCGAGGGTGGACGCGCCGTGCGGGTGAAGCGCGTCGGCTGATCCCTATCGCGCCTGCGGCATCGGCCCGGCGAGCAGCAGCGGGTCGATGCGCGCGTCGTTCCATTTCATGCCCCAGTGAAGATGGGGGCCGGTGGCGCGGCCTGTGGCGCCGATCGCGCCGATGCGTTGCCCCTGTGCCACATGGTCGCCGGGCTTCACGTCGATCCGCGACAGATGCAGGAAGGCGCTGTTGAGGCCATGGCCATGGTCGATCATCAGCAGATTGCCCTCCAGCGTGAAGGGATGATCGGCGGCCAGGATCACCACCCCGTCCGCCGGCGCCACTACCGGCTCACCGGTCGCGCCAGCAACATCGACGCCGCCATGATAGGCGCCCGGCTGGCCCTGATAGATGCGCTGCGACCCGAACAGGCCGGAAATCCGGCCGAGGCGCGGCCAGATGAAGGTCTGGCGCCAGCCCTGCGCGTCCGTCACCTTGTCACGGGCGGCAGCGATCTGCTCCAGTTCGGGCTTGCGCAGGGCGAGGAAGGCCTCGCTGCTTTTCGTCGGGCGCAGCGGCGCATTGATCCGCTCCAGCCGCCATTCGCGCGGTGCGACGGTCAGGGCGCGATCGACCACCCGGCCGTCCGACAGGCGCGCGCTGAGCTTCGCAGGTGGCGGCGCATCGCGATCGAAGGCGACCAGGAAGCGGCCATCGGCATCGACCGGAACCAGTTGGTCGCCGAAATGCAGCGCGACCGTGCCGGCCGGCGCGGTGCCGAGCAAAGTGCCGCCCTGGATCGCCGGACCGGACAGGATGAAATCGGGTCCAGCCACACTCGTCGGCGCCGCGCGCAGCATCGCCGGGGCAAGCGGCAGCGCGGTGAGGACCAGCAAAGCGGCGAGCCGGCGGGTCATCCGGCGGCGCGTGCCTTCAGCTCCGCCTCGACCGACAAAGCCGCGCTGGCATAGGGTTCCTGGCGGGTGATCGACCAGTAGCGCAGATCCTCCAGCGGGATGCGCTGGCCGGATATGGCGCACAGCACATGGTCGCCGGCCTGCAGCACGCGAAAGCTGTAGGGCATATAATGCAGCCGGGCCGGGCGGTCGCGGTTGGACATCAACATGAATCAGGCCTTTCTGCGGCGCATCAGGAGAAGAGATCCTGCTGGCCGCCTTCGACGGTGTCGCGCGGTTTGCGCGCGGGACGGGATGGGGCGGATATAGCGGGCGCGGGCGCGGCCTCAAGGGGCGCGGCGGTGTCGATCGCGGCGGCCACGGCGCCATCGGCGAAGTGCAGGCTGACCTGGCCCACGGCCTGCGCATCGGTGACCGAGCGGACCAGCCGATCGCCCGCCATCACCCGAGCAAAGCCGCGCTGCAACGGCAGATCGGGATTGACCGAGGTGAAGAGGCGCGAGAGGCGATCGAAGGCGGTCGCCCGGTCGCGATAGACGCGGGTCAGATAGTCGGGGCGCAACCGCAACCGGTCGACCCGCTCGGCCGCGCGGCTGACATATTGGCGCAGCAAGGCCGGGCGTAGCGCGCCACTGACCTGGCCCAGATGGGCGCGGGCGTCGGCGAGCCGGTGGCGCAGGCCGCTGTTGAGACCGTCGGACAGAAGGTCGAGCCGCTGCCGCTGCGGCGCGAGCAGGGTGTCGGGCGTCGGCATCAGCCGCGCCTGCATCTCCAGCCGTTCGCGCGCCTGCATCGCCCCGCGCCGCACCGCCCGGCCCGAGCGCAGGCCCATTTCACCCAGCATCGCCAGCAGTTCGGCGCGGACCGGCACCGCCATTTCGGCGGCAGCGGTCGGTGTGGGCGCACGCATATCGGCGGCATAATCGCACAAGGTCGTGTCGGTTTCATGCCCGACCGCCGAAATGGTCGGGATCGAGCATTCGGCGACCGCGCGGACGACGATTTCCTCGTTGAAGCTCCACAGATCCTCGATCGAGCCGCCGCCGCGCGCGACGATGACGAGATCGGGCCGGGGCAGCGGGCCGCTGCCGTCCATGGCGGAAAAGCCGCGCACGGCGCGGGCAATCTGTTCGGCTGCGCCTTGCCCCTGGACCAGCACCGGCCAGAGCAGCACCTGGGTCGGGCAGCGATCCGCCAGGCGGTGGAGAATGTCGCGGATCACCGCGCCGGTGGGCGAGGTGACGACGCCGATGGTGCGCGGCAGGAAGGGCAGGCGGCGCTTGCGATCGCGGTTGAACAGCCCTTCGGCCGCGAGCTCGGCCTTGAGCTTTTCGAGCAGCGCCATCAGCGCGCCTTCGCCCGCCAGCTCCATCCGGTCGATCACGATCTGATATTTGGAGCGACCGGGATAGGTGGTGAGCTTGCCGGTGGCGATCACCTCCACCCCGTCCTGTGGCTGGAAGGCGAGCCGCTGCGCCCCGCCCTTCCACATCACCCCGTCGAGCACGGCATTGTCGTCCTTGAGCGCCAGATAGAGATGGCCCGAGGCCGCGCGCTTGAAGCCGGAAATCTCGCCGCGCAGGCGGACATGGCCGAAGCGATCCTCGACCGTGCGCTTGAGCAGACCCGACAATTCGCTGACACTGAGCGGCGGCGCGTTGTCCCCCGCCCTTTCCTCGGCTAACAGGCGGCCCGAACTGTCATAGGCATCAAATTCCGGGGACATGGCCGAGATGAACATCCTTCTGCTTGGCGGCGGCGGCCGCGAACATGCGCTGGCGTGGAAGCTGGCACAATCGCCACGCCTCTCGACGCTTTATGCGGCGCCTGGCAACCCCGGCATAGCCCAGCATGCCACGCTGGTCGACCTCGACGCGACGGATCATCGCGCGGTGCTGGATTTCTGCACCCGCCATTCGATCGCGCTGGTGGTGATCGGGCCGGAAGCGCCGCTGGTCGACGGCCTGGCCGATAACCTCCGCACCATGGGCGTCGCCGTGTTCGGTCCCGACAAGAAGCCGGCGCAGCTGGAAGGGTCCAAGGGCTTCACCAAGGATCTGTGCCAGCGCGCCAACATCCCGACCGCCGGCTACATCCGCGTCACCAGCAAGGATGGCGCGATCGCCGCGCTCGACGATTTCACTTTGCCCGTGGTGATCAAGGCCGATGGCCTGGCCGCCGGCAAAGGCGTGATCATCGCAGAAACGCGGCAGGAAGCGCTCGACGCGCTCGACACCATGTTCTCCGGCGCGTTCGGCAAGGCCGGCGAGGAAGTGGTGCTGGAAGAGTTCATGACCGGCGAAGAGGCGAGCTTCTTTGCCCTGACCGACGGCAGCGCGATCCTGCCCTTCGGTTCGGCCCAGGACCACAAGCGCGTCGGCGACGGCGACACTGGCCCCAATACCGGCGGCATGGGCGCCTACAGCCCGGCCCGCGTGCTGACGCCCGAACTGGAGGCGCAGGTGATCGAGCGGATCATCAAGCCGACGGTCGAGACGCTGGCGGCCGAGGGCATGGCATATTCGGGCGTGCTCTATGCCGGGCTGATGCTGACCGAGGAAGGCCCCAAGCTGATCGAATATAATGCCCGGTTCGGCGACCCCGAATGCCAGGTGCTGATGATGCGCTTCGACGGCGATCTGGTCGAATTGCTGCTGGCGGTGGCCGAAGGCAAGCTGGCCGAGCAGGGGCCGGTCACGCTGGCCGATCGCACCGCGCTGACCATCGTGATGGCGGCCAATGGCTATCCCGGCACGCCGGAAAAGGGCGGCGCGATCAAGGGGATCGACGCAGCCGAAGCACAGGGCGCCCGCGTCTTCCACGCCGGCACGGCGGAGAAGGATGGCATGATCGTCGCCAATGGCGGGCGCGTGCTGAACGTCACCGCGACCGGCGATACTGTGGGCGCGGCGCAGGCCGCCGCCTATGCCGCGGTCGACGCGGTCGACTTCCCGACCGGCTTCTGCCGCCGCGACATTGGCTGGCGCGAGGTCGCCCGCGAGGCGCAATAAGGGCCAAACCGGCGCGGGATCGGGACATGTCCCCCTTGTCCCGCGCCGCCAAGCGTCCTTAAATAGGGCGACATATCCATTCCGGGAGGCAAAGGGCGATGCAGGAATTCTTCATGGACTATGGCCTGTGGCTGCTGATCGCGCTGCTGGTCGTGATCGGCCTGGTGTTCCTGCTGTCGGGCAAGGGCAAGTCGGCCGTGGCGGAAGACCCCGCGCCGGTGGCACCGCCCGTGGCCGCCGAGCCGATTGCCGAGCCGGTCGTCGCGCCGCTGGTGGCCACGCCCGATCCGGTGCCGGTAGCCGAGCCCGTGGTCGCCGAGCCGGTCGCAGTCGAGCCGGTGATCGAGGAAACGCCCGCCCCCGCCCCTGTCGTCGAACCGGCCCCTGCGCCGATCCCGGCATCGCCTGCCGTCGCGGCACCGAGCGATGACGCCGACGATCTGCTGAAGCTGAAGGGCGTTGGTCCCAAGCTGGGCGCATTGCTGACCGAGTTGGGCGTTACCCGCTATGCCCAGATCGCCGGCTGGAGCGACAGCGACATCGCCGCGATCGACGCGAAGCTGGGCAATTTCAAGGGGCGGCCGGTGCGCGACCAGTGGATCGACCAGGCCAAATATCTCGCCGCCGGCGACATTGCCGGCTTCGAAGCGAAATATGGCAAGATCTAAACCGTGACCGCCGCCGGCTCCGGTTGCGCGACGACCGGGGCCGGCCTGCGGTGCGGCACCGCGCCCAGCAACAGGGGCGGCAATCGCCCCTGCCCCGCAAGTGCGCTGGCGATGTAGAGCAGCAGCACCGCACCGGCGAGGATGACGGCGCCATGCGGGTCGAGCATCGCCACCAGCCCCATCACCAGCGGATGCCAGAGATAAAAGAACAGGCTTTCGCGCCCGATCCGGTTGATCGGGCGGAAATGCAGGCGCACCGCCGAGATGCTGGGCAGCAGCGCGATCAGCGCGAGACACATGAGCAAACGGGCGGGCACGAAGGCCAGCGCATTGCCGGTTCCATAAAGATCCGACCACCAGAACAGCCCCAGCGCCCCGACCAGCAGCACGGGCCACAAATAGCGTTTGGGCATGCCCCGTTCAGCCATCAGCATGCCGAAGAAGAAATAGACGGGGTAGCGCAGGAAACGGCTGTCGGGCGACAACAGGCTGCCGCCCACTGCACCATGGTCGAGGCCGAAACTATACATGGTCGCCAGGCTGACGGGCGCGCCAATCGCCAGCAGCAAGAGCGGCGAAAGCGGCAGCAGCCGGGTCACCAGGATCAACAGGAATAGCGCCGGCACATACCAGAGATGAAAGGGCGGACGCAGCAGCAGGTCGAGCGGCGTCTGCCAGGAAAGCAGGCCGCCGCTGGCCAGCCAATAGACGAGCATCGCCACCGCCCAGGGCAGCAGCATGCGTCGGCCATAGCGGCTGAACATCTCACCGGTCGGCATGGAGCGGGTGCGGGTGACGTTGAGCAGATAACCGGAAATGCCGATCATCAGCGGCATGCGGAAACCCGAGCCGATCCACAGCAGGACATGCTGCTGATGCGTCAATTCCATCGCATGCCCGCCCATGAAGAGCAGGATCAGCAAGCCTTTCAGCAGGTCGATCGACGGGTTCTTGGTCACGATATGCTCGCAAAATTTGCCATCGAAACGATAGCGTCACAATATTGCCAAGCCCTTAAAATCCGCAATGGCATCATTCCGTCGCAGCCATCTTTTCTTAAGGAAAATATCGTTTAGACTTCGGCCATTAGCAGGAGGGTCGCCATCATCTTGCAGAGACTGGATACAGCTTTGGGCAAGCGTCTGCTGGCCCTGTCGATTTTTTGCGTGATCGTCGGGGGCTGGTTCGCCTTCACCCATTATCGCGATGCCAGCCAGACCCTGCCCGACGGGCAGGGGCGCGAAGGGCCGTGCGCCCTGTGGTTCGTGGGCAGTTCGTCGATCAAGCGCTGGACCAGCCTGGAGCAGGATATGGCGCCCTGGGTCGCGCATAATCGCGGCATCAACAGCGCCACCTTCAACGAGATATTGCCGCGTTTCGCCAATATCGAGCAGGGCACGCCAAGACCGGCGGCGATCATCCTCTATGCCGGCGAGAATGACCTGGCGGGCGGGCGACAGCTACGGCCGATCTTCCACGATATGGCCCGCTTCCTAGAGATGCGCAGCGACATGCTGGGCAATGTGCCGGTCATCATCCTGTCGATGAAGCCCAGTCCGGGGCGCTGGGCGATCTTTCCGCAGCAGCAAATCTATAATGATGCGACTCGGCGGCTGATCCCGCACATGCAGAATGTCTATTATGCCGACATCACCACGCCACTGCTGAAGGACGGCAAGCTGGGCGACAATTATCAGCCCGACAAGGTGCATATGAACGCCGCGGGCTATCGCATCTGGGCCGATGTGGTGCGAGCTAGACTGAAAGAGGTGCTGCCCGCCCAGACGGTGAAAGCCTGCGCCGGCTGATCAGGCCTTGCCCAATATCTCCTTCGCACGCGGCGCGAGGCGGGCGGCGGCGGCGGCATGGATGCCCGGCGCCGCACAGAGCAGGCCGAAGGCGACCGGCTGGGGCCGGTTGAAGGCGAGCGGATCGCCCAGCGCGTCGGTGACGATGGCGCCGGCCTCCTGCGCGATCAGGGCGGAAGCGGCGACGTCCCATTCATTGCCCCAACGCACGGTGGCGACCAGATCGGCCTCGTCGGCGGCGACCATCGCCATGCGCAGCGCGATGCTGTTGGGCTTGTCCACGGTGACGAGATCGCGGTCGGCGCGCGGCAGCTGATCGGCGGGCACGCGGGCGCCAGGCAACATCGTACGATTGCCGGCATGGAGCGGCACGCCATTGCGGGTCGCCCCCTGCCCTGCCTGCGCAATCCACAATTCCTTGCGCGCGGGTGCCGCCAGAATGCCGAGCCTGACCGCGCCATCCTCGACCAGGGCGACCGAGACCGCCCAGCCGGGCCTGCCGCGCAGATAGTCGCGGGTGCCGTCGATCGGATCGACCACCCAGACGCGCGATACGCCCAGGCGATGCACGGTATCGGCCGTCTCCTCCGACAGCCAGCCGGCCTGCGGATCGATCGCCGCCAGCCGCTCGCGCAGCATGACGTCGATTTCCAGGTCCGCCTCGCAGACCGGGTGACCGGGTACCTTTTCCCACTGGCGCACGCGCGTTTCGCCATCGGCCCATAGCGCCAGCGCGCGATCGGCCGCATCGGTGACCGCCGCGACGACGGCCGGCAAAAGGGGCTCAGCCGCCGGCAACGGTCATCCCGTCAACGCGCAGGGTGGGCACGTTCATGGCATAGCGGAACATCAGGTCATTGGCCGGCACCAGGGTGCGGAACATGTCCTTCAGATTGCCGGCGATGGTGATTTCCGACACGGCCGGACCGACCGCGCCATTTTCGATCAGGAAGCCGGCGGCGCCGCGGCTATAGTCGCCGGTGACGCCATTGACGCCCATGCCGATCAGTTCGGTGACATAGATGCCGCGCTTCACATCGGCCATCAGTTCGCCGACCGACAGGCTGCCCGCTTCCATATGGACATTGGTGATGCCCGCACCCGGCGCACCGGCGCCGCCCCGGCTGGCATGGCCGGTGGGTTCCAGGCCAAGCTGGCGGGCCGAAGCGCTGTCCATCAGCCAGCCGGTCAGCACGCCCTCCTCGATCAGCGCACGACGCTCGACCGGCAGTCCTTCGCCGTCGAACGGGCGCGAGCGCAGGCCGCGCAGCAGCAGCGGATCGTCGATGATCGTGATCCTGCTGTCGAACAGCGTTTCGCCCAGCGAGTCCAGCAGGAAGCTGGAGCGGCGGGCGATCGCCGGGCCGACCATGCCGCCGATCAGATGGCCGACCAGGCTGGAGCCGATGCGCGGATCGAAGATGACCGGCATGACGCCGCTGTCGACCTTGCCGGGATTGAGCCGGGCGACCGCGCGCTGGCCGGCGCGCATGCCGACTGCTTCAGCATCGTCCAGATCCTTGAGATGGCGGCTGGCATGGCTGGCATGATCGCGCTGCATGTCGGCGCCGCTGCCCGCAAGCACGCTGGCCCAGGTCGAATGGTTGGTCGCGGCATAGGCGCCCGCAAAGCCATGGCTGGTGGCAAGCGCGACCTGGCTGCGGCCGCTGGCAGCGCCGCCGCCTTCGCTGTTGGTGATGCCGGGAATGCTGCGCGCCGCTTCTTCCGCGATCAGCGCGCGTTCGCGCAGCGCGGCGGGTTCAGGCTCTTCCTCGTCCACCAGGTCGAGCGAGGGTGCGCGCTTCCTGAGCAGCCGATCTTCCGGCGCCAGGCCGGCATAGGGATCTTCCGGTGCCTCGCGCGCCATGGCGATGCTGCGATCGATCAGGGTGGCGAGCGTCGCCGGGTTCATGTCCGACGCGGAAATGCTGGCCGAGCGCTGGCCGATGAAGACGCGCAGGCCGATCTCCTCGCCCTCGGACCGCTCGACATCCTCCAGCGCGCCGAGCCGCACCGCCACCGTGGTCGAGGCGTTGCAGGCATAGATGGCGTCTGCCGCGTCCGCCCCCGCCTTGCGCGCCGCCGTCACCAGATCCTGCGCGCGCGACTGGGCTTCTTCGAGGCTGAGCATAAAGGAAGATCGATCCTGTAGTGAAGACGAAGCCGGGCCTTACGCCCTTGCGTCGGACGGGGCAACCGCGCCGCGCAGCCAATGATCGAGCAGATGCCAGGCGACCGCCATGCGCGGCGGGGCGAGGAAGGGCGCGTCGGGATCGCCCGCCAGCGCGGCGGCGACGCCATCGGCATCGCACCAGAAGGCATGTTCGATCTCGGTCTCGTCCAGGGTCAGCGCGGGATCGTCGCACTGGGCGACGCAGGCGATCATCAGCGAGGACGGAAAGGGCCAGGGCTGGCTCATCACATAGCGGACCGAATGGACCGTGATGCCGGCTTCCTCCTTCAATTCACGCGCGACCGCTTCCTCGACCGTCTCGCCCGGTTCGATGAAGCCGGCGAGCGCGGAATAGCGGCCGGGCGGCCAGCTATGCTGGCGACCGAGCAGGACACGGCCCTCATGCTCGGCGAGCATGATCGAAACCGGATCGACGCGCGGGAAATGTTCGGAGGCGCAGGTTCCGCAGCGACGCGCCCAGCCGGCCTTGTGTGCATGGGTCGGACCACCGCAGACCGAGCAGAAGCGATGCCGGGCATGCCAGAAGACGAGGCTGCGCGCGGTGCCGTAGAGCGCGACATCGGACGCGGAGACGAGATCGGCGAGGCCACGCGATCGCGGCGTCGCGTTGGGCCCCTGTTCCAGCGTCTCGACCAAATGGGCGAAGATCGGGCGATCCTGCAGATCGACGCCGAGCAGCACATGCTGCTCGATCCGGGCATCGGGCCCAAGCGGCGCCAGGGCCAGGCCATGATCGTCCGTCACCGGCTCCAGCCCTTCGAGGATCAGCAGCCGGGCGTCGGGCGAGGCAAAGGCCTGCGCATGGAGCGCGGGATTGCTGCGGATATGGTCGACCCGGTCGAGCGTGCCGCCGACGAAACCGGGCAGGCCGTGCGCCATTGGGTCAGTTCCGTGCATCGTCCGTCATCTCCTTCATCGCCGCATCGGCTGCCCGCGCAAACAGGGTGGGTAGCCCCGCCTCGCCGATCCGGGCGCGCGGCCACCATTCGCCCGCGCCCGCCGGCACATGGTCCATCCCCACATGGGTAGTGTGGACGCTGAGCGCCAGCGAGAAATGGGTGAAGACATGGGCGACCGGCGGATCGATGGTCTGCCACTGCGCGGCGAAGGGCGGCGTGGCGTCGGGCGCGGCGTTCCATTCGGAACTGGGGAGCGCGCGCATGCCGCCCAGCAATCCCTTGTCCGGACGACGCACCAGCCAGACCTGGCCATCGCTGCGTTCGATCCACCAGGCATGGCCGAGACGATGGGGCTTGGCTTTTTTCGGCGCCTTGACCGGGAAGGCAGCGGGATCGGCAGTGCGCACCGCCGCACAATCCTGACGCAGCGGGCAGATGCCGCAGGCGGGGTTGCGCGCCGTGCAGATGGTGGCGCCCAGATCCATCATCGCCTGGGCAAAATCGCCTGCGCGCAGATCCGGCGTGATGCTGTCGGCAGCGGCGCGGATGGCCGGCCGGGCCGCGGGCAGCGGTGTCGCTATGGCGAACAGGCGGGCGACCACCCGCTCGACATTGGCATCGACCACCACAGCGCGGCGGCCGAAGGCGATCGCGGCAACGGCGGCGGCGGTATAGGCGCCCAGGCCCGGCAAGGCGCGCAATGCCTCTTCGGTGTCGGGGAAGCGGCCGCCATGGTCGGCCACCACGGCGCGGGCGCAGGCCAGCAAGTTGCGGGCACGGGCATAATAGCCCAGCCCCGCCCAGGCCGCCATCAGGTCGGCGTCGGCGCTGGCGGCCAGATCCTCCACCGTCGGCCAGCGGACCGTGAATTTCTCGAAATAGGGGCCGACCGCCGCGACCGTGGTCTGTTGCAGCATCACTTCGGACAGCCAGACATGATAGGGATCGGCCGCATTGGCGCCCGGTGGCGCACGCCAGGGCAGGCGCCGGGCATGGACGTCATAATGGGCCAGCAGATCCCGTGCGATTTTTGAACCCGACATCTCGACGCGCATGGCGGCCCTATGCCATGTAGCGCGCCATGACGGAACGCCCCCCGACCGCGAAAAAGACGAGCCGCGCCGCGCCGCCGGCCGAGCGCCCCCGCACGGGTGCGCCGCGCGCGATCGCCGACCTGATGCCGGAGATCGGCCGCACCGCATTCCGCAAGTTCGGTTTCGTCCAGTCGAGCATCGTCACCCGCTGGAACGATATCGTCGGTGCCGACTATGCCGCGATCACCGCGCCCGAGTCGATCCGCTTCCCGGTGGGCCAGAAATCGGGCGGCACGCTGCAACTCACCGTGATGAGCGGCCATGCGCCGATGATCCAGCATGCACTGCCCGACATTATCGAGCGGGTGAACCGCTTCTTCGGCTATGCCGCCGTCGCCAAGGTGGCGATGAAGCAGGGCATGGTCGGTCCCGCACCGGTCGAGCGGCGCCCGCCGCCCCGCAACCTCAAACCCATTCCGGTCGAGCTGGGGGATTCCCTGCGCGACATCGGTGACCCGGAATTGCGCAAAGTCCTCGAATCGCTGGCACAGGGGCTTGCGAATTCGAATGGCCTGCCCAAGATCGGTTGATGCAACCCGCCCCGTCCGGGGCGATGCCTTAGGACTGCCCCATGACCAAGTTCCGCCTTTCCCTGCTTGCCCTGATCGCCGTTCCCGCCATCGCCGTCGCCGCCGCGCCCAACTGGGTCGCGCAGGTGGTGCGTTCGCCGATCGGTGGCCATGTCATGGGCAACCCCGCCGCCCCGACCAAGCTGGTCGAATATGTGAGCTATACCTGCAGCCACTGCGCCCATTTCGTGAATGACGCGAGTGCATCGCTGAAGGCCGATTATGTGAAGGGTGGCAAGGTCAGCGCCGAAGTGCGCAACGCCGTGCGCGACAAATATGACCTGACCGCCGCGCTGCTCGCCCGTTGCGGCGGCGCCAAGCGCTTCATGGGCAATCATGAGGCGCTGTTCGCCAACCAGGATGCCTGGATGGAGCAGATCATGGCGTACGACAAGGGCGCGGCCAAGCCGACCGAGCAGAAGGCGGCGCTGCGCGACATCGGCCAGAAGACCGGCCTGTATGCGCTGATGAACAAGCGCGGCTTCACCAATGCGCAACTCGACGCCTGCATCGCCGACCCGGCATCGGAAAAGGCGATCCTGGCGATGACCGACGAGGCGTGGAACAAGGTCAAGATCACCGGCACGCCCGGCTTCGTCGTCAACGGCACGCTGGTCCAGGGATCGACCTGGGAGTTGCTCAAGGCCGCATTGCCCGCAGCCGCCCGCTGATCTAAACCGTCCCCAACTATCCATAATTCGGAGCGTCGCCCGTCGTGAAAGTCCTGTCCGGCCTTGCCCTTATCGCCCTGTCCCTGACGCTTGCCGGTTGCGGCAAGAAGGATGAGGGCAATGCAACCTCAGCCGCCCCGATCGCCGCCGTGGCCGCGCCCGCCGGCACCAGCTGGTCGGAAACCGTCGCCGAAACGCCCGAAGGCAATTTCGTGATGGGCAATCCCGCCGCCAAGCTGAAGCTGGTCGAATATGGCTCCTTCACCTGCAGCCACTGCCGCGACTTCGCCCATGAATCGTCGGAAGAGCTGAAGGCGATGGTCGATAGCGGCAAGATCAGCTACGAATTCCGCGTCTATGTCCGCGATCCCATCGACATCACGACGGCGCTGCTGGCCCGTTGCGGCGGCAAGGACATCTACTATCCGCTGTCGGAACAGTTCTTCGCCAACCAGAGCGCGATGTTCGAAAAGGCGCAGGGCCTGGGCGACGCCCCCTATCAGGCGATGGTGTCGGCGCCGCCGGCGCAGCGTTTCGGCCAGCTGGCCAACGCGCTGGGCCTCATTGACTATGCCAAGCAGCGCGGCATTGCCGAGGATCAGGCCAAGCAGTGCCTGGCCGACACGGCAACTGCCGAGAAGCTGGCCAAGGGCGTCGAGGCGGCCAATGCCCAATATAATATCTCCGGCACGCCGACCTTCCTGATGAACGGCGTGGTGGTCGAGAATGCCTCGTCCTGGCCGGTGCTGAAGAACAAGCTCAAGGAAGCGGGTATCTGATTGGCGCAAGGGGGGGCGACATCTGAAGGCCTGAGGCCCAAGGAGACCGGGGCGGCACCCTGCCCCGGCGTTTCCCCATGCAGATAAAGCGGCTCAAGCTTTCGGGCTTCAAGAGCTTCGTCGATGCGACCGAATTGCGCATCGAGCCGGGCCTGACCGGCATTGTCGGCCCCAATGGCTGCGGCAAATCCAACCTGCTGGAAGCGATCCGCTGGGTGATGGGCGAATCCAGCGCCAAGTCGATGCGCGGCGGCGGCATGGAGGATGTGATCTTCGCCGGCACCACCAGCCGGCCGCAGCGCGACTTTGCCGAAGTGTCGCTGCTGACCATCCAGGAACAGGGCGAGCTGTTCAACGCGGTCGATGTCGGCGCCGATGGCGAACTGGAAGTCACGCGTCGGATCGAACGCGGCGCGGGCAGCGCCTATCGCGCCAATGGCAAGGATGTGCGCGCCAAGGATGTGGCGCTGATCTTCGCCGATGCCGCCACCGGCGCGCACAGCCCGGCGCTGGTCAGCCAGGGGCGGATCGCCGCCGTCATCGCCGCCCGGCCACAGGAACGGCGCGCCATGCTGGAAGAGGCGGCGGGGATCGCCGGCCTGCATGTCCGGCGCAAGGATGCCGAGCAGAAATTGCGCGCGGCCGAGGGCAATCTGGCCCGGCTGGACGAGATATTGGCCGACATGGACAGTCGTGCCGGCAATTTGCGGCGCCAGGCGCGCGCGGCGGAGCGCTATATCCGCCTGTCCGAACAGATCCGCATATCCGAGGGTCGCGTGATCTTCGCCCGCTGGCGCGAGGCCAATGCCAGTGCCGAAGCGGCGCGGGCCGAGGCGAAGCTGGCCGAGGCGACGGTGGGCGCGGCGCAGGAGGCGCTGACGGCGGCCAATGTCCATAGCGGCGCGGCCGTGACCGCGCTGGCCGAGCGGCGGGCGGAGGCATTGGCGACGCGCGATGCTGCCAGCGAATCCGGCCACCAGCTCAACACGCTGAAGGCAGAGCGCGACGGGGTGGTGCGCCGGCTGCATGACCTGGCGCAGCAGGCGGCGCGGCTGGACGAGGATCGCGAGCGCGAGGGCACGCTGGCCAATGACGCCGCCGAGGCGATTGCGCGGCTGACGGCCGAGGTCGCGAGCCTGAAGGGCCGGATTGCCGAGACCGAGGCGATGCGCCCCGATTTCGCCGCGCGTATCGCCCGCGCCGAGGATGGCGCGCGCGATGCCGAGCTGGACCTCGCCAAGGCGATGGCCAAGCAGGCGGGCGAGCAGGCCGAGCTGCGCGTGGCCGAGGCGGCACTGGCGGCGGCGCGCGACCGGCTGGGCCGGGCGGAGCAGGCGATGCGGCGGCTGGAGGGGGAGGCGGCGGCCTTGCCCGATGCCGCGCCGCAGGAAGCGAAGCGCGACGAGGCGGCAGCGGCGCAGGTCCGCGCCAATGACGATCGCGAGGCGGCGGAAGCGGCGATCGCGGCGGCCGAGACGGAACGGCAGGTGGCGAGCGAGGCGCGGGCGAGCGCAGAGGCCGCGCTGGCATCGGCGCGGGCGGCGCTGGCGGCACTGGACAGCGAGGCGACGGCACTGCGCAAGGCGATCGATGCCGGCGGCAGCGGCCGGGCGCGCGCGCTCGACCAGTTGAAGGCGGCACCGGGCTATGAGCGGGCGCTGGCGGCGGCACTGGGCGATGATCTGGAAGCACCGATCGGGGCGGAAGGGCCGCGTCGCTGGGCGGGTGCTGAAGCGTTGAAGGATGATCCCGGCTTGCCCGACGGCGCCAGCCCGCTGGCCGCGCATGTGACCGCGCCCGCAGCGCTGGCGCGGCGGCTGGCGCAGGTGGCGGTGGTGGAGAATGATACCGGCCAGGCGCTGCAGGTCGGCCAGCGGCTGGTGACGCTGGATGGGCAATTGCGGCGCTGGGATGGCTATGTCGCGGTCGAGGGTGGCGCGGTGGCCGCCGAACGGCTGATCCGCATCAACCGGCTGGAGGCGATCGATGCTGCGCGTCCGGCAGCGGCGCAGGCGGTCGAGGCGGCGCAGGCGGAGCAGGCCGAGGCCGGTGCGCGCGAGAAGGCGGCGGTGGATGCGCTGGCGGCCGGGCGCACCAAGCTGGGCGATGCCGACCAGCGGCTGCGCGCGGCCCTGCGCGCGGCGGACGAGGCGGCGGGCGCGCTGGAGCGGCTGAGCGGCAAGCGCGAGGCGATCGAGGAACGGCTGGCCGAGGCGCGGCGCGACCAGGGGGCGGCGCAGGCCGAGCATGACAAGGCGTCGTCCGCGCGAGCCGCCCTGCCCGATGGCGCCGAGACGCGGGCGCAGGTGGCGGCGCTGTCGCAGGCGAGCGAGAAGGCGCGCATGGCGGTCAGCCAGTTGCAGGCCGATCAGGCGCTGGCCGATCGGGCACTGTCGAGCGACCGCGAGCGCATGGCGGCGGCCGATGCCGAGGCCAAGGGATGGAACACCCGCGCCGGCGAAGCGGCCAAGCGCATCGCCGCCATGGCATCGCGCGGCGAGACGGTGGTGCAGGAGCGCGCCGCGATCGAGGGCCAGCCCGAGGCGCTGGGTGCCACGATCGCCACGCTGACCGAGGAGCGCGAGGCGCAGGTCGAACGCGCGGAACAGGCCCGCCGCGCCGAGATCGAGGCCGAGGCGACGCTGAAGGCGGCCGAAAAGCGCGCGGCCGATGCCGGCGAGGCGCTGGCCGGCGCGCGCGAGGCGCGGGCGACGGCGGTGGCGCGGGCCGAGGCGGCGGACGAGCGGCGGATCGAGACCAATCGCCTGTCGGGCGAGCGGTTCGAATGCCCGCCGCCGGTGCTGCCGGAGAAACTGGGCTTTCCCAGCGCCGACATCCGCATCGCCCAGAGCGAACAGGCCGAGCATGACCGCCTTTCGGCCGAGCGCGAGCGGATCGGCCCGGTCAATCTGGTCGCAGCGCAGGAGCTGGAGGAGCTGGAGACGATCCAGGCGACCAGCCGGTCCGAAAGCGCGGAACTGACCCAGGCGATCAACCAGCTGCGCGGATCGATCGGCAGCCTCAACCGCGAGGGGCGGCAGCGGCTGCTCGCGGCGTTCGAGGCGGTGGACGGCCATTTCCGCCGGCTCTTCACGACGCTGTTCAATGGCGGCCAGGCGCATCTGGAACTGATCGACAGCGACGATCCGCTGGAGGCGGGGCTGGAGATCATGGCCCAGCCGCCGGGCAAGAAGCTGGCGGCGCTGACCTTGTTGTCGGGCGGCGAGCAGGCGCTGACTGCGGTGGCGCTGATCTTCGGCCTATTCCTCACCAATCCGGCGCCGATCTGCGTGCTGGACGAAGTCGACGCGCCGCTGGACGATGCCAATGTCGAGCGTTTCTGTGACCTGCTCGACGCGATGGTCGCCCAGACCCGCACCCGCTACCTGATCGTCACCCATAATGCGGTGTCGATGGCGCGCATGCACCGGCTGTTCGGCGTCACCATGGTGGAGCGCGGCGTCAGCCGGCTGGTGTCGGTCAACCTGCACGGCGCCGAGGCGCTGCTGGCGGCGCAATGATTTTGTAGTTACAAATATTGACGACTCGCTGCGCCTTTGCGAGATTGTCGATGGCGTTTCCAATCCCGCCGGTAAAAAATGGGCAATCGGGGAGATTGGGACATGAAGATCAGTTTCGATCCGGCCAAACGCGCCAAGACATTGCAGATGCGGGGTCTGGACTTCGCCGATGCGCTGAAGGTGATGAGCGGCCCGATCCTGACGCTTGAGGATGATCGATACGATTATCCGGAACCTCGGTTTCAGACCTATGGCCTGCTGAACGAGCGACTGGTGATGATGGTCTGGATCGCAACCGACGATGGCATCCGGATCATCTCGATGAGAAAGTGCAATGACCGAGAGCAGAAAGCCTTTACCGACCGACTGGGATGATGATGACATTCCCGCATGGAGCGATGCGCAATTCGATCGCGCCGAGCTGCGGGTGGCCGGAAAAATCCTCCGTCCCGCCGATGGCACGCTCACCAAGCCCGGCCGGCCGAAATCGAACCAGCCCAAGCAGCAGGTGACGCTGCGGCTCGATCAGGCGGTGCTGGATGCCTTCCGCGCGACGGGGCCGGGCTGGCAGAGCCGGATCAATGCGCAATTGCGCAAGGCGCTGGGCCTCTAGGTGGTGTGGACTCTAAGGATTCCCATTTACGGAGAAGTCTGATTCAAGGCTGTCTTTTGGAGGCGGTTTTGGGTGTGATGGATCGATTGGTGCTGAGCGATGCGTCGTGGGAGCGGATGGCGCCGCTGATCATCGGGCGCCCTGAACAGAAGGGTTCGACGGGCCGGGACAATCGGATGTTCGTTGAGGCTGTGCTCTGGATCGTGCGGACGGGTTCCCCCTGGCGTGACCTTCCCGAAGTGTTTGGGGACTGGAACAGCGTTTTCCGGCGTTTCAGCCGATGGAGCGCGAAGGGTGTATGGTGGCGGATATTCGAGGCGATGTCCGATGATCCGGACTTCGAATATCTGATCGTCGATTCTACCGTGGTTCGTGCCCATCAACATGCGGCAGGGGCCAAAAAAGGGGGACTGAAGATCAAGCCATTGGCCGTTCCCGCGGTGGCCTGAGTACCAAGATCCACCTTGCGGTTCGCGGGCTGGGCTGCCCGGTCCGGTTCGCTCTCACCGCGGGTCATCGCGGCGATGTGCAGCAGGCCGCGCCGCTGATCGATGGACTGCCAGCCAAGGTGATCATGGCCGATACCGCCTACGATGCCGATCACTTCCGTCAGGCCATCGCCGCAAAGGGTGCTGTCGCTGTCATTCCCAGCAACCCGTCGCGCGCTCGCAAACATCCCCTCGACAAGCATCTCTACGCCCAGCGCCATCTCGTTGAATGCTGCTTCAGCAAACTCAAGCAGTTCCGGCGTGTCGCCACACGATTCGAGAAAACCGCTCGAAACTATCTCGCTGTCGTCACTCTCGCCGCTACCGTCCTATGGCTCAGGTAAGTGTCAACACCGCCTAGGAGCCGCCTTTCCGCGACTGGACCTTGCCGGTCGGCGTCGATTGCCGACTGTGGCGGCCTGATCACGGAGTTGTGCCATGGACCTGCCGCCCTTTGCCCTCGACCATTGGCTGTCGGCCTATGATTTCGCGGTGCCGCCGATCGCCTATAATCTGGCGTCGAGCACGGGGCCGCGCTGGAGCGTGGCGGAGATTTGCGCGCTGGGCGACGCGCCGCTGGCGATCGACGACACCGTGCTGAGCTATGCCCCGCCCGAGGGGAGCACGGCCTTGCGCGCGGCGATCGCCGCCTTTCATGACAGCGAAGCTGACAGGGTGGTGGTCACCACCGGATCGTCGGAGGCGCTGTCGATCTTCTTCTGCCTCGCGGCGCGACCGGGCGCGCATATGCTGATGCCGGATCCCGGCTATCCGGCCTATGCGGCGGTGGCGCAGGCCTGGGGACTGGGGACGCAGCACTATGCGCTGACACGAGAGACCGGCTTTGCGCAGGATGTGGATGCGATCCTGGCGCTGGTCGATGGCGACACCGCCGGGGTCGTGGTCAACACGCCGCACAATCCCAGTGGATCGGTGCTGCCGCGCGCGGAGATCGCACGGCTGGCGGCGGCGCTGGCCGAGCGCGGCGTGCCGCTGCTGGTCGACGAGGTCTATCATCCGCTCTATTTCGGCACGCCCCAGCAATCGGCCGCCGGCATCCCCAACGCCTATGTCACCAGCGACATGTCCAAGGCGCTGTCGCTGCCGGGGTTGCGGATGGGCTGGATCATCGCGCCCGACGACGCGCAGCGCGCCCGGATCATCGACGCGCGCAGTTATTTCACGATCAGCAGTTCGCCGCTGCTGGAGCGGCTGGCGACCCATGCGCTGGAGCATAGCGCAGCCATCACCGATCGGCTGAAGGCCGTTGCCACTGTCAACATCGCTGTCCTCGACCGGCTGATCGACGAGGCCGACGGCAAGCTGCAATGGGTGCGGCCACAGGGTGGCACCACCGCCTTTCCCTGGCTGGGCGACGGGCGCGACAGCCGGCCGCTGTGCGCGGCGCTGGCGGCGCAGGGCGTGCTGCTGGCGCCGGGTGACTGCTTCGGCCAACCGGCGCATATCCGGCTGGGCTTCGCGCAGCAGGCCGAAGGCTTCGCGATCGCGGTGGAGCGGATCGCGACTGCCCTCACCATAGTTTAGCTCCGGCCGAACCAGCCTTTCATCCGGCGGAACAGGCCGCGTTCGCTGACCGGTTCGAACATCTCGTCCGGGCCTTCGGGATCGAGCACCTCATTGTCGGCGAGCCAGGCCTGGACATCGGCGAGGTCCGGCACCTCATAGGGGCGCAGGGTGCGGCCGGGCTTGGTGCGCAATTCCTCGATCGCGGCGATCAGGCCGCGCTGGGCGATCACCGCCGACACACGCTCGCGCGGCAAATCGAGATGTTCGGCGATCAGGTCGTCGCGAATGGCGAGGATCGCATCCTGCCGGCCGTCATTGCCGGGCAGCGCGGTGTCGATCACCACGTCGCATTCGGTATCGAGCCGCATCGAGCGGTTGTTCATGTTGGACGATCCGACGCGGATCAGCCGATCGTCGACGATCAATATCTTGGCATGGACATAAATGGGGGCGCCGCGCGTGGTGAAGGGGTGGTAGATGCGCAGCTTGCCATGCGGGTCGCGCTCCTTGAGCGCCTCGAACAGGCGGGCGCGGGCGGTGTCCATCGCCTGCTGTTCCAGCCAGCCATCGGCCTGGAGCGGGTTGATGATGACGATGTCCGGTCCATCCGGATCGCCGAGCCGCTTGGCGATCGCCTCGGCAATGCGGCGCGAGGCGAAATATTGGCTTTCGGCATAGATGCAGTGCCGGGCGGCCGCGATCTGGTGGAGATAGAGCTTCTCGATCTCGATCAGTTCGTCCTGATCGTCCATCTTCGGCGCGGAGCGGGCGATGGCGACGTCGACATGCTCGAAATGGACCGGCAGCGCGTCGGGCCAGCAATCATATTCGCCCTCGACCGGGGCCAGCGCGTCACCGCCGGCGCCGACCCAGCGGGCGCGGGCATGGTCGCCCAGCGCCATCGCCACCGGCCCCTGCAACGCGGTCGTGGCATCATGCCAGGGGCCATAGGGAGAGCCATCGGGATGGCGGCGGGCCGGATCCTCGTCGCGATGATGGCGCGTGTCCCAGCGGTCGCCGGTCATGTCGATTCCGCCGCAAAAGGCGAAGCAATCGTCGATCACCACGATCTTCTGGTGATGCGAGGCGGCAGGCGGATGATGGCCGTCCAGCTTCACCGTGACGCGCGGATGGGCCATCCATTTGAGCGTGGTGAAGAGGTTGGTCGGCCGGACCATCGACTTCATCGCGCCCATGTCCCAACGCAACAGATAGATTTCCAGGTCCGGCGTGCGTTCCACCAGCCAGCTGATGAAGTCGCCGATCACCACCGGCGCGCCATCATCGGCCTGGTCCTCGCGGATCAGGCTGATCGCGGCGTCGAAATCCCAGCCGATCAGCATGATCCGCTTCTTCGCCTTCAGCATCGCGGCGCGGGCATGGCGGAAATAGGCGTCGGCATCGACGATCACGCTGGCGCGCACCGCCTGTTCGATGCGCCAGCAATCCGCGCCGGGGGTGGGAAGGCCGGTCATGCTCATGCGCCAGCACTCCCGACGACCAGACAGGCAAGGAACATCAGCAATCCTGCAAAACGGTTGGAGCGGAATTTGACGAGCGGATCGGTGCCGTCTTCCTTCAGCGTGCCGACCTGCCAGAGCAGATGGGCGGCCATCGGCACCAGCGCGACCAGCGCCAGCAGCTGCGGCCGGACCTGCCAGATGGCACTGGCCCAGAGCGCAAGCGCGACGAGATAGCAGAGCGTCACCCCGCCCCGGACATGGCGGCCCATCGACAGGGCGCTGGAGCCGATGCCGATCAGCGCGTCATCCTCCCGGTCCTGCAATGCATAGATGGTGTCATAGCCCAGCACCCAGAAGATGCAGCCGGCATAGAGGCACAGGCCCGGCAGGGTCAGCGCGCCGGCGATCTCGCTCCAGCCGACCAGCGCCGCCCAGGAAAAGACGATGCCGAGCCAGACCTGCGGCCAGCCGGTGATCCGCTTCATGAAGGGATAGGCGGCGACCAGCGCCAGCGAGCCGAGCGCCACGACCTGGGCATAGCCGCTGAGCTGAAACAGCACGATCAGGCCGATCAGGCAGAGCGCGAGCAGCCAGGCCCAGGCGGTCTTGACCGACATCGCGCCGCTGGCGAGCGGGCGGGCGGCGGTGCGCGCGACCCGCGCGTCGAGATCGCGATCGACGATGTCGTTGAAGACGCAGCCTGCGCCGCGCATCGCGATGCTGCCGAGCAGCAGCCAGAGGATCAGCGGCCAGCGGACAAAGGCGCCGCCCGCCAGCGCCACCGCCCAGGCGCCGGGCCAGAATAGCAGCCACCAGCCGATCGGCCGGTCGAGTCGGGCCAGCGAGGCCAGGATTCGCGGGGTTTCCGGCAGGCGCGCAAGCAAGCCGCGCGCTTCGCTGTCGGGGACGATCGACTGATTCACTGCAACTCCGTTCGTCCCGCGCTTGTCGGGAACGCGCTTTCCTCTTTAGGGAAGATCGGGCCGACGACAAGCGCGGCCGGAATGGACGAGACAAAATGACCGCTACCCCCGCCTGGCCGCCGCAGAGCGCCCCGCGCCTGCATGTCGAAACACTGCTGGGCGAAGGGGTCGCCGTGCCGGTGGACGGCAATGGCGCCCATTACCTCATCAGCGTGATGCGGGTGAAGCCGGACGATATCGTGCTGCTGTTCGACGGCAAGTCGGGCGAATGGGCGGCGCGGGCGCGCGATATCCGCAAGCGCGACCTGGTGCTGGAATGCGTGCAGCAAACCAAGCCGCCGGAGGTGGTGCCCGATTTCTGGCTGTGCTGCGCGCCGATCAAGAAGGGGCGGATCGACCTGATCGCGGAAAAGGCGTGCGAACTGGGCGTCGCGCGATTGCAGCCGGTGCTGACCCGGCGAGCGGTGGTCGACAAGCTCAATCTCGACCGGCTGCACGCCCATCTGGTCGAGGCAGCCGAGCAATGCGGGCGCACCGCCCTGCCCGAGCTGACCGAGATGGTGAAGCTCGACGCGCTGCTGAAGGGCTGGTCGGCCGAGCGACATCTGTTCTTCGCCGACGAGACTGGTGGGGCATCGCTGGACGAAACCTTGCGCGCCCATCCCGGCCCGGCGGCCTTCCTGGTCGGGCCGGAGGGCGGATTCGATCCGGCCGAGCGCGAGGCGATCCGGGCGACGCCGGGTGCCGTGCCGGTGTCGCTGGGCCCGCGAATCCTGCGCGCGGAGACGGCCGCGATCGCCGCGACGGCGGCCTGGATGACGGTGAATGGCGACTGGGGCTAATGGTTTTCTTCCGCAACCAATTGAAGCGGACATAGGCCTGCCTTATCTGTCGCATTCGCGCCTCGATTTGACGCGCAAAGGGGAAAGATTAAGGGCGGGGCATGAGCACCAGAACAGACTCGGGCGGACATGATCCCGTCATCGAAAGCCGCGACCAGCTGATCGCGGCCTTTGCCAAGGGCGCCAAGCCCAAGGATCGCTGGCGGATCGGCACCGAACACGAGAAATTCGTCTATTCGACGAAGGACCATCACGCCCCGGCCTATGAGGAAAAGGGCGGCATCCACACGCTGCTGATCGGCCTGACCCGCTATGGCTGGAGCCCGGTGTTCGAGGGCGACAATATCATCGCTTTGTCCGGCGCCGACGGCACGATCAGCCTGGAACCGGCGGGCCAGCTGGAACTCAGCGGTGCGCCGCTCGACAATCTGCACCAGACCTGCGCCGAGACCGGCCGCCATCTGGAACAGGTGAAATATGTCGGCGACATGCTGGGGCTGGGCTTCCTGGGCCTGGGCATGTGGCCGGACAAGACCCGCGCCGAGCTGCCGATCATGCCCAAGGGTCGGTACGACATCATGCTGCGGCACATGCCGCGCGTGGGATCGATGGGCCTGGACATGATGCTGCGCACCTGCACCATCCAGACCAACCTCGATTATGGCAGCGAGGCGGACATGGTGCAGAAGTTCCGCGTCTCGCTGGCGCTGCAGCCGCTCGGCACCGCGCTGTTCGCCAATTCGCCCTTCACCGAGGGCAAGCCCAACGGCTTCCTGTCCTATCGCAGCCATATCTGGTCGGACACCGACCCGCAGCGCACCGGCATGCTGCCCTTCGTGTTCGAGGATGGCTTTGGTTACGAGCGCTATGCCGACTATGCGCTCGATGTGCCGATGTATTTCGTCTACCGCGACGGCAAATATATCGATGCGGCGGGGCTTTCCTTCCGCGACTTCCTGGACGGCAAGCTGTCGGTGCTGCCGGGCGAGAAGCCGACCGAGAAGGATTGGGAGGATCATCTCTCCACCGCCTTCCCCGAAGTGCGCCTCAAGAGCTTCCTGGAAATGCGCGGGTCCGACGGCGGACCGTGGAATCGCATCTGCGCGCTGCCGGCCCTGTGGGTCGGCCTGCTCTATGACCAGGGCGCGCTCGACGCCGCCTGGGATCTGGTCAAGGACTGGAGCATGGAGGAGCGGCAGATACTGCGCGATTCCGTGCCGAAGCTGGGCCTCGACGCGCCGGTGTCGGGCGGGCGCACGCTGCGTGACATTGCGCCGCAGGTGCTGGATATCGCCCGCTCCGGTCTGGCCGCGCGTCAGCGGTTCAACGCTGCAGGCGACAATGAGACCGGCTATCTGTCGGCCCTCGATGAAGTGATCGCCACCGGCAAGACCCCGGCCGAGCGGCTGCTCGACCGCTATCATGGCGAATGGGGCGGCGATGTCAGCCGCGTCTATGCCGAGGAAAGCTTCTGATCCTACCCGGCCCGCCGGTCATTCGGCGGGCTGGGTTTCCCGTGGCGCGTCCGGCTTGCGGCCGACGACCCAGGCGAAGAAGCGCGGCACCGGCGCATTGCGCGCCATCCAGTCGCTATAGGCCTGATAGGCGGGATCGGCGGACAGATGCTGCTCCTCCGTCTTGGCCCGCCAATAATAGACAGCGTTGGTGACCCCCAGCAGCGCGCAATTGCGCACCATGTCGGTCAGGCTGCCGGTGGTGGTGAGGAAGGGCAGCGACGAGAACCACCAGAAGAGATTCTTGGTCAGATAGGCCGGGTGACGGGTCCAGCGATAGGGCCCATGGGTCAATATGCCGCGATGGGTGAGGTTGGAGAAGCGGATGCCGAAGACGACCGTCGCCCAGGCATAGATGGCGGTCAGCAGCACCAGCAAGGCGCCCAGCCCCCATTGCAGCGCCGGCATGCCCCGCGTCCAGACATCCCATTCGGCGCCGCCACCATGATAGTCGAACGGGCCGCCCGCTCCCATCATGACGAAGGGCGGATAGCAAAGCAAAGCCGCGAGCCAGCCGCCCAGATAGGGATTGGCGGTGCGAATATGCGAATCCAGCGGTTTCATCGTCAGCAGATAGCCGACCGTCGCCATGCAGACGTCGATCATGAACATGATGCCGATCAGGAAACCGGTCAGCGCGACCGGATTGTGCAGCAGGTCGTCGAGCCGCCAGTCGATGACGCTGGAAAAATTGCCCGGCACGATGCTGATCATGAAGGCGGTGAAAAAGCCCTTCACCGCCCAGGCGCGGGCATGATTGGCGACCTGCGCCATGTCCGCCTTGCCGGCCGCGCCGCCAATGACCCATTGGCCGAAGGCGAAACAGGCATCGCGCGGTTCGACCAGCCGGCGGTCGAGCCAGATGACATAGGGGATGGACAGCAAGAGCAGCCAGGGCGCCGCCGCCATCAGCAGGTCCATGGCGAAGCGATAGCTGCCGGTCCAATACCAGCGGCCAATGCAGTAGCAGACGGCAATCGCCAGCCATGTGGCCCACAGGCCCGCAATCTTCACCAGGCTGATGTCGAGCATGCTGCGGACCGAGCGGGCCGGCGCGTTCCAGTCGACGCCGGTGCTGGGGTTGCGATGCACCTTGTCCACCAGCAGCGACCAGAGCACCATCGGTATGCCACAGGCGACCACCGCGGCCAGACCCGCATTGGGACCGTTCATGCCATAATGGCGCGCCACCAGGGTCCACAGGCCGAGGCCGACGAGGCCGGCAATGCCGACACCATGGCTGACGGCGGATTTGGGGCAGGGATCGGCGCTCTTGCTCATGGGATCGGGCTTATAGCCGATATTGGTAAGCAAGCCATGAAGCCATCGCCTCAACCGCCCAGTACGTTGATGGTGAAGGCGAGGATGCCGAGGTTGAAGACGAAGGCCGCGAGGCAATGGAGCGTCACCGTGCGGCGCATCCCGGTCGAGGTGATCGACACGTCGGAGGTCTGGAAGGTCATGCCCAGGGTGAAGCCGAAATAGAGGAAGTCCCAATAGACCGGCTCGTCCGTGTCCGGGAAATCCAGGCCGCCCGCATCCTTGCCCTTCTCATCGGCGAGGTAGAAGGCATGGGCATAGTGCATCGCATAGACGAGGTTGGAAAAGAGCCAGGCGATGACGAGCGTCGCCAGCAGCAATATGATGCTTTCCGCATCGGGATGGCCCGGCGCGCTGGCGGCGACACCGACCGCGACTAGGATGACGATGCACACCACCCCGGTCAGCAGCAGCATCAGTTGCCGGTTCGCGTCATTGAGCACGGCCTTGCGCCGCATCTGGGCCGGATCGGAATCGATGAGCGGCACGGCGGCGAGGCAGAAGGCGATGGCGGCAAGGTCGAACCCGCCCATCACCGCCTCATGCCAGGGCAGCCACAGCATCAATGGCGCGATCGACAGCAGCAGCATGAGGAACATGCCATAGCGCCAGGGGAAGAGGGTGGATCGCTTCTGCGTCTTGGCCATGGCGCATCAAAGGCCCGAAAATGCCGCCGTGCAAGCGTTTAGAGCACGGTCGCCACCAGGCCGAGCGCGGCGGCCTCATTGGCTTCCAGATACCAGTTTTCCGGCGCGCGCTGCAGCACCTCCTCCATCGTCACCTGCGATCCCAGGATGAGATTGGCGAAGCCCTCATTCTGGATCGCGATCGATGCCTCGATCTCGTGCAGCGAGGCCTTCAATGTCGCGATGCAGGTGGAGAGCGGCCCTTCGAGATGGATATTCTTGGTGATGAGCCGCTCATGGATCATCAGCCGGGTGCCGCGCGTCAGATAGCGGTTCTCGGTGGCGAAGAAGCTCATGAAGGTGGCGCCGGCCGAATAGACGGCGGTCTTGCCGAGGAAGACCAGCCGCCGTTCGGGATAGAGATCCGAATGGAAGCGGATATCCTCCCCCATCATCCGCGCAATCTCCGGATCGCCACCCAAAGTGGAGATTTCCACCACCACCAGCCCCTGCTGCGGCGCGGTGGACAGGCAATTCTTGAAATGCAGATACATGCCATGGTCGACCACGCCCGACAGCATGATCGCGGGAAATTCGAAATCCTTCGGGGTCAGCATCGGCGCGGTCATCAGCATCGTCTCATGGTCCTCTGGCGGATGGCAATCGACCGGCATTACGCACGGGCCGCCATTTGGTGCCCGATCCGGCATGCGCTTTTGTCTGGCGCGGGGCGCAAGAGGCTGTAAAGAACAGATCATGACCATGGGGCAATGGCGATGATCGCGAAACTCAAAGGACGGCTGGACAGCACGGGCATCGACCATGCCATCATCGATGTCGGCGGGGTCGGCTATCTGGTCGGCGCGTCGTCGCGGACGCTGGCGGCGCTCGGCCCGGTGGGCGAAGCGGTGACCATCCATACCGAGATGCTGGTGGCCGAGGATTCGATCCGGCTGGTCGGCTTTGCCCGTGCCGAGGAGCGCGACTGGTACCGGCTGCTGACCCATGTGCAGGGCGTGGGATCGCGCGTGGCGCTGGCGATATTGTCGGCGCTGGAGCCGCTGGAGCTGCATCGTGCGATCATGATGGGCGACAAGGCGATGATCGCGCGCGCCAATGGCGTCGGCCCCAAGCTGGCCCAGCGCATCGTCAATGAGCTGAAGGACAAGATCGGCGCCGCCCCGGCCGGTGCGCCGGGCATGCCGGGCGTGGTCGCGCTGCCGACCGGCAGCTTTGCCGCCGATGCGCTGTCGGCGCTGCAGAATCTGGGCTTCAAGCCGGCCGAGGCGAGCGGCGCAGTGGCGGCCGCCGAAGAGGAACTGGGCGACGGCGCCAGCCTTGACGCGCTGGTCCGCCTGGCGCTGCGGAAGGCGGCGAAGTGACGGCCTTCCGCCAAGGCCGTCATGCTGAACTTGTTTCAGCATCCATGGCGCCGGCTGCACCGAACGGAGGCATCAATGAAGCAGCCGTGCGTCTATATTTTGGCGAGTCAGCCATACGGCACGCTCTACATCGGCGTGACCTCCAACTTGCTGGGCCGGATGATGCAGCATCGCGCAAGCAGGATGCCGAGCTTTACCGCTCGATATGGCGTGCATCGGCTTGTCCGTTACGAAGCCTGCGATACGATGGAACAGGCCATCCTTCGCGAAAAGCAGCTGAAACGGTGGCATCGCCAATGGAAAATCAATCTCATCGAAGCCGACAATCCGCAATGGAGCGATCTGGCGATGGAATTGGGATTGCCCCCCTTAAGTCCGTGACGGGGGCAGGATGGATGCTGAAACAAGTTCAGCATGACGAAATGAGTGATATCCGCTGATGAGCGAAGAGGATCGCCTGATCACCCCGGCCCGCCGGGCGGAGGATGTCGATGCGGCGCTGCGGCCCAAGTCGCTCGACGAATTTGTCGGGCAGCAGGCGGCGCGCGAGAATCTGCGTATCTTCATCCAGGCGGCGCGCACCCGTGGCGAGGCGCTGGACCATGTGCTGTTCTTCGGCCCGCCGGGGCTTGGCAAGACGACGCTGGCGCAGATCGTCGCCAAGGAAATGGGCGTGGGTTTCCGCGCCACGTCCGGCCCGGTGATCGCCAAGTCCGGCGACCTGGCCGCCTTGCTCACCAATCTGGACGAGGGCGATGTCCTGTTCGTCGACGAGATTCACCGGCTCAATCCGGCGGTCGAGGAAGTGCTCTATCCCGCGATGGAGGACCGGGCGCTCGACCTGATGATCGGCGAGGGACCGTCGGCCCGATCGGTGCGCATCGACCTGCCGCGCTTCACCCTGGTCGGCGCGACCACGCGCCAGGGTCTGCTGACGACGCCGCTGCGCGATCGGTTCGGCATTCCGGTGCGGCTGCAATTCTATACCGTTGACGAGCTGGAACTGGTGGTCCGGCGCGCGGCGCGGCTGCTGGACCTGGCGATCACGTCGGACGGCGCGATCGAGATCGCCCGCCGGTCGCGCGGGACGCCGCGCATCGCCGGGCGGCTGCTGCGCCGGGTGCGCGACTTTGCAAATGTCGCCGGCGCGCCGACCGTCGATGCCAAGGTGGCGGACGCCGCCCTGCAGCGGCTGGAGGTCGATCATCTCGGCCTCGACCTGATGGACCGGCGCTATCTGCACATGATCGCCGACATTTATCGTGGCGGGCCGGTGGGGGTCGAGACGCTGGCGGCCGGTCTGTCCGAAGCGCGCGACACGATCGAGGAAGTGGTCGAACCCTATCTGATCCAGTTGGGGCTGATCGCCCGCACCGCGCGGGGCCGTTGTCTCAACGGGCCGGGCTGGAAACATCTGGGCCTCAATCCCCCGGCCGGGTCGCAGGACGGGCTGTTCGACTGATCCCATTGGCGCTTGCGCCATTCGGCCAGCCTTTCTAGAGCGCGCGCTTTCCCGATTCGACGCAGCGATATGCGCCGAAACCGGTTATTGTGCATGGCCGTTACGGCAAGGCCGGGCTATAGCCAGCTGGCGCTGCAGGCGCGCGGCAGACGCGCCGATGTAAGAGGAGTTGAGCCTGTGAGGGCGATCGAACGTTTCCCCAATCTGGTCACCATGTTCTTTGCCCGCGCCAAGGAAAAGGGCGACGCGCCCTTCCTGTGGCGCAAGACACAGGGGACATGGCAGTCGCTGAGCTGGGCCGAAGTCGCGCGCCAGGTGGCAGCGATGGCGGCCGGGCTGAAGGCGGAAGGGCTGAAGCCCGGCGACCCGGTGATGCTGGTCAGCGAAAATCGCCCGGAATTCTGCATCGCCGACCTCGCCATCATGGCGGCCGGCTGCATCACGGTGCCGACCTACACCACCAATACGACGCGCGACCATCAGCATATCCTGACCGACAGCGGCGCACGCGCGGTGATCGTGTCGACCGCCAAGCTGGCGACGACGCTGATGCCGGCGGTGCTGCGATCGCAGGTCAGCCTGGTGATTCCGATGGAGCCGATCCGCGGTGCGCAGGGCAATTATACGTGCCGCCTGTGGTCCGACCTGATCGCCGCCCATCCGGCCGATGTCGATGCCTGTGCGCTGGCCCAGACCGCCGCGCGCAGCGACCAGGCTTGCATCATCTATACCAGCGGTACCGGCGGCGCCCCGCGCGGCGTGATGCAGCATCATGGCGCGATCCTGGCCAATGTCGAAGGCGCTGGACAGGTGGTGCTGGAGGATTTCGGCTGGGGCGACGAGGTTTTCCTGTCCTTCCTGCCCCTGAGCCACGCCTATGAGCATAGCGGCGGCCAGTTCCTGCCGATGCTGCTGGGCGGGCAGATCTATTATGCCGAAGGGCTGGAGAAGCTGGCCAGCAATATCGAGGAAGCCCGGCCGACCATCATGGTCGTGGTGCCGCGCCTGTTCGAGGTGCTGCGCACCCGCATCATCAAGTCGATCGAGAAGCAGGGCAAATTCCCCACCTATCTGCTCAACCAGGCGCTACGCATCGCCGCCAAGGAGCAGCATGGCAAGTCGTCGATCGTCGACCTGCCGATGAAGGCGCTGCTATCGCGCACCCTGATCCCCAAGATTCGTGCCCGTTTCGGCGGGCGGATGAAGGCGCTGGTGTCGGGCGGCGCGCCGCTGAACCCGGATGTCGGCCTGTTCTTCGAGGCGATGGGGTTGATGCTGCTGCAGGGCTATGGCCAGACCGAGGCCGGCCCGGTGATCAGCTGCAACCGCCCCGCCGCCGGCATCGCGATGGACACGGTCGGCCCGCCGCTGGACGGGGTCGAGGTCAAGATCGCCGAGGATGGCGAGATATTGGTGCGCGGCGAGCTGGTGATGCACGGCTATTGGCGCAACCCGGCCGAGACCGAGAAGGTGCTGAAGGATGGCTGGCTGCACACCGGCGACATTGGCGAGATCGACGATCGCGGCCGCATTCGCATCACTGACCGCAAGAAGGATCTGATCGTCAACGACAAGGGCGACAATGTGTCGCCGCAGAAAGTCGAGGGCATGCTGACGCTGCAACCGGAGATCGGCCAGGCGATGGTCTATGGCGATCGTCGCCCGCATCTGGTCGGCCTGCTGGTGCCGGATTCGGAATGGACGATGGAATGGGCGGCCGCCAATGGCCGGCCGATCAAGGGCATCACCGATGATCCGACCTATCTGGCGGCGCTGCGCGCGGCGGTCGATCGGGTCAATGACGATCTGTCGGTGATCGAGCGGGTGCGCCGCTTCATCCTGGCGGATGAGCCGTTCGCGATCGAAAATGAGGAACTGACGCCGTCGATGAAGATCCGGCGCCATGTCATCCGCAAACGCTATCAGGACCGGCTGGACGCGCTCTACAAGGGGTAGGCGCGTCCAATCGGGCTTATGGGGCCGGCGGACGATAGGGAATGAAATCGCCCAGCGCGCAATTGCCGGTCGGAATGCCGATCGTCAGATCCGCGCTGCTCGTGATGTCGCCCCGGCAATATTGCGAGCCGAAGGTGCGCACGATCATCGTGTCGCCCCTCGCCAGGCCATTACAGCTGCCGATCAGTTCATTCTTGTAGATGAGCTTGCGGCTGACCCGATAGAGCAGCGTATTGCCGCTGATGACGGTGAAATTGGTCTGCGGCTCGCGATTGACGCAGGTCACCTTGTCGCCCGGCACCAGGCCGGCCAGCGCCTTGTCCATCTTGGCCGCCTGCTTCTCGGTCAGCGGCGTGGGCTCATAAGTGCCGCTGCAGGCCGCCAGCGCGAGCGGGGCCAGACATATCCATGCGCGCATCGCCTCTCTCCATCCATGTCCTTGCAAACAGGACGCCATGATAACGCGGAATCCGTCGAGGACCGCGCCTAAAATGCGTCCTTGCCGGCGCGCCGTTCCGCCAGTTGGGCGACGTCCCGCGCGCGCATGAAGATGTTGGTGTCGCGTTCCAGCGCGATCGTCGTGGGCACTGTCGGCTCGCCATGCGCACGGGCTGCAACGACGTCCGCCATGCGTGCCTGAAGCGCGGCATTGTCCGGCTCCACCGTCAGCGCGAAGCGGCCGTTGCTCTCCGTATATTCATGGGCGCAATAGACGATGGTATCGCCCGGCAGCGCCTTGAACCGCTGCATATTGGCGAACATCTGCGCCGCCGTCCCTTCGAACAGGCGGCCGCAGCCCATGGCAAAGAGCGTGTCGCCAACGAAGAGGATCGCGTCATCGGCCAGATGATAGGCGATATGGCCGGCGGTATGGGCGGGAACGGCCATCACCATGGCGACATGATCGCCGATGCGGACGCTGTCCCCCTCCCCCACTTGCCGGTCGAGCGTGTCGATCTTAGCCGCTTCGGCCGCCGGGCCGGTGATGATGCAGCCGGTCTCCGCCTTGATACCGGCATTGCCGCCGACATGATCGGGGTGCCAATGGGTGTTCCAGATCTGGTCGATGGTCCAGCCGCGTTCCGCAGCCGCCGCCAGCACGGGGTCGGCGACCGACGGGTCGACCGCGACCGTCTGGCCGCTGGCATCATCATGCAGCAGCCAGACATAATTGTCCGAGAGGACGGGGACGCGGACGACCTGCAGCATCGGCTTACCAGGCCCCGATATTGGGCATCGACACCCAGGGTTCGGCCGGGTCGAGCCGGCCGTCCTGCAGCAGTTCGACCGAGATATTGTCGGGGGTGCGGATGAAGGCCATGTGGCCATCGCGCGGCGGGCGGTTGATGGTGATGCCGGCGTCCATCAGCCGCTGGCAGGTCTCGTAGATATTGTCGACCTGATAGGCGAGATGGCCGAAATTGCGGCCGCCATCATAGACTTCCACCGGGCTGCCATCCTGCGGCGGCCAGTTGTAGGTGAGTTCCACCTGCGCGTCCTCGTCACCCGGCGCGGCCAGGTAAACGAGGGTGAAGCGGCCCGCCTCGCTGTCGAACCGCTTGACCTCCTTGAGGCCGAGCAGCTCGAAAAAGCCGATAGTCTTGTCGAGATCCGTGACGCGGATCATCGTGTGCAGATATTTGAGCAAGGCTTTCTCCGTTCGTCGCCATAAAGCAACGGTTCATCGGTAGATTGGCAGATAGTTCCCTAGATAGGACCGGGACCGGCCCGGCGGAAGAGGAAAGCGATCATGGCTCTGGAAATGCGGGACAAGGTGCTTCTGGGTTCGGCGGCGGTACTGGCGATCGGCGTGATCGCAGGCGGCTACCTGCTGGGTGACGGCCTCAAGCGCGCCAGGGCGGCGGACCGGTCGGTCACGGTGCGGGGCCTGGCCGAGAAGGACGTGACCGCCGACCTTGCCACCTGGTCGATCAGCTATTCGGCGACCGGCACCGACCTGCCGACGGTACGGGCGGAAATCGATGCCAATACCCAGGAACTGAAGGCCTATTTCTCCAGCCTGGGGTTCAAGCCCGATGCGCTGACCCCGGTCGGCGCGGGCGTGAACCAATATCTCAACAATGGCATCAACAATATCACCATCACCCAGCGGATGCTGCTGCGCACCACCGACATTGCCCGCGCCCAGCGCGCCGTCGCGCAGCAGTTCGACCTGGTCCGGCGCGGCGTGACGCTGCAGGAAGGATCGGGGATGCGCTACAGCTTCACCAGGCTCAACGACCTCAAACCCCCGATGGTGGCGGCGGCGACGCGGGATGCGCGCGCGGCGGCCGAGCAGTTCGCCAAGGATTCAGGGTCCGGCGTGGGCGGCATCAAGAGCGCGACCCAGGGCTATTTCTCGATCGATCCGCGCGATGGCGAGGGCGGCGACGGATCGAGCGACACGCCCTACAAGAAGGTGCGCGTCGTCACGACCGTGGATTTCTACCTGAAATAGGGTCAGCAGCGGCCCCGGCGGCGGTCCTTCTTCGAACAGTCGCTCTTGTCGCCGATGATCGCGCCGGCAGTGCCACCGATGACAGCGCCCTCGGTGGTGCCGAGACCGGTCGCGCTGCCGATCACCGCGCCGCCTGCGCCACCGATCAGGCCGCCACGGGTTGCGCCGCGCGAGCAGGCCGTGAGCGAGGTCGCGCCAGCCAGCAACAGGCCAAGCGCTATCATGCGGGAAAATTTGCCAGTCATATCATCACCATCCGTTCCGTTATCCCGCTCGGTCGGCGAACGGGCGGGATCGGACGAGGGTTCCGTGACAAAGTCTTGCTGATCAATCAGCCCGCCGGCTTGGGTGCCGTTGCCGCCGGTTCCAGACGTCCCAGATTTTCCGCCGCTGCCTTGCCGGCCGGTGCATCCGGCGCCAGCTTCACCGCCCGCTGCCAGGCCGAGCGGGCGATGTCGGCATGGTCGGTCAGGACAGCGATATTGCCCTCCTCCAGCGCGACCGAGGCATCATCGGGCGACAATTGCACGGCGCGAGCGATATGCGCCTGGGCCAGTGACAGTTCGCCGGTGCGGCGCGCCAGCGTGGCCGACAACAGCCAGGCGAGCGGATCCTTGGGCGCCTGGGCAAGCGCGGTGTCGAGCGAACCGCGCGCGCCATCGACATCGCCCAGCGCCACCAGCGCACGGGCGCGATCGAGATGCAGTTCGCCCTTTTCCATGCCGTCGGGCAGGCCACGCGCCAGTGCCGCGTCGAAATCCTCCCGCGCCTTCTTCGCGTCGCCGCTGGCAAGGGCGGCATTGCCGGCCTGGCCCCAGAGGCGTGCGCTCTGCACGATCTCGCCGCCGCGCTCGGCTTCCTCAGCTGCCTGTTCGAAGGCGACGATCGCCGGCCCCCAGCGCTCCGCCCGCGACAGGGCAAAGCCCATGCAGTGGCGGGCGTAGAAGCTGCCGCCGTCGATCCGCCAATTCTGGGCGAAGGTGATTGCCTTGTCGGGCGATTCCAGCGCCTGGTCGAGGCAGGCCTGGAACGGCCCGGCAAATTTAGCCGGGACCGGGATGCGGCCGTCGGCATCGGGCGCCGAACGGGCGGCCGCGGCCTGCTGTACCGACGCTGCGGAGGCGGCCGCCGCTGCAGCATCCTCCTTCTTCTTGCGGCTGTTGCGCATCACCGCCTCGATCTCGGGATCATAGGCCTGCATGAACATCAGGAGGGGGAGGATGACGGGCATCAGCGATTGTCCAGAAGAGCGGCGACGGTGCGGATCAGCAGGGCGACGTCGCCGTCGCGGGAAAGGCGATGGTCGCCATCCTTAATGAGCAGCGTCTGCACATCGGATGAACGCAGCCGATCGGCCGTACGCAACGCGATCTCCCAGGGGACATCCGTATCGCACTGGCCCTGGAGCAGCCGGACCGGGCAGTCGATCGCGATTGCATCGTCCAGCAGCCTATGCGCCTGGCCGGACTGCCAGAAGGCCAGCGTCGTTACATAGGGATGGTCGCCATAGGGCGTGGGTTCCTCGATCCGCCCCTCGGTCGCCAGCAGCGCCTTGTCGGCGTCGGTAAAGCCCCACTCCGTGAAGTCGGGCGCGGCGGCGATGCCGACCAGTCCCATGACCCGTTCCGGGCGCGCCAGCGCGATCAGCAGCGCCAGCCAGCCGCCCATCGACGATCCGGCCAGCAGCAGCGCCCCCTGCGTCAGCCCGTCGATCAGGGCCAGCGCATCGTCACGCCAGCTGGCGAGCGTGCCCTCCTCGAACCGGCCATCGCTGGCGCCGCAACCGGCATAGTCGAGCCGCAGCATCGCCCTGCCCTGTTCGCCCGCCCACGCGTCGAGCGCGATCGCCTTGCTGCTCTCCATGTCGGACATGTAGCCCGGCAGGAAGAGGATGGTCGGCCCCCGGCCCGGACGATGGCGATAGGCGAGGCGCAACCCGTCGGCACGCGCGAGAAATTGGAGGGAAGATTCGGGCGCGTTCAAGTTTCAAAGGCTCCATCGCTGTGGACCGGGGCACGGCATGGCCCCGGATTGCCATGTTTTGACGGCAAAAATAGCCCTTTCCCGTGAAAGTTCAAAAAAAACGCATTGCCGCGTTGACAGGTCTGGAGGCCGCCGTTAGAGGCGCACTCCTACCCCGTGCCCAGATGGCGGAATTGGTAGACGCACCAGCTTCAGGTGCTGGCGATCGCAAGGTCGTGGAGGTTCGAGTCCTCTTCTGGGCACCAATACTGGCTCTGGATACGTCCAGATAAGTCCAGTAAGCGGCTGGTTTCACAGCATTTCTAGACCGAGAATCGCCAGACACCGTCCGGCGACGTCCGGCTGAGAGCACCAGAAACCACCCCCCTTTGGTGGTTCTTTTGTGGTCCACGGATCGACCCGGCTTTGCTGGGAAAACGACCATGCTGACCTACATCCAGATCAACGCCGCCAAGCCGAGGGACAAGGAGTACGCCCTCTCCGATTCTCAAGGCCTCTATCTCACCGTCCGGCCAAATGGCTCGAAGCTGTGGCGCTTCAAGTACCGTTTCTTGGACAAGCAGAAGACGCTTCATCTCGGAGGGTGGCCGACCATAAGCTTGGCGGATGCCCGCGTCCGGCGCGACGATGCCAAGAAGCTCGTGGCGAACGGGATCGATCCTGCACTGGAGAAGAAGCGCTCTCGCATCGCTGCCAAGTATGCTGCGGCCAACACCTTCCAGGCGGTGGCCGAGGAATGGCTCGTCAAATGCGAGCGGGACGGCCTTGCGAAGGTGACGATCGAAAAGATCGCGTGGCTACTTGCGAAAGCGTACCCCGTGATCGGCAGCATCCCTATCGCGCAGATCACACCGCACGAGGCGCTCGCGGTTCTGCGGAAGGTCGAGGCTACCGGAGCCTATGAAAGCGCGCGGCGGATGCGAAGCGTGCTGAGCCGCGTCTTCCGCTATGGCGTGGCGACGGTTCGCTGCGACAAGGACGTGGCGGCCGATCTGCGCGGCGCTATCGCAGCGCCGAAGGTCAAGCATTTCGCCGCGATCACGAGGCCGTCCGAGGTCGGCAAGCTGCTCCGGGCGATCGACGGCTACAGCGGGCACAAGGTGACGGTCATGGCCATGCGGCTGTCGCCGCATGTTCTTCTCCGCCCCGGCGAACTCAGGCAGGCCGAATGGACCGACATCGACTGGGAAGAGGCGGTCTGGTTCATCCCGGCCGATCGGATGAAGATGCGCCGGCCGCATCGAGTACCGTTGTCACGACAGGTAATCGCGATGCTCAAGGAACTCCACGAGCACACCCACTGGTGGAAATACCTGTTTCCGTGCCTCGGCAAGCCGCGCAAGGCGATGTCGGAGAATGCGGTCAACCAGGGCCTCCGCAAGCTTGGCTACACAACCAACGAGATGACCGCGCATGGCTTTCGGGCGATGGCGGCTACCCTGCTCAACGAGATGGGCCAGTGGAATCCCGATGCGATCGAGCGCCAGCTTGCACATGTGGACACCAATCAAGTCCGGCGCGCCTACGCACGCGGCGAATATTGGGATGAGCGCGTGGTTATGATGCAGCACTGGTCCGACTATCTCGATATCCTACGAGACGGGGGCAAGGTGTTGCAGGGCAATTTCCCGAGTGCTAGGCGGGTAGGATGAGGTGGCTTTCACTCGACGCTTTTAATGGCTGTTGTGGAAGTCACGAAGGGCCTTCGTGGCGGTTATATCAGTCATAGCTTGCAAAGCGAGGCGCATTGGGATAATGACCGTTATATCGGGCGTGGACAGCATTCATGCCTGATGTAACGGTCATCGGAGTTCAATATGGCAGAGCATCTGCGAACATATTCGCGCACCACGGGTGAAGCACTGGCGTTGCTGGGCCGCACGATCCGCCTCGCGCGCAAGCAGCGCCGGATGACCGAAACCGACCTTGCCGCGCGCATCGGGATCGCGCGCAGCACGCTCCAGTCGATCGAAAAAGGCCAGCCCAAGGTCGAGATCGGGCTGGTATTCGAAGCCGCCGCTTTGCTGGGGGTGCCGCTGTTCGTGGATGAACCTTCACGGCTCGCACCCGAAATATCGCGCCTCGACGACAAACTGGCTTTGCTGCCGCAATCGGTCCGCAAGCCCCGGTCGGAGCCGCGCGATGACTTCTGAAGAGGATGCCGGCCTCCCTGCGGCAAAGGAAGCATTCGTCTGGATCTGGCTTCCCGGAGAAGTGCAACCCGTCATCGCCGGCAGGATCGAACGGGATGGCAACGCCCATATATTCACATACGGCCGATCCTATCTGGAGCGCGATGGTGCGATCCCGATCTATTCCCCGGAGCTGGACCTCAAGCGCGGCGCGATCGCGCCTGACCTGCCGCTCGACATGGCCAATTGCCTTCGTGATGGCGCACCGGATGCCTGGGGGCGGCGGGTCATCATCAATCGTCTCACGGGCCTGCAAGGCGCCGCAGCCAACGATATCGATTTCGATGAACTCACCTTCATGCTCAACTCCGGATCCGATCGCATCGGCGCGCTCGACTTCCAGCGGTCGGCTGACAAGTATGAGCCGCGCGAGCAGGACAATGCGACGCTGGAAGAGCTGCAGGACGCGGCGGGCCATGTCGAGCGTGGCGAGCCCATTCCCCCCGGTCTGGAAAAGGCGCTGTTCCACGGCAGCTCGATCGGTGGCGCACGTCCCAAGGCGCTGATCGAGGACGACGGCACGAAGTTCATCGCCAAGTTTTCGGCCTCGAACGATACCTATGCGGTCGTCAAATCCGAATATGTGGCGATGCGTCTCGCTGAAAAGGTCGGCCTCAATGTCGCGCCGGTCCTCCGGACGCAGGCCAACGGCAGGGATGTTCTTCTCGTCCAGCGCTTTGATCGCGCGAAGATCGAGGGAGGTTGGACCCGCAACGCCATGGTGTCGGCGCTCACCATGCTGGAACTAACCGAGCTTCAAGCCCATTATGCGAGCTATGTCGAACTCGCGCAGATCGTGCGTGCGCGTTTCGTCGAGCCTCGCGAAACGCTGCGCGAGCTGTTCTCGCGAATGGTGTTCAACGTTCTCGTCGGGAACACAGACGATCACGCGCGCAATCATGCTGCCCTCTGGGACGGCAAGGCACTCACGCTGACGCCTGCTTATGACATCTGCCCGCAGGCCCGAAACGGTCGCGAAGTGAATCAGGCGATGGCGGTGATCGCGGAGGATCGGCGCAGCCTACTCGAGCATTGTCGCCTTTCGGCTTCATCCTTCCTGCTAAGCGACAAGGATGCACGCGAGATCGTCGAGCGGCAGACCAGCGAGATCATCGCCGGGTGGGCCGCGGTTTGCGACGAAGCCGAGTTGGGAGAGATCGATCGCGCCTTTCTCTGGCGACGCCAGTTTCTCAACGATTATGCGTTCGAGGGCTATGTCGACGGCGTGCCGGCCGGACTCTGACGCAGGTCGGCCGTCTCGCCAGCGCCCGGGATAACATTGCCCGTCAGCAACTTGAGGCTGCGATACTGCACCAGCGTCGCGCGCCCCACCTTGACGGTCTCGAGATCGCCGGACTGAATAAGCTCATAGATTCGTGAGCGACTAAGGCCCGTGATCCGAACGGCGGTGGAGACCCGAACCGTCAGCGGCTCGATCTTCTTCTCCCATGCGCGCTCGATCATTTCTGACCCCACCCGCGCGCATCGCGTTCCCGCACGAACACGCGGTCGCTTTCGAGGAATGCAGCCAGCATTGCTGGTACGAGATCGGCGACCGGCTCTTCGACGCCATAGGTCTGGGCGTAGATCGCAGCGTAGCTCTGAAGAGCTGCCTGCAAATCGGAAGTGATCGTGATCGCCAGTTTCACCGGCGTTCGGTCGGGCAGCTTGCCCAGCTTGAGGTCGGCCATGTCAGCTTGCCTTTCCGCGCCACGGCGCAAGGATTAGGTCGCGGATCACCAGCACGCGAACCGGCGCACCCGGCCGGATCGTGATGGTGGGCTGGATATCCAGATTGCGCTGGGTGATCTGGTCGCCGGCCCGCGCCGTGTTCGATTGGGCGGATTCGCGAATCGCCTGGACGAGATCGCTTTCACCTGAGATCGACAGTTCCGAGCCGACCCCGAGCAGAGTGGCGATCGCGACGCCTTTGAGCAGCGTCCAGGTGTGGAAGTCGACCTTGTCGGTCAGACCCGCGTAGCCCGCAGGATCAGTCGCGGGCATGTTGTCGAGCCGGATCGAACCGCCATCGGGCAGGATCAGGCGCTGCCACACGACCAATGCGCGACGCTGTCCGAACGCGACGACGGAATCATATTTGCCGATCAGGCGGGCACCTTGCGGTACGAGCAGAATATTCCCCGTCACCGTGTCGAAGACGTTCTTCGTCACCTGCGCCGTGACCATGCCGGGCAGGTCGGAGTTCAGCCCGGTGATCAGGCTTGCCGCGATGACGCTGCCGGCGAGCAGGCTGTTCGGCGAGACCTGCGCGACCAAACTGCCGGAATTGAGGTCGCCGTCCCTGTCGCGCGCGGACGCGAATTGCTCCTTGCGGGTGCCGGTTGCGGTGGGCGCTGGCGGCGTGCCGGGACCGCCTGCAGACGGATCGACGGCCGGCGAGACGGGAGCAGCACGGCTCGATTGCACCTGCGCCATCAATCCCGATTCCCGCGCGGACTTTAGATCGGCGAGGCGCTGCTGACGTTCGGCTTCGGCGGTATCGACCCGCGCGGGCCGGACCACGCCCTCCGCTTGCTGCTGCGCCCGAAGGATCGGTCGACCGAGATCGCCGGGAAGTGGTGGTCCGAGCTTCGGCGCGTCGCCGTAACTGGACGGCAGGCCGGAGAGCGCGTCGGACGCCGACTTCGACGTCGGTTGCGACAGTTCGCTTTCCTGGGCGACCTGCCGGAACACCTGCGGCTTGAGCGCCATCCAGGCGATCCCCATCAGGCTGACCGATCCAAGCGCCGCGATACCGATGATCGCACCCTTGCGGAAGCGGATCGCACGCGCCGGCCGTGAGCGAATGGCCAAAGTCTCGGGATCGAGCTTTGCCGGACCGGACTGGGGCGGAGAGCCCGATGCGGCTGACGCGGTTGCGGTGGCGTCGGTCATGCGCCCCTCCGCTTAGCCGATGGCGCGATCCGGTCGATGCGCACGATCTGCTGCTTCTTGAGACCGAGCCGAAGTTCGGCGGCGTCGAAGATCCGGTCGACGACGTAGAAGCGGCCGCTCAGCCGGTAGTTCACCAGTTCGGCCTTGCCCTCGCGATCGACGAGAAACAGCGGCGGAGCCTCGTTGCTCGCCAGCGATGCGGGAAACTCGACATAGGTCCGCTGGCCGTCGTCGAAAGCACGCAGCGGACGCCATCCCGGCCTGTCGCCGCTGATTGCGTAGTTGAAGTGAAGCGTTTCGACCGAAAGTCCCGTGGCGACCGGCGCGGCAGCTCGATCGGCTTCCGCCTTGCGTCGGAGCGCGAGCAACTCGTCCTGCGGATAGGTCCAGCGCATCGACGACAGCGCAGTCGCCGCGGTGCTGACCAGCCGGACATGGTAGGTGCGACGGTCCGTCGTCACGACAAGATTGGTGACGAGACCGCCCGAGAAGGGCTTCACCAAGAGATGCGTCCGCTTGGTCTCGCCGGAGCCGCTGGTGGTATCGCCGATCACCCAGCGCGCGGTATCGCCGCTTGCGACCGCTACGAGATTCTCGCCAGGCTGGAGCATGATGTCGGTGACCAACCCGGGCGCGGCATAGACCTGAAAGATCGTGCCCTCACTGAACGGGTAGACCTGCGCCCCGCTTACGAACCCGGTGGACGCCGGCTCGATCGTGGCGTTGCGTGTTGCCGAGCGGACGGTCTTGAGCGGTGATACAGGGCGCTCCTGAGCGAGCGCAGGGTACGCGAGGAGCATTCCGGCGATCGCCGGCAAAATGGTAGCCTTCATGGGTTCTTCTCCTGCGAATTGGACAGACTTGGTGCGTCCGACTTGCTGCCCAGCGTGGGATCGAGCGGGGATCCGAGCGGAAGGTTCGGGTCTGGTTGCGGTGCCGGCTTGATCGCTGGCGGCGGGGGCGGGGGCGATGCCGTGTCGAGTTCGCGGCTCCAGTCGATTGCGTCGACGTAGATGCCGAGCGGGTTCTTGCGCAACACATCGGCCGAGGCCGGCGGGCGCGTGACGGTCGTGAGGATGGCCGTCCAGCGGCTGGTTCCAGCCTGCGACCCGCGCTCAAACGCCGTCTCCGTCCACTTTACCTGGAATGACTTGTCCGAGGCGCGAACGACGCTGGTGACCTGCACCGAGACTGTGCGCTCGCCGACATTGGCGAACGGCGATGCCGATCGGGCATATTCTCCTAGGAACTGCGCGCCACGCTTGGTCGTGAAGTCATAGGCTTCGAGCCAGTCACGGCGCATCAGCACGGGGTCGAGCGACACCGATCGGACGTTCGTGATGAAGTGCGAGAGATGCCACGCGACTTGCGGATCGGTCGGCCGGTATTCGACATCGGCAGCCTCGATGGCGCGGGCCTCCCCAAGTCGATCGACCTCGACCACATAGGGCATGACGCGGCTCTGCAAGGATTGCCATGCAAGCCCCGCCGACGTGCCTGCGGTGAGCGCGAGACAGCCGAATGCCATCAGCCGCCAGTTGCGTGCCTGCACCCGGGCCGCGCCGATCCGGTCGTCCCAGAGCTGGCCTGCGCGCTGGTAGGGCGTCTCGGGTGGTGGGGTGCGCCCATAGCGCTGCGCACTTCGCTTGAAAAACATGGATTAGTCCCTTTCCTTGATGTCGGGGGTGGCGGACGCGCCGCCGCGATCACCTTGCTGGAGCGTGTGGATCGCGAGCTGGCGACGGTGGCGGCTGGACTGCTCGGCTCTCATCGCGCGTGCCCATGCGGGCGTGCCGCCGGTCTCCCCGCCGCCGCCCGGTCCACCCGAAGACGGCGCCGAAGAACCTTGGGTCGAGTTCTGGTTGAGCGCGCTCCATGCTGCTTGCCGGCCGCCGGCTGCGGCTTCACCAAGAATCAACGATCCGCTGACACGCGACCGCGCGGCATTCCCGGCAGCGCGCGCAACGCCGCCGAGGCCGGCGCCGACCGATGGGGATGCGGCGGTTTCCTTGCCAAGTTGGTAGGCGGTCGATGCCGCCGACCCCATCGCCGTCCCCGATCGGACCGCGCCCAGCGCCGCGCCGCCAAGTGCGCGGGCACCGCCAGCGGCAGCGCCGCCAGCCAGCATGGTGATGCCGGCCGCGCCAACCGCTGTGCCGAGCGCAGCGCCGGCACCAAGCTGCGGGGCGCCGGAGACCAGCCCTGATGCTATCGCCGGTCCGAAGATGCCGAGACCGAACAGCGACAGGCTGGCGAGGACGAGGCTCATTGCCTGCCCGATGTCCGGCTCCTGGCCCTGGAGCGCGTCGGTGAAGTCGGTGAAGAAGTTGGAGCCTATGCCGACGATGACGGCGAGCACCATGACCTTGATGCCGGAGCTGACCACGTTGCCGAGCACCCGCTCGGCGAGGAAGCTGGTGCGGTTCCACAAGGCGAACGGCACGAGGATGAACCCAGCAAGGCTCGTCAGCTTGAACTCGAGGATGCAGATGAACATCTGCACCGCGAGGATGAAGAAGGCGACGATCACCAGCGCCCAGGCGAACAGTAGGATCATGATCGTCAGGAAGTTGTCGAAGAAGGTCGTGAACCCGACCATCTCGCTCGCCTGTTCGAGCAGCGGCCACGCCGCTGAAAAGCCCGTGCCCGCGAGTCGTCCCGGTTTGAGCAAGTCGTCAGCCGACAGCGTGCCGCCGCCCGCGGTCAGACCCGCCTGTGCGAAGGAGCGGAAGATGATGTCGGCCAGCGTCGAAAAGCTGTTCAGGATGAACGCGAACGCGCCGACGTAGAGGATCTTCTTGAGGAAGCGGCCGATGACATTGTCCTCGCCGCCCATCGCCCAGAACAGGCCGGCAAGCGTGATGTCGATGCCAATCAGCGTCGCGGTGAGAAATCCGACATCCGGACCGAGCAGGCCGAACCCGCTGTCGATGTAGGTGATGAACGCCTGCAGGAAGCGATCGATGACATTGAGGTCGTTCAAGTGCGATTTCCTGCTGGAGCGAAGGGGTGTCGCGGGGCGCAGCTGGGGAGCGGCGCCACGCCCCGCGACGGCAATCGACGGCTAGAGGGGGATGCCGACGACCGCTGACCGGATCGGCTTGCGGCCGCTGGGGGCTAGCGCGGCGTGTAGGCCGATCCGGAACCGAGGAACTTCTTCGTAGCCGCGCGGGCTTCCGCAGCCTGCGTCGCGCGCCGCGTCTGTTCGATCGCCTCGCTGCGGAACTGCGCGGCCATCATGTGCTGGAGCTGGAACTGCTGCTTGGCCGTCAGGGCGAGAATCTGGTTGGTCGCCTGCTGTGCCTGAAGCAACCCTTCTGCGCCCTGGCTGCGCGCGACGATGTCAGCGAGGGCTTCGGTGTCGGTCTGGATGTTCTCGACGACCTGTGCCTGCACCGTCATCGTCTGGCGGAACGCGCCCATGCTGGCATCGAGCCGAGCGCGGGCATCTCGGACGCGGGCATCGGTCCGCAGCGCTGACGAGAAATCCTGCGGGAACAGCGACTGGAACTTGTCGTCGAGCTGATCGACCCGGAAGTCGATCGCCTGCGCGCGGCCCATCAGCCGGTCGATCTCGGCCAGCTTCTGCTTGAGGGCTTCGAGCTGCGGGAAGTCGATGCGGGTGAGGTTCTTGCCCATGTTGACCAGCATCTGCGCCTCGTTCTGAAGCTGCTGGATCTGCTGGTTGACGCTCTGCAGGGTGCGCGCGGCGGTCAGGATGTTCTGCGCATAGTTGCTCGGATCGAACACAACGCCGCCAAACTGCGCATGGGCCGGCGTCGCCGTCATCGTGACCACGCCCATGCCGAACGAGGCGACGGAACCGAGGCCGAGAACGGCCGCAATCAGGTGCTTTCGGGTGGGGATACGCATTACTCTTCTCCTTCTTGAGGGGCTGAGGGAACGGGAGCAGTTGGAGCGGGGAAATCGGCGGCGAGATCGGCAGCCCAGGCGAGACCCGCGTCGCGCAGGAAGGCTTCGGCGAAATGCTTGCGGCCATGTTCGGCGAGCGCGGCATCGATCCGCGCCTGCGCGGCCGGATCGGAAGAACCGCACAGCGTCAGGGCGACGGGGCCGAGCCCCAGTTCGAACAGCCGGTTGCCGCGCGCGGACTGGAGGTAATAGTGCCGCTTGGGGTTGGCTCTCGCGATCAGCTCGATCTGCCGGTCGTTGAGGCCGAAGCGCGCATAGATGTCATGGCCCTGCGGCTCGATCGCGCGATCATTGGGCAGCAGGATGCGTTGCGGGCAGCTCTCGATGATGGCGGGCGCGATCGCCGATCCGGCAATGTCGGCAAGACTCTGCGTTGCGAACAGCACCGCGACGTTCTTCTTGCGCAGCACCTTCAGCCACTCGCGGATGCGTGCGGCGAACAGCGGGTGGTCGAGGAAGATCCAGGCTTCGTCGAGGATGAGCAGGGTCGGCCGGCCGTCGAACCGCTCCTCCAGCCGGTGGAAGAGATAGGTCAGCACCGGCGCGACCGCTCCGGTCTGGCCCATCAGCGCCTCGGTTTCGAAACACTGGACATCGGCCAGGGCGAGTTGTTGTTCGGCTGCATCGAGCAGTCTGCCGTGCGGCCCTTCGAGCGTGTAGGGCTGGAGCGCGATCCGCAGCGCGTTCGACTGGAGCAGCAGCGCGAGCCCGGTCATTGTCCGCTCCTCGCGCGGTGCCGATGCGAGGCTGCCGAGCGCAGTCCAGACCGCGTCCTTCACTTCGGGCGTGACGGGCACGTTCTCACGGGTGAGCAGCGCCGCGATCCACTCCGCCGCCCAGCTACGCTCGGCCGCATCGTCGATATTGGCGAGCGGCTGGAAGGCCAGTGCTTCGACATCAGTATCCGCCGAGCCCAAGGCATGATGCGCCCCGCCCATTGCCAGCACCGCAGCCCGAGCGCTGTTCCCCTTGTCGAAGATGTAAACCTGCGCGCCAGGGTAACGGCGAAACTGGAACGCGATCAGGCTGAGCAGCACCGATTTGCCCGCGCCCGTCGGCCCCACGACCATCATATGACCGACGTCGCCGACATGGGTGGAAAGCCGGAATGGGGTCGAGCCAGCCGTCTTGGCGACCAGCAGCGGCGGGCCGTCGAGATGCCCGTTGCGCACCGGCCCTGCCCATACCGACGATAGCGGCATTAGGTGGGCGAGGTTGAGGGTATGGACCAGCGGCTGCCGGACATTGGCATAGACATGCCCCGGGAGCGACGAGAGCCATGCCTCGACCGCGTTCACGGTTTCGCGCACGCAGATGAAGCCGAGGCCGTTGACGACCCGCTCGACGGCGCGAACCTTGTCCTCGACTGCAGCGCGGTTCCGATCCGTCACAGTGATCGTGGTAGTCAGATAGCCAAAGGCGACATGGTCGCCGCCGAGCGCCTGAAGCGCGAGGTCGGCATCGACCACCTTATTGTCGGCGTCGCTGTCTAACAGTTGCGCCGGCGAGTTGTAGAGCACCTCGCGCAGCAGCGCGGTGACCGACTTGCGCTTGTTGAACCACTGTCGCCGGAGAGAGGTCAGCGTCTTGGTCGCCAGCGTCTTGTCCAGCGCGATGAAGCGCGTGACCCAGCGATAGCCGAAATCCTGATGGTTGAGCGCGTCGAGGATGCCGGGACGGCTCAGGCTCGGGAATCCGAGGATAGTGAGCGTCCGGACTTGCAGCTCACCGAGCTTCGGCTCCAATCCGCCGACCAGTGGTGTGTCGGCAAGGATGCCGTCGAGATACATCGGCGTCTCGGGCGCCACGACCGGGTGTCGACGATCCGAGATCGTGCCGTGGAGGAAGGTCAGCGTCTCGCCGTCGTCGAGCGGGCGCACATCGGCCATGAAACCCGAGAGCAGGTCGAGCATGCGGTCGGTTTCGGCGATGAAGCTTTGCAGCGCACCGCGCCAGTCGCGTGTCCGATCACCGTCGGGGCGCTCGACGAGCGAGCGGCCAGCGCGATCGGTGGTGTCCGCAGGCGGCAACCAGGTCAGGGTCAGGTGGTAGCGGCTCTCGAAATGCGTGCCTTCGGCCTCGAACGCCGCCTGCCGCTCGCCATCGACCAGCCAGCTCGCCGCATCGGGGAAATCACTGTCGGGATAGGCCAGCGCCTCGCGACGTTCCGCGTCGAAGAACAAGGCCCAGCCGCTGCCGAAGCGCTTCAGCGCATTATTCGCCCGCGCGCAGGCGGCGACCAGTTCGGCTTCGGTCGCGGATTCGAGATCCGGACCACGGAAGGCCAGCACCCGAAGGAAGCTGCCATCCTTGTTCAGCACGACACCCGGCGCCACCAGCGCCGCCCACGGCAGATGGTCGGCAAGGCGTTCGGCGCGGTCGCGATATTCGCGCAGGCTCAGCATGCAAAATATCCCTTCTGGCGGATGTGGCGGAGCAGGACGGGCGCGAAGCTCGGGTCGCGGCGCGCGGCCATCACGGCGATGCTGTGCCCAACGGCCCAGAGCAGCAGCCCGGCCAGCCATTGCTGGAGGCCGAGACCGACCGCCGCCGCAAGCGTCCCGTTGACGATCGCGAGGCCCCGCGGTGCGCCGCCGAGCAGTAGCGGCGAACCCAGCGAGCCATGGATCGGCACTTCGTAGCCGGCGATATGCTGAGCTCCGGAGGACATGGGGCCGGTCACGAGATCAATGCTCCGCCGCCGAAGCTGAAGAAGGACAGGAAGAAACTCGAGGCGGCGAAGGCGATGGAGAGGCCGAAGACGATCTGGATCAGCCGCCGGAACCCGCCCGCACTCTCGCCGAAAGCGAGCGTCAGGCCGGTCACGATAATGATGATAACGGCGACGATCTTGGCTACCGGGCCCTGCACGGATTCCAACACCTGTTGCAGTGGTTCTTCCCACGGCATGCCGGATCCGGCCGCCTGGACCTGGGTGGCGAGCGTCAGCGCGAGGCTGATCGCGCCGCCGAGAAGCGACGAGCGGTTGGCGATGCGGCGGGGAATGCGGGCAAAAGTCATGGGTCAGGTCTCCTTCGGGCTAGACTGGGGCAGATTGGGCTTTGGGGGATTGGGCTTGGGAAGATCGGCGAGCGCGTAGGCGCCTGTGTCGGGGTCGAGCCCGGCGACACGCGCGATCATGGAGACGCGGCGGTCGATGCCGCGCCCGGAGATAAAGACGATGATGTCGATGGCCTCGGCGATCAGCTGGCGCGGCACGGTGACGACCGTCTCTTGGCATAGCTGTTCTATGCGGTAGAGCGCGGCGATGGCGCTGTTGGCGTGGACGGTCGCGATCCCGCCGGGGTGACCGGTGTTCCAGGCCTTGAGCATGTCGAGCGCTTCGGGACCGCGGACCTCGCCGACCACGATGCGGTCGGGACGCAGGCGCATGGTCGAGCGCACCAGCTCGGTCATCGACACGTGCGGCGGGCGGGTGCGGAGCGCGACGGTGTCGGGCAGCGGGCACTGCAGCTCGCGCGTGTCCTCGATGAGGATCACGCGGCTATCGAGCCCCGAATGTTTTGGGGCCATCTCGGCGAGCAGCGCATTGGCGAGGGTCGTCTTGCCCGAGCTGGTACCTCCGGCGACGAGGATGTTGCAGCGCTGGGCGACCGCGGCACGCAGGGCGTCCGCCTGGACCTCCGACATCAGCCCATCGGCGATATAGTCGTCGAGCGTGTGCAGCCTCGTGGCAGGCTTGCGGATCGAGAAGCAGGGTGCCGACGACACGGGGGGCAGCACGCCTTCGAAGCGCTCGCCGGCGCGGCCCTCGATATGCGGCGGCAACTCTGTCGATAGGATCGGGTGATCGGCATGGACCTCGGCCCGGACATGGCTCGCCACCAGTCGAATGATCCGCTCGACCTGATCGGGCTCGATGCGGACCTCGGTATCGATACGGCCTTCGCCAAGACGATCGAGCCGCAGCGCCCCGTCGGGGTTCACCATGATCTCGGTGACTTGGCTGTCGCGCATCGCCGCAGCAATGTCGCTGCCCAGCGCCGTAATCAGCATCCGGCGACGGCGCTCAGCCGAGATTACCGGCCCTGCGGTGGCTGGGCGGCCGCTCATTCGCCATTCTCCGAAGAACCAGCCAGGGTGCGCCGCCCGGTCGACACTTGCCGACCGACCTGGGTCACGAAGGCTTCGAACCTCTTGGCTCCGAGCGCCCGGCCCGCCTGGTCGTTTTCGGCCAGCGGCGTCTGGATCGCGAGTTCGAACCGGATGAAGAGGGCGAGCGTCTCGAGGATCACATAGGTGTCGCGATCGACCCGGCCGATCGCCTGCGTAAGCCGGTCGAGGCGAATCGCGAACCGATCCTCCAGCTCCGATGCCCCCCGGCGATTGAGCCAAGCCGTGACTGCATCGACGAGGATGGCCGACTTGCTGGCGCCGGGCCTGGCGGCAAGCGCTTCCAGCCGATCGGACACCGACTTGGGCAGGAACAGCTGATGGCGGATCTTTTCCATGATCAAAATCCCAGCTGGAGGTCGTCGGGGCGACTGGAGGCGGCATCGAGGCCGTAGACCGTGCGCACGGTGCCGAGCTGCTGCACCCGATCCATGGCGCGGCGCTCGGCAGCCTGATCGTCATCGTCTTCGCCAAGGCCCAGTGGGTCGGCGACCTCCGGCTCGAGGACGACCGCAGGTTCGATGTCGTGCGCGGGGTGACGAGCCTGTTCGAGGCCGCCGGCGTCGGTGCCTTCATCGGCGTCATTGCCTTCGGAGAGGCGAATGTCAGCACCGCGAACCTGCCCAGCCCAGTCATCCGGGCGAGCTGCCGGAAGGTCACGATAGGCAGCGCCATCCAGTGTCGGTGCAGGCAAGAGCCGCTCCTTGAACCGGCGATCCTCGTAATAGCGCAGCTTCTTCACGCGTATCGGGGGGTGCCCGGAGATCAGGACCAGCCCATCGGTGGGCGCAAGCTGCATCACCTCGCCGGGCGTCAGCAGAGCCCGCGCCGTCTCCTGGCGGCTGACCATGACGTGCGCGAGCCAGGGCGCGAGCCGATGCCCCGCATAGTTGCGCATCGCGCGCTGTTCGGTCGCCGTACCAAGCGCGTCCGAGATCCGCTTGGCGGTTCGCTCGTCGTTGGTCGCAAAGGCGACGCGGACATGGCAATTGTCGAGAATGGCGTTGTGCTCGCCATAGGCCTTCTCGATCTGGTTCAGGCTCTGCGCGATCAGGAAGGCGCGCACCCCGTAGCCTGCCAGGAAAGCGAGACTCGTCTCGAAGAAGTCGAGCCTTCCCAGCGCCGGGAATTCGTCGAGCATCATCAGCAACCGATGTCGGCCTTGTGCGGTCTCGCCGTCCTTGCCGACGCCTTGCAATTCCTCGGTCAGCCGGCGGCCGATCTGGTTGAGGATGAGGCGAACCAGCGGCTTGGTGCGGCTGATGTCGGACGGCGGCACGACGAGGTAAAGCGAGATCGGATGCGCCGCTCCGACGAGATCGGCGATGCGCCAGTCGGAGGCGGCAGTTACCGCTGCGACGGTCGGGTCTCGATAGAGGCCAAGAAACGACATGGCGGTCGACAGCACCCCGGAGCGCTCGTTCTCGCTCTTGTTGAGTAGTTCACGGGCGGCAGAGGCGACCACCGGGTGGACCTGCGGTACATCTGGCGTACCGAGATGGTTGGTGGCCATCATTCGGCGCAGGGTGGTGGCAAAGCTGCGTTGCGGGTCGGAGAGGAAAGTCGCGACGCGCGCGAGCGTCTTCTCTTCCTCGGCGTAGAGGACATGGAGGATTGCGCCGACCAGCAGCGAATGGCTGGTCTTCTCCCAGTGGTTGCGACGTTCAAGCGCCCCTTCAGGATCCACCAGGATGTCGGCGATATTCTGGACGTCGCGGACTTCATTCACCCCGCGCCGGACCTCGAGCAGCGGATTGTAGCGCGCCGAGCGAGCGTCGGTCGGATTGAACAGCAGGCAGTGCGAGAAGCGCGCGCGCCAGCCGGCGGTCAGCTGCCAGTTCTCGCCCTTGATGTCGTGGACGACTGTCGAGCCGGTCCAGGACAGCAGGGTTGGAATGACAAGGCCGACCCCCTTGCCCGACCGGGTGGGCGCAAACGCCATGACATGTTCGGGCCCATCGTGGCGCAAGTCATCGCGGTCGATCCTCCCCAGCACGACGCCGCGCTGGTCGAGGAGCCCGGCACCCTTGATGTCCCGGCGCGTTGCCCAGCGGGCCGAGCCATAGGTGGTCAGGTTTTTGGACTGGCGCGCACGCCATACCGAACCGAAGATCGCCGCGCCGCAGGCAACGAAGCCGCCAGCGGCTGCGATGGCACCGGCCTTGTCGAAGACGACGGGCGCATAGGCGTCGAACGAAAACCACCAGGGAAAGATCGACCAGGGATGATAGATCGGCTGGCCCAGCAAGACGAACCAGGGGGCGCCAAGCTCCGGCTGATAAGCGAGCTGCGCTGCCGCCCATTGTGTCGCTGTCCAAATGCCCGCGATGATGATCGCCAGCACTATGATGAGTTGTCCAATGAGTAGTTTTGTCGGGGTCATGCGGGCCTCCGCCCAGGTCTGGGAAATGACCGCGGGCTAGGACACAGGATCGCAAAGGCACGGCTAAGGCGTCAGGGCATCGCTGGTATCGCGAGGCATCTCCTCGCGGTCCCCAGCGACCGGCCCCTGTCTGGCGCCATGTTGGGGCGGCAAATCGCACTCGCAGTTTGTTACCTCATGGTGATCGATGGCGTCATTCCGGCCCGCTGACGGCCAATGCCCGTGCCGCCTTCGATGCGAAGAAACGGGGGCGCGCCATTCGTCATGCTTGGAATCTCAAGCGCGGAAGTCGACGATCCCGTCTGATCCATGCCGATCACCTCTCGTCGAATTGCTTTATGCATGGGGGTGCGACAATCTTGATGCGCTCGATCAGCTTGGGACCAGACCGACGAGCAGACGAAACTGGCGTCCTTGGCCACGGATTGATTGATAATCATGGTCGCGGCTCCGGAAGCGTCGTAGCGCTAGTCGACCTCTTCCAAGGCCGCGGGGCATCTCTGTTGGGGTCAGCGCTACCGACGCCTGGCATCCACTGGCAAGCCGCAGCCGAAAGTGACTACTGCAATCGCGCGTGAATTGGTCGGCTATGCCTGGGACATTGCACGTCGGGTGTCACCGGCGATGGCTGGCTGATCCACGTACAACGATTACGACAACAGGAGGCGCCAGCGCACCATCTGCATAGCCTTGGCCGGCGTGCCGCGGGCACCCGACTGTGATGGGCAATCCACGGTGTACGGTGGGGCAGGTTCGTCCGACGCCCGAACTTAGACGGAGGATAGGCCCAGCGACGGATACGGGTAGTGCGGTAACCAACCCGCGGATGAGAGCACGATCAATCGTCGTCGATCAGGCGTCCGCGGCACACCCGCCAAGGTCAATGCAAACGCTGGCCTTGCGGCCAGCGAAGAGGTAAACTCGGTCAGCATCTCAGATGGCAGTCATGAGAGCGTACGCGTGTGGATGGCTCCCGCGTTGCGGTGCGATTTTCTGACGTTCTGACATGCCATATCGAGTGCAGTCGCGTGTCCGGCCTTTATGTGCAGCCTTTATACGGCTGCTGGCCTTGAAGGATTCCGCCAGCCCTGGCCTCCTCATCGTTTACGCGGACTCGAAGTCCTGTACGCTAAGCAGGTTTGCCGAAGCTCGGTGGATCGAATGGCTTGCCTTCAGTCGGTCTTCACACCTCAACCTTGTTTTGCCATCGCCTGCCAATCAGGCTGCGATCGCCAATTCCTTTCTTTCATACTCGACGCCGCGCGTCATCACCACCCATGCAATACGCGCCATCTTGTTGGCCAGAGCAACGGCCACGACCTTGGGCGGACGGCGATCAAGCAAGGCTTTGGCCCATTCAAAGCCTTTGACGCTGCCCGCCCGGACATGCCGCAGCACTGAAGTCGCACCGACGACCAGCAATTGTCGCAGGTAGCGATTGCCGCCCTTGGTAATCTTGCCCAGGCGGGTCTTGCCACCTGACGAGTTTTGCCGGGGCACGAGTCCAAGCCAGGCGGCGAAATGGCGGGCCGACCTGAAGCTCTGCGCGTTGGTCACCATCGACGCGAGCGCCGAGGCGGTGATCACACCAACGCCGGGGATGGTTTCAAGGATGTTGCTGACGTCGTTGCGATAATGCCAGCGGGTCAACTGCTTATCGATCCCGGTGAGCTTGTCCTGCAGTTCCTGAATGTGGCGCGCTAAGACGCCGAGTGTCTCGCGCGCCAGTTCCGGAAGATCGAGTTCGTCCCCTTTCGCAAGCCGATCGACCATGCGCACCACCTGCGCCACGCCGGTACCCGTCACAAGACCGAATTCGGCCAGATGGCTGCGCACGGCATTGAACATCATCGTCCGCTGCTTGATCAGCAGTGCCCGCGTTTTGTGCAGCACGCCGCCAGCCTGCTGGTCAACTGACTTGATTTCGACGAACCGCATTGTCGGCCGCGTCACCGCCTCGCAAATCGCTTCGGCATCGGCGGCATCGTTCTTCTGCCGCTTGACGTAAGGTTTCACGTAGATCGGCGGGATGAGTTTTACGTCGTGGCCCAGGTTCTGGAGCTGCCGACCCCAGTGATGCGCCGTTCCGCAGGCTTCGATCCCGATCAGAACCGGAGGCAATGCCGCGAAAAACTTCAACATCTGTCCGCGCTTCAATTGCCGGGTCACAACCACCTGACCCGCCGCGTCTACACCATGGACCTGGAACACCGACTTCGCGATATCCAGCCCAATCGTGACAATCTCACTCATCGTCCGTCTCCTCGCTCTTCAGCCGAGGCAGTCTGCCTCAGCCGGTGAGCGGGAGCCATCCACTCCATCGTTTACGACCAGATTCTGCGATGCCCCCAATATGGATCCGATTGAAAAAGCCGCCCGCGCCTTATGTCAGCTTCAGGGGGAAGATGGGGATGACGTAATGGCCGGATCACCTCGATGGACGCACTATCGAGCGCAAGTGTTGCTGCTGGTCGAAGCTTTGCGTGAACCGAGCCAGGCCATGAAAGAGGCTGGATCCGAAATCATTCGTCATGTTGGCAGTGAAGAATCCAGCATGGGCCATGAAAGCGACGCAGCCAATGTGTGGCGTTTCATGATTGATATGCTGTGCCGGTCGAATGGCAATTGGAAAGCGCATAAAAACTGAGATCAGGGTAATGGTATCTAAAAGATAACTATAAGATATCCTTTAGATACCATATAGAGCATATCCTATTAGCGCTCGCTCAGCTTGCGTTCCCAGGCCAGCGCATGGGTGACGATCTGCGTCAGGTCGGCGTGGCGCGGTTCCCAGGGGAATTGCGCCATGATCGCGCTGTTGTCGGAAATCAGCGATGGCGGATCGCCCGCGCGCCGCCCTTCCAGTCGGCGCTCGATCGTCATGTTGGTCACGCGGTCCACCGCGTCCAGCACCTCCAGCACCGAAAAGCCTCGACCATAGCCGCAGTTGAGCAGATAATTCTCGTCGGGCTTGGCCATCAGCGCCTCCAGCGCCAGCACATGGGCGGCGGCCAGATCGCTGACATGGATATAGTCGCGCACGCCCGTACCGTCCGGCGTGTCGAAATCGGTGCCGAACACGCCCACATGGCTGCGCTTGCCCAGCGCTGCTTCGACCGCCACCTTGATCAGGTGGGTGGCGCCCGCCGTCGACTGGCCGGTGCGCCCCTGCGGGTCCGCGCCCGCGACGTTGAAATAGCGCAGCGCACAGAAATTCATCGGATGCGCCGCCGCAACGTCGCGCAGCATATATTCGGTCATCAGCTTCGACATGCCATAGGGGTTGATCGGCCGCTGCGGCGTATCCTCCCGCACGGCGGCGACATCGGGCGTGCCATAGGTCGCGGCGGTCGAGGAAAAGATGAAATGCCGCACGCCGACCCGTACCGCGCTTTCGATCAGGTCGCGGGTCTTGGCGCTGTTGTTATGATAATATTTCAGCGGGTTCTCGACCGATTCCGGCACCACCACGGACCCGGCGAAGTGCATGATCGCCTTGATGTCATGCGCGCGCAGCGTGGCTTCCACCAGAGGCTGGTCGGCAATGTCGCCGCGGACCAGCGGCACGTCGGACGGCACGGCCCAATCGAACCCGGTGACCAGATTGTCGATCACCACCACGCCATAGCCCGCATCTTTCAGCGCCAGCACAGCATGGCTGCCGATATAACCCGCGCCGCCCGTGACCAGTATTGTTGGAAGAGAGGTCGTCATGAATTTCCTTCTCAGAGAGGATACATCCGTCAGTTGGGAACGGCCTTGTTTTTTAGGCGAGAAGAGAGAGCGAAGTTCTGCGATAGGAGGAATGGCTTGTAGGGAATTGTCATGATTTCCCTCAAATCGCGCGCAGCCCTACATCATATGGAGTGATCTTGTGCACCAAAGTTGAAGCAAACTGGATACTCAAGGGATACCAATTAGCTATCAGATAGCTATCCAGTATCTCATTCTTCGCGCTGCCGCTCCAGCGCCGCCAGCGCCTGTTCCAGCACCGCGCCCAGCGGCAGTTTCATCGCGTCGGCGATGCGGTACAGTTCCTCGATCGTTTCTTCGGTCGCCTTGATATTGATCTGCCGATTGCGCCCGGTCACATGGCGGCGCGGCTGCCGGACGGGCTGTGAAGCGGTCGCTGGCGTGGTCGGGATCGGGGCAGGGGAGGGCGATGTGGCTTCACCTGTCCAACTCGCTGTCTCACCGGCCTTGGCGGCGCCCGCCTTGCGGCTCGGAAAACCGCTGCTTTGCGCGATTTTCTCGATCGCGTCGGCGGGCACCGGCTTGGCGCTGTTGTCCGATCCGAAATCGTCCAGATCGCCGAAGGGATTGGCCCTGCTCATCCTGCCACCTCATCCGCCGTCGCCGCGCTCTTGCGATTGGCGCGCAGCTGCTCGATCACTTCCACCGCGAACTGTTCGGCATTGGCGATCGCCTTGTCCAGATTGGACACGTCCCTGGGGTCCAGTTCCTCCAGCGTCTGGCGGAAGGAAAAGATTGCGCGAAACGCCTCGCGCTCATGCAGTTGCGTCGTGAACATCGGTACGCCCGCGTCGACCAGCCCGTCCTGGATATGCCCCATGGTCCGGGTGCGGATGATTGGGCTGGTCCGCGACAGCAGCACGCCATAGGGCACGGCCCTGCCGGTCATCTTCTCATGCTGTTTCAGCACGCGGATCGCCCGGCTCGCCCGTTCGGCGTCCAGTTGCGACCCCTGCATGGGGATCACCACCAGATCGGCCTGGCTGACTGCCAGCAGCACGATCTTGGCCGCCGTCCCTTCCAGATCGACGATGACGAAGGGCGTTTTCGCCGCCGCTTCCTCGATCCGATCGACGATATTATCCTCATCGACATTAGCGACGATAGACAGATTTTCAGGCAGCTGCGCATCGCGACCCCAGGCGGCGATGGGGTGATTGGGATCGGCGTCGATCACCGACACTTTGGCGCCGCGCGCCAGCTGCGACGCCAGACGCAAGGCAGCGGTGGTTTTCCCGACGACCCCCTTGGGACTGATGAAAGCGATGGTAGGCATAGACTATCTGTATAGCTATCCGCTACCGTCAGGAAATCCGATAGCTATTTGGTATCCTATAGGTATCTTTTCATAACGATTTACAAGGATTTCCTTTGCGATCCGAGTTAAAGCCGTTATTCGCAAAAGGCCCATGCGATCGTCGTCGATAGTTCATCATTTCAAGCGGATCGCCGACGTATGGCTGATGGCGTCTGTCCATTTCGATGCTTTCCGTGCAGAACCCCGCGCCTATCTGACCGCGACGAAATGGTGGATCAAGCGCAAGCGCGTGCGTGCCCGCGGACAGTTCGCACCGCTGCTCAGCCAGTCGCCGCGTGCCTATACGCTTTGGGCATTGCGACAGGAACAAGAGGAACGGTCGTACAGCAGGCCTGACGCCGTTTGCCCGATCATCGCACTTATCGACCTCCACGGTGGCACTGATCCAAAATCCTTGGCGCTCACGCAGCAAAACCTGACGATGGAAGGTCTGACGCCGCTGGTGATCGGCAGCCCGGAAACACCCACGCTTGCCGCCGCCATTGCGCATATCGACTGGACCGCCAATCCCTGGCTGATGCCGGTCCGTCCCGGCGACAGGATCGCACCCAGTGCGGCAGACGCCTATCGCGCTGCCATGGCCAGCACGGCGGCGCGCATCATCTATGCCGACGACGACCAGCTGATCGGCCGTCGTCGCGCCAGACCCTATTTCAAGCCCGACTGGAATGGCGAATTGTTCCGGCATCAGGATTATCTGACCGGCGCCTGCATCATCCATGCGACACGCGCCGATCTGGAGGCCGTGACCGTCGACAGCGCAGATGATGGGGCCGATTGGGCCACGGAGCTAGTCGCGTCTATTGCGGGGCAGGGCGCTCCCGTCCATCTGCGCGAAATGCTGCATCACCGCCGCCACCGCCCGTCACCGCGTCTGCCCGCCCGCCCGATCGCCATCGCCCACGACCTTCCGCCGCTGTCGGTCATCGTACCGACCCGCAACCGGGTGGACCTGCTGCGCACCTGCCTCGACGGTGTTGCAGCAGCCCATTATCCGCAGGCCAATGTCATCGTCATGGACAATGACAGCGACGATCCCGAAACGCTGGCCTATCTCGCCGCGCTCGATCCTGCCCGGCACCAAGTACTGCGCCACAGTGGCGCGTTCAACTATTCGGCGATCAACAATCGCGCCGCGGCGCAGGCGCAGGGCAGGCTGCTTTGCCTGCTCAACAATGACATCGAAATGACTGATCCGCACTGGCTCGCCATATTGGCGACGCAGGCGCTGCGCCCTGAAGTCGGCGCGGTGGGCGCGCGGCTGCTATACCCTGATGGGCGTATCCAGCATGCCGGCGTCGTGATCGGCGTCGGCAATGCAGCGGGCCATGCCCATCGTTTCCTGCGCCCTGATGAGGAAGGCTATTTCCACCGCCACAGCCTGCCGCAATTCACCATGGCGGTGACCGCCGCCTGTCTGGTGGTGGAACGCGACAAGTTCATGGCCGTGGACGGCCTTAACGAACGGGATTTCGCTGTCGCCTTCAACGATGTCGATTTCTGTCTGCGCCTCAACAAACGGGGCTGGCAGTCGCTCTATGAGCCGCGTGCGACCCTGATCCATCATGAATCGGTGTCGCGCGGGCTGGATCGCGATCCGGTGGGCGCGGCGCGCTTCGCGGGCGAACTGGCTGCGCTCAAGCGCCTGTGGCAGACCGACGAAATCTACGATCCCTACCACCATCCTGCACTCAGCCGCGCCAGCGAACAGTTTGCGGTCGCGCTATGATGGCTGCCCGCCTCCCTCTGCCGCAGGTGACGCTGTGCGCGGTCAGCTCGGTCAATGTTGCGGCGACCCTCCGGGCGCTGGAAACCAGCCTGTCGCAGGTCGATGCTGCGGCCGCGCTGCTGCTGACCGACAAACCGGTGAAGCCCGATCATCCCGGCATCACCGTCGTGTCGATCGCGCCCATCACATCATCGCGGGCCTATTCCGATTTTCTCCTGACGCAGTTGGTCGATCATGTCCAGACCAGCCATTGCCTGACCATCCAATGGGACGGCCATGTGCTGGACGCATCGCGTTGGCATCCCGACTTTCTGACTTATGACTATATCGGCGCCAGTTGGCCCCAGTTCACCGATGGGCATGATGTCGGCAATGGCGGCTTTTCGCTGCGCAGCCGTCGCCTGATGCAGTTGTGCCGCGATCCGGCCTTTCATCCTTCCCATCCCGAAGATGTCGCGATCGCCCGGATCAACCGTGACTGGCTGGAGCGGCAGGGCATGCGCTTTGCGCCGCGCGCGCTCGCCGACCGCTTCGCCGCCGAACGGGCAGGGGACATCACGGCCAGCTTTGGCTATCATGGCGCCTGGCTGATGCCGCGGGCGGTGGGGATCGAACCCTTCTGGACCCTGTATCGCGAACTGGACGATCGCGGCACGATCCGGCATGACTTTTCTTCGATATTGAAACAGATAGGGCAGGGGCGGGGAGGATGGAGCCGCGCCCTGCGCCTGACGCTGGACCAGTTCAGGCGGTAACGCCGCCCCATCATTCACGCCCGCAAAGGGACCGACGCGCTTGACCAACATCTTTCCCGGCCTGCCTCTGATCGAATCCCCGCTATTCCCGGCGCTCAAGGCGGAATGGGGGCTGAGCGCGGAGGAAGAGCGGATCGCCACCGATCTGCATGAAAAGGGCTATGCCGTCTTCGATTTCCCCGACGCGGATCTGGACGGCCGCATCGACCGTATTCAGAGCCATCTGGGGCCGCGCTACGGCATCGACTTCGCCGATCCACAAAGCGACAAGACGACGCGCGAACGCCGCGTGCAGGATGCCTGGCAGTTTGACGAGGATGTCCGCGCCATCGCCGCCAATCAGGCGGTGCTGGACCTCCTCAGCAAGCTTTACGGCCGTCGCGCCTTTCCGTTCCAGACGCTCAACTTCCCGGTCGGCACGCAACAGGATGCCCATTCGGATTCCGTCCATTTTTCCAGCCTGCCCGAACGGTTCATGTGCGGCGTATGGCTGGCGATGGAGGATATCGGGCCGGACGCCGGGCCGCTCTTTTACTATCCCGGTTCGCATAAATGGCCGATCATGACCAATGCGCTGATTGGCCGCCGCGGCTATGGCAGCGATCTCGCCTCCGCACAGGATCCCTATGCCCCGGCCTGGCAGGCGCTGCGCGAAGTCCATGGCGCGCAGGAAGAACGGTTTCTCCCGAAAAAAGGGCAGGCGCTGATCTGGTGCGCGAACCTGCTCCACGGCGGCAGTCGCCAGAATGACCCCACGCTCACCCGCTGGTCGCAGGTGACGCATTATTATTTCGACGACTGCATCTATTATACGCCCGCTTTTTCGGACGAGGCGATCGGCAAGCTGGCCCTGCGCAATCTGGTGTCGATCGGCGACGGGGAAGCGCGACCCAATCGCTATATGGGGGAAGAGGTGAAACAGCCGGCAATCATTCCAAATTCGCCACGGCGACCTGCATGGCAAAGAAAATTGCTTAAGCGTTTTCGACAGTTGCGATAATATTATTGATTCCATAATCAAGGAATTTATTGGGAATTGAGATATCGTTGACTGGAAATATTCGATAATGCGGATCGTTCACATTTAGATGAACATGCGTAAATAGGTAGAGACAGGAAATTGACTCAATCATATCAAAAAGAAGCGGATGCCGTGACTTCTAGGAAGAAGAATAGGCAACGTGTAGGGGTCTTGGTTCTGGGCATGCATCGCTCTGGAACCAGCCTGCTATCCCGTTTGCTAAGCTTACATGGATGCGATCTTCCTGAAAATCTTCTACCTGCAAATGGAAGCAATAGTGCAGGCTATTGGGAGTCGGCAACGATACTCGAATTCAACGACCAGTTGCTGGCGTCGGGCGGATCGAAATGGCATGATTGGCTCAGTTTCAATCCGGGCTGGTATGACAGCCCGCGTAAAGATGAATATCTTGATCGAGCATCTTCGGTCCTAAAGCAGGAATTTGGGAATTCGGGTCTTTTCGTTTTGAAAGATCCGCGCATTTGCCGACTGACGCCTTTCTGGCTGGAGGCCCTCGAGCAGGAGGGTATTTCTCCAGCGATCGTGGTGCCGGTCCGACACCCTGCGTTGGTTTCCCGTTCCCTGACATTGCGCGACGGCATCCAGGATTCCGTGGGTCAATTGCTATGGCTGCGTCATGTTCTTGACGCTGAAGCTTCGACCAGAGGACTAAATCGCACATTTTTAACCTTCAACCAGCTTCTGGAAGAATGGCATGACTTGCCCAACCGCATGAGTGCCGATCTTGGAATTCAATGGCCTCGATCCAATCAGGTCAGCCGCGCAGAGCAGGCGGATTTCATCAATCCCGAAATGGCCCATTCGGAAATCGCGCTACAAAATCGTCCGACTAGCCGGAATATGCCCGATGCCATTTTCCAGGCTTGGGACATTTTCGATAGATGGTCCAAGACAGGGGAGGTGGCTGAGGATCATATCCTGCTGGACGGGCTGCATGATCAACTGAACCGGGCCGGAGAAATCGTGGGTGAAGCGATTACGACCGGCATGAATACAAATTGGCTGCTTCGCGAGAAGGAAGAAAATGTAAACGAACTGATCGGGCAATTGTCCGATGTTCGAGCCAAGTTGGAGGATCAGCAGGGTAAACTTACCAGCGCGATCGAAGATCGTGAAGAAAAGCAGGCGGATATCATCGCTTTGCGTCGCGAACTAGGCGATAATGAGGAACGGTTGACCGCTGCCGCAGCAAAAGCGACTGAAACTGCAAGGCAATTGGAACAGTTGCGTATCACCATGGCTGATCGCGATCTTACCTTGCAGGCGTTGCAGGAAAAAACGGCTTCGTCGGATTCTGGCCGACAGATATTGGAAATCGAGCTGGACGAGCTCAAAAATGAGCTGTCCGTTCTTCAGTTCGCGATGGAGGAGAAGGAGCAGGCCGTTCTTCAGGCCAGACAGGACATGGCGCAAGCTGACCTTGCCAAGCAGCAAATGGAAGAGTCCATTACCACACTAACGACGGAACTGGATGACGCCCGTGCCAGAGCCGACAAGGTGACCGCCGACAATCAAATTCTTTCTGAAGATGTTGAAAAGGGACATAAAGCTATCGCGGCTGCTGAAGCTTTCTCAAGGACGGCAGAAGCAGATCGGGACAAGCTGGCTGAACGGTGCGAGGAATTGCAGGCCAGATTGGCTACGACGGAAAGTAACTTGCGTCAGCGTTATGCCGAACTCGATCATGTGCGACATGAAATGGATATGGCGCATGAAGCAGCCGAGCAGGCCCGCAATGCCGAGAAACGTCAGCAAGACAAAAGCGCTGAATTGAAAGAGGCGGTTCTATCCCTGGAGAGCAGGATTGCCGATGCAGAAGCTGCCAATGCGGAATTGGCTGATGTCAGGGCTAGGCTGAATGAAAGCACGGCTATCAATGACCGCCTCAACCAAAACATCCTGTCTGCGCAGCAACGCATCAGCCTTGCTGAAGCCGCGCGGGATGAAGCCAATCAGCGCAGCCTTGGTTATGATCGTATGGCAGATACCCTGCATGTGCAGGACATGCGCCTCGCGCGGCTGATAGAAGAATTGCAAAACGTCCGCAAACAGGCGGACACGGCTCAACGCAAAGCCGTTGAGCAAGAGCAGGAACTGCAAGCGTTTTCAGACGAAAAGCGACAGTTTTCCGAAGAAATGGCATATCTGCGAAACGATATGATGCGGGCTCGTCAGGCTGAGCGCGCGACCGAACAGGCAAATGCCGAACTTGTGGCCGAACTGGATCAGTTGCGCGCAAAGATGGAAGTCGAAGTCGCTCGTAATGTGGAACATAGCCAGCGATTGAATAGCGACTTGGCGCGGCAGCGGGACGAGAATGAATTGATCGTTCGCAATCTGCGGGCACAAACGGATGAATTGCAGCGCAAGGTGGATCAACAGGACCAGGCCTATCATTTTATCAACCAGCAACTGTTTGACGAAAAGCGACTGGCACAGGCTACGATCGAACAGCAGCAATGGCTGTTGTCAGTCAACAAGGCGCTACTTGAACCAGGACGCTGGTGGGTCAGGTTTCTGTCACCTGCTCGCCGTGAGCGACTGTTGCTTCGGCGACTGTCGCGCAGGGAATTGTTCGATAGTGAGGCCTATCTGAACCGTTATGACGATGTTGCCCGATCAGGGATGAATCCGCTCGAACATTATATCCGTCACGGTATGCAGGAAGGCCGTACCAGATTGTAAAAATATCCGATCCAACTTTGCCTCATGATAAAAACGGGGCAAAGTTGGCATCGATCTTGTCTCGACCTGGCTTATGACCTTACCAGGCCACCTATCAGAAATCGCTCTGCCGACTGAACGACGATTGCTTTCGGTTTTACCCGGTCGACAAACGACCAGTTTATATTTCTATTCCAAATAAAATGAACGGTCTTGAAGCGGTATAATAGAAATCTGCTCAAACCTGCATCGGGATTCCATGAATAGGAATCTCCAAAAACGACGATAGTATCGTCATTCCTTGCCATATTTGATTCAAATTTGATATGTGTGCCGGTCAGGGGGTTGCCCTGAGCAATGGATGTCTCGCGATAATTTTCCAGCAATGTTCTTCTTGTGAACTTTTTGGCAAACCATTTGATCGACAGATCATCCTGCCATTCCCTATGAGCAAAATATATATCATCCCAAGACACATTAGAGATGTTCAACGAATCAAGGACGGCATTAAAGACAATAAATCCGCCAAACGTGTTATAATGGCTATCCAGCCTATGATATGTAAGGCCACAATGTTTGTGCCTTATGATATTTTCCCATGGGTAGTGCACGGACGGATATTCATTCATAATTTTATGAATGGTTCTGTCCTGTAATATAATATCATGACAATTTGGGCTGTGCTCTGGGTAAATTACATCTTTTTCAGGAATTATAATTACCGAAAGATCGATGTCCCTATTGTGACATTCCGTTGTGTATGAATCTATGACCCTGCGTGTTCGATCAAAGTCGACATCGGCAATCACGGCGTTACCCGTAATCTGTTGGCTCCATCTATTTGAGCCGCCTTGTATGAAAATATGATTGTCTCGCCCAATAATGGCACTTCCATCGGCACTGGATTGACCATAGCGCATGGAATTGAGAGAATTTTTTTCATAATCATGCAGATTGGCAATTTCATGATCAAATAGGTTTTGATCGAACCTGTTGTCCGTGAATATCGACATCCTCAAGCCCCCCATGGCCTGCGTTATAATCTTCTCTAGTTAGAGGAGAAGATGTGAACCATCTCCTCTAACATCTGATCGATTTTATCCAAATTACTGTAGATTAGTTGCCGCAGAAAATATTCCACCAGCGACTGTGATTGACTTGATGCGCCTGTATCCATGCACGTTGTGGTCGACTTGGGTTGGGGCGTGCATGGGAAAGCGCGGCTTCCTGCACCAGGGCGACATATTTTTCCTGCATCGCCGTAATCGTTGGGAAGCGCCCAAGGGAAATCCGTGCGTTATGGGCAAGCTTCTGCCTTAGTGAAAGGTCGCCGGCTACACGGCCCAAAGCCGCTGCCAGAGCATGGACATCACCGGGCTCGAAGAACAGGCCGCTTTGTTGGTCTCGTAATTGTTCGGATATGCCAAAGACAGGGGTCGTTACGATTGCCAGGCCGGAATACATCGCCTCCTGAATGACGCGAGGGAAGCTTTCCAGACGCGATGTGAATACCATACCGTCTGCCGCACCATAATAGCGCCAGACTTCCGGCGTCTCTTTGATGATGGAGAGCCTGTTCCTCAGATGTTCAGGCAGACGATCGGCCATGGCGTGCAGGGCACGGCTGTAATTGCCATCGCGATCGCCGACGATCACGAACCGGCAAGCGGATGCGGAAGCGGGCAGCAATTGCAACGCGGCGACCAGATCCTGTTGCGACTTGCGTTCGCAAACCGTGCCCGGCAGCACAAATAACAGGTCGCCCGGTCCCACGCCAAGCTTCGCCCGCTCCTCCTGCCGGTCGTAACGGCGCAATTCATCGGCCGCATGCTTGGCGTTGAAGCCATTATAGATGACCGAAAGATTGTCCCGAGGAGAATAAGGCGCGTATAAATCACGCGTCGATCGGGCAACGAAAATATTTCGATAGCTTTTCGCAAATGCTCGCCGCGCGAGATCTACATGGGCAGCCCCATATCCTTCCAGATGGCTGAACGGGGCTTCGCTTTCATGAATGACCCACAGCGCAGGCAAATCGAGCATCTGCGCTGCCACAACGCCCCAATGCGCAACCACGGTATTGGCAAGTGCCACATTGACACCCAGGCGACGCATCTCGTCGATGATAGGGGTCAGGACCGATTGCAGTTCTTCTTCGCTTTTGGCGCCAAACACCCCGACATTGGTTTTGACGATGACCTGACATCCGGCAGCCTCGAACTCGGCTCGGAGCGGACCTTCGACCAGACTGAATATGACGACGTGCATCAATCCGCCACGCGCCAGTCCGCGTGCGATGTCGAGCAGTACATAGGGCGCGCCTTCATAGTTCAGATTGTGACTGAACAACGCTATGGTCAAAGGCGCCCTGATGGGTAGATCTGGAAGGACGGTATGCCTGACTGGCTGGAATTCGAAACTATCCTGGGACAGGTTGCGGTTGAAATAGGGATCGGTCCAGTCCGCATAACGACGGATGAAGGAAACTTCTTCGGATATTTTGTCGTTGCCGCGCCCGCGCCCGCGAGTAATGCCTTCATAATGATATAGTTCGGCTGTCGGAACGCAAACATGCCGCAACCCACGGCGGCTTAGGCGAAAACCATAGTCGCAATCATTATAGGCGACGGAAAAATCGACGTCGTCGAACCCACCATCCTTCAGGAACAGGTCACGGGGGGTCAGCATGCACGCAGCCGTGACCGCAGCATAGTTCCGCACGATATGGTCCTGCGCATGGTCACCGATGGAGGTGCGCCCTGTCAGCTTGAAGGCGGGCGCCGGCAGAACACCGTCCAGCAGGTTGTGGATCAATCCGCTGTGCTGGACCTGATCATTGGCGAAATATAATTTTGCGCCAACCGACCCTATGCCCGGAAATTGGCCCCATCCTACCATATGCGACAGCCATTTGGGTGCGATCACTTCTGTGTCGTCATTCAAAAACAGAAGATAGTCGCCATCGGCCTCCTTGGCGGCGGCGTTGTTTACATAGGAATAGCTGAAACCTGATAGCAGTGACGGTATCCGCAATATCCTGATCTTATCCCTGCCGCGAATTTCGTTCAGATAGGCAATGGTCTGAGGTTCGTCGCTGGCATTGTCGATGACTATGACCTCGTAATTGTCATAGGTCGTCAACGGCAGGGATTCGATGCAGCGCTTGAAAACCGCGAAATTATTCTTGGTCGGGATCAGGATCGATACTTTTGGTCCCGTGTCCGGGAAGTCGATATGAAATGCAAGAACAGCCAATCGCTTTGCCCATTCGGGCCGGAAAGGCTTACCCTTGATGCCCAAAGCAGACAGATGATTGTGGATCATCGCAACGGCACGGGATTCTAGTCGACCGATGTCGTCTGCATCGACTGCCGCAATCCGATAGAGTACCCGTTCGCAACGCCCCGTGGACAATGCGGGTTTGCGGGAAAGATTCAGCCAGACGGACCAAAGGTCGACTGCATCGAATGTTCTTACGGGGAAATCATTGGGCAGACAGGCGAATTTGACTGCGGCACGACCGATATAGTCATTTGCAATCAATGTTTCGGGTGACCAGCCAGGCTTGAAAAAAGGCGTCAGCGGATCTGCTTCGCTAAAGCGTTCGGCCTGGTCCGCATAGACCAGATCACATGATTTATTGGCTTTTGCAGCCAAGGCCATTTCCGCCAAAGCATCCGGCGTCAACTCGTCTCCGGGCAAGAGCGGGAAGACATAGTCATTGCCTGATCTGGCCAGTTGGGTCAGGTCTTCGCCATCCAACCACTGGATAGGCTTCTGTCCAAGCTGGCGCTGGAATGCGGCTTGCGCATCTGAATCGACATCGTCGCCCAGTATAGCTACCTGCCAATTCGGATAAATTTGCAAACGCAGGCTGGTCAGAGTGACGATGATTTGCGGTGAGGCGCCAGCGGGCACCAGAATATGGAAAAAGGGCAGGCTCATGCCAGCACCTCCGCGGTTTGATAACCGGGAAAGGTCATGCCCTCCCTGTCGAAACGGTCAGGTTGCGCGTCTCCTTCAGGCCAGCTCAGGCTGGAAAAGCCCAGGGCGGTGGCGCGCCATAGGGATACGCTGCCTTCCGTCCAGCATCCGTCTTCCAGGGCTTCGCCCAGATTACTGCCTTGTCGGCCGATCAGTGGCTTGACCGCGCCGCCAAACACGTCCTCGAACAGATGTTCGCGCAGCCCATCGACGACTTCAAGCCGAGGTGTTGCGCAAAATTCAACTAGCGTTCCGATGACTTCGGCAGAATGAGGCGGTTGCCAATCCAGCAGTTCAGGATAGCTGCTTGCAATCGCATGCACGAAATCAAGCGCGCCTTCGCGCAGGGCATTCAATGTATGGCCTGTGCGCGCAGAGATGTCGCCCGGTAGCATGACCGGGCGTGCGACGCCGTTCTCATGTTCGAACGAGGCGATGCTGCCATGAGTTGCCGAACAGAGTAGTTCCAACATTTGAACATATTTGACGATGGGATCGCTCGACGCTCCCTTACTGGGCAGAAAAGCGTCATAGCGAAGACCCCGATCCAGCAGACCTGACACTTCGGGCCAAGTAACCATATACAGGCCATCCAGTTTGTTGCCTGTCATGTCGGCGATGGCGCGCTGGGTTGTGCCGCGATAGCCTATATCGACCAGGGCTGCGCCCGGCGACGTGATGCCGGTATCGGCCAGGTAATCCCGGTAGGCGGCGGCATGTGCCATGCATCGGGCCAGGATTGCGCCGGAACATGATTCCAGCAGTCGATGCATCTCCTTGTCGGAGCGGGCATTGGTAATGACCCGGTCCAGATCCTGCGCGCTAACCGGCAGAGCATCGATTTCGGCATCCGACAAAAGAAACCGCGCAGCCATGAACTGGCGCAGGGGCATTGGAAAATGATCGACGCTCGCGACAGCCAGGATGTCGTCCAGGTTGCTGATGCCGGCGGCGCGGCATACCCGGCGGGACGCCAGCACATAACGGGACGGCGGCAGGTCGGGGCAGACAGGGCGTAGTGCTTCATAGGCTTCACGCAGGTAGAAACCGTCTCTTGATGCGAAATACAGGCAACCATGACCAAATTGCCGCGATTTTTTTGCAAGATACTGAGCAAAAGCAAGCAGTACCGGACCCAGAGCCTGTGCCCCCGCTGTCCGCACGATATCGAGAGTAGAAGGCGTACTGACATGGAGAAGGGCGTCGCGATGTATCAGTTCACCCGCGATGATGGACTGCCAGAGGCCGGTCGGGTTCGATATATCGCTGTTGAACCACGCGCGCAGCGTGTCGGAAGGCGACATCGCGTCACTCTTCTCGATTTGAAGCGCAAGCATGCCGACGCTTTTCGGCATGGCGACGTCCGAATGCGGGTTGTCGCCTATATGAAGGACTTCGCCAGCTATCAGATCATTTTCGCTCAGCAGCAGTTTGAACATGCCGCCATAATGTTTGGTACCACCGATTTCAGAGGAAATATAAAGTTTACTATACCCGATCACGCCAGCCTTGGCCAGAATGGCTTCCACGGTGTCGCGGTCGAAATAAATGTCGGACAGCAGATAGACGGCGCGACCTTCCTCCAGCGCGGTGCGCAACAAATCGATTCCGATCGGTTTGGCTTCGCAGAAAGTGATTTCCAGTTCACATTCATGCCGTGCCAAGTCGGTGCAAACGGCAGCGGAAAGGCCGGTTAATTGTGAAAAATGATCCCAGATTTCCACCATGGTGATTTCCCGCATACCCGCGATCTCACGGGCATTGCGTTCGGCCTGTTTGCGGACTGCGACAAAGTTGGAAATCTGCGGCGCCTTTTGCCGCGCAACGACATCTAAAAGTGCAAAGATGGTTTCCGGCCTGCCTGACCGGCGCTCGACCAATGTATCAAATATGTCGAATGTCACCGCTTTGACGTTGGGCAGATATTTGCGGATCGTTCCCTGTGCGACCTCCGACGGGCTGCTGAGCGCGAGCGGGGTGCCGAGTTCGCGGGACAACAACGCGATACGCTGTTCGTTCAGGGCATTGGCGCCGGCCCAATCGGCGACTGCTATGTCGGCGTCCGGTTCTGCGTCCGGGTGTGGAACCCGTCGCTCACTGCGACCATATTGCAGGAAATGAGCCAACGGTTCACTATCCGGGGCGATATCGGAATATTTCTTGCGGTAGAACAAGGGGTCGAAATTCGGACCGGGCTGCAATCCCAGCGCCGAACCGGAAGCGAGATAGTGGCGCAACGGGCACGTGTCCGTATCGAACCTGTCCTGATATTTCTGACGATACCAGTCGCCGGAGAAATAAGGATTGGGATTGCGTCCCTGTTCACGCCATCCACACAGGATGAAGTGCATCAGCGGCTCCATCCCGGTTTCCCGCACATCGCCATTATGCTGCAAATAGTAGCGGACATCGAAATAGGGGGAGGGGTTGCGTCCTTCCTTCCAGCCCCAGTTTACATAATGGTCGAGTGGTTCGACCCCTGCTTCCTTGACATCCAGATAGGTGTTCAAATACCATTCCGCATCAAAATAGGGGTTGGGCCTCGTTCCTTGCCGCCAACCGCCGTTGGCGTAGTGCGAAATGGGGTCGATGCCATCGTTCGTGTCCAGATAGGCATTGGCATACCATAGTGCATCGAAATAGGCGGATGCCCAACGGCCTTCGCGCCAGCCATGACGCGAAAAATGCTCGAAAGCGTCCATTTCGGCAGCTGCTACGTCAGGGTAGCGATTAAGATATTCGGTAATATCGAAATATGGCCATTTCATCGATGGACGCACCTCTGTAAGCGATTTCGAATAAAGTCCCAATGATTTACGAAGGAAAGCATGTTTCTTTATGTGCTTTCCAATGAAACGACGAATACGATATGTGTGGCGGTTCATCAATATTCTACCGTTTTAGGATCGTGTGATTGATTAAGCCTATAGATTATTATACAATTCCAATGCTGAGTTGACATCATCATATATTGTTGCATCACCCTTGTGCAAAATGACAGCTCTGTTGCACAGACTTTGAATGACTTCCGGGCTATGGGATGCAAGAACAAGTGTGCGATCGGCACGTTTTTCGAACAATTCATAATGACATTTGCGTTGGAAATTCTGATCCCCGACAAGGATGATTTCGTCGATCAGATAGCAATCGAACTCGATGGCCAGCGACAGCGCAAAAGCTAGGCGTGCTCGCATGCCTGAAGAATAGGTCTTGACCGGCATGCGCAATTGCCGCCCCAATTCAGTGAAATCTTCAATGAACATTTTCATATCAGCATAATCACGCTGATAGATTCGAGCTATGAAGCGGGCGTTGTCGTAGCCCGTCAGGCTACCCTGAAATCCTCCAGCAAAACCCAGCGGCCATGAAACGGCCATTTGACGCGTCACTTTGCCGGATGTGGGCATTTCGACGCCACCGATCAGCTTGATCAAAGTGGTTTTGCCCGCGCCATTGCGGCCCAGCAACGCCACGCGGTCGCCGGGAGCGATGTCCAAGTTTACATTTTTCAGAACGTGCTTTTGTTCCGAACCATGTTTGTAACTTTTACAGACGTTGCGACAGATAATCATTCGACCGACAGTTTCCGCCTTACCCGACGACATAATCCAAGGCCCACGGCAGATGCGATGAGCGAACAGGCGATCGGATTCCAGATGTTATAGTAGGCTGTGACTTCTTCGCCCCAAATGCCTTTTCGCATCATTTCCATACCATTCACAAATGGCGACCAAGCCAGAAACTCCCGCATATCGGGCGTCAACCATGACGACATGGTGAACAGACCGGAAAATGGGATCATCACATAGAGGGTGGCCGGCACAAATTTTTCGACCACTTCGGACATTTCGGAAAGCGGAGCGATGACCAGGCACAAAGACAGACAAAAAAAGGCGTATATCATCCAGCCCGCAATAAAGAGTCCAATGTCCGTCGGCACTGGAAATTCATCGAAAACGATCAATACGGCTGCAACTAGAACATAGGCCATCAAACTTCCTAGAAATTCAATGGCAAACCGCGTGAATATGAAATCTACAATCTTTATTTGTTTGTGATATAGAAGACTGCTGTTGACCGTGAAAACAGAAATACTTCTGGTAATGCTGTGCCGGAACATCGTGATCGGGATATATCCGGTCACGACAAAGGCGACGATACCTACGCCATGTTCTTCCGGTCCCTTGGTCAGGCGCCATATGGTCGCAACCAGACCGGCAAAAAGCAGCGGTTCAACCATGACCCACAGGAAGCCGATATTTTCCCGACCGAAACGGGTCGTCAATTCGCGGATCATCAGCGCATGGATCACGCGCAGTTGAACCGACCATCCATCGCGCAAATCCTGCAAGGTGGTTTTAGCCATGGTCAGTCTTCCGGCGCGTGTTCTAGAACACCGACCAGGAACATCCAGGCGATGAAATAGAGGCAGGTTACTGCCGCAAACACGATCAGGATATTCATCAGACGTTTGGGCAGCAACGGCATGTCGGGGGTGTTGGGACCGACGACCCGTTCCAGATAGAATTGCTGGCGTTGCGCTTCGGCACGAGCCTGTACCAGGGCGGCATTGGCCGCTTTCAGGCTTTCGGTCGAAAACTCCTGCTCGACAAGCAGGTTTTCATAACCACCAAGCTTGGATGCGATGCCGCGGCCATTGCCCACGACACGGCTGTCCTGCGATGCGATCTGCACGGATATCGCATTGATGCGATTGCGCAGCGCGGGAATGGAGGGGTTATTCGGGGTCAGGCGCTGCATCAGATCCAACTGGGCCTGAAGCGCAGCGCGTTCGCCGATCATGGTGTTCGCGATTTCCAGCACGCCCACCGCCTGCTTGCTGGGATCTATCAGCGACTGGGCATTACGATACTGCGCCAGCGCAACGCGTGATGCGGTTGCCCGCTGCATGGCAAGGTCGACCTGCTTCTGGGCTTCCACGATGGCCTTGCTTTGCGCGCGGCCGCTGAGCCGATTGACCAGGCCTTCGCTCAGATCCAGCAATTGCTTGTTGATGGTGAATGCGTCCTGCGGCGTGTAGGCTTTGACCTTGATGGTCGCGGTGCCGGTTTCGCTGTCCATGCGCGCTTCGACCATCTTGCCATAATAGCGGAACAGGCTTTCAAAGCTGTCGCCGGCCAATGGCTGCGGGAAGCGGGACAAAATATCCGCCTGCGAACTGGCGAACTTGTCGCGAACGGCAATGTTGCGCTCCAGCGCCTTGAGCGCGTCGCGCGAGCGGACATAGGTCAGTACCTCGTTGGTCTGCTCCTGCCCGCCCGACAGGCCAGTGGTCTGTACCAGATTGGCCAGGGTCGATACCTGCGATCGTTTCTGATCCGGACTTTTTATGACGAAGCGTGACTCCGAAATATAGATATCTGCCGCGATTAAGCCGTAATAGATCGCCGAAAGCAGCGTTGGCAGAATAACGAACAACAGAAACCAACGCCGTTTTCTCAGCCATCGCGCGAGTGCGGAATGGCTTACCGGCTCTTCTGTTTCCACGGGGATCGGGGGATTGGCGTTCATAAGTCTGTGCAGCACCTTGAGGAACCTAGGCTGACTTGCGCTAGGCGAACATGGGCCAACGTGCAAGGCCAAGCGGTACAGAGTGGTGCGACTGCGAGAGGAACTATTGTCCACCCTTCCATCACGATGCTAAGGCGTTGCGCTGACAAGCCGCCAGCCTTTCGAGAATATCATCGATGCAAATCAAGAATAGCATATATCTGGCTCTGCTCGCGAGCCTCGCAGGCTGCGCCACGCTGCCTTCCAGCGGCCCCACCGGCCGACAGATCGAAAAAAGCGCGACTGCGCCGGTCAATGGGCCACCCATTCAGCTGGTACAGATCCACGCCGTGGCCGACATCCCCGCCGCAGCGGAAATAGCGTCGCCGACATCCCTGCAATCGGAACAGGCGCCTTCGCCGACCGACATGGTGGGGCCGGGTGATATATTGGACATCAATATCTACGAAGCGGGCGTCACGCTGTTTGCCAGCACCGCCACCAACAGCGCGCTGACGCAGATGACCAGCAATCCCGGTGTCCAGGTGCAGAAACTGCCGCCGACCCGCGTGGATGATAATGGCGACATCGCCATTCCCTATGCTGGCGCGCTGCACGTCGCAGGCCAGACGACCGGAGAGATTGAAGCGACGATTCGCAAGGCGCTCAAGAGCCTCTCGCAAAATCCGCAGGTTATCGTGACCATGGCACAGGCCATCACGAATTCGGTCATCGTCGGGGGAGAGGTCGCCAGGCCGGGCCGCCTCGTTCTTCAGACCAACCGTGAAAGCCTGTCCGACGTCATCGCCCTTGCCGGTGGTTATCGCGGCAATTCGAAGGATTTGATGGTCCGCATCATGCGCGGGACCAACAGCGTGGACGTGCGCGTCAACGACATGGTCGAAAATCCGGCGCTGGACGTGCGCATCCGTCCGGGCGACCGGCTGATGCTGGTGGACGATCCGCGCACCTATTCCATTTTGGGCGCATCGGGTCGGGTGGAGCAGGTGCCCTTCCGTCGTTCGTCCGTATCGCTGGCCGAAGCCGTGGCGACCGCTGGCGGCACCAATCCCAATCTGGGCGACCCCGCCGCCATCTTCCTGTTCCGTTACATCAAGGATGCCGAAGGCAAGGAAGTGCCCCAGGTCTACCATCTCAACATGATGCAGACCGGCTCTTATTTCCTCGCCCAGAAATTCGTGATGCAGGACAAGGACGTCCTCTATTTCGGCAATGCCGCCGCCAATCAGCCCAGCAAGGCCATTCAGCTGATCAGCCAGCTCTTTTCGCCGATCTTCACCGTGACGAGCGCGGTTTCGGTGATCCAGAACAGCAACAATTGATCGAAAAACAGGGTCGCACCTTTCAGGAGAATATATGGAAGTCCAGACCTACGATATCGCGGGCGTCACGTTGTTGACACCTCGCCATATCGGCGACGAACGCGGCTATTTTGCGGAAACCTTCCGCGCGGATATCTTCGCCAAGCATATCGGCGACTACAGCTTCGTGCAGGACAATGAATCCCGCAGTGCGCGGGTCGGCACGATCCGCGGTTTGCATTTCCAGAGCGAGCCTCATGCGCAGGGGAAGCTGGTGCGCTGCACCGCGGGCGCGCTGTTCGACGTGGCGGTCGATATCTGCGCCGGGTCGCCCACCTATGGACAGTGGGTCGGCGAGAAGCTCACCCCCGAAAATGGCAAGCAGTTGTGGGTGCCTCCGGGCTTCGCGCACGGCTTCTGCTCGCTCGAACCCGATACCGTCATCTGCTACAAGGTGACGGGCAGCTACTACAGCCCCGAATGTGACAAGGGCCTCGCCTGGGACGATCCGGCGATCGGTATCAAGTGGCCCGACGTGGCCGACGCCGACACCCTTTCCGCCAAGGACCGCAAGCAGCCGGTCCTGGCCGACCTTCCTGCCTATTTCAGCTGGAGCAACTGACCCATGCGCGTAATCGTCACCGGCGGCGCCGGCTTCATCGGCTCTGCCCTCGTCCGCTATCTGGTGCTGGAAAAGGGCTATGACGTCCTGACCATCGACGCGCTGACCTATGCGGGCTGCGAAGCGTCGCTCAAGGAAGTGGAAGGCAAGAACACCCACCAGTTCCTGCACGCCAATATCTGCGATCGCGCCGCCATGGATGCCGCGATCATTGGCTTCAAGCCTGACCGCATCATGCATCTGGCCGCCGAGAGCCATGTCGACCGCTCGATCACCGGCGCGGCCGATTTCATCCAGACCAATGTGGTCGGCAGCTTCACCCTGCTGGAGGCCGCGCGCGCCTATTGGAACGGCCTTGAGGGCGACGCGAAGGCCGCCTTCCGCTTCCTCCATGTCTCGACCGACGAAGTCTATGGCTCGCTGGGCGACGAAGGCCTGTTCGAGGAAACCACGCCCTACGATCCCTCCTCGCCCTATTCGGCGTCGAAGGCGGCGTCCGATCACCTCGCCAAGGCGTGGCAGCGCACCTATGGACTGCCGGTGGTGGTGTCCAACTGCTCGAACAATTATGGGCCGTACCACTTCCCCGAAAAGCTCATTCCGCTGACGATCCTCAATGCGCTGGCGGGCCGCAAGCTGCCGGTATACGGCAAGGGCGAGAATATTCGCGACTGGCTCTATGTCGACGATCATGCCCGCGCGCTGGACATCATCATCGAACGGGGTGAGCCGGGCGAAACCTACAATGTCGGCGGCCGTAACGAGCGCAAGAATATCGACGTCGTGCTGCGCATCTGCGCGGTGCTGGACGAACTGGTCCCGACCGACAGCCCGCGCGCCGATCTGATCGAATATGTCACCGACCGTCCGGGCCATGATGCCCGCTATGCAATTGACGCGACCAAGCTGGAAGATGAACTGGGCTGGAAGGCGCAGGAGAATTTCGACAGCGGCATCGAAAAGACCGTGCGCTGGTATCTGGAGAACGAGTGGTGGTGGCAGCCGCTGCGCGAGCAGTATGACGGAGAGCGCCTCGGCCTCGACAAGACTGCGAAGGTGCCCGCATGAAGATCGCCGTCACCGGCACGACGGGGCAGGTCGTCACCAGCCTCATCGAACGGGGAACGGCCGCTGGGCATGAGGTGATCGCGATAGGTCGTCCCGATCTCGACCTGGCCGACCCGGCCTCGGTCGTGCGCACGCTGTCGGCAGCGGCGCCCGACGTCATCGTCTCCGCCGCCGCCTATACGGCGGTGGACAAGGCCGAGGGTGAGAGCGATCTCGCCCATGCCGTCAACGGCGCGGGTCCGGGCGCGGTGGCGCAGGCGGCCAAGGCGTTGGGCGTGCCGCTCATCCATATCTCGACCGACTATGTGTTCGACGGGACGCTGGACCGCCCCTATGTGGAAAGCGATCCGACCGGCCCGACGGGCGTCTATGGCGCGTCGAAACTGGCGGGCGAACAAGCGGTGCTGGACGGCCATGACGATAGCGCCATCCTGCGCGTGGCATGGGTCTACAGCCCGTTCGGCGGCAATTTCGTCAAGACCATGCTGCGCCTCGCGGGTGACCGCGACGAGTTGGGCGTGGTCGGCGATCAGGTCGGCAATCCGACCAGCGCGCTTGCCATCGCGGACGGCATCATTCAGGTAGCTATCAATATGGTAGCCGATAGTAGCCCCGAACTGCGCGGCACCTTCCACATGACCGCACCGGGCGAAGCCAGCTGGGCCGATTTCGCGCAGGCGATCTTCGCGGCTTCGGCGGCGCGCGGCGGCCCGACGGCATTGGTGCGGCCGATCGGCACGGCCGATTATGCCACGCCCGCCACCCGGCCCGCCAATTCGCGGCTCGACTGCGGCCGCATCGCCCGCGTCCATGGCGTCACGCTGCCGGATTGGCGCACGTCGCTGGACGATGTGATGGATCGCCTGCAACCGGCCACCAACTGATTATCTTGAGGGACTATAAGAGCATGAGGGGTATCATTCTTGCCGGGGGCAGCGGCACGCGCCTCTATCCGATGACGCTGTCCACCTCGAAGCAGCTCATGCCGGTCTATGACAAGCCGATGATCTATTACCCGCTCAGCACGCTGATGCTGGCGGGCATCCGCGAAGTGCTCATCATCTCCACACCGCGCGACCTGCCGGCGTTCCAGTCGCTGCTGGGCGACGGTTCGGCCTGGGGCATGACCATCGAATATGCAGAACAGCCCAGCCCCGACGGTCTGGCGCAGGCCTATATCATTGGTGCGGATTTCGTCGGCAACGAACCGTCGGCGCTGATCCTGGGCGACAATATCTATCATGGCCATGGCCTGCCCGAAATCCTGTCCAGCGCTGCGTCGCGGACCAGCGGCGCCAGCGTCTTCGCCTATCATGTCAACGATCCCGAACGCTATGGCGTGGTCAGCTTCGATGACCAGATGAAGGCGCTGACGATCGAGGAAAAGCCGGAAAAGCCGCAATCCAATTGGGCGGTCACCGGCCTCTATTTCTATGATGCGCAGGTCGTGGATATCGCCGCGAACCTGAAGCCCTCGCCGCGCGGCGAACTGGAAATCACCGACGTCAACAAGGTGTATCTGGAACGCGGCGAACTCAACGTCGAAATCATGGGCCGCGGCTATGCCTGGCTTGACACCGGCACGCCCGACAGCCTGCTCGACGCCGCCGATTTCGTTCGCGTCCTCGAAAAGCGTCAGGGCTTCAAGATCGCCGCGCCCGAAGAGATCGCCTATCGTCAGGGCTTCATTGATGGGCCGCAACTCGAACAGGCAATCGTCAAGCTCGGCAAGTCGGATTACGGCCGCTATCTGCGTGCGGTGCTGACCCAAGGCTGAGCTTGCTTGACCCCTGCCCCATGGCGACGGATAGTGACGGGATACTGATGCAAAAATTCACCCCCCATTATGTCGAAAAACCATGGGGCCGGACCGACCTTCCGCCGATCTTTGCCGCTGCCGGCGCGGGGCGACAGATTGGCGAGGTCTGGTTTGAAGATGCTGACGGCCGCGACCTGCCCTTGCTGGTCAAATATATCTTCACCAGCGACCGCCTGTCCATTCAGGTGCATCCCAACGATGCGCAGGCGGTGGCAAAGGGGCTGCCGCGCGGGAAAGAGGAAATCTGGTATATCCTCGACTGCGAACCCGGCGCCACGCTGGGCATCGGCCTGACCGCCCCCATGACCCCCGACCAGTTCCGCGCCGCGGCGCAGGACGGGTCGCTGGAACAATGGATCGACTGGAAGCCGGTGAAGCCGGGCGACTGCTATTTCATCCCGGCGGGCACCGTTCATGCCATCGGCGCGGGCATCACGCTGGCGGAAATCCAGCAGAATGTCGATGTCACCTATCGCCTCTATGATTATGGCCGCCCGCGCGAACTGCATCTGGACGATGGCGTCGCGGTCAGCCGCCTTACCCCCTATGACCGCGCCCTGAGCGAAGCGCCGCTTGGCAGCGAGGGCCGCCTGATCGGCGCCGATGAAGCCCCCTTCTCACTCGACCTCGTCCAGTGGACGGAGGACCAGAGCGTCACCGTTCCCGACGGCAAGCAACTTTGGTTCACGCCCTTGAGCGGTGCGGGCACGGTCAATGGTCTGGCATGGGAAAAGGGCGACTGTCTGCTGCTGGAGGGCGACTGCGCCTTCACCCTGACGGCAGGGCCAATCTTGGCGCTCCTCGCAATCCCGCGCTGAAAGGCGGGCGGCGACGCCATGGGTGGGGGCGAGCTCCCCCCCCAAATTTCATCGTTATCCCAGCGGAGGCTGGGATGTAGATTCACGTTTGAAGTGCAACATGTGATTGATGTCGAGAGAATGCCTCAGCAGGTGTTTGGAAGTCGAGACATTTGCGAGGTGTATGATTGTAGCGCTGGAGTGCATTGATGATGATGGCCTGATCGGTTGCATCAAGGTTGGTTTTGCGGGGGAGGTTTCGTCGCAATCGGCCGATAGCATTCTCGATGCCGCCTTTTTGCCATGGAGCGCGAACGTCGCAGAAGAAGGTTTGAATATCGATCTGGGCTGCGAGTTTGTGATGCAGGGCAAATTCCGGGCCGTTGTCGAAGGTGATGGTTCGCCGCATGGCCGGTGCCAATGATCCCAGCATATCGGCAAGATGATTTGCGGTTCGTTCCGCCTTTCGATCCTGCAGTCGATGGATGAGGGTGAAGCGTGAGGTTCGTTCGTGGGCGACGAGGATAGATTGGCCATATTGGGCAAAGAGCATGAAGTCTGCCTCCCAATGCCCCGGGCTCGCGCGGTCGTCAGCCTGGGCGGGCCGTTCCCGCAAAGACCGGCGGTTCTTGATGATATCGACCATGCTGCCGCCTTGACGGGCGTAGCGACCTCGCCGGTGCTTGGCGCGGGGCAGCAGGCGATGCCAGTAATCTTTCTGCGCGACACGATGATAGATGAAGCGGTATATTGCCTCATGACTGATGAGGGTGCGACCATGTTCGCGCGCCAATCGGCCGGCGATCTGTTCGGGGGACCATCCCATCGCAAGGCCGTCTCTCACTCGGTCGCGCAGGCCCGGTTGGCGTTCCAACTTGAAGCAACAGTCCCACCGCCTTCGTCGCTGAGCCAGTTGCTGGGCGCGAACAGGTTCATAGCCGCCGGGCCAGACCTTGGTCTTCACACTGTTCCGCCGCAATTCTCGGCTGATCGTGGACGCTGAGCGGCCCAGATGCACCGCGATTGACCGTCGAGATATACCGGCTGCATGCAGCCGGTATATCTCGATCCGCTCCTCAAGGCTGTGCTGGCCGTAATCGTCTCCCATCGCAACACCATCCTAGCAGGTGTTGCACTTGTTCCGTGAACTCAGGGGATCTCAGGCAATGACGCGCCAGCCCCACTGAAATGCCAGCTTGCGCTGGCATGACGCATAATAACTACATCATTTTCACGCAAAAATATCAGCAGCAAGTAGCTGATTACAAAGGGAAATAGGATACTCCCCGTTCAAACCGAACACAATTATCCAAAAAATACAAGGGTTCTCAACATGTTACAGATGGTCAAAAATACCTATCTGTCCAACTCGCTGTCTCACTAACAGCATATCCCGCCTGCCATCAGGCCGGCACGCTGTAATCCCGCACCAGCGCCAGCGCCTGCCCATTGAGCGTCACTGCCCGCTCAACACTGTCGCTTTCGGTGTAGCAGCGCAGCTCCGGCGCATTGCCGCTCGGCCGCAGATGGATGATGTCGCCGCCCGCAAAATGGATGCGAAGCCCGTCGGTCCGGTCGATGCCGTCCGCGGCGCCCGCCAGATCGCCAAACATCGCCGTCAGCCGCGCCAGGATCGCATCCTCTTCCCCCTGCTCCAGATGCGCGATCAGCGCCTGGCTCTGTGCCGTGGGATAATTCTGCAACCGCTCGCTGAACGTATAGCGTCCGGGCAATTGCGCCTGAAGCGCCGACAGCGTGACCCCGCGCCGCTTCGCATCGACCAGCACCGACAGGATCGGCAATACCGCGTCCCGCGTCGGCAGCGCGCCCAATGTCCGCCCGTCCAGCACCACCGGCGTCGCCAGCAGGAAGCCGCCATTGGCTTCATAGCCGCACACGCTGCCCTGCCCCTCGTCGACCAGCGCGTTCATCGCCTCGATGACGAAGGGCGACCCGATCCGCGTCCGCTCGACAGCGCTGAACAGGCCCGACAGTTCGACCGCGCTGTTGCAGCTGACTGGCGTCGCGATCGCCGCGATGCCCAGCGCCCGCGCGCACAATATGCCCAGCACGTCGCCACGCATCCATGTGCCGTTTTCGTCGGCCAGCAGCGGGCGGTCGCTGTCCCCGTCGGTGGACAAGATCGCGTCCAGCTTCAGCTCCGCCGCCCATTGCCGCGCCAGCACCTGATCCTTTGGCCGGACCGCCTCGGTATCGACCGGGATGAAGCGATCGGCGCGGCCCAGCGACATGGCCGTGCCGCCCAGCGCAGTGACCAGCGCGACCAATATGTCGCGCCCCACCGCAGAATGTTCGTAGATGCCCAGTGTCATGCCGCGCAGCGCGTCGGCGCCAAAGGCATCGACATAGCGCGCGATATAGGGGGTGGCGACATCCACCACCGGCTGCGCAGACGCTGCGTCCCTCAACATGCCTTCATCGTCGAACAGGTCGGGCAAGGCCACATGCTGCGCGCGGATCGCCATTTCGTCGGGCTTCAGCACTTCGCCGTCGGTGCGGTTGAACTTGATGCCGTTGCGGTCGTCGGGGATATGGCTGCCCGTTACCATCAGCGACGGGATGCCCTTTGCAAAGCCATGGGCGGCCACGGCAGGTGACGGCACGAAGCCGCAATGATCGACTACCCCGCCCCTATGCCGCACCGCCGCGGCGCAGGCCGCCATGATGCGCGGGCTGGACGGCCGCAGATCGCCGGCGATGGCGACATGGGTGCCCGGCGCGAACTGGCCGATATCGGCCATATGTTGCAGGAAGGCGGCGGTATAGGCGAAGCAGACCCGATCCGTCATGGCGCTCACCAGCCCGCGCGCGCCACTGGTCCCGAACGCGACGCCTGACTGCGCCATCAGGTCGGCGATGGAAATATGCTGCGTCATGACCCCCCGGCTGTTCAGTTGCGGCGCAAAGATGAACTATCTTAAACGCGGAATATGGAGCTATAAAGTCTGCCATTGCGTACGGAATGGCAATGCCGATCCTGTTGATGGATATCAATTCGAACGATTCCAAGCGATAGACCACAATGTCATCATGGCAGCGGCGTCAAGAAATTTACGGGTGATCGGGCTCATATGAGAACCCAATTCCGCTTCTATCCTTCAGTCGCCATAGCCTCCATCAATCGGATCTTGGTTATGCCTGAGATCCTAGAATGCGGCGTCAGTTCTGGCAGACACCTGTACATAATGCTGCATCATCCGCCAAACCGGCAGCGGCCACTTGACTGTCATGCTTCGGCGCGCAAACCCCGCCTCGAGGCGAAGTGGGTATAAGGATAGCAACGTGGACGGAACGCAATGCGACAAGGTTTCGGTATTCGTCTGTGGCGCGCAAAAGAGTGGTACCACGAGCCTCTACGCCCATTTTCTGGAGCATCCCGAGCTACAGTCTCCGGATCGTAAGGAAATCCATTTCTTTGATGATGAGGCGACCAATTGGGCAGAGCCCGATTATGAGCGGTTGCATGACCATTTTGCCGGACCGGCGAATGGGAGACTGCGCTACGATATAACGCCAATTTACCAGTTCTGGCCCGACGCGCTTGACCGGATCGCGGCGTATAATCCCGATGCCAAACTGATTTTCCTGTTCCGTGATCCCTTCGAACGAGCTTTGTCGCACTGGGCTATGGAATTTGCGCGGAATGATGAGCATCTCGATTTCAGGCAGGCGATCCGTGATGGGCGTGAAAGGTTACGCGACCTGCCACGAAACGCACCTGCTTGGCGCGTATTCTCCTACTTGGAACGTGGCCTTTACGGACAGCAGGTCACCGCCGCATTGCGGTTATTTTCACGCCAACAACTGTTATTTCTGCGCGCAGAGGATCTGCGCGACGATCATGCAGCCACACTGGAGCATATTCGTCTTTTTCTTGGGATTTCACCGTTTCCTGACACTGGGCCAAAGCGGGAGCATGGCCGTTATGCAACGCCTGGAGCCAAAGGGGCTGACGCTGAAGATCTGGAGCATGTCGCGAATTTTGTTGCAGCCGACATGGAATGTTTCAAGCAATTGTCTGGCCTGGATATTTCAAAATGGCCTACGCAGAGTTCGACTATCTCAAAGCCGGTCGTGAATATGATCAGGCAGAAAGACAAGCGGCCGAATATCCTGATGATCGTGGCTGACGATCTGAACAGCTGGATTGGCGCACTGGGAAGGCATCCCGACGTTAGAACACCAGCCATAGATAAGCTTGCCGGACAGGGTACTTTGTTTACGAAGGCCTATTGCGCCGCCCCTTATTGCAACGCCAGCCGCATGGCGACCTTCACAGCTTGCCTGCCGTCGACCACCGGCATTTATCACAACGAGAATTTTTGGGAGCGAGCCCAGCGTCCGCAAACCGCAATCGAACTACTTAAAGCCGCCGGATATCACACCTTCGGCGCGGGCAAGGTATTTCACGGCATGTTCGATTACGCCACGGCCGGGCGGGATATCTTGAAGCGCGCTGCCTGGAATGGCGTGGAAGAACGCGATCATCTGTGGGACCAGTTTACATCATGTGTTGCGGAGCCTTTACCGACGGAAAGGCCACTCAACAAACTGCATGACTTCAGCAAGTTTGATGAGGTTCCGCCCTTCTATCACCATTTCGACTGGGGGCCTCTCGCTGACGATCAGGAAGCGCTGATGCCTGATGAGAAGGTCTGTCAATCGGTATCGGATTTCCTGCTGAGCGCACCGGACAAGCCATTTTTTTGCGCCGCCGGGATCTACAAGCCTCATTTGCCTTGGCATTTGCCGCGGCGGTTTTTCGATATGTATGACAAGGAACGCATCGCGCTGCCTCTGGTCAAGGACGGCGATCTCGATGATGTGCCAGACCAGGCGCGTGCATGGGCACTATCGCCAAGGGATCATGAACTGGTCACCTCCAACGGGGTCTGGCGTGATGCTGTGCAGGGCTATCTGGCAGCGATTTCCTATTGCGACTGGATCGTTGGCCGGATCGTCCAGACGCTGGAGCGTAGCGAACATGCCGATAACACGATCATCGCGCTTTGGGGCGACAAGGGCTTTCACCTCGGTGAAAAACTTCATTGGCGCAAATTCGTATTGTGGGAAGAAGCGACCCACGTGCCGATGCTGATTGTGCCGCCCAAGGGACATATCGCGCACCCTATTGCGATGAACCCGTTACCCTGATTGACCTTTTTCCTACTATCTTCGCATATTGTGGAATGGAGATGCCAGCTGCGATGGAATCTCGCAGTCTGCTTGATGCGATCGAAAAAGGCCGCTTTCACGGGAGGCCCGTGGTTAGCACTTGGGGCCGTGGCAATCATTCGTTACGCCATGGGCCATGGCGTTATTCCACCTACGCATCTGGTGGCGAAGAACTTTACCATCACCCATCCGATCCAAAAGAATGGACGAATTTGGCAGAAGAACGGACACCTCGAAAAACCCGTGGCGCCTGAGGGCCTGAAGTGATTCACTGCCTTTGCGCGATAGCGGAGGCGATGATGGCAGGGCAGCCGGGTTTCTTCGATCTTTCGGACCGATATGAGGCATTGAGCGCTGCGGGCGATCCGCTGGAGCGTCTGGCGGCCGTCGCCGCGCTGCGCCGTAATCCTCGCGGCAAGGGTGGCCGCCCGCCATTCGACCCGGTCCTCATGTTCAAGATCCTCGTGCTGCAGGCGCTCTACTCGCTTTCTGACGAAGCGACCGAGTTTCAGATCAAGGACCGCCTCTCGTTCCAGCGCTTTCTGGGGCTAGGCCTGGATGGCACGGTGCCCGATGCGACGACAGTGTGGCTGTTCCGGGAGCGTCTGGTGAAGGCCAGGGCCATCGACAGGCTCTTTGCCCGCTTCGATGCCGCCCTCACGGACCGGGGCTACCTCGCCATGGGCGGGCAGATCATCGATGCCACCGTTGTACCCGCCCCGAAGCAGCGGAACACCGAGGAGGAGAAGGCGGCCATCAAGGAGGGCCGGATACCCGAGCGCTGGCAGAATAACCCTGCGAAGATCCGGCAAAAGGATCGCGATGCCCGCTGGAGCGTGAAGTACGCCAAGGCCAAGGTGAAGGAAGGCGCGGACCCCAAGGCCTTTAAGCCGGTCGATCTGGCCATCCCGATGTTCGGCTACAAGAACCATATCGGCATCGACCGGGCGCATGGCCTGATCCGCACCTGGGATGCCAGCGCTGCCAATGCCCACGACGGCGCGCGATTGCCGACGCTGATCAGCCGGGGCAACACGGCTTCGGGCGTATGGGCCGATACGGCCTACCGCTCGAAGAAGAACGAGGCCTTCCTCGCCACAGGCATGTTCACCAGCCACATCCACCAGCGCAAGCCGCACCGCCGAGCGATGCCTGAGCGTATTGCACGCGCCAATGCCAAGCGGTCCGCGGTCCGCTCCGCCGTCGAGCACGTCTTTGCCGGGCAAAAGCACCGCATGGGTCTGGTGGTGCGCACCATCGGCATTGCTCGTGCCCGTATCAAGATCGGCATGACCAACCTTGCCTATAACTTCCAGCGCCTGGCCTGGCTCGAGGGGCGAATTGCGCCCGCGTGACGCCAAAGACGGCCTGTGAAGGCGCCGCACCGACGAAAATCAGCAGATCAGCCCCCGAAACCGAGGCTCATACTTCCCTCTTGAGCCTTCAAGCCGCCATCATGCCGAAATCAGACGGTTCTTCGAGGTGTCCGAACCGCGATTTAAGAGGCTGTTTGGGAAATCGGCGGCAGGGGTTGTCATAGGCGTATCTGCGTGATTCAGGCTCTGGATGTGGACGCAGCAGAGCCGGGGGCGGATGGCCCAGATTGCGAAGAAGACGAAGCGTTATCCCAGTGACCTGACCGATGAGGAATGGGATCGCCTTGCGCCGTTGATGCCCAAGCCGGGTCGTCGAGGCCGTCCCCGCGAGGTGGATTTCCGCGAAGTGATCAACGCGGTCCGCTATCTGGTGCGATCGGGGTGTGGTTGGCGGATGCTGCCGATCCATTTTGGCGCCTGGCAGACGGTCTATGGCTGGTTTCGGGAGCTGGCACGCAGGTTCCTGTTCCAGACGATCCACGACATCGAATTGATGTTGGACCGAGAACGTGAGGGGCGAGAAGCCAGCCCCAGTGCGGCGGTCATCGACAGCCAGTCGGTCAAGGCGCCTTCCGCAGAAAAGCGCGGTTTTGACGCAGGCAAGAAGATCGTCGGTCGCAAGCGGCATATCGCAGTCGACACCGATGGACGCTTGCTGATGGTCAACCTCACTACCGCCGATATCTCCGATAGTGCAGGCGCTCAGGCGATCCTCGATGGCATCCGCAAGCGCTGGCCGTGGGTGAAGCATCTCTTTGCCGATGGCGCCTATGATCGCCTCAAGCTCATGGACAAGGCCAGCTACCTCGACTTTGTCGTGGAGGTCATCCGTCGAAGCGATCGCCAGCAGGGCTTCAAGGTGCTTCCGCGCCGCTGGGTCGTCGAACGCACCTTCGGATGGATGACCCGATGGCGCCGTCTGGTCCGCGACTACGAAAAGCGCATCGACGTCTCACAGGCGATGATCCTCGTCGCCATGGGTGGAAACCTACTACGCCGAAACGCTCATCCCTGATTTTCCAAACGGACTCTAAGAGCATAATGGAATATTTGCGTAAATTTCTTCCATATGAAAAATCGGAATAATATTGATAGATAATTACATATGTAAATTCTCTTTGGTTATGCTTTCAGCGATATGTGATTTTTGCTTATACTCAGGCTTAAGCCAATCGCGTGTTGACATCACATATATCGCCAATTCTTGCCGTCACATGTCACATTTACACGGGTTGTTCCACCGCTCGCGGCTATGGCGCGATACGTCGGATTATCTGCAGCATCGACAGCAAAGAACATCAGGCCCGACCGTTCAGATTGGCATGTCGGCAACTCGGCTACTTTGGCGGAAGGAAGCTTCACACCTTGTGCCGGCTGCATAATTCCCGTGGAAGATAGATCGCCAACGCCGCTCAATGTCAGCACCGGTATACTCGCGCTTTTCCCTGTCTTTTGTAATACGGTCAACGCTGTCGGAGCATTTTCATAGGTATTGACCAGATTTATTTCAGCTGCTCCACCGCTCAGATTGCCTTGAATGGCAAAGCCGGGCTGTGGTGTGCTGGGGGCGATGCCTTCCGCCGTGTTGACCTGTGCAGCGAAGGCGCTGCCGGTGATCTCTACGCCCGAAAAATCTATCCCACGCGAAATACTATATTGTGTGCCCTGAGCGCCGGAATAAGCACCAATCAACGTGCCATTGCGTTCGACAGGAAAATAGCCGCCATAGGGAGAAAATAAAATTCCTGTACGACTGTGAATCTGGGGTGAAGATGAGGACAGGCCGATCGCGGCATCCCATTGAAGACCGGCGGCCCGATCGTCTGCGTTGTTTACATTACTGTTCCAGATTTTGATGCGTGGGGCTGCGCCAGCCTCGACCGTTATGTTCGATTCAATACCTATTACGGCATCCATGTGTCGGCTTTTGTTTCTGTTGACCCCCTGGGCGATTGCGCCCTGCAACTCTCCTCTGCTGATAATGACAGTGGCTCCTTCAGTTGCGGGACGGGTAAGTGGCGGAGAAAATTGAATGATACTCCCGCGTATCCCGTCCGCTACAACTTGCTGATATGCGGTGCCTGAAACGCTGTCGATCAGAGCGATCGTCAACATGTCGCCCTTGCCGATGCCTGACACATCCGTCACACGGATGCTCGTTGCTCCGGCGCTAGCGTCATCGCTGATTGATGTTGAAAATCCTCCATCCCCTGCAATTGCTTCTGCGGTAAAAGAACCCCCGACATAGAATCGTAGCTTATTTGATGGTGCTGTAGGTTTTTGGAGAATTGAATATCCTTCAATTGCCTGGCGAATACCGGATGCAGCCGACCCCCCATAAGTCTGCTCCACCTTCAGGCAGTTTTTAATCGGAAATGTTGCGACAATAGCCTGTGTGTCAATGCAGGCGAGGCTATGGTCTACCGTGGCGCCATGAACTGAGCCGCCAGATGTACGGGAAAGGCGCAACCCCTCTGATGTGGTCGCAGTCTCTTGCAAGGGGGGAGGAGACTGACACAGCGCAGCGCCATATGATATAATGAAGAAAATGGGCGTAGCAGAAACTGCAAGAAAATGGCGCGTCGTCATGATACCTCCGTGAACCGCTCAATTTTTCCTGACGATGCCTTGCTACACTTGAGAGTGAAAGCGATACAGGGAGACCCTCGGAGCTCCGATGCAGATACGTCACTAGGTCGCCTTGGCATCGTCTTTCGGCCATCGCGTATGAACGGGACATATCTGCATATGACTGAAGTCGTCCGCTTGCGCTGCATTCCATTCTTTTTTAAGGAGTAGTGGATTCTGGCAGGTCAAGCGCGAACACGACCTGTCAGGATCGCCCATCACCCGTACAGTCGATCATCCCACCATACCGGTTCCGGCAGGTCATGGGCGATCCCGGCAGCGTCGGGGTGCAGCGGGTTGATCAGGATATTGCGCTCCACCCGCGCGGGCATGGACGGCACGATCAATATGGCGCTGCGCCGCTGCGCATACCATGCCTGCCCGAACGCCTTGCACAGTCCCTCATCCTTTCCGTCCCATCCCGGATGCGCGGCGGTCTGGAATATTTCATAGCTGATGCCGTTGGGGATGGTGATGCGGATATGATGCTGGTTGGGTGGCAGCACGCTGCCCGCATGGACCAGCTTTTCCAGCATCGCCGTCGAATAATGTTCCGACGTGTAGATGATGGGGCTGGCGGGCGTGTTCCACCGCCCCGGATACAGCCGCGCCCCTTCGCTGTCATAGATGGGATGGACGCCATCGGGATCGCCGATGCGATAGGCCGTCAGAACCCGGTCGGTTTTCCTGCCCGTCACACGCCCCCGCCATAGGCGGCGCGGCCGATCAGGTTGATGACCAGGTCCGCGCCCGGACTGGTCGCCAGCGCCACGTCCAGAGGCGCCTTCCCGTCCAGCATCGGATGCGGGCGGCCCAGAAATTCACGGGCGCGCTCCGGCTCTTTATATATGTCGAGTGCGAAGCTGAACACCTTGGCCAGACGGGCGAGGCGGTCACCCTCCTCGCTCGTCAGCCGCTTGGTGGCGGATTTGCGGCGGCGTTCCAGCGTTGCCTTGGGTATCAGGCGGAACTTGAAGCGGGCGTCACCGGGCGCCACGCTGTCGGCCAGATGATCGAGCGCCGCGACCGGCAGCCCGCTTTCGATGGACGACGGCAGCGCCAGGCGCGACGCATGGATGCCCGCCTTCACGCCCAGCAAATCTTCCACCGATTGAAATTGCGTCGCCATGACCATCCTGCCTCAGTTGAGGCATATATATGCTTCATATGAGGCAATGGCAAGATGACGACTTCAAAGCCAGTCGCGCTGGTGCGGTGCCTCGCAGAAAGCAAATGCCTATTCTAACCCTGCTTACATCGACGTCGGTTACCAATAGAGGATGGGCCGGATCAGGCAAGCACACCGAACGCACCAAGGTGAAGACTATTTGCGATATATTACAGTGTGTTATCCGATGAAAAGCGATACTATGTTGTAGTATGTCTTTCGCGCGATGCCGAAATCTCGGAAATCCGCCATATCTGCGTAGTATAAAAGAGTATGACCTCGGCCTTCATATCCGTACCCGTTCCACTTCCGCCAAGCTGATGTCGTCGCGCCGCCGGTCGTAAAGCTGCGTCGTGCGGGTGGAGCTGTGATTGGCCATGGCGGCGGCATTTTCCAGTGTACCGCCATTTTTCAGATAGGTGGTGATGCCGGTCGCGCGGAAACTATGGTTGCCGATCTGCGTCTCGATCCCGGCGGCGCGGGCGCGGCGGCGGACCATGGCATGGGCTTCGGCCTGACGCAGCGCCCGATCGCTCAAGGCGCGGCGCCCGCGATCGACGGTGCGGAACAGCGGCGCCCTGCCCTCGCTGATGTCGCACGCTTCTATATAGGAAAGCAGATACTCTTCCAGGATATGGTGGCAGGGCATCTCATGCCGCTTGCCGCCTTTTTCATGCAGGCGGAGCCATAGCCGCCGCCCCTGCACGAAGACATCCTCCCGACGCATCGCCAGCGCCGCCCCCACGCGCGCAAAGCTGTAGATCATCAGGCCGATCAGTGCCCGGTCGCGCAGCCCCGCCAGCGTCGATATGTCGATCGCGTCGAGCAGCGCCCGCGCCTCCGCCGCCTCCAGCACCGGCGTGCGCCCGGCGCGCGCGCTGTGCGCGGGGCCGCGCACGCTGGCGGCGGGGTTGGTCGCGATCGCCTGCCCCGTCACCAGCCAGTCGAACAGATGGCGGATCGCGGCCAGACGCTGCTTGACGCTGGGCGCGGCGAGCGACTGTCCCAGCATCTCCACCCATGCCGCGACATGGATCGGCGCAATCTCGTCCAGCCTGCGCACGCCATGGCCGGAACACCATGTCAGGAAATCCCGCGCCGCCCTCGCATAGGCGCGCCGCGTATTAGCGTTGCGGATGTTGGCCGCGAAAAATTCCAGGAAGCGCATATGCACATGCGGCGGCGCCTCCGCCACGATCGGCGGCAGGCTAAGCGAAGGCAAGGGGATCGACGGCAGCATGAAAATCGGACCAGATGCATTATATGTGATAATGTCCTTTATCACATATACTGAACATGGAAGGAGAAATTGCATTTCTTCCCCCATGATGAATGGTTGTAAGTCGGTCTTATCCGTCGCAGGGATGCCATATGCCGATCCGGAGTGCCGGACGCGCCCGTGGCGGTGCGTGATGCAAGGAATGACGAAGAATGAAGATCGCTGTTTTCGGCCTGGGCTATGTCGGGCTTTCCAATGCTGTTCTGCTGGCCCAGCATAATGAAGTCGCGGCGGTCGACATCACGCCCGAACGTGTCGATATGCTCAATGCGCGCAAATCGCCGATCGTCGACGCGGAACTGGAAGAGTTTCTCGCCACGCGTCCGCTCAACCTCACTGCCACGCTCGATCCACAACAAGCCCTGGTCGATGCCGATTATGTGATCGTCGCGACGCCGACTAATTATGATGTCGGCACCAACAAGTTCGACACTTCCTCAGTCGAAGCAGTGATTCAGACAGCCAAGGCCGCCAATCCTTCCGCGACCATCGTCGTCAAATCGACCGTGCCGGTCGGTTTTGTGGAGGATGTGCGTCAGCGATTTAACACCAATCAGGTTATTTTCTCTCCCGAATTCCTGCGTGAAGGCAAAGCGCTTCAGGACAATCTCCGCCCTTCGCGCATCATCGTGGGCGAACGGTCGGAACGCGCCCGCATCTTCGCCGACTTGTTGTTGCAGGGCGCGGTCAAGAAGGACGTGGAAATCCTGTTCACCGACCCCAGCGAGGCGGAGGCGATCAAGCTGTTCGCCAACACCTATCTCGCCATGCGGGTCGCCTTCTTCAACGAACTGGACAGCTACGCCATTGCTCATGGCATGGACTCCCGCCAGATCATCACGGGTGTCGGCCTCGACCCGCGCATCGGGTCGCATTATAACAATCCCAGCTTCGGCTATGGCGGCTATTGCCTGCCCAAGGATACCAAACAGCTACTCGCCAACTATTCCGAAGTGCCGCAGAACCTGATCCGCGCCATCGTCGACGCCAACCACACCCGCAAGGATTTCCTGGCCGACCAGATCATCGCGAAGCGGCCAAAAAAGGTCGGTGTCTTCCGCCTGGTGATGAAGGCGGGCTCCGACAATTTCCGTCAGTCCTCGATCCAGGGCATCATGAAGCGGATCAAGGCCAAGGGTATCGAGGTCGTGATCTACGAACCGGCGATGCAGGAGGATGCGTTTTTCGGCTCGCGGGTCGTGCGTGATCTTGGCGCGTTCAAGCAGGAATGCGACGTCATCATCGCCAACCGCATGACCGCGGACATAGAGGATGTGTCGGACAAGATCTTCACGCGAGATCTTTTCGGATCGGATTGATCGTCATTCAGGACGCAGGCTGCCAATCTCGCTCCTGCGCAATGCCCCGTCCAGATAGCGCATGAACGCCGGCGTCCGACCGGTGGCATCGCGCGCGCGCAGCCAGGCCAGCGCTACCACGGACCGCCACGCATCGATGTCGCGGGCGCTGACACCCGACGCCGCCGCATGGCTCCTGCGCAACCGCCTCGCCGCCCAGTCACGCCACAGGTTCGTCACCCAGTCGGTTGGCCCGATGCCAAAGCGCATCAGCATTTCGGATCGCACCACATCGGCCGCCGGATGCCCAGCCGCGGCCTTCGACCAGTCGATCACCACCATGCCCCGCGGTGTCATCATGACATTGCCCAGATGAAAATCGCCATGGGTCAGCGCGTCGCCATCCGGCAATGCCTCCAGATAGGCAATCGCCGCGCGTTGCAGCGGATCGGGCGCGGGGCCATAGGCAATATCGGTCGCCAGCACCTGTTTCAGCGACCGCAAATTTCCTCCACTTGCCCGATGCATGGCTGCATGAATATCACCCATCTGGTTCATAGCCCACCCTGCCCGCATCGGATTGCGACGGACCCAATCCATCAACGTCATGCCTTCAAGTCGGGGATAGATGATGCCTCGCCGTCCGTCCGACGTTTGTAGCCCGATCGCCGCGGCTGTCGGTACGCTGCATGCCGCCGCATGGGCAGACGCTTCGGCTTCGCGGGCGATCATCTCGTCCGACACGCTGTCGCGGAACAGTTTGAGCGCGTGCCCCCCGCCAATATCGAATAACTCAGCGCTCGCGCCTCTGGCGATGAAGGGATAGGGGGACGTTCGGTCGTTCATTCGGGCCTGTTATCAGACCCCGTGGCCACGGTCATGCCCGTGCATAGCGATCCTCATAACGGATGATGTCATCCTCCCCGACATAGGGGCCGGTCTGCACTTCGATGAAGACCATGGGGATACGCCCAGGATTTTCGATCCGGTGCTGAGCGCCAACCGGAATGTAAATGGACTGGTTTTCGGTCAGCACTGATATGTCGCCGTCCAACGTGACGCGCGCCGTGCCCTCCACGATGATCCAATGTTCGGACCGATGGAAATGGCTTTGCAGGCTTAGCGATGCACCGGGCAGCACGGTGATGCGCTTGACTTGAAACCGCCCGCCGATCAGCAGGCTTTCATGCCAGCCCCATGGCCGGTGATCCTTCGGGAACGTCTCCGCCTGCACCGCGCCCTTGCGTTGCAGCGCCTCGACCACCTTCTTCACGTCCTGCGTGCGCGATTTGTCGGCGATCAGCACCGCGTCGCTCATCGCTACCGCGACGATATTGTCGAGGCCAAGGCCGACAATCTCCAGCCCCTCGCTTTCCGATCGCAACAACGCATTGCGGCAATCGATCGCGGTTGCCGCGCCAGACAGCGATACACCCTGTGCGTCGGGTTGCATATGGCTCCACACCGCGTCCCAATCGCCCAGGTCCGACCATCCCGCATCATAGGGGACGACGGATAGATTGTCGGCGCGCTCCATGATGGCGACGTCGATGGCGATATTGTCCGTCTTGCTCCACGGATCGGCCGCCAGACGCAGGAAGCCCAGGTCCGCCTCTGCCTGTTCGACGGCCATGCGCACGCTGCCCAGCATGGCGGGCGCGTGCCGTTCGAACGCGGCGATGATATCCTGGACCGCGAACAGGAAAATCCCGGCGTTCCACAGATAGTTGCCGGTCGCCAGCATTTCCTGCGCGCGGGTGGCATCGGGCTTCTCGACAAAGCTGGTCAGGCTGATCGGTGTGCCTGATCCATCCGGTCGGCTCGCGATCTCCAGATAGCCATAGCCGGTTTCCGCCCGCGTCGGCTGTATGCCGAACGTCACCAGATCGCCCCGGTCGATCGCGGCCAGACCCTTGCCCACCGCTTCGTGGAATGCGGCGACATCGGGCACCACATGGTCTGATGGTGCGACCAGCATGATGGCATCAGGTTGCCGTGCCGCCAGATGCAGCGCGGCCGCCAATATGGCGGGCGCCGTGTTGCGCCCTTCCGGTTCGATCAGGATGGCGTCGGGGTCGATCCCTTCCTGCGTCAGCTGTTCGACGATGATGAAACGGAATAATGCGTTGGTCAGCACCATCGGCCGCGTGAAGGTAAAATCGTCCGTCGCGCCGGACAAGCGACGGGCGACGGCCTGGAACAGCGTTGCGTCCCCCACCAGCGGCACGAACTGCTTGGGATAGGATTTGCGCGACAATGGCCATAGCCGCGTGCCTGATCCACCCGCCAATATGACAGGCGTGATGCGCATGTTGGAACCTGCCGCTGTTGGCTGTGCCTTGTTATCCATCAAAATCCCCCTGACACCATTTCATGGCATCTGCCACAATTCTATGTCCAGATTGCTTACCGCGACAATGCGGCATCTGGATTTTTTTTGCTGCCCGCACCCAATCGACAGCGCCTTCATACCATTGTGTATTCATGGAGTTATTTGGATACCATATGGTATCATAAAGATACCATTTATCTTGCATTGCTCTGTATTATCTGTTGGTATAGCTTCTAACCATCATCCGTCGTCCAGGGATCATCATGGCGCGCAATACCTCCATCGTTATCGGCGATCATTTCAGCCAGTTCGTCAGCGAACAGGTGAGATCGGGCCGCTATGGTTCGACCAGCGATGTCGTGCGCGCCGGACTACGCCTGTTGGAGGAGCATGAAGCACGCCTCCGTGCTCTGGGCGATATTATGGTGGCGGATACCGCCCTGCCCTTCGATGCATCTGTGCAGCAGGGCGGTGCACAACCGGCAGCGTCTGACATTCCTCCCCCATCTGGGGTATGAACGGCGGGAAGACATGGCGACTGACGCGCCGACAGGACGGAAAAAGACGGCAAAGCGCCCAGTTCGTGCTTTCGAGTAGAAATAGGAAAGACATGGTTTTCGGGATGGAGCGACCATAATGGCATCGGCGCAGAATGAATTGTTCCAGCTTGACAGTCCGCTGCTGGGCGAAATCCGTGGCGAACGATCGCTGATGGCCTTTCCCTTTTTCGCGCTTGCCAAAATGCCTGGATGAAGCCGCTGGCCTATTCCACCCCCACCGTGTCGATCGAGGTGCGGCCCAGCGCGCGTGGCGTCGCCACCATCTATGACAAGGAAATCGTCCTCTATATCGCCAGCCTCATGGCCGCGAAGATGGAGGCAGGTATGAGCATTTCGCAGGACTTCACCTTCACCGCGCACAACCTCTTCAGCGTCACCGGCGCCAATCACAGCGCCCGTTCCTACTCCCGCCTGGCCGACGCGCTGGAGCGGCTCCAGGGTACCGAGCATGGCGGCGTTGGAAGCAGCCTTGGGCAGTTCGCGGCGGGCAAAACGCTGAAGCGGTGCGAGGTCCCGTCGCGGCAACCGCAGCGTGATCAGGCTCTGCCCCAACGCATTCCGGGGCACGCGCTGCGCTGCCTTGCCGGAGCGCAGAAATGATCGAGGAGCCGCTTACGGTCGGCGAAGGTCCAGCCCAGCGTCTCAAGCTCATCGGGCGGCACTGACAGCAGCGCGAGCGCGAATTCCATGATGTCATCGAAGACGAGGGCGAGGCGGACCGTCCGTCCGCCTCGCCGGCGCCAGCGCTCGCCAAGACCGCCTGTCATGGGAGCGGGATGATGCTATCGACCGCACGCCATTCGGTGGGTCCGATCAGCCGGTCATGGGCGATCCGGACGGAATGGAGTGCGGCCCCGATCTCGCGGCGCCAATGGTCGAGGAAATCGAACAGCGTGGGGAAGTCGGGCGCAAGATCATATTCCTGCCATATAAACAGCTGGAGGAGCGAGGGCGCATCGGGCCGGTAGTAATGGATTTCGGCTGTGGTGAGACCGTAGCCCTCCAGCTGCGCGATGAAGCCGCGATCGCTCATTGCAACGGTCGGCTGTCAGTCCGCGGTTCATCGAGCGACCGCATCGCGGCGAAGACCTCGTCGATCGGCACTGCGCGCCTGGCGCCGGGCGGCTTTCGCATCGCCGGCTGGTCCTTCACTGCTGAACGGTCGGACGCCCAGGAGGCGAGGATGGCGCGTTTGACTTCCGGCTCCAGGCTCGGGTGATGCGCAACCTCGAAGGGATGCAAATAGCGGGAAAATGGCTGCGACATATACGTCACTCCTTTCCTTGTGTCGCTCCTTTCTCATGCGTGCGGTGTCACACGCGACTCAAGATTTTGGTGCTGATCCGAGTCGCGTCAAGAGGGAATGATGTCCGCCAAATTGCTTAAAAGGGCTGGATTCGCACTCTGCGCGGGCGAGTGCCAAAAATTTTCACTCGGCCTCTTGAACCCGAAAATCTCTTTTCCTAGTTCGCGCGAACCTGTCGTTCTGATGAACGGGAGGGCTATCACATCATTAACGCATCTGGAGGTTTTGCCATGCATTTCCGCCCCTTGCACGACCGTGTGGTCGTCCGTCGCATCGAAGCCGAGGAGAAGACCTCGGGCGGCATAATCATCCCTGACACCGCCAAGGAAAAGCCGCAGGAAGGCGAAGTCGTCGCCGTCGGAGCCGGCGCCCGCGACGACAGCGGCCAGTTGGTCGAGTTGTCCGTCAAGGCCGGCGACCGCATCCTGTTCGGCAAATGGTCGGGCACCGAGGTCAAGATCGACGGCGAGGATCTCCTCATTATGAAGGAGAGCGACATCCTTGGCGTGATCGATAACGGCGTGCCTCTCAAGCAGGCGGCCTGATCGACCGCCCTTATCCCTCGAACATTCAGGAAGGAATTTGAGAAAGGAGCAGGCAGATGACTGCCAAGGAAGTGAAGTTTGCGTCGGACGCGCGTGACCGCATGCTGCGGGGTGTGGATACGCTGGCCAACGCCGTGAAAGTGACGCTCGGTCCCAAGGGCCGCAATGTCGTGATCGAGAAGTCGTTCGGAGCGCCCCGCATCACCAAGGACGGCGTCACCGTCGCCAAGGAAATCGAGCTTGCCGACAAGTTCGAGAATATGGGCGCGCAGATGCTGCGCGAGGTCGCCAACAAGCAGAACGACAAGGCGGGCGACGGCACCACCACCGCCACCGTGCTCGCCCAGGCGATCGTGCGCGAGGGCTCGAAGGCTGTCGCCGCCGGCATGAACCCGATGGACGTCAAGCGCGGCATCGATCTCGCGGTGGGCGCGGTCGTCAAAGATCTGGAGAATCACGCCAAGAAGGTCGGCGCCAACAGTGAGATTGCGCAGGTCGCGACAATCTCGGCCAACGGCGACGAGGAAGTTGGTCGCATCCTCGCCGAGGCGATGGAGAAGGTCGGCAATGAGGGCGTGATCACGGTCGAGGAAGCGAAGAGCCTCGAAACAGAACTCGAGACGGTCGAGGGCATGCAGTTCGACCGCGGCTATCTGTCGCCCTACTTCATCACCAATGCCGAGAAGCTCAAGGTCGAGCTCGACGATCCCTACATCCTGATCCACGAGAAGAAGCTCTCTAACCTTCAGGCGCTCGTGCCCCTGCTCGAGAAGGTCGTCCAGTCCGGTCGGCCGCTGCTGATCATCGCCGAGGACGTCGAGGGCGAGGCGCTCGCGACGCTCGTCGTCAACAAGCTGCGCGGCGGCCTCAAGATAGCGGCGGTCAAAGCGCCCGGCTTCGGCGATCGCCGCAAGGCGATGCTCGAGGATATCGCCATCCTGACGGGCGGCAGCGTTGTCTCCGAGGACCTCGGCATCAAGCTTGAGAACATCACGATCAACATGCTGGGCCGCGCCAAGAAGGTGACGATCGACAAGGACAACACGACCATCATCGACGGTGTAGGCCAGAAGGACGATATCGATGGCCGCGTCGCGCAGCTGCGCCAGCAGATCGAGACCTCTACGTCCGACTATGACCGCGAGAAGCTGCAGGAGCGCGTGGCCAAGCTCGCCGGCGGTGTCGCGGTGATCCGCGTCGGCGGCGCCACCGAGGTCGAGGTCAAGGAGAAGAAGGACCGTGTCGACGACGCGCTCCATGCGACGCGGGCCGCGGTCGAAGAAGGCATCCTGCCGGGCGGCGGCATCGCGCTGCTCCGTGCGATCAAGGCGCTCGATGGTCTGAAGGCCGTCAATGACGACCAACAGTCCGGCATCGACATCATCCGCCGGGCGCTGCGTGCACCGGCGCGGCAGATCGCCGAGAATTCCGGCGAGGACGGCGCCTATATCGTCGGCAAGCTGCTCGAGAGTTCCGACTATAACTGGGGCTTCAATGCGGCCACCGCTGAGTATCAGGATCTCGTCCACGCAGGCGTGATCGATCCGGCCAAGGTCGTTCGCACCGCCCTTCAGGACGCAGCATCCGTTGCATCGCTCCTCATTACTACCGAGGCGCTAGTCGCCGAGGTGCCGAAGGAGGAGAAGGCCCCGCCGATGCCGGCGATGGACTATTGATTGGCGGGAGCCCCGGCGCGCCGGGCCTCCCGTTTTCTCCGATATACGCCTATACTTGAGGAGTCGAAAGCGCAGTTGCCGCGCAACTTCAAAGCAAGTCGGATTGCCGGTTTGCGCTTCGAGGAAGCGACCCGATTCCGCCTCGAAGGTGAGGCAATCATCAAGAGCGTGGGTGAGAAGCGCGACCAAATCATGGCGTCCATTCTCATCCAGCCTTTTCCACGAATTGAAAGCATGCTAATGCTGCCCTTGGCGAATTCGCAAGTCTATGATTTTATTGCGAAATCAACCGCTTAGCTGCCCAGCGATCAAGCTCTTCTGGCACCATTTTCCTTCGGTGAGGAAGGAAGCAAAAACCGCCGGAAACGGCGGTTTTTTTGTGTCTGTCGCAGGTCGAACCGCTGTCGATCCGCTGGCCAACTCATCCCGCCCGAACAAAAACGCCGCCCGGTCCATGATGGACAGGACGGCGCCAATGTCTTCGCAGTGCGGCCAGCCTCAGCTGCCGTTCGGGCCGCCGCCCGGACCGGCGCCACCGGCCGAGCCGGCACCCATGGCACCCACGGCACCGATATTGCCGAAAATCTCGTCGAACAGGCTGCGATGGCGACCCAGCGTCGGGGTCTTGTCACCCATGGGTGAAATGTGCGCGACCTGCTCCAGGCCCATGCGATCAACCGCGACCACGTTACCGGCCGGATCGAACCGGACATGCAGGACGGTCTGCGACACCGGCTTGGGGTTGGAGAAGGCAAGCGAGCGCATGTCGCGCGACACATAATACCAGTCCTGTTCGCCGAACTGGGCGACGAAGCTGGGACGGCCCAGCGTGCCTTCGACCGAGGCACGGTTGTCGATGCCGGGCTGGACGGAGTCCACCAGCAGCTTGTCGACCTGATAGCCCTGATGCGTGCGGATGCGGGTACAGCCCGATGCGCTGATCACGATCGCGCCGAGGCCCAGAGCCAGCAGGAAACGCCCGCGGCGGGACTGGCGGCTAAACTTGCGCATGGTCTTCTCCTGCGGGGACGGGCCCGCGAACCCAAGAAACAGAAAGCCGCCATTGCATCGGGCGGCCCAGCGATCAATATGGAAATGCGCAGGCCCCGGCAAGGGGCGCACGCGCCCGCGAAGCCCGCTGGCCCACATTCCATCACGAAAAGACGGCAACCCATGTCCCAATCCCGTCCTTCCTTCCTCCAGCGCCTGCTGGGCCGCGATGATCCCAAGGCGGGCCTGATGCCGCTTTATCATGCGGTGGTGGCCGATGGACGGCAGCCGCACTGGTATCTGCAGGGCGGTGTGCCCGATACGCTGGACGGCCGGTTCGACATGATCGTCGCGATATTGGCGCAGGCGCTGATGCGGCTGGAGGCGCTGGGCGCGGCGCAGGAGAGCGTGTGGCTGACCGAGCTGTTCGTCGACGACATGGACGGCCAGCTGCGCCAGGAAGGGATTGGCGATGTCGTCGTGGGCAAGCATATCGGCCGGATGATGAGCGCGCTGGGCGGGCGACTGGCGGCCTATCGTGCGGCCTTGACGGGGGAGGGCGATCTGGAGGATGCGCTGCGCCGAAACCTGTATCGCGGTGACGCCCCGTCGACGGACGCCCTGGCCCATGTCGAGGGCGCGCTGCGCGCGCGCTGGACAAGGCTGGCCTGCCTGACCCGCGACGCCTTGCTGGCTGGAGACCTTGGATGAGCGACATGATCGAATTTTCGCGCCCGGTGCGCGCCGACCAGCTGGGCAAGCTGGGTGACAGCCTGGTGACCATCAGCGCCGATGAGGGCGAGCGCGCCGCGCTGATGCGCCGTTTTGCGCTGTTGGCGCTCGACCGGCTGGAGGCGGATTATCGGCTGAGCGCGGAGGGCAGCACGATCCTGGCGCGCGGTCGGGTCCGCGCCGCCCTGGCCCAGCCCTGCGTCGCCACCGGCCTGCCGGTGCCCGAGACGATCGACACCGATTTCCTGCTGCGCTTCGTGCCCGAGAGCGGCGACCTGCCCGAGGGCGAGGAGTTGGAGCTGGACGCAGAGGATTGCGACACGATCGGCTATGACGGCAATGTCATCGACATGGGCGAAGCGGTGGCCGAGACGGTCGCGCTGGCGATGGAACCCTATCCGCGCGCGCCGGAGGCCGACAGCTATCTGCGCGAGGCCGGGGTGCTGACCGAGGATCAGGCCAGCCCCTTTGCCGCGCTGCTGGCCATGGCCAAGGATGAAAAGGGCAAGAAGAAGGGCTGACACGCCCGACTGTTTCCCTTTCGTTCCCATGGTGGCATAAGGCCGGCCATGGACGCCCCGCCGCCCGCGCTGCGCAAGATCATCCATATCGACATGGACGCCTTTTATGCGTCGGTCGAACAGCGCGACGATCCCAGCCTGCGCGGCAAGGCAATTGCCGTCGGTGGTGGCGGTCCGCGCGGCGTGGTCGCCACCTGCAGCTATGAAGCGCGAAAATTCGGCGTGCGATCGGCGATGCCGGGTGCAAGAGCGCGGCGGCTATGCCCAGACCTGCTGTTCGTGAAACCGCGCTTCGAGGTCTATCGCAGCGTATCTGCCCAGATCCGCGCGATCTTTGCGCGCTTCACCGACATGATCCAGCCGCTCTCGCTCGACGAGGCCTATCTGGACGTGACGCAGAACAAGCCGGGGATCGCATCGGCGACGCAGGTGGCGCGGGAAATCCGGCGACTGATCCAGGAAGAAACGGGCCTCACCGCATCGGCGGGCGTGTCCTACAACAAGCTGATCGCCAAGCTGGCGTCGGACCAGAACAAGCCCGACGGGCTGTGCGTGGTGCGGCCGGCGGAAGGCGCCGACTTCATGGCGCGCATGCCGGTGCGGCGGATTCACGGTATCGGCCCGGTCACCGCCGAACGGATGCACAAGCTGGGGATCGAGACCGGCGCCGACCTGCGCGATCGCGACCTGCCCTTCCTCCAGACCCATTTCGGCAGCAGCGCGCTCTTTTATTATCGCGCCGCGCGGGGTGAGGACGATCGGCCAGTGCATGAACGGCAGGAGCGCAAGTCGGTCAGCGTCGAGGACACCTTCTTCGAGGATCTTGTCGCCGAGGACGCCTTGCTGCGCGAGATCGAGCGGATAGCGGAAAGCCTGTGGGCCCGGATCGAGAAGGCGCAGGCCTATGGCCGGACCGTGGTGCTGAAGGTGAAGTTCGCCGATTTCCGCATCATCACCCGGTCGCGCAGCTTTGCCGCGCCGGTTCGATCGGTCGAACAATTGGTGGACGCTGGCTGTACGCTGCTGAAGGCGCAATTGCCGCTGCGCATGGGGGCCCGGCTGCTGGGCCTGGGCATCCATAATCTGGAAGGCGAGGGAGAAGCGGGGGAGAGCGGCGACGCGGGCGCCCAGCTCTCCCTGCTATGACCGTCAGAAGGGCAGCCAGGTCCGCTTTTCGCTGAACTTCATATAGCCCGCATTGACGCCGAGGCGATAACCGACGCCCAGGCGGATCGGGATCAGCACCACGCTGCCCCAGCGCAGATAGCTGGCGGTGAAGCCACCGACCAGATAGGCGGTGCCTTCGGCCGCCGGGAAGCGATGGTAGAGATCCTGGCTGTCATAGAGATTATAGACCAGGACGAAGGTGTTGGCGGCATTGCCACCGACGTCGAAGCCGATCGACGGGCCGGTCCAATAGACTTCGCGCTTGCCCTCGATCTTGTGGTTGAGCGTGCCCGAACCATAGCGCAGGCCGACCACGAAGGCGCCCGACGCCTCGCGCCCGGAAATATAGGCATTGGGCTGGCCCTGATCCTTGAGGATCTTCTCGATGATGCCGGCCAGGCCCTCGGCACCCTTGCCGAACACGCCTTCGGCCGCGCCGATCAGATCATCTTCCTGATAGGATTCGCCCGGTGCCATCGCGGCCGGCGGCGAATTGGAGGTGACCGGCGCGCCGGTGGCGGTGGCACCGCCGACAGCGGGGGCGGCATTATAGGTGCCGGAATCGGTCGAGCTGGCTGGCGGCGGCAGGCTGGAGTCGACGCCCGGATCGGTCGGCGTGCTGTTCTGGACCGGCGGCGGCGCAAGATCGGAATCGATCGCCGTGTTGGGATCGACCGTGCGGATCTGCGCGCTGGCGACCGGCGCCAGCAGGAGCCCGCCGAGTGCCGCCATCAGGGCACCCACCCGTGCGAAGCGGGCGCCCGTGCGCCCCATGCTGCCGATCATTACCCGATACTCCCCGAAGCCCGCTCTTGAAAACATCCGTCAGATTATCCGTCGCCAAGCTGAAACGACAATGAACGAACGCCCACCGGAGTCGATTCTAAGCCAGATTGAATCCGATTGTGCAAATCCGCATGAAAAATCGCACATTTGGACCGTTGCCATGGATCGAAGCCGTCGCTATAGCCCGTCGCCTAGCCACTGCCTCCCGGTTTCCGGTAGGCAAATTCGTGCGGAGACGTGGGTGAGTGGCTGAAACCAGCGGTTTGCTAAACCGTCGTAGCCTTAAGGGGCTACCGAGGGTTCGAATCCCTCCGTCTCCGCCACCTTTCCCTTGATAATGATCCGGCCGCTCAGGCCGCAACATCGGCCTTTGACCGGCCGGTTGGCATGCACGCATGCACAAAGCGTCTGAAACGCCGCATTAACCGCACTTTTAAGCGCAATCGGACGCTCAGGACCGATGGACCTTGGCTTTCGTGCCAGCTATGCAATGCGCGCCAACAACAAAGGAAAGTCTATTCCATGAACAACAGCGACCTCGCCGACAGCCTGGCTTCGGCCAACAACATCACCAAGGCCGATGCTCGCAAGCTGGTCGATGGCGTGTTCGCCGCGATCGCCGATGCTGCCGCGAAGGGCGAAGAAGTTTCGCTCAACGGCTTCGGCAAGTTCAAGGTCAAGGACACGCCCGCCCGCGAAGGCCGCAACCCTTCGACCGGTGCGACCATCCAGATCGCTGCCGCCAAGAAGCTGACCTTCACCCCCGCCAAGGCGGTCAAGGACAAGCTGAACGGCTGAGGAACTGGCCCGGTGCCCGCCTGATGGCGCGGCACCGGGCTTATTCTCCCGGCATCCTCCGGTCCCACACGGACGGATCGCTCCAACGCCCATTGATCCTTGGGCGAAAAACTAAAGGGTTACGCCGCGCTTCCAGATGCCGATGGCGCGTTCGTCATTCAGCTCGTTCCGGGCCGGCGCACCGCTGGCAATCGCGATGATATGCGCCAGCAGCGCATCGGCCGCGGCATCCATCCCTTCCTGCAGGACGCGTCCGGCGTCGAAATCGATCCAGCCCGGCTTGCGATCGGCCAGCGCGCTGTTCGACGCGATCTTGACCGTCGGCACCGGACTGCCGAGCGGCGTGCCGCGACCGGTCGAGAACAAGGTCAGGGTTGCGCCAGCCGCTGCCAGCGCCGTGGTCGACACGGCATCATTGCCGGGGCCTTCCAATATGGTGAGGCCGGTGCGGCTGATCCGGTCGCCATAGTCGATGACGTCGGTGACGGTGGCGATCCCGCCCTTCTGCACCGCGCCGAGCGATTTTTCCTCCAGCGTGGTGATGCCGCCGGCAATATTGCCGGGACTGGGATTTTCCGACACCGGCTCGCCATGGTCGAGGAAATAGCGCTTGAAGCGGTTGACCACCTGCGTCAGCCGATCGAACACGGCCTCATTCTCGGCACGCTGCATCAACAGCGTTTCCGCGCCGAAAATCTCCGGAATTTCGGTCAGGATCGCGCTGCCTTGCGCCTGCGCCACGGCATCGGCCATCCGACCGATCAGCGGATTGGCGGTGAGCCCGCTCATTGCATCGGAGCCACCGCATTTGACCCCTAGGCGTAACGCCGAAAGCGGCACATCCTGCCGCTGATCCGCGCTGGCGAGATCGATCAGTTCAGCAAGCGCCGTCATGCCGGCCTCGAACTCGTCGCTTTCGCTCTGCGCGCGGACGGTGCGCAGCCGGGCGCGCCGATCGGGCGGAATGCGCGACAGCAGCGCATCGAGCTGGTTGGATTCGCAGCCCAGCCCGAGCAGCAACACCCCACCAGCATTGGGATTGAGCGCCAGAGAGGCGAGAATCGCGGCCGTGCCATCCAGATCGGCGCCGAGTTGCGAGCAGCCAAAGGGGTGATTGAAGGCATGGACGCCATCGATACGTCCCTCCGCCAGCGCCGCCCCCTTCATCGCCAGCCGCTCACCCAGCCGGCCGACACAACCGACGGTGGGAAGAATCCAGATCTCGTTGCGCGTGCCGACACTGCCGTCGGCGCGGACATAACCGCGGAAATGCGGAACGGGCCGGTCCGTCGGGGATAGCGGCTGCGGCTGCGCACCGATGAAGCGATAGGCCCGTTCGCCCGAAAGCGCGGTGTGGAGATTATGGCTGTGGACATGCTCGCCCGCCAGGATCGCCCGCGTCGCCAGGCCAATCGGCGCGCGATAGCGGCGGACCGGCGCGCCGGCCGCGATATCGTGCAGCGCGAACTTGTGCCCGGCCGGGACCGGATCGCGCAACGGCACATCGACCATGCCGACCCGCACGGTCTGCCCTGCCTCCAGCGGGTGCAGGGCGACGGCGACATCATCTTCGGGCGCGACCTGAAGGGCCAGCAGCGGGGCGGTTTCGGCAAGGATCGACATGGGTTTGGAATAGGCCATTGCCAGCGTTGGCACAAGGCGGTAACCGGCGGACAAGGAGATCGCCATGCATCCGCTTACCCTGTCGCCCGACCGCCTGTTTCCCGCCGATCCCACGACCCGTTCGATCGCCCGCGCGCTCTATGCCGAAGTCGCCAACCTGCCGATCATCAGCCCGCATGGCCATACCGACCCGGCCTGGTTCGCCACCAATGCCCCCTGGTCCAACGCGACCGAACTGCTGCTGGCGCCCGACCATTATCTGTTCCGAATGCTCTATTCGCAGGGCATCGCGCTGGACGATCTGGGCGTGCCGCATCGTGGCGGCCTGCCCGATACCGATCCGCGCGCGGCATGGCGCCTGTTCGCCAGCCATTATCATCTGTTCCGGGGCACCCCGTCGAGCATGTGGCTGGACCATGTCTTTGCCGAAGTGTTCGGGCTGGACGTGGCGCTGGACGCACAGAGCGCCGACCAGGTCTATGATGCGATCAACGCGGCACTCACCACCGACGCCTTCCGTCCGCGCGCGCTGTTCGAGCGGTTCAATATCGAATTGCTGGCGACGACCGAAGGCGCGGACGACGATCTGCGCCATCATCAGGCGATCCGGGAATCCGGTTGGCAGGGGCGGGTGGTCACCACCTATCGCCCGGATTCGGTGATCGACCCCGAGCATGAGGAATTTCGGGGCGCGCTGGTCCGCTTCGGCGACATGACCGGCGAGGATGTCGAAAGCTGGCAAGGCTATCTGGCCGCCCATGCCAAGCGCCGCGCCGATTTCCGCGCCATGGGTGCAACCGCGACCGATCATGGCTTTGCGACGCCGCGCACCGCCAACCTGTCGACCGTGGAATGCGAGGCGCTGTTCGCGAAGATCGTCGGCGGCTCGGCCGATGCCGACGATGCCGAGCTGTTCCGCGCCCAGATGCTGACCGAAATGGCCAAGATGAGCCAGGCGGACGGCATGGTGATGCAGATCCATCCCGGTTCCTGCCGCAACCATAATGCGGCGCTGTTCCACAGCCATGGTCGCGACAAGGGCGCCGACATCCCGATGCGCACCGACTATGTCGGTGCCCTCAAGCCGATGCTGGACGTGGTCGGCAACGACGCCAATCTGACCATCATTCTCTTCACCCTGGACGAGACCACCTATGCCCGCGAACTGGCGCCGCTGGCCGGCCATTATCCCTGCCTGCGGCTGGGCCCGGCCTGGTGGTTCCATGACAGCCCGGAAGGGATGCGCCGCTTCCGCGAGATGACGACGGAGACCGCCGGCTTCTACAATACGGTCGGGTTCAACGACGACACCCGCGCCTTCCTGTCGATCCCGGCGCGGCATGATGTCGCCCGTCGCATCGACTGCGCCTTCCTGGCGCGGCTGGTCGCCGAACATCGGCTGGCCGACTGGGAAGCGGGCGAGCTGGCGCAGGAACTGACCGTCGGGCTGGTGCGCCGCGCCTATCGGCTTTGATCGGTCAGGCGGGGGCGGGACCGCTCGATTCCGCCTCCACCAGGCGCAGCGGCGGGGGCAGTTCGGCGGTCACGGCCTGCCCCTCGATCCGGTCGATCAACTGCTGGGTCGCGATCCGCGCCATGTCGCCAAAGGGGCGCCAGATGGTGGTGAGCGCCGGCGACACGACATGCGACAACAGGCTGCCGTCGAAGCCGACGACCGACAGCGACTGCGGAACGGCAATGCCCTTGATTCCGGCGCATTTGAGGACGCCGGCAGCCATGACGTCATTGGCCGCGAAGATCGCCGTGGGCGCGGTCGGCAGCGACAGGAAGCGCTCGGCGGCGGCAAGGCCCGACTGGAAGCCATAATCGCCCTCCGCCTCGTCCAGCAAAGTGACACCGGCGGCGGCCAGCGCCTCGACAAAGCCAGCCCGGCGCTCCTGCGCGGAAATGGCATTGGCCGGGCCGCCGACCATCGCGATGCGGCGATGGCCAAGATCGAGGAGATAGCGCGCCACCTGTGCAGCCGCCTCGCGCTCGGGCGACAGGATCACATCGGCATAGCCGGTGATCGGCAGGGCTGACAGGGCAACGGCGGGAATATGCTCGCGCGCCAGGGCTTCGGGCAGTCCGGCAATGCCCGATACCGGCGGCAGCACCACCAGACCGTCGGTGCGCGAGCGACGGACGAATTGCAGCACATCCTCGACCGATGCGGCGGCATCCATGGGCGTGGGATGGACCACCAGTTCATAACCGCGCCGGCCCGCTTCGCCCACGATACCGCGCTGCACGGCGTCGAGCACCAGCGCGTTGCGATCATTATGGACCATGCCGATCAGGAAGGAGCGGCCCATGGCGAAGGCGCGGGCGCGCATGGAGGGACGGAAGTTGAGCGCCGCAATCGCCTTCTGGACGCGCTCGCGGGTTTCCGCATTGACCTTGGGCGACTGGTTGAGAACCCGTGATACCGTGCGGATCGAGACGCCCACCGCAGCGGCGACATCGGCAATGGTGGAATCGCTTCCCTGCGGACTGTCCTTTGTTGATCGCATCTTTGCGGCTAGCCACAGGGGGAGGGAAATCGCAACCTGTTTGGGCTAAGGCCCTTTCAATGGATTCCCTGCTCCCCATCGGCACCGTCGCATGATCAACGCGCGGTTCGGCACATTTCGCGGTCTGGTGCGCCTGGCCCTGTCCTATCCGCAGCTCGCGCTGGGGCAATCGGCCACGCTGCGTCCAGACCCGGCCGAGGTGCGTCGGCTGGTCTTCGTCTGCCAGGGCAATATCTGTCGCAGCGCCTTTGCCGATGTGGTGGCCCACAAGGCCGGCGCCCGCACGGCCTCCTTCGGCCTGTCGACCACCACCGGACGACCGGCCCATGATCCGGCAATCGCGGCGGCGCAGGCCCTGGGCCATGACCTGTCTGCCCACAAGGCGCTCGACAGGACGGACTATCAGCCGCAGCCTGGCGACCTGCTGCTGGCGATGGAAGTGCGGCAACTGCATCGACTGGATGCCGATGCCCGCCTGTCGCACCTGCCGCGCCAGTTGCTCGGCACCTGGACACAGCCGATGATGCCGCATCTTCACGATCCCTATGGCCTGAACGATCGCTACATGGCGCATTGCCTGCAGCGGATCGAGCAGGCGGTGACGGCGCTGATCAGGACTTATCCCGGCGCAACGCCTTCCTGACGATCTGCCCCAGATCGCGCAGCAGCGGCCGGGGATCGCTGAAGCTGAAGACATAATAGCGCATGCACGGGTCGAGGAAGCCGAGCAGATAGGTGCAAAGGTCGCGCCATGGGCGGGCCCGGAAGAAGGGATCGGCGATCTTTCCCCCCATCAGCAATCGCAGCAGACGCTTGGTTTCCGGCACCATGTAGCGGGCGCGCAGGGTATCGTGGGGCAGGGGCGCCGCATCCGTTTCACCCAGCACCGCCCGGCGATAGGCTTCCCAGGCGAAATGGGCATGGCAATGGCCAGCCAGCGGCAAACTGCCCCAGAAACGGCCGTTCACCTCCATCAGCCAATAATGACCGCTGCCTGCATCATAGCGATATTCGACCATCGCCGGCCCCTGCCAGCCGAGCGCCCGCAGCAATTGTTCGGACAATGCCATCTGTTGCCCATGGCGGTCGCGCGGTTCGGCACGGCACAGGGTCGATACGCCCCCTTCGGGCGGCCATTCGTGCAGGCGGCGATGCTGGAAATGCAGGGTCGCATCACCATCGGCCATGAACAGCATCTGTCCCAGGCCAACACCGCCGCAATATTGCTGGATCATCGGCCAGATACCGACCGGACGATAGCGGGCAAGCAGCGCCTGCAACGCATCCGGCGTCCGCACATATTCCGCCTTGATCCATTCCAGCCCCGCCCGCTCAAGCAATGGCATCACCGCCGGCGGATTGGCCCATTTGGCGACCAGCGGATAGGGCATGGATGCGGCATGGGCCTGGAAATCGTCGCCGGCCATCGGTTGCCAGGTTCGCGGTATCAACAGGCCCTGCGCCGATGCGACCGCCAGGGTGCGACGCTTGTCGATCACCTGGTTGAGCGCTTCGGCGCGCGGAACCAATATATGGCAATCGCCGATCATCGGCGGCAGCAGCGCCAGATCGAGCAGATCGGTCTCCGAAATGGCGAAGACGGCGCGGGCACCGGTCCGGGCGATCAGGTCGGGCAGCCAATCAGCCGCCGGGCCTGACGGCCGATCGGTGCTGTCCGTGCAGTAGCGCGATGCCGCCGCGATGCCGGTTGCCGGCCCGACGCCATGGACCCGCACGCCATGGCGGCCGAGTTCCCGGACGATGGTCAGGCTGATCGCATTTTCCAGGCCGATGACGATCGCGCAGGGCAGGCGGCTCACGCAGGCACCAGCCGATGTTCGTAGCGCCAGGTCGCCCAGGCCTGTTGCGCGATGCGCAGGCCGGTGCGCAACCGGTTGGGCGGCACGCGGGTCAGCATGCGCGCGGGGGCATCGGCCAAGGTCGAGGAAAGATCGTGAAAGCCGGCAGGGCGTATGTCCGGCGTCGCGGCGGCAGTCCGGCATAATTGCTCGAACCGGCGCATCACCGTGCGGTTCGGGCGCATCCGATCGCGCGAGAGCATTTCGAAACTATGGGTGACGATGACGAAGGCATCATGACCTTCCTGCGCGGCGTGACGCATGCCGGCGCGCATTTCGGCGGCCGACATGGCGCAGATCTGCGCCGGGCGGAAATGGCCGGGGCGATCGACGATCCCCGATACGGGCAGTTCGACCAGCCCCTGGGCGCGAACCGCGCCGATCTGGCCGGCGTCCATGCTGATGCCGCATCCATGACCGAGATAGGCCGGATTGACGCTGCTGTCCCAGCCGATGCCGATCGCCGCCAGCGCCCGCAGCGTATCGTCATTGGCGCCGAAATTGCCGGCTCGGAACGCGCTGATCCGCGGGGCACCTGCCTGTTCCAGCAGGTCGCGGCCAAGGCCGAGGAGGGCGATCTGGTCGGCCAGGCTGAAATCGCCGATATTGCGCCCCTGTCGTCCTTCGACCGGCGAATGCGTGGCCCAGGCCAGCCATTCGCTATGCAGATGGAGCTGCACTTCATGCCCACGCCCGACGATGGCGGCGATGATGGGCTGGAGAAATGCGGGGCCGTGGATCAATGCGGGCAGGGGATCGAGGAAGAAGACGCCCTTGAGGCCATGACGGTCCATCAGGTCCATCTGCCAGCCGATGCCGAAAGCACCGGCCGCCGTATCACCCCAGATCGACTGGCGCAGATTCTGCTCAAGACCGACGCCGCGCTGGTGCAGCGCGGCGGACAATTCGGTGTCGATGGTGATGAGCAGCGCAGTCATGATCAGTCCGATCCGGAATGGGGACGATGATAGACGGCAGACGTTAAGGAGCCGTGATGTTTCTGACCCATGTATGGATCATTACGGCCTTTTAACGAGCTTTACCCCTTTTTTCTTGCCCTCTTGCCCGATCAGACGGCGTCGCGCCGCCCGTTCCTCATGCGAGGAGCGAAAATTCGCCATAATTGCCCTGGAAGAACAGCAATGGCCGGTCGGGCCGTTCCACTTCCAGTGCGACCACTTCACCCAGCACGATATAATGATCGCCGGCCTCATGCACGGCATGCAGGCTGCAATCGATCCAGGCGACGACATTGTCGATGATGGGCGATCCATTGTCGGATACGCGGTGCGACACGCCGGCGAACTTGTCAGGGCCCGGTGCCGCCAGCTGGCGGCAGAGCGGCTGCTGATCGCTGGCGAGGACATTGACGCAGAAGCGGCCGATCTGCTGGATGCGCGGCCAGCTGCCCGAGCTTTTGGCGGGGAAGAAGGCGACCAGCGGCGGATCGAGCGACACCGAAGTGAAGGAGCCGACCACCATGCCGACCGGGGTGCCATCCTCGGCGGACGCGGTGACGACGCATACACCGGTCGGATAATGGCCCAGGACGCGGCGGAAGGTGGCACTGTCGATCATGGTTGCACTGTTCATGCCATGGTCTTCCAGCAGACGATGGCGCAAGGCAAGCGAAACCGGTCAGAAACCAACCGGTCGTAGCGGATAGGGGCGGGGCTGGTGCCCCGCCACGATCATCAGAGTGCGATGCCGCCCGCGGCCAGCACGGCCAGCGTCAGCAACTCGGACGCGTTGGACGACATGGTCGCGATCTGCACCGACTTTTCCATGCCGACCAGCACCGGCCCGATCATCGACGTCCCGCCCAGTTCGCGCAGCAGCTTGGCCGAGATGTTGGCCGACTGCAGCCCCGGCATGACCAGCACATTGGCCGGGCCGGACAGGCGGCTGAACGGATAATTCTTCATCACGGTCGGATTGAGCGCCGCATCCGGTGTCATTTCGCCTTCATATTCGAAATCGACGTCGCGCTGGTCGAGCAGCTTCACCGCATCGCGCACATTGTCGAGGAAGGCGCCGGGGGGATTGCCGAAATTGGAATAGGAGAGGAAGGCCACGCGCGGGTCATGGCCCATGCGCCGCGCGACCGCGACCGTGCCCTCGGCAATGTCGGCCAGTTCGGACGCGGAAGGCCGTTCATGGACGGTGGTGTCGGCCAGGAAGACGGTCTTGTCCTTGGTCACCATGACATGGATGCCGAAGGGGGTACGGCCCGCAGCCGGATCCATCACCCGCTTCACCTCGCGCAGGGTCTGGCCATAGGGCCGGGTGACGCCGGAAATCATCGCATCGGCCACGCCCATCTTCACCAGCAGCGATCCGAAGATGTTGCGGTCGCGATTGACCATCCGCTCGCAGTCGCGACGCAGATAGCCGCGCCGCTGCAACCGGGTATAGAGAAGATCGACCATCTCGGGCACCAGCGGCGAATTGACGCTGTTGTGCAGTTCGAAGCTGTCGGGATCCCGGACGCCCAGTTCCTTGAGCTTGTCGCGCACATGGTCGCGGCCGACCAGCACGGGGATGCCATAGCCCAGTTCGCGGAACTGGATCGCGGCGCGCAGCACCACTTCCTCTTCCGCCTCGGCAAAGACGACCCGCTTGGGATTGGCCTTGGCGAGTTCATAGGCGCTGGTGAGAACCGAGGTGGTCGGATTGAGCCGCGCCTTCAGGGAATCGCGATAGGCAGCCATGTCGGCGATCGGCTTCTGTGCGACGCCAGTATCCATCGCCGCCTGGGCGACGGCGGCCGGCACCACCTCCATCAGGCGCGGATCGAACGGCGCGGGGATGATATAGTCGGGGCCGAAGCTGTGCGAACGGCCATAGGCCTTTGCCACTTCCTCGGGCACCTGTTCGCGCGCCAGGTCGGCAATCGCCTTGGCGGCGGCCAGCTTCATCGCCTCGTTGATGCCGGTCGCCCGCACGTCGAGCGCGCCGCGGAAGATGAAGGGGAAGCCCAGGACATTATTGACCTGGTTGGGGAAGTCCGACCGGCCGGTGGCGACGATCGCGTCGGGACGCACGGCATGAGCGTCAGGCGGCAGGATTTCCGGGTCGGGATTGGCCATGGCGAAGATGATCGGATTGGCCGCCATCGACTTCACCATATCCTGCGACATGGCGCCAGCGACCGAGAGGCCGAGGAACACATCGGCGCCCTTGACCGCTTCGGTGAGGGTCCGCGCGTCGGTCTTGACCGCATGGGCCGACTTCCACTGGTTCATGCCCTCGGTGCGGCCCTGATAGATGACGCCCTTGCTGTCGCACATGATGACGTTTTCGTTCGGGACGCCCAGCGCCTTGATCAGCTCGGTGCAGGAAATGGAAGCGGCACCCGCGCCGTTCACCACCACCTTCATGTCCTTCATGTCGCGACCGGTCAGCAGCGCGGCATTGATGACGCCCGCCGCCGCGATGATCGCGGTGCCATGCTGGTCGTCATGGAAGACCGGAATGTTCATCCGTTCCTTGAGCGTCGTCTCGATAACGAAGCATTCGGGCGCCTTGATGTCTTCCAAGTTGATGCCGCCGAAGCTCGGCTCCATCAGTTCGACCGCGTCGATGAAGCGATCGACATCCTCGGTCTTCAGCTCGATGTCGATGGAATCGACATCGGCGAAGCGCTTGAAGAGGACGGCCTTGCCCTCCATCACCGGCTTCGACGCCAGCGCGCCGAGATTGCCGAGGCCCAGGATCGCCGTGCCGTTGGAGATGACCGCGACCAGATTGCCCTTGGCGGTATAATCATAGGCGGTCGCCGGATCTTCAGCGATAGCGCGCACCGGCACCGCGACGCCGGGCGAATAAGCGAGCGAGAGATCGCGCTGCGTCGCCATCGGCTTCGACGCGATGATCTCGATCTTGCCGGGGCGGCCGGTCGCGTGGAAGAACAGCGCCTCGCGCTCGGAAAATTCCACATTTGACTTTTCGGTCATCGCGATACCCACATAATGGAACAATAGCGCCGCCCTAGCGGCAAGATTATCTTGTGGGCAAGTGCGAGAAGCGCAATTTTCCTGCCCTTTGGCGAAGCTCTGGTTTCAGCGGAGCGATCAGGCTATCCGCTTGCCCCATGGCCAATTCGACCTCCACCACCACCCAGCCTACCCCCATGATGGCACAATATTTCACCCTCAAGGCAGAGGCGCAGGATTGCCTGCTCTTCTACCGCATGGGCGATTTCTTCGAACTCTTCTTCGATGACGCCAAGATGGCGGCGGCGACGCTCGACATTGCGCTCACCAGCCGTGGCGAACATGCCGGGCAGCCGATCCCGATGTGCGGCGTGCCGGTGCATAGCGCCGAATCCTATCTCGCCCGGCTGATCAAGGGCGGCCATCGCGTCGCCATCGCCGAGCAGACCGAGACGCCGGCCGAGGCCAAGGCACGGGGCGGCAAGGCGCTCGTGGCACGCGCCATCGTCCGCTATGTCACCGCCGGCACGCTGACCGAGGAAACGCTGCTCGACAGCCGGCGCGACAATATGCTGGTGGCGCTCGCCCAGACCGGCGGAGAAGGTGAGCTGGGCCTGGCCGCCGCCGATATTTCGACCGGCCGGTTCGAGACGATGACGGTGCGGGCGGGCGACCTGCCCGCCGAACTCGCCCGGTTGCGGCCGAGCGAAGTGGTGATTGCCGAAGGTTCGACGCTGGAGGTCCCCAACAGCCATCCGTTCGACAAGGCGGCCTTTTCCAGCACCCGTACCGAAGACGCGCTCAAGCGCCTGTTCGCGGTCGCGACGCTGGATGGTTTCGGCCAGTTCAGCCGCGCCGAACTGGCAGCGATGGGCGGGCTGATTTCCTATCTCGACCATGCGGGGAAGGGCACGCTGCCCTTCCTGGCGCCGCCGCTCCGCAAGACCAGCGGCGCCCATGTCGCGATCGACGCGGCGACGCGCGAGAGCCTGGAAATCGTCGCGACCACCGGCGGCACCCGCGCGGGCAGCCTGCTGGGCGCAGTCGACCGGACCGTCACCGGGGCGGGCGCCCGGCTGCTGGCACAGGATCTGTCGGCGCCGCTGATGGATGCGCCGCTGATCGACGCGCGGCTGGGCCTGGTCCAGCTGTTCCATGATGATGCGACGCTGCGCAGTCAGTTGCGTGCGGCGCTGCGGGCGCTGCCCGACATCGGTCGCGCGCTCGGTCGTGTCGCCGTGGGGCGGGGCAGCCCGCGTGACCTCGGCCAATTGCGCGACGGTTTGGGCGAGGCGCGCTTGCTGCGCGAGCGGCTGGGGCGGCTGGCCGATCAGCCGCTGCTGCTGACCCAGTTGCTGCCGGCGCTCGACGGCCATGGCGCGCTGGTCGATGCGCTGGCGCGCGCATTGGTGCCGAGCCCGCCGACCGAAACCAATAATGGCGGCTATATCGCCGACGGCTTCGACCCGGCGCTCGACGAACTGCGCCGCCTGGCTGGCGACGGCCGCCGCGCGATCGCCGCGCTGGAGGCCCAATATCGCGAGCAGACCGGGATCAGCGCGCTCAAGATCCGCCATAATGGCGTGCTGGGCTATCATGTCGAGGTGCCGGCCCGCGCCGCCGACCAGCTGATGCAGCCCGAAAGCGGCTTCACCCATCGCCAGACGCTGGCCGGGGTCGTGCGCTTCAACTCGATCGACCTGCACGAACAGGCCGGACGGGTGGCGCAGGCCGGCGCCCATGCGCTGGTGGCGGAAGCCGCCCATCTCGAAACGCTGATCGAGGCGGTGCTGGACCGCAAGGCCGACATCGCCCGCGCCGCCGACGCGCTCGCCCGACTGGACGTTGCCGCCGCACTGGCCGAGCGGGCGGCCGAAGGCGGCTGGCAACGCCCCCATTTCGTGGTCGAGGACGGGGTCGGCCCCTGCCTCGACATTGTCGGCGGGCGCCATCCGGTGGTCGAGGATGCGCTGCGCGCGCAGGGCCAGCCCTTCGTCGCCAATGATTGCCGGCTGGTCGCGACCGACCGGCTATGGCTGGTCACCGGCCCGAACATGGGCGGTAAGTCGACCTTCCTGCGGCAGAATGCGCTGATCGTCATCCTGGCCCAGGCCGGCGCCTTCGTACCGGCGGGATCGGCGACGCTGACCCTGGTCGACCGCCTGTTCAGCCGCGTCGGCGCCTCCGACAATCTGGCGCGCGGCCGGTCAACCTTCATGGTCGAGATGGTCGAGACCGCCGCGATCCTGGCGCAGGCGACCGAGCATAGCTTCGTCATCCTGGACGAGGTCGGGCGCGGCACATCCACCTATGACGGCCTCGCGCTCGCCTGGGCAGTGGTTGAGGCGGTGCATGAGGTCAATCGCTGCCGCTGCCTGTTCGCGACCCATTATCATGAGCTGACGCGCCTGTCTGAAACGCTTGATGCGCTGTCGCTGCACCATGTGCGGGCACGCGAATGGAAGGGCGACCTGGTGCTGCTGCACGAACTGGCCGAAGGACCGGCCGATCGCAGCTATGGCCTGGCGGTCGCACGACTGGCCGGCTTGCCGCCCCTGGTGCTCAAGCGCGCCAAGGATGTGCTGGGCCGGCTGGAGGCAGGCAAGGCGAAGACCGGCGGCATCGCCGCGGGGCTGGACGACCTGCCGCTGTTCGCCAGCGTAGCAACCCAGGCCGAAGAGGTGGTCGATCCGTTGCGCGACGCGCTGGATGGCATCGATGCCGACGCACTGTCCCCGCGTGAGGCACTCGATCACATATATCGGTTGAAACAACTGGCCGCCGCCAGTCACCACGAGTAGACGAAAGCCATGGTCATGCAGTTCCCCAGCCTGGGGTCGCGCCGCGCGATCATTGACCGGCGCGCGATTTCCGACAGCATCAACGCCCTGGCGCAGGAGCACCGGGGCGATCCGATCAAGCTGCGCGGGCTGATCGTCAAGGAACTGAAGGCCGCCCTGGAGCATGGCCGCGAGGATGTTGCGCGCCGGCTGGAAGCCAAGCCGACGCGCGGGCGCGAGGCGGTGACGGCCTTTGCCTTCCTGATCGACCAGATCTTGCGGCTGCTCTACGACGCCACCACCCATCATCTTTATCCCGCCGGCAACCGCAGCACCGGCGAGCGGATCGTGCTGATCGCCGTCGGCGGCTATGGCCGGGGCGAGATGGCACCGCACAGCGATGTCGATATCGGCTTCATCACCCCCTGGAAGCCGACCGGCTGGACCGAGCAGATCATCGAATCCATGCTCTATTCGCTGTGGGATCTGGGGCTCAAGGTCGGCCATAGCAGCCGTTCGATCGACGAGACGATGCGGATGGCCAAGGCCGACCTCACCGTGCGCACCGCCCTGCTGGAAGCACGCTATGTGTGGGGCGACCGGGCGCTTTACGAGGAAGTGGCCGTCCGCTTCGACAGCGAGATCATGCAGGGCACCGCCCGCACCTTCGTCACCGAGAAGCTGGAGGAACGCGACGAGCGCCACCGCCGCATGGGCGACAGCCGCTATGTCGTCGAGCCCAATGTCAAGGAAGGCAAGGGCGGCCTGCGCGACCTGCACACGCTGTTCTGGATCGGCAAATATGTGAACCGGGTGAAATCGGTCGCCGACCTGGTCGATGTCGGCCTGTTGACGCAGAGCGAGCTGCGCCAGTTCCAGAAGGCCGAGGATTTCCTGTGGGCGGTGCGGTGCCATCTGCACATGATCACGGGGCGGGCCGAGGACCGGCTGACCTTCGACCTACAGCTGGAAACCGCGACGCGCATGCACTTCACCGCGCGGGCCGGACGATCCGGGGTCGAGCGCTTCATGCGCTATTATTTCCTCAATGCAAAGGCGGTCGGCGACCTGACCGCGGTGTTCCTGGCGCATCTGGACGACCAGTTGGCCGAGCGCGGACGCCGCTATATTCCGTCGATCTTTCGCCGGCCCAAGAAGCTGGATGGCTTCGTGCTGGATCGCGGGCGGCTGGCGCTACCGAGTGATGATTTCTTCCAGGCCGATCCGGTCCGCCTGGTCGAGATTTTCGCCGTGGCCGACAGGCATGGGCTGCAGATTCATCCGAGCGCGATGCGCGCGGCAAGCCGCGACGCTGGCCTGATCACCGCCAAGGTGCGCAAGGACGCACGGGCCAATGCCGCCTTCATGGATGTGCTGACCAGCCCGCGCGACCCGGAAACGGTGCTGCGCTGGATGAACGAGTCCACCGTGTTCGGCCGGTTCATCCCCGATTTCCGCCGCGTCGTGGCGCAGATGCAGTTCGACATGTACCATCATTATACGGTGGACGAGCATACCATCCGCGCCGTCGGCCTGCTGGCCCGGATCGAGAAGGGCGAACTGGCCACCGACCATCCGCTGGCGACCGAGCTGATGGGCAAGATATTGTCGCGCCGGGTGCTCTATGTCGCGGTGCTGCTGCATGACATCGCCAAGGGGCGCGGCGGCGACCACAGCATATTGGGCGCGGAAGTGGCGGACCATCTCTGCCCGCGCCTGGGCCTGACCGCCGCCGAGACCGAGACCGTCGCCTGGCTGGTGCGTTATCACCTGCTGATGTCGGCCACCGCCTTCAAGCGCGACCTGGCCGACTACAAGACGATCCTCGATTTCGTCGAAGTGGTGCAGAGCCCCGAGCGGCTGCGCCTGCTGCTGTGCCTGACCGTGGTCGATATCCGTGCGGTGGGGCCGGGCGTCTGGAACAGCTGGAAGCGGCAGTTGCTGGGCGACCTCTATGACGCGGCCGAGGAAGTGCTGCGCCTGGGCCACAAGCAGAAGGGCCGCAGCGAGCGGGTTGCCGCCAAGCAGGAGGCGCTGCGCGAGGCGCTGGGCATGGATGAGGCGACCTTCGCCGCCTTCAGCGGCCGCATGCCCGAAAGCTACTGGATCGCCGAACCGGACGATATCCTGGTCCATAATGCGCGGCACATATTGGAAGCGGGCGATTCTTCGCTGTCGATCGCCGCACAATATTATCCCCAGCGCGGCGCGACTTTGGTTACCGTCTATGCGACCGACCATCCGGGCCTGTTCTACCGCATTGCCGGCGCCATCCACCTGGCCGGCGGCAACATCATCGACGCGCGCATCCATACGACGCGCGATGGCGTCGCGATCGACAATTTCCTGGTGCAGGATCCGCTGGGCGGTGCCTTCCACAGTCCCGAGCAGCTGGCGCGGATCAAGGCAGCGATCGAGGATTCCCTCTCCAACCGCCACCGCATGATCACCAAGCTGGAAGCGCGCCCGCTGCCCCGCACCCGCGCCGAAGCCTTCCGCATCGAGCCCAATGTGTTGATCGACAACAAGGCGTCGAACCGCTTCACCGTGATCGAGGTGAATGCCCGCGATCGGCCGGCGCTGCTGTTCAGCCTGGCCAATGCCCTGTTCCAGTCGAAGGTCACGGTCCACAGCGCCCATGTCGCCACCTATGGCGAGCGCGCGGTCGATACCTTCTATGTCACCGACCTCTTGGGCGGGAAGATCGAGAGCAAGGCCCGGTTGCAGACGCTGGAACGGCGGCTGCTGGAGGCGGCCGGCGGCGAAGTGGGCGAGGCACTGGAGCGCGCCTGATCGCTACTTAGGCGCCTAAATTCTCAGGCAATGGTCATGACGTCGCCGGGTGACAGCAAAGGTAACAGGCGCAGCATGTCGTCGCGATCGACCGCGACGCAGCCGGCGGTCGGGCGTCCTTCGGACAGATGGAAGAAGATGGCGCTGCCCATGCCCGGCACCGGCGGCGCATCATTATGGCCCAGGATGACGATCACGTCATAAGCGTCATCGCTGCGCTGCAGGCTTTCGGTCGAGAAGGGGCGGGGCAGGCGCACGGGACGGTTATAGGCGGGATCGGCCGGATCGTCCGACCATCCATCCCCCGCATGGGTCCAGCGCCAGGGCAGGGCGATGCCGGCGGCGGCAACCTTGCCGGGGCGCAGCAGCACCGCGCGGATCGGCCAATTGCCCAAGGGGGTGCAACCATCGCCTTCGCGCTTGTCGGCCGCCGCGCAGGCCCCGCTGCGGCCGATGGTGCAGGCCATGTCGAGATCGCCGAAGCGCAGTCGCCCGGTGGCGACATCGACATGGATGACACTCACAGCTGGTGGCCGGTCCGGTCGCGCTTGGTGGCGAGATAGCGTTCATTATGCGGGTTGGCCGGCAGGATGATCGGCAGCCGCTCGACCACCTCGATCCCGGCCGCCTGCAAGCCGGCGACCTTCTGCGGATTGTTGGTGAGCAAGCGCACGCCGCCAATGCCGAGCAGGTCGAGCATCCGCGCCGCGACCGAGAAGTCGCGCGCATCGATCGCGAAGCCCAGCCGCACATTGGCGTCGACCGTGTCGAAGCCCTGATCCTGCAGCGCATAGGCGCGCAGCTTGTTGACGAGGCCGATGCCGCGCCCTTCCTGCCGCAGATAGAGCAGCACGCCCCATTGTGCGTCGGCGATCTGGTGCAGCGCCTGATGCAATTGCGGGCCGCAATCGCATTTCAGGCTGCCGAACACGTCGCCGGTCAGGCATTCGCTGTGGATGCGGATGACCGGGGGCGATGCGTCACGTTTGCCGACCACCAGCGCGACATGCTCGCGCGGCTCGTCGGGGCTGCGGAAGGCGATGATCTCCGCGCTCTCGCTCGCCGATACCGGCAGGCGGGCACGGGTGGCGATGGCGAGGTGAATGGCATCGTCATAATCGCCGACATCATCGGCGCTGACTTCCGCCTCGACCGGGCCGTTGCCTTCGGTGAGGAAATAGGCGGGCAGGATACCAGCCAAACGGGCCAGGCGCAGCGCCGCCTTGGCCGCCTGCGGCGCCGGCAGCGCGCGCGCACGGAACGGCCCCTTGAGCGGCGAGGCGAGGTCCAGCACCGGATCGGAAATCGAGGTCGCGACATCGGCGTCGATCCACGGCGCCCGTTCGATCAGCACCGGCAGATCGGGATCGGCCGCCGCCAGCTGGTTGGCGAGCTTCAGCGTCTCGGCGCGGGCGGCGGAAATCAGGATATCGGCCTGACCCTGCGGATCGAAATCGGCCAGCGTCACCGCATCCGCGCCCTCGATCGCAATCAGCCGGATGGCGCCATCAGGCGCGGTCAGGCGGATCGCCCAGCCGCGACGCAGCGCATCGATGGCGCGGGCAGCATCCCGCCCGTTCATCAGAAGGCGAACTCGGTGATGATCGGGATATGGTCGGACGGCTTTTCCCAGCTGCGCGCGGGTTCGACGACACGGTGGGCGACCGCCTTGTCGGCGACGTCCCTGGTCATCCACATATGGTCGAGGCGACGGCCGCGATCCGACGCCGCCCAATCCTTCGCGCGATAGCTCCACCAGGTGTAGAGCCGCGCCGGGGCAGGGTGAAAATGGCGGCCGATATCGACCCAGTCGTTCGACGCCTGCAACCGGCCCAGCAGCGCGCATTCGACCGGCGTATGGCTGACCACGTCGAGCAGCTGCTTGTGGCTCCAGACGTCACATTCCAAAGGCGCGATGTTGAAGTCGCCGGTCAGGATGGTCGGCTTGTTGTCGAGCGCGCCGGACCACTCGATCATCCGCTCGATGAAGTCGAGCTTCTGGCCGAATTTGGGATTGACCATGCGGTCGGCGACATCGCCGCCGGCGGGGACATAGACATTCTCGATCCGCACGCCATTGTCGAGGCGGATGCCGACATGACGCGCTTCGCCATTGGCCTGCCAGTCGAACCGGTCATCCTCATGGATCGGCACCTTGCTCATGATCGCGACGCCATGATGCATGCGCTGGCCGTTCAGCACCTGATGGACATAGCCCAGCCGCTTGAACATGTCGGTGGGGAAAATCTCGTTCACCACCTTGGTTTCCTGCAGGCAGAGAATGTCGGGCGCTTCCTCGGTCAGGAAGCGTTCGACGATGTCGATCCGGGCGCGGACGCTGTTGATGTTCCAGGATGCAATCGAAAGGGTATCGGCCATGAAAAGCACCTAGGGTGCCGCGCGCCCGCGCGCAAGCGCCGGACAAAGTAAGACCCCCGCTCCGGGGGCGTGGAACGGGGGTCTCGATCGCGCCCTTGAAGCGCTTTGCGACGGGAGCGGTGTGCCGGGTAACAGGGGGGAAATCCCGGTCTGCGTCTCTCGCCGTGATCTCTATCTAGGCGATCCGATATGAGCGGCAGATGAACGATGGCAGAAAGTTTTCAGCCCATCGTTCCTGCGGCCCGCCCTAGCCGTTCGGACGGCCGCGCGGACGCGGATCGGTCCAGCGGAAGGCGGAATCGGCGACCGGCACGCCATATTGCTGGTTCGACAGGCGCACCGCCGTGCGATTATTCTGCGCGTCGAGCGCGACCCAGCCATAAAGCTCCAGTCCGGCCGGCGACGCGGGCTTGCGCTTGAAGATCATGGTGATGGTGCCGAATTCGGGCCGCTTGGGATCCTTTGCCTGCACGCTCAGCACCGTCGGGTCGCCGGTGGGCACGACCGTGCCGAATTTCGACAAATCCTTGGTCGGGTCGATCAGCGCGGCCAGCGGCGAATTGCCGATCGGCCAGCGCTGCACCTGGCGCACCTCATAGTCGATCAGGGTCAGCGCCTTGCCATCGCCCACGATCAGCAGCGGCACGCCCTTTTCATATTGGAAACGGATCTTGCCCGGCTGCTTCAGGGTCAGCTTGCCGGTCAGCACCTGACCATTGCGGTCGGTCTGGCTGAAATCGGCGGTCAGGGTGGTGACGGCGCGGATATAGGCATTGACCTGATTGAGGTCGGACGGTGCCGCCTGCTGGGCGAGGGCATAGCCCGCCGGCACCGCAACCAGCGCGGTGGCGAGGGACAGGGCGACAGGCGCGAGGATGCGCTTCATGCAATCATCTCCGGGTTGTTCGGAAAAGGGGGCATAGGGGGTGGGGCTTGAACCCGCTGTGAACCTTGCTGTTCCATCGAAGGGAAAGGATCGATCGGAAAGACCAGACGGGGGAGAGCGGCCGTGAAATGGCTGGCTCGATCCCCCGTGCTCCCGCCTCGCCATGCCGGTCTTACCGGCGGCACCGCTCCAATTATGTTTATCGGCGCGGCAGCAGCGACGCCTGCCTAGACCGATTCGCGGACAAAAAAAAGGCTGATCCGAAGATCAGCCTGAAAAGTTTTTAGGAGAGGATGCCTGAAAGGCCTGTTCCTAATGTCCCAAAGCCCCTGTCACGACAAATGCGAAGGCAGCAAGCATGGTTGCACGGAACGCAATCGCTCAAGGAAAACAGGCATTTCGTAGCGTCAGAGCGGATTGCCATTCTCGTCACGCAGCACTTCGCGGCGGCCGACATGGTTGGGCGGACCGACCAGCCCTTCTTCCTCCATCCGTTCGATCAGACGTGCGGCGCTGTTGTAGCCGACTCGCAGCTGGCGCTGCAGCCAGCTGGTCGAGGCCTTCTGATTCTCGAACACCAGTTGGCAGGCCTTGCGGAACAGCTGCGCGTCCGGGCTGTCATCGCCCAGGTCCACGCCGTCGAGCGCGAAGCTGCCTTCCTCCGGCTCTTCCGTGACCGCCTGGATATAATCGGGCGCGCCCTGCGCCCGCCAATGGTCGGCAACCACGCGCACTTCATCGTCCGAAACGAAGGGACCATGGACGCGCATCAGGCCCTTGCCACCATGCATGTAGAGCATGTCGCCCTTGCCCAGCAGCTGTTCGGCACCCTGTTCGCCTAGGATGGTGCGGCTGTCGATCTTGCTGGTCACGAAGAAGCTGATGCGGGTCGGCAGGTTCGCCTTGATGACGCCGGTGATGACGTCGACCGAGGGACGCTGGGTCGCGAGGATCAGGTGGATGCCGGCAGCACGCGCCTTCTGCGCCAGACGCTGGATCAGGAATTCGACTTCCTTGCCCGCGGTCATCATCAGGTCGGCCAGCTCGTCGACCACCACCACGATCTGCGGCAACGGCTGGAAATCCAGCTGCTCCTCTTCATAGATCGGCTTGCCGCTTTCGGGGTCATAGCCGGTCTGGACGCGGCGGCCGAGCGGCTTGCCCTTGGCCTTGGCGGCGCGAACCTTCTCGTTGTAGTTGGCGAGGTTGCGGACCGAGATCGAGGCCATCATGCGATAGCGATCCTCCATCTGCTCGACCGCCCATTTGAGCGCGCGGATCGCCTTGCTCGGCTCGGTCACGACGGGGGCGAGCAGATGCGGGATGTCGTCATAGGTCGACAGTTCCAGCATCTTGGGATCGATCATGATCAGGCGCAGCTGGTCCGGCGTCATGCGGTAGAGCAGCGACAGGATCATGGCGTTGAGGCCGACCGACTTACCCGAACCGGTGGTACCCGCGATCAGCAGATGCGGCATCGGCGCCAGATCGGCGATGATCGGCTCGCCCGAGATATTCTTGCCCAGGATGATCGGCAGGGTCGCTTCCGCACCGAACTGCTCGCTGGTGATGAGTTCGCGGAAGGACACGCCCTCACGATTGGTGTTGGGCAGTTCGATGCCGATGACAGTGCGGCCGGGAATGGTGGCGACGCGCGCCGACAGCGCCGACATGTTGCGGGCGATATCGTCGGCCAGCGCGATCACGCGGCTCGCCTTGATGCCCGGTGCCGGCTCCAGCTCATACATGGTGACGACGGGACCGGGGCGGACCTCGACGATATTGCCCTTCACATGGAAGTCGTCGAGCACGCTCTCCAGCAAGCGGGCGTTGCGTTCCAGCGCAGCCTTGTCGATCTTCTGGCCCTGATTGGCGGGAATCGGATTGAGCAGGTCGGCGGACGGCAGCGAGCTGTGGCCGAACAGATCATCCTGCGACACCGGCGCGGTCGAGCGCTGCACCGGGGCGGGCTTGGGCGCCTGGATGGTGATCGGCGGCTTGGGCTCGTTCGACACCTGCTTGCGCGGCGCGATCACCCGTTCGACCGGACCGTCATCATCCTCGTCCAGATCGGCAGCTGCTCCCTGTCCTGCAAAGGCGAGCGAGGGGCGCGGCAGGCTGAGCCGGGGCAGGGTCGGGCGGCGGATGGTGAAGATCGGCTTTTCCAGCGCCAGGCTGCGATACCAGACGAACAGGCCGGCCAGCATGGCCACGACCACCAATATGCCGATGATCCAGCCCTGCGCGGCCGGCGCCTGGGCGGTCAGGCTCATCACCCCCTTGGCAGTGACAAGGCCGATCATGCCGCCCCAGCCGGAGGGTAGGCCGACCAGCGGATCAGGCTGGAACAAGGCCAAAGCGATGCCGATCAGGATGATGCCGACCAGGCATTTGCCGAACTGCGCCTTCCACCCAATCATCTCATGATCGCCCCACAGACGACGGGCGGTGATCCCCATCAGCGGCAGCAGCAGCGCGATCGGCACGCCGAACAGCAGCAGCAGCATGTCCGCCACCATGGCGCCGGGCGCGCGCATGATATTGGCGACATGATCGCCCGCCACCGTGTTCATCGACGGGTCGCTGGGCTGATAGCTCAGCAGCGCCAGCGCCAGGAACAGGGTCGCCAGAAACAGCGAGATCGCCCCGATCAGCGCGCCGCTGCGCACGATGCTGCGCTTGAGCATTTCGCGCCATTCCGGCGCGCGCTTGGCTCCGCGGCTGACAGCCATGGTCAAATGTCCCCCAAATGTTCCGTTCCGGCACAATGCGCCGAGCCAGGAGTCCTCGTCAAGCCTGCGGCCCATCGGCTCGTCCCGCCCCATCCGCAACATTGCGTATGTCGCGGGCCTGGGGCACAGGCGCAAAATGGGCGGCGAAAGGAGATGTCGCCATGTTCGCCTCTTTCTATCCCGCCTTTGTCGTGATTGCCCTGAGCAGCTTTGCGATCGTGCTGCTGGGCGTCAGCCTGCAGGATGCGATGCGAGGGCGCTGAGCGCATCGCCGTCGACGCGCTGCACGGTCCATTCGTCCATCGGCCGGGCGCCGATCGCCCGGTAGAAGGCGATCGCCGGCGCGTTCCAGTCGAGCACCGACCATTCGAGCCGGGCGCAGTCGCGCGCGATCGCCAATCGGGCGAGACGGGCGAGCAACGCCTTGCCGGCGCCGAGCCCCCGCGCTTCAGGCAGGACGAACAGATCCTCCAGATAGAGGCCCGGACGCCCCTCGAAGGTCGAGAAATTGTGGAAGAAGAGGGCAAAGCCGATCGGCGCGCCATCATGCTCGGCGATCAGCACCTCCGCCATCGGCCGGGGTCCGAACAGATAGCGGGCCAGCGTCTCGCGGTCGGCCTTCACTTCATGGGCCAGCTTCTCATAATCGGCGAGCGCCAGGATGAAATTCGCGATGGTATCGATATCCGTCGATTGCGCGTCCCTGATGATGACCTGGCTCATGCCGCTCCCGCTTCCACATGGGCGATATCCGCCCGTTTCGTGCGCGCGGCGATAAGGCAGCCGGCGACGATCAACAAGGCACCGGCAAGGGTAGTAAGCGTCAGTTGCTCGCCAAAGGCCAGCCAACCGAAGATCGCGGCCCAGACGAAGGCGGTATATTCGACCGGGATCAGCCGCTGGGCCTCCGCACGCGCATAGGCCCAGGCGAGCGCCGCGAGAGAGGTGAAGGCCAGGATTGCGGCCAGCAGAACCAGCGGCACCGCCGCTCCGGTCGGCACGATCGCCCAGGCCGGCGCGCCGATCGCAAACACACCCAGCATGACCAGATGCTGGAAGAAGGCGACCTCGATCGGCGAGGCAAGCTGGGCCTGCTGGCGCTGGAGGATCAGGTTCCAGGCGAACAGCATCGCCGAGAGCAGCACCGCGCCCGCCCCCATCAGCGCATCGCCATCATAGTCGCCGCGCATCCGCCCCGACAGGATCACGCCCACCCCGACCAGACCAAGCAGCGAGGCGCCGATCGCCTGCCGCCCGATCCGTTCCTTGAGCAGCAGCGCTGCCAGATAGAGCGCGATCAGCGGCGCGATGAAGGAGAGGGCAATGGCTTCGGCCAGTGGCAGGCGCATGATCGCCCAGAAGAAGAAGCTGGCCATCAGCGCGACCACCACGCCGCGCAGCAGATGCAGGCGCAGCACGGAAAGGTTGGGCCAGCGCTGGCGGGTGGCGAGCATCAGGACCAGCCCGAGCAGGCTGCCGGTGATCGCGCGCCAGAGCAGCGCGTTATAAAGGCCGATCGAGAGGCTGAGCCCCTTCATCGCCGCGTCCATCACCGAAAAGAGCGCGACGCCAAGGCAGCAGATGAGGAAGGGCAGCAGCACGGACGGGCTGCGGGGAGAGGAAAGCGGACGATCCATCGACGGGTGACTGGATCAGTCGCGACCGGGGCCGACGATCCTGCCGATATGCAATTCGTCGATATGAAGCCGGGTGATCCGTGCCTTGCCGATACGCAGTCGACCAATGGCCAGGGCGCCAACCGCTATTGCCCCCAATGCGATCGCGCCCAGGACCAATGTCCCAATAGCGGACGCGCCGACCGCCTGCGCACCCGTGGCGCCTGCGCCATGGGCGATGGCGGACCGGTCGGCGCTGTCCGTCATTCCGCCGCCTGGACCTGTCCCGCGTCGGTTGCCGCCGCTTCGATCTCGGCCGCCTTGGCCTCGACCAGCCTGACGATATGGTCGACCATGTCGGCATCCTGGATCGTGTGATCGGTGACGCCCGACAGATAGACCATATGCTTGCCATTGCCGCCGCCGGTCAGGCCGATATCGGTCTCGCGCGCTTCGCCCGGACCGTTGACGACGCAACCCAGCACCGAGAGCGAGAGCGGCGTGTTGATATGCTGCAGCCGTTCCTCCAGCGCCTGGACGGTGCGGATCACGTCGAAGCCCTGCCGCGCGCAGCTGGGGCAGGAGATGACCTTGACGCCGCGGGTGCGGATGCCGAGCGTCTTGAGCATCTCATAGCCGACCCGCACTTCCTCTTCCGGTTCGGCCGAGAGCGAGACGCGGATCGTGTCGCCAATGCCGGCCCAGAGCAGATTGCCGATGCCGATCGCGCTCTTGACCGTGCCGCCGATCAGGCCGCCGGCTTCGGTGATGCCCAGATGCAGCGGGCAATCGACCGCATCGGCCAATTGCATATAGGCCGCGACCGCCAGGAATACGTCGCTCGCCTTCACCGCGACCTTATATTCGTGGAAATCCTGGTCCTGCAGCAGCTTGATATGGTCGAGCGCGCTTTCGACCAGCGCTTCCGGGCAAGGCTCGCCATATTTTTCGAGCAGGTCGCGTTCCAGACTACCGGCGTTGACGCCGATGCGGATCGAGCAATTATTGGCCTTGGCGGCGTCCACCACTTCCTTCACCCGCGCGGCCGAACCGATATTGCCGGGATTGATGCGCAGGCAGGCAGCACCGGCATCGGCGGCTTCCAGCGCGCGCTTATAGTGGAAATGGATGTCGGCAACGATCGGCACGCGCGCGGCGCGGACGATCTGTTTCAGCGCCGCGGTCGATTCCTCGTCCGGGCAGGACACGCGGATGATGTCGACGCCGGCATCCTCGCAGCGACGAATCTGGTCGATCGTCGCCTTGACGTCATGGGTCAGCGTGTTGGTCATGGTCTGCACCGTGACCGGCGCACCGCCGCCCACGGGGACGTTGCCGACCATGATCTGCCGCGACTGCCGTCGGGCGATGTCGCGCCAGGGGCGCAGGCCGGGATTATGTTCGGACATGAAAAGGGGCTCCAGATCTCTGGAGCCCCCTATAAGCATTAACGCAGCTTTTTAGAAGCGCGCGGTCAGCGATGCGGCAACCTGGTCCGCATTGCCGCTGGTCTGCGCCAGGGTCGTGGCGGTGACGGTGGCCGGCGACGGGAAATAGCTGTCCGGGCGGATGATGTTCGCCTTTTCCACCCAGGTATGGGCGTAGGCGACGTTCAGCGCGAAGGCCGGCGAGATATTCCAGGTCGCGCCGCCCGTCAGCCACACGCGGTCGCCATCGGGCACGCGGGTGGTCAGATGCTGCGGATTGGTCGGCGAACGGTCGAACATGGTGCCGGCGCGCAGCGTGAAGGCGGGGCTGAAATCATATTCGCCGCCCAGGCTGACGCTGTAGCTGTCCTTGTAATCCAGTTCCTTGTTGGTGGTGCCGGTGGCCGAGGTGACCTCGATCCCCTTGAAGCTGGACCAGCCATACCATTTGCCGGTGATCATCGCGCGCAGGTTCGGCGTCAGCTTGTGCATGAAGGACACGGTGACGATATCGGGCAGGTCCAGCGGTGCCGAGGCATCGAACTCGCCATTGGCGGCGCTGAGCGGCGTCACCAGGCCGGAAATGGTCTGGGTGCCCTTGAGCTTGTGGTTGATGCCCGACCGATAGTGGACGCCGACATTGGTGGTGCCGTTGGTGTAGAACAGGCCGGCGTTCCAGCCGACGGTCCAGTCGTCGCCCTTCAGCTTGGTGAAGCCGTCGGTGGTGACCAGCGGTGACACCTGCGGCAGCGCGTTGGTCAGGTTCGCCTTCACATATTGCACGTCGACGCCGCCGCCGATCGAGAAATTGTCGTTCAGCTTGAACGCGGCAGACGGCTGGATGTTGTAGGTCTTGAGGTCGGTGTAGATCGAGTCATAGCGACCGAAGAAACCGTCATCATATTCCAGCTTCAGGCCGAAGGGCGCGTTGACGCCCAGACCCAGCCACAGCCGGTCGGTGACCTGCGCCGAAGCGTAGAAATTGGGGACCGGGATGACGCTTTCGAACGGCTGGCCACCGTCATTGCCAGTCACCGGCACGCGGGCGGTCGAACCGGGGACCGAGCGATAGCTGCCACGGTTGGTCTGGTGGGCGGAAGCCATCAGGGCGTTGACGCCGGCCGAAACCTGGACGCCCGACAGCTGGGTCATGGCGGCAGGGTTGAAATAGATGGTCGAGGGATCGTCACCTGCAGCGGCGCCGCCAGCCATGGCGCGGCCGGTTTCCACCGGCGACTGTTCCTGAAGATAGAAGCCACCGGCCAGCGCCGGCATCGGTGCGACGATCGCGCCGGTCAGCAGGATGGTGGGAAGAATGCGACGGCGAAGGGACATGGCGTTTCCTCTGCTAAAAACTCATTTGGCCATTTGGTGCGGGCGCTTAAACGCCTCATGCGACTTATGGAACCATGCGCATAACAGCTATCCCGACGATTTCTACAGGCGCCAATGACGGATTTCCGCGATTTTTCGCTCAATTGCCCGGATTTCGCCCGGCTGGACGCTACGGCAAGTGCCGCCCTGTTGCGCCAACGTCACAGGTGAAAAAAAAAGCCGCCCCGAGGGACGGCTATGAAGTTTTAGGAGAGGATGCCTGAAAGGCGAGTTCCTTTTGCGGCCAGGCGGCGTTCGTCGCAAATGCGAAACATGATGGCGCGATTGCGTTTCATGCAACCGGTGTCATAAATCCATGTTTCCCTAAGGGAAATTCCGCATGAAATAATGATAGCGATATCAATTTTGCGCGCTGCGACAGGCTATTTCGCCGCTTGCAATCGCTGATCGACGCCCGAATCACGCAAATGGGATTCGATTTCGGCCAGCAGGCGCGCCAATCCCGCAGCATCCGACGCCTCCGCCCGCGCGGTCAGCGCATTCTGGGTGTTGGACGCGCGCAGCAGCCACCAGCCATCGACAGTGCGGACGCGAGCGCCATCGATCGATTCCACGATTGCGCCGGATGCAACCAGGCGATCGCGCAGGTCTTCGATGATCGCGAACTTGCGGTCTTCCGGCACGGCAATGCGGATTTCCGGGGTGTTGACCATTTCGACCATGTCACCGCGCAGGTCGGTGACGGTGCGGCGCAACCGCGCAGCCGCGCGGATCAGGCGAACGGCGGCATAGAGTCCATCATCAAAACCGTAAAAATCATCGGCAAACATGATGTGGCCGGTCATCTCGCCACCCAGTGGACTGCCAATCTGCTTCATTTTGGACTTGATATGGCTGTGCCCGGTCTTCCACAGCACCGGCTCACCGCCCAGCCGCGCAATCTCGTCGAACAGGGCCTGGCTGGCCTTCACATCTGCGACGATCGGGGCGCCGGGACGATCCTTCAGCACGACCTGCGCGAACAGGCCGAGCAGCTGGTCCCCCCAGATGATCCGGCCCAGGCCATCGACCACGCCGATCCGGTCGCCATCGCCATCGAAAGCCACACCGAAATCGAGCTTCCTGGAGAGGACAAGGGAACGAAGATCGGCCAGATTCGCTTCTTCGGTAGGATCAGGATGATGGTTGGGAAAATTGCCGTCTACATCGGTGAAGAGCAGATGATGCTCACCCGGCAGGAGTTGCACCAGCTTCTCCACGACCGGTCCTGCGGCGCCGTTTCCCGCGTCCCAGCCGATCCGCCAGGCGGCGCCGTCAAAATCGCGCACCAGCCGTTCGACATAGGCCGGCATGATATCGACATCGCGCACCCGGCCTTCGCCCGCCAGCCAGTCGCCGGCCGCCGCCATCGCGCCGAGCTGCTGGATCGCCTCGCCATGAAAGGGCGCATGATCCAGGACCAGCTTGAAACCATTCTGATCTGCGGGATTATGGCTGCCGGTCACCTGGATGGCGCCCGCCACGTCCAGTTCGGCCTCGGCATAATAGAGCATCGGCGTGGGACCTAGGCCAACGCGCAGCACATCGACGCCGCTGTCGGTGAGGCCGCGCACCAGCGCGCCCTCCAGCATGGGCGAACTCAGCCGCCCGTCATAGCCGACCGCGACCGCTGATCCGCCGACGCGCCGCACCCAGGTCGCGAAGCTGCGTCCCAGCGCATAGCCGTCCGCTTCCCCGAGCATCGGGCCAACAACGCCGCGCATATCATATTCGCGCAGCAGGGTCGGATGGAAGCGATGGGCCATATAGTCCTTTCTGGGGCAATCAGCCGGCGGACGGACGATCCCGCTCGGCAAGGTCGGCGAGCAGCAGGTCGCGCGCGGCATTGATCTGGGCAGCCAGCGCTTCGGTTCCACCCTTGTCGGGATGGACCGAGGCGATCAGGCGGCGATGTGCGGCGCGGATATCGGTCGCGCGGGCATCCGCCGACAGACCGAGCAGGGCGCGGGCGCCCTCCACGTCGGCCCTGTCAGTCTGCACCGGCGGCGCAGCCTTGCGCCTGGCGCGGTTAGCGCCCTTCTTCGCCTTGCCCTGCGACGCGAAGAAGAGGGCCGTGCCCAGCAGGATTGGCGCACCGAGCGCCGGCTTGCCCTTGGCCGCCAGCACTGCGCCGACCAGCGCCGCCCCCAATGCCATGCCATCCTTGGTCGACATGCGCTGCAATCTCCCGGTCCAGATGAGCCAGCCCGCCAGGCCGATCAGCACCAGCGCGATCAGCCCCATCAGGCGGCGCCGAGCATGTCCACGGACGCGGCATGATCGCCGGTCGGCAAGGCCAATCCGGCCACCATCTCACGCAATTCCTGGCGCGCGGCGATATGGCTGATGCCCAGGTCGCCCAGATGCCCCTTGTCGAGCAGGGTCAGGCCCGAGGGGAAGAGTTCACGGAAGATGACGCGTTCCGACAATCCGGGAATGACGCGGAAGCCGACCCGGCGCGACAATTCCATCAGCGCATCGCCGACGCGCTTCTTGTTGCGGGCATCATGATGCTGGACGCGGTTGCGCAGCACCACCCAGTCGATCGACACGCCATCGGCCTTGGCCCGCGACTTGCGTGCTTCGAAGATGAGTTCGGAATAGAAGGACAGGCGACGCACCCGGAAGGTTTCGGCATCGACCTGGCCGATCAGGTCGAAATCGACGAAACTGTCGTTCATCGGCGTGACCAGCGTGTTGGCGCGGGCTGCCATGTGCCGGGCGAAATCATCGTCGCGGCCGGGCGTGTCGACGATCAGGAAATCCTTGCCCTCCGCAACCGCCGCCGCCTGTTCGTCGAGTGCGGCGACATTGTCGCCCTGAAACACCGCAAAGTCGGGTGCCGACAGATCGATGCCGCGGCGGCGCGCGGTTTCGGCGCGGTTTTCCATATAGCGGGTGACGGTGCGCTGGCGCGGGTCGAGATCGATCAGGCCGACGCTATGGCCGAGCGCAGTCAGCGCGATCGCCGTGTGGACGGCGGTCGTCGACTTGCCGGTTCCGCCCTTTTCATTGGCGAAGACGATGAGGTGCGTTTGCGCGTTCGCCATCGGACCTTGATAACCCCGTGTTTGTCGCTCTAGATTCTTGACGGTCCCGTGGCGCGAAGCCTAGCAGGACGCCCCTGTGTCCCTGCCCTTATCGGAGCCCCTCGTCCCGTGCAAATTCTCCGTGACCTTCCCGCCCTGCGTGCCGCCGTCGCCGCGCTGAAGTCCGACGGAAAGACGCTGGCGCTGGTCCCCACCATGGGGGCGCTGCATGACGGGCATATGGCGCTGGTCGAGGAAGCGCGCCGCCATGGCCGGCATGTCGTGGTGTCGATCTTCGTCAATCCGCGCCAGTTCGGCCCGAACGAGGATCTGGACGCCTATCCCCGGCGCGAGGCGAAGGATGCGCAGCTGTTACAGGCCGCCGGCGTGGACATCCTGTGGGCGCCAAGCGTGGAAGTCATGTATCCGGCCGGCTATGCCACCAATATCCGGGTGTCGGGGGTGAGCGAAGGGCTGGATGGCGCGGCGCGGCCGGGCCATTTCGATGGTGTCGCCACGGTCGTCACCAAGCTGTTCAACCAGGTCGCGCCCGATGTCGCGATCTTTGGCGAGAAGGATTATCAGCAGCTCGCCGTGATCCGCCGCATGGTTGCCGACACCAATCTGGACATCGAGATCATCGGCATGCCGACCCAGCGGGCCGAGGATGGTTTGGCGCTGTCGTCGCGCAACGCGTATCTCAGCGAACAGGAGCGCAAGGATGCGCTGGCGCTGCCGCGCGCGCTGGGTGAGGCGAAGCGCCAGATCGAGAAGGGCGAGCCGGTCGAGGCGGCACTGGCCAGGGCAATCGCCACGCTGGCGACCCATGGTTTCGACCCGATCGACTATGTGACCCTGTGCGACGCAGACAGCCTGGAGCCGATCGCAACGCTCGACCGTCCGGCACGGCTGCTGGGCGCTGCGAAGCTGGGCAAGACCCGGCTGATCGACAATATCGCGGTCGATCCGGCCTAAGCCGAAAGTCCGCGCTTGAGCAGGACAACGGCAAGGACGAGCAGGCCGACCACCGCCCAGCCCTCCCAGGTGCGGGGACCATAGCCCCAGCCGATACGCTTGGGGCCGAACCAGATGCGCGGGTCATTCATGGGCGTCTCCGCTTAACTTCGCACATTTCCCGCACATTTTGACATTATGTTGCGCGGGGGCGATCCTATTCACCTGTCACCCGATCGGCGACACCCCGGCTATAGCATGGTCATGGCGGCGTAGGACAGCAGCCCGAGGGACCGGGGCGAAGGCCCCGATCCCCCCATGTCGATCAGAGTGCGCCAGCGGCCGGAGCGGTGCCGGCTTCTACCGGAGCCGGAGCCGGGGTCGCGGCGATCGGCGCGGGCGTCGCCGCCGCGCTGTCGACCGAGAAGGCCAGATCCTCGTCCAGGAAGGCGGGGATGATCGAGCCCGACGGGATGTTGGCGCTGGTGCCGGTGGTGAAGAAGCCGGCGACCGGGATCAGCGCGATCGCACCGACGACGCCGGCGGTGCCGGTCACGCCCTTGTCATTGAAGGTGCCGGTCAAGCGCACCTGCCGGCCCCCCAGCCGGACATAGAGCACGCGGCCCTCGATGAAGCCGGACTTGCCCCACATGCCCTTGTTCCGCACGCTGGTGATTTCCGCGATGCCGGGCGTGCCGGCAGGGATCACCACATTATTGCCGACCATCACGGCTTCGGCGGTCTCGATATTGACGCGATCGCCGACCTTCACCGCCTTCTTCTTGGTGGTGAGTTCGACCAGCGTGCGAACGGGCACCTTGGCACCGGCACGCAGGACATTGCCATCGACGGCAGGCGCGATGGTGACGGCAGGCTGCTGCGCAGCCGCCATCGGCGCGGCCAACGCGGCCGCGCAGAAAAACAGACGAATCATGATACCCCCACAGAAAGTCCGCAGGATGCGGACCGGCGGAGGCAAAGCATAGTCCGAAGACTTGCGCCAGAGGCCAAGTAAAGCGCCCGATCTTTTCGGACGCTTTACGCTACGACCATCAGAAGGGGCGGACGATCACCATGATGACGATCACCGCCGCGGCGATGCCGGGCACTTCGTTCAGCATGCGCAACTGCTTGTCGGCAAGACTGCGCTGACCGCGCGCAAGTTTCTTCGCATAGCTGGCGATCCAGCCATGATAGCCCGACAGTGCCAGGACGAAGAGCAGCTTCAGGTGGAACCAGCCGAAATGCCAGGCGCCGATTTCCACCATCAGCATCAGGCCGAAGACCCAGGTAAGGATCAGCGACGGGTTGAGGATGATCTTGAGCAGGCGCGTCTCACGCTCGATCCAGCGCTGGTCCTCCGCCGAGCCCGGCAGGGTTTCCTGATGATAGACGAAGAAGCGCGGCATCATGAACAGTCCCGCCATCAGGAAGATGACGAAGATGACATGGGCGGCCTTCACCCACAGATAGGCGGCGCCGAGATAGGGCATCAGCGTGTCTCCGTTCCGCGCACATAGGCGATCAGCGCCTCGACATGGGCGATCGGCGTATCGGGTAATATGCCATGGCCCAGGTTGAAGATATGGGGCCGGCCGGCAAAGGCGGCGCGCAAGTTATCCACAGCCTGTTCCACCGCCTGACCGCCGGCAATCAGCGCCAGCGGATCGAGATTGCCCTGCACCGGAAGCCCGGCGGGCAGCGCCTGGTTGGCCCAATGCGGGTCGACCGTTTCATCCACACCCACCGCATCGACGCCGGTGCCGATCGCATAAGCCGGCAGTTTCGCGCCGGCGCCCTTGGGAAAGCCGATCACCGGAATGTCGGGATGGAGCGCCTTCAATTTGCGGACGATCGCGGCATTGGGCTCTATCACCCAGCGTTCGAACTGGAGCGGGGCGAGGCTGCCGGCCCAGCTGTCGAACAATTGCACCGCTTCCACGCCGGCTTCGATCTGGCCAGAGAGATAGATGACGGTGGCATCGACGATCGCGTCGATCAGCGCGGCGAAGCGATCGGGCTGTTGATAAGCCATGCGACGCGCGGCGCCCTGGTCCTTGCTGCCCTGTCCCGCGACCATATAGGTGGCGATCGTCCAGGGACTGCCTGCAAAGCCCAGGAAGGTCACCGACGGGTCCAGCGCAGCCTTCACCTGCCGGACCGTTTCATACACAGCCTCATAGCGGCTGAAATCGGGTTTCAGCGCCGACAGGTCGGTCTCCGCCAGGATCGGGGCGAGACGCGGGCCTTCACCGGCCTCGAACCAGAGATCCTGTCCCATCGCATAGGGGACGATCAATATGTCGGAAAAGAGGATGGCGCCGTCGAAGCCGAAGCGGCGCAGCGGCTGAAGCGTGACCTCTGCCGCAGCGGCGCTGTCATAGACCAGTTCGAGGAAGCCGCCCTTGTCGGCCCGGAGTGCGCGATATTCCGGCAGATAGCGGCCAGCCTGGCGCATGAGCCACATCGGCGGGACGGGCGGCACCGCGCCGCGCAATACGGAAAGGAGCGGCTTGGCGCTGACTGCGCCGGCGTGAGCGTCGGGACCCGTCATGAACTCTCTACTTTATAAAGATATTTAAAAAGGAATGTTGAGGTTGTTGGGCTGTTGGTTCGGGGGTTTATGCGCTGTCCCCGCTTTTGCCAACAGCTTGACTCCTGGAGTCACGCGATTCCGCGGCGAGTCATCTGAATCATCCCCATTACCCACAGGTTGTGGATAAGATTACGGCCCTGTTGAGAGGCTGTGGATAAGATTCCGCTTTCTGGGGACGAAATGGGGCTGCAAAGTTATCCACAACTCTATCCCTTGCTTTATCCACAGGGGACTCACAGAGATATGCCTGTGTCACGTATCCATCTTCACCTGCTTTCGGACTCCACCGGCGAGACGCTGGAGAATATCGCCAAGGCGGCGATCGGCCTGTTCGAAAATGTCGAGGCGATCCGCCATTTCTGGCCGATGGTCCGATCCGAAGTGCATCTCGACCGGATCATGGAGGAGATATCCGCCCATCCCGGCCTGGTACTGTTCACACTTACCAACCATGTGCTGCGGCGGCGGCTGGAAACGCGCTGCCGCGCGCTCGGCCTGCCCCATGTCGCCGCGCTCGACAGCGTGGCCGATGCCCTGTCCAACATATTGGGGCAGGAAACCCGGACCCGGCCGGGCCGCAAGCATATCCTGGACGAAGCCTATTTCGCGCGGATCGAGGCGATCCAGTTCACCATCGCCCATGATGATGGCGTGGGGCATGAGAATTGGGAGGAGGCCGATATCGTCCTGGCGGGCGTGTCGCGCGCGTCGAAGACGCCGACCTCCATCTATCTTGCCAATCGCGGCTACAAGACCGCCAACATCCCGCTGGTGCCGGAATCGCCGCCGCCGCGCAGCCTCTATGGCCTGAAGCATCCGATGGTGGTGGGCCTGACCATCAGTCCCGAGCGGTTGATCCAGATACGGCGCAACCGGTTGCTGTCGCTCAACCAGGCGCCAGAGACCGCCTATGTGGATAGCGACAAGGTGCAGGAGGAACTGGCCTTTGCCCGGCGCATGTTCGCAGACAATGGCTGGCCGGTGATCGACATGACCCGCCGGTCGATCGAGGAAGCGGCCGCCGCCATCATCAACCTGTTCAACGACCGCGAACTGGCGGAAGGAAATGAAGCATGATCGTCCTAGCCTCGCAGAGCGCCAGCCGGCGCGCCATGCTGAGCGCGGCCGGCGTGCCGTTCGAGGCGCTGTCGCCGGGTGTGGATGAAGAGGCCGCCAAGGAAGCATTGCGCGCCGATGGCCATGACGGCCGCGCGCTGGCCGATGCGCTGGCGGAGCTGAAGGCGCTCAAGGTGTCGCGCCGGGTGCCGGGCGCGCTGGTGCTGGGCTGCGACCAGACCCTGACTCTCGACGACGGGACGATGATCGACAAGGCGGTGGACAGGGCGGATGCCGCGCGCATCCTGCGCCTGCTGTCGGGCCGGGTCCATCATCTCCACAGTGCGGCGGTGATCGTGCTCAACAATGAACCGATCTGGCGCCATGTCGAGCGGGTGCGGATGACGGTGCGGACCCTGTCCGACGGATTCATCGACTCCTATCTGGAGGACGACTGGGACGAATGCCAATGGTGCGTTGGCTGCTACCGGATCGAGGGGCCGGGCGCGCAATTGTTCGCGAGGGTGGAAGGCAGCCAGTTCGGCATCCAGGGCCTGCCGCTGCTGCCGCTGCTTGACTTCCTGCGCATAAGGGGCGTTCTGGCGTCATGACCGACAAGCTCCCCTATGCCGAGGTGATCGGCGATCCGATCGACCACAGCAAATCGCCCCTTATCCACAATTTCTGGCTGCAGGCGCTGGATATCGAGGCGGAGTATAAGAAGACTCATGTGACGCCCGAGGGGCTGTCCGCCTATTTCCTGCAGCGCCGGGCCGATCCCGACTGGCTGGGCTGCAATGTCACCATTCCCCACAAGATCGCGGTGATGGACTATACCGACGATCCGGGTGGGGTGCGCGACCGGATCGGCGCGATGAACACCATCGCCAGCGAGACCGCAGGGCCGCTGATCGGCACCAACACCGATGCCGGCGGGTTCCTGCAGCCGCTGCTGCGCGACAAGTGGAAGGGGCGCCATGCGGTGCTGATCGGCGCGGGCGGCGCGGCGCGGGCGATCCTGTTCGCGCTCACCAGCCTGGGCGTACCGGACATCACGATCATGGCGCGCGACCCGGCCAAGGGACAGGCGCTGCTCGACCGGGCCGGGGTGAAGGGCAAGGTGATCGGCATGACGGATGCGCTGCCGGCCGCCGACCTGCTGGTCAACAGCACGTCGCTGGGCATGGTCGGCCAGCCGGCGCTGGATCTGGACCTGTCGCCGCTGCCGGCGAGTGCGACCGTCTATGACATCGTCTATGCGCCGCTGGAGACGGGCTTGCTGAAGGCGGCGCGCGACCGGGGCCTCAAGACGCTGGACGGGCTGGAAATGCTGATCGGCCAGGCGGCGCTGGCGTTCGACATCTTCTTCGATGCGGAGGCACCGCGCGAACTGGACGCGGAACTGCGCGCCCTGCTCACGGCGGCGGACTGAACGGCGACGGGGTGAAGATCTACGGCCTCACCGGCTCGATCGGCATGGGCAAGTCGGCGGTTGCAGCGATGTTTCGCCGCGAGGGCGTGCCGGTGTTCGATGCCGATGCCGAGGTGCATCGGCTGCAGGGGCCGGGCGGCCGGCTGATCCCGGCGATCGAAGCGCGTTTTCCCGGCACCACTGGGCCGCAGGGCGTTGACCGGACGAAGCTGGGCGCAGCGGTGTTCGGTCATCCCGCCGAATTGAAGGCGCTGGAGGCGATCGTCCATCCCGCCGTGGGCGAGTCGCGTCGGCGATTCCTCAAACGCCATCGGTCGCGCAAATTCGTGATTCTGGACGTGCCTCTGTTGTTCGAGACGGGTGGCCACCGGCGCATGGCGGGGATCATCGTCGTCAGTGCGCCCGCCTGGAAACAGCGGCGGCGGGTGCTGGCCCGGCCGGGCATGACGGTGGCAAAATTTCGTAGAATCCTGCACTTGCAGCTGCCCGATGCTGAAAAGCGGCTAAGGGCAGACTATATCATCAACACGGGTACGACATTTGCCGCAACCCGAGCACAGGTCAGGCGTCTGGTCGCTTGCCTTGGCGCCCGGACAGGCAGATAAGTAGAGTCATAGAGAGTCGGTTCAAAAGGGCGATGCGCGAGATCATTTTCGACACCGAAACGACGGGATTTGATCCGGCATCCGGCGATCGGCTGGTCGAAATCGGGTGCATAGAGCTTATCAATCGCGTGCCGACCGGCCGCACCTTCCACGCTTATTATAATCCACAGCGCGACATGCCCTCCGCCGCCGAGGCGGTGCATGGCCTGTCGAGCCAGTTCCTGTCGGACAAGCCGTTGTTCCGCGAGGGCGTGGCTGAACTGATGGATTTTCTGGAGGACAGCCCGCTGGTCGCGCACAATGCGCGCTTCGACTTCGGATTCCTCAATCACGAATTGAAGCTGTGCGCGCGCGACGCCGTGTCGATGGACCGGATGATCGACACGGTCGCGATTGCCCGCACCCTGCATCCCGGCGCCAAGCACAGCCTGGACGCGCTCTGCACCCGTTACGGCATCGACCGCAGCCATCGCGTCAAGCATGGCGCGCTGCTCGACGCCGAACTGCTGGCGCAGCTCTATGTCGAATTGACCGGCGGCCGTCAGATCGGCCTGGGTCTTGCACAGGAGGAAGAGAAAGAGATCGTCAGGGTGGAACTGACGGAAACCGCCGTTGTTCGCCCTGTTCGTCCCGCGCGCGTCTTCACGGCGAGCGCGGAGGAGCTGGAGAGGCATGCCGCTTTCGTCGCGAAGCTGGATAAGCCGCTCTGGCTCGAGGAGGCGCCGCCGGCCTGAACCTGCCGGCGTTTGCCACGTGCCAACCGGGCCGCTGATCCGGCGTCCCGGCAAGAATAAGGAGAAGGCATATGGATATCCGTGTTTCCGGGCATCAGGTCGAGACGGGCGAAGCGCTCAAGCAGCACGTCAGCGACCGGCTGGAAGCGATAGCCGAGAAATATTTCTCCCGCACGATTTCCGCCCAGGTGACCTTCCGACCGGCCCCGCATGGCGCCTTCCATTGTGATATCGTCTGCCATGTGATGACCGGCCTGATCCTGAAGGGCGCCGGCGAGGCGCAGGAGGCGCATCCCGCCTTCGACCAGGCATCGGACCGGATCGAGAAGCAGCTGCGCCGCTATATGCGCCGCCTGAAGGATCGCAGCATCCAGGCCGCCGCTGCCGAGGCGCAGCGCGCCAATGGCTATAGCGTCGATGATATCGACGGCGCGGGCTATACCATCTTCGCCGGTGCCGCCGACGAGGAGGCCGAAGTGGCCGATGCTCCCCTGATCGTCGCCGAAACGCGGGTCGATATTCCCGAGGCCAGCGTGTCCGACGCGGTGATGATGCTGGACCTGCGCAACACCAATGCGCTGCTGTTCCTCAATGCCGGGACGTCGGCCTATAATATGGTCTATCGCCGTCAGGACGGCACGATCGGTTGGGTCGAGCCGCGCGGCTGACCCCCTGCCAAGCCGGGCCGCCTGTTGACCTCCGGGTGCAGGCGGCCTATGGGGCCGGGCTTTAGTTTCTCCGAGCAACGCGCATTTTTTTCGACAGGCTGGGCGCGCCTCGGCTGCCCCCGGAAGTAAAATGGTGCATTTCAACGATATTGTCTCGCCGGACGCGCTGGCCACCGAGGTGACGGTGAACGGCAAGAAGATGCTGTTCCAGAAGATCGCGGCTCTGGCGGCGCAATCCTATGGCGTCGATGCCGAAGCGGCCGCCGACGCGCTGCTGGAGCGCGAGCGTCTGGGCTCCACCGGCTTCGGTGGCGGCGTTGCCATTCCTCATGCCAAGCTGCCGGGCCTCGACCGCATGTGCGGCGTGGTCGTGCTGCTCGATCCGCCGGCGCCGTTCGACGCGGTCGATGATGCGCCGGTCGATGTCGTGTTCGCGCTGCTTTCGCCGCAGGACAGCGGTGCCGAGCATTTGAAGACGCTGGCGCGTGTATCGCGCTATCTGCGCGATGAGGCGCAGGTGACGCGCCTGCGCGGTGCCAAGTCGGCCGAGGCGCTGCACGCGCTGCTGGCCGGTGGTGAGGCGCGTGACGCCGCCTGAGGCCGCCGCGCTTGCCAGTGGCGAGGCGGCGCATTTTCGCGCGCTGGAGCATCTCTATAACAGCGCGCCGATCAACGACCTGTTCCTGTCGAACCTGCGCGTGCCGGAACCCGGCCGGTCGGTGATCGATTTCGAGGTCGACGAGCGGCATTTCCATGCCGCCGGCGCGGTGCATGGCACCGTCTATTTCAAGATGCTGGACGATGCGGCCTTCTATGCCGCCAACAGCCTGGTCAGCGATCGTTTCCTGCTGACCACTGCCTTCAACCTGCTGTTTACCCGGCCGATCGGCCCCGGAAAGCTGCGCGCCGAGGGACGTTGGATCAGCGGCAAGCGCCGCGTCTATGTCGCCGAGGCGAGCATTCTCGATTCGGACGGGGAAGAAGTGGGCCGGGGCACCGGCACCTTCATGCGATCGCAGATTCCGCTGTCATCGCTGCCGGGATATCATGGCTGAGGAGAGTCCGGCCGCGCGGCTGACCAGCGCGATGCTGGTCGGCGCGCTGGTGAAGCGGGTGAATGCCGCCGGCGGTTTTGCCATGATATTGGCCAAGGGCGACGAGATGAGCGGTGTCATCCTGGTCCAGGTGATGGACAAGGGACGGGAATCCGCAATTTTCGAACGGGTATCGAACTTTCGCGGCGGCCATGCATTGATGCGCTGTGGACCCCCTGCGGAAGAGGGGCCGGAGGCGTTCGCCGCCTATGCCGAACGCCGACGCAGATCGGACCCCGACCTGTGGCTGGTCGAGCTTGATATCGCGGATGCGGAACGGTTCGCCGCTGAAACGATCTGCTGATCGTTGACTCCTTGCACGCGCGCGGGCAATGGCGGCCGACGCTGAACGCGCAGGTTGCCTGCATTCGTCCATGGGGGGCGGGCCGGTAAACACGCAGACGGGGGGCGGCCGAACGTCACAGAATATCGGTTACAATCGACGTTTCTGGCCAATAACCGCACGATTTTGAGCAATAATGAGTTTTCGTCTGAAGGCCGCGATCATCGCGGCATTTACGCTGTCGGCCGCTGCGGCTATTACGGCGTCGGACATGTCGAGCGCCAGCGAGGCCTCCCTGTCCACGGTTTCTCTTCCGGAAACCGCTGCGCTGACTAGCGCACCCACGGCCGGCACCAAGCCCGCCGTCGTTTTCGCTGCGCCGCAGGAAGTCGCGCAGTCGCTGGATTCCGGCCCCAAGGCTGGCAGCAATTTTTCGACCGATATCGAGTCCAAGGCCGAGACCCTGGCAGCCCTGGTTGATGCGCAAGGCGCTCCCGAGGATGTCGAAGGCGACATGAAGTGCCTGGCCGGTGCGGTCTATTTCGAATCCAAGGGTGAAACGCTGGAGGGCCAGCTGGCCGTTGCCCGCGTCATCATCAACCGCGCCAAGTCGGGCCGCTTCGCCAGCAGCCTGTGCGGCGTCATCTATCAGCCGAGCCAGTTCAGCTTCGTGCGTGGTCACGGCATGCCGCCGATCAACATCGCCAGCGATTCCTGGCGCGAGGCGGTTGCGATCGCGCAGATCGCCCTGGACGACAGCTGGGACAGCCAGGCCGAAGGCGCGCTGTTCTTCCATGCCCGCCGCGTGTCGCCGGGCTGGGGCAAGACCAAGCTGGCGTCGATCGACAATCACGTCTTCTATCGCTGATCCGCGCTCACCGCGCGACAGTGACGCCCTTTTGAAGGCCGGTTCGGACCCCATGTCCGAATCGGTCTTTTCTTTTGTTCCCTTCCTGTTCTAATCTGGTGCCATGACCATCCAAGACGCCGCCCAAGACCTCGATCGCTGTTCACCGCTGACCGACGGGACCGCGCTGGCGGTTGCGCGCGGCACGCTGCGCCTGTTTCATCGCCATGACATGAACGGCATATTGGAAGTGCCGTTACCCAATGGCCGGCGGGCCGACATCATGGCGATCGACAGCGCCGGGCGCCTGACCATCGTCGAGATCAAGTGCAGCCGGGCGGACCTGCTGGGCGACATGAAATGGCCGGATTATTTCGACTATTGCGACCGCTATTTCTGGGCGGTGCCATCGGGCTTCGACACCAGCCTGTTCGACAGCGAGGCGCTGTGGCCGGCCCGCACCGGCCTGATCGTCGCGGACCAATATGATGCCGAACTGGTGCGCGCCGCGCCGTTCGAGCCGCTGGCCGCCGCCCGGCGCAAGGCAGAGACGCTGCGCTTCGCCCGCCGCGCCGCCCGCCGCCTGTCGGCGCTGGCCGACCCGGATTATGCGGCGGAACTGGGCTGGTAAGGGTTAAATAAAAGGGCGGCCTGGCCGCCCTTTTTCATATCAGAAGACCGGACCCTGGACCGGGCCCTTGGGCGTGGCATTGCTGGCCTTGGCGGAATCGAGCGCTTCGACCAGACCCGGCGTGCGGCTGTCGCGCTCGGCATAGTCGCGGGCGGACATGCCGGCGATGGTGTCGCGCTTGTCCGCATTGGCGCCTTGCGCCACGAGCAGGCGGACCAGGCCGATGTCGCGCAGCTGCACCGCGCGGATCAATGCGGTCTCGCCGCTGCCATTGGTCTTGTCGACCTGGGCGCCGCGGGCGAGCAGCAGGCGCACGCCTTCCTCGTACCGGTTCTGCACGGCGAGCAACAGCGGCGTGGTGCCATTATTGTCGGCCAGGTTCGGATTGGCGCCCTTCGACAGCATGAAGTTGAGCCATGTCGTGTCACGGCGGCCGATGACGATGTGCAGCGCGGTTTCGCCGGTGGTGACGTCACGGCTGTTGATGACGGTCGAACCCGGCTTCTGCAGCAGTTCGGTCGCCTTGTCCCCATCGGCGTCCTTCACCGCCTTGAGGAAGTTGTAATTGTTGGAAAACTGGGCCTGGGCCGCAACCGGGGCCATCAGTGCCAGGGTGATGGCGGCAGGCCGCGCCAGAAACAGCCAGGTGGAAAGTCCGCTCTTCATCCCAATCTTCATCGTCGCGCGCCCCGTTCGATTTGCAAATCGGCCCATAGCAAGGCATGGCAGGCGACACCATGAACAAAGCGCTGATCTCGCTCGCCCTGCCGCTTCTGGCCTTGCTGACGGCTTGCCATATGGGGGCTGGTGGCAATGCATCAAGCGGCGAGAGCGAACAGGGCAATCTGGTCGGCGCGCGCATCGGCGCGCCCTTCACCCTGACCGACCAGGACGGCAAGACCGTGCATTGGGACGATTATAAGGGCCAGTATCGGATCGTCTATTTCGGCTACACCTATTGCCCGGATGTCTGCCCGGTCGATCTGCAGCGGATCATGCAGGCGTTCAGCGCCTTCGAGAAGGCAGCGCCCGCCCGCGCCGCGAAGGTGCAGCCGATCTTCATCAGCGTCGACCCGAAGCGGGACACGCCGGCGGTGCTGAAAACCTATGTCGCGGCCTTCCACCCGCGCCTCGTCGGCCTGACCGGCACGCCGGAACAGATCGCGAAGGTGGCCAAGGACTTCGTCGTCCTCTACAATGCGGAAAAGCCGGAAGGGGCGAGCGACTATCTGGTCAGCCACAGCCGCACGCCCTATCTGTTCGGGCCGGACGGCAAGCCGATCGCGCTGGTGCCGGTGGATGATCCGGGCACGCCGGACGTGGACGAGGGCGCGCCGGATATCGTGCGCGCCTTTCTCGAAAAATGGGTCAAGTGACATTTGGACTTCTGGGACAAGCCCCTCGACAAGCTGAACCGCGCCGAATGGGAAGCGCTGTGCGACGGTTGCGGCAAATGCTGCCTGCACAAGGCGGAAGATGAGGACACGGGCCGCATCTATCCGACCAATGTCGCCTGTCGACTGCTCGACCGGCAGAGCGGTCAATGCACCAACTATCCCGACCGGCGGCGGTTCGTGCCCGATTGCGTGCGGCTGACCCCGGCCAAGGTGAAACAGATAAGCTGGCTGCCGCGCACCTGTGCCTATCGGCTGCGCGAGGCGGGGTTGCCGCTGCCCGACTGGCATTATCTGGTCTGCGGCGATCGCGAGGCGGTGCATCGGGCCAAGGAATCCGTACGCGGCTGGACCGTGGCGGAGGCCGATGCCGGCGATTGGGAACATCATCTTGTCGACCGAGAGCTCTGAGGCAGAAATCCTGATCGATGGCGTCGCCATGCCGGTGCGGGTGCGCCGGTCCGAGCGGGCGCGCGCCTACAAGCTGACGATCGACGGGGTGCGCGGCGAATTGCGGCTGTCGCTGCCGGCGCGGGCGAACCTCAAGCGTGCGCTGGGTTGGGCGCAGGGGCATGAGGATTGGGTCCGGGCGCAGATGGCGGTGACGCCGGCGGTGACGCTGCTGGGTGATGGCGCGACCTTCCCGCTGGAGGGGCGCGAGGTGCGCATCTGCTGGATCGCGGGGGCGACCCGCACGATCCGGCTGGAGGGCGACCGGCTGATCCTGGGCGGGGCGGCGGAATCGGTCGGTGCGCGGGTGCTGCGCTGGCTCAGGACGCGGGCGAAGGCGGTGCTGGAGGCGGAGACGCTGGCGATGGCGCAGGATCATGGCCTGATCGTCGCGTCGGTCGGCACCGGCGACACGCGCAGCCGCTGGGGCAGTTGCACGTCGACCGGGGCGATCCGCTATAGCTGGCGGCTGATCCTGGCGCCGGCCTGGGTGCGGCGATCGACCGTGGCGCATGAACTGGCGCATCTGCTGCACATGGACCATAGCCCGGCCTTCCACGCCGCCCATGCCCGTATCTATGGCGAGGATCCGCGCCCGGCGCGTGCCTGGCTGAAGGCGCATGGGGCGGGCCTGCACCGCTATCAGGCCTGAACCCATGGCGCGCCGGAAACGCTATCTGACCGCCACCATGCCTGACGGCTATGTGAAGAAGATCGGGCCGACCGCCGACCCCTTCACCCATTATTGGCGGATCGTCGCCATACTGGAAAATGGCAAGACCGAGGTCTTCTGGGGCCACACCCGCTCGCTGGCCGAGGCGAAGAAGAAGCGCGCCGCCGCGCCCGATGGCGCGCGGATGCGGGGCTGGACATCCTATCAGTTCGAGATGGTCGAATTGGTGGAGAGTGACAGCTAGCCCCGATGCGGCCAGGCGCCGTCGGCGTCGCCGGGGCAGTCATGGTCGGTATCGCGCGGATAGGGCAGGCCACAGGCGCTGCAGGTGGCATAATGGCCCTGTTTTAGCCCATGGCCGACCGCGACCCGCTCGTCGAAGACATAGCAGTCGCCCTGCCAGCGGCTTTGCGCTTGTGGCATTTCCTCCAGATAGCGCAGGATACCACCCTTGAGGTGATAGACCTCGTCAAAGCCGCGCGCCTTGACCAGCGCGGTCGATTTTTCGCAACGAATGCCGCCGGTGCAGAACATCGCGATCTTGGGGCTGCGGCCTTCGTCGCGCAGCTTGGCGGCGAAATCGTCGAACCAGGCGGGAAATTCGCGGAAGGAGCGGGTGGCCGGGTCGATCGCATTCTCGAACGTGCCGACTGCCACCTCATAGGCGTTGCGCGTGTCGATGATGACGGTGTCGGGATCGGCGATCAGCGCATTCCAGTCCGCGGGATCGAGATGCACGCCGGCCTGATGGGCGGGGTCCAGGTCGCCTGCGCCCAGGGTCACGATCTCCGCCTTCACCTTGACCTTCATCTTGCCGAAGGGCGCGCTGTCGGCGGTCGCATATTTGACGTCGACATCGGCGCAGCCGGGCAGAGCGCGGATATGGGCGACCAGCCGCTCGATCGCGTCGGCCGTGCCCGCGACCGTGCCATTGATGCCCTCACGCGCCAGGATCAGCGTGCCGCAGGTGCCAAGATCGGCGCACAGTGCGCGCAGGTCGGCGGCGGTTGCCTGCGGGTCGGCGAAGGTGGCGAAACGGTAGAGGGCTGCGACGGTGAACATGGGGAGCCCTATAGGCGCTGGCGCGCATACTTGAAAGCCGGGCGAAGAGGGCGCATAGCCGGGCGATGGTTCCCCTTTCGTTCGCAGGTCATGATTTCCTGGCTTTGCCGGAGGCGGCTTTGTTCTGGCCGGCCCAGGGCGCGCTGCTGGTGGCCGACCTGCATTTCGAGAAGGCGAGCTGGTATGCGCGATTCGGCCAGTTCCTGCCGCCGCATGACAGCGCGGCGACGCTGGACATGATCGAGGCGCTGGTGGCGCGGACCGGCGCGCGGGCGATCTGGTCGCTGGGCGACAGTTTTCATGATGCCGATGGCGCGGCGCGGCTGGACCCACGGGCACGGGAACGGCTGGCGGCCCTGACCGAACGGCTCGACTGGTTGTGGATAACCGGCAATCATGACGTCGGCGTGGCGCATATGCCGGGCGGACGCCGTGCGGTCGAGGCGGAGGTAGACGGCGTCTGGCTGCGGCATGAGGCCGACCCGGCCGACCCCCGGCCGGAGATATCGGGCCATTTCCACCCCAAGCTGCGCCTGTCGCTGCGCGGCCGGCATGTATCGCGCCGCTGCTTCGTCGGATCGCCGACCAAGCTGATCCTGCCGGCGCTGGGCGCGCTGACGGGCGGGCTGGATGCAGGCCATGGCGAGATACAAAAGGCCGTCGGGCCGGGTGCAATGGCGTTGATACCCGTTTCCGACCGATTGCTGCGCTTTCCGCTGACGTAAGCAAACGCTACGGAAACCGGGCGTTAAATTGTTGCTGCTAGGCAACAGGGCCATGCAGCCATCATCACGCAACTGCGGAAAAAGCCCGGAATCACGCGATATATTGCGTTATTCCGACTGTGGCAGCATAATCGCGCATAGTCCCGACCCGGCAAAAAGCCAGGCGGGCCAGGAGAGGATGCACATCATGATGCACAAGAGCCTTTGGCTGCTGTCCGCCGGTGCCGTCGCGCTGGTGGGCGCCATGCCGCTTGCCCATGCCCAGGATGCCGCGCCGCAGGCGGCGGTGGACACCGAAAGCGTCGACATCATCGTCACCGCGACCCGCCGCGCCAGCCCGTTGTCCGACGTGCCGATCGCGGTATCGGCGGTCGGCCAGCAGGCGATGCAGAATAGCGGCGCCAATGATATTCGCGCGCTCAACCAGCTGGCGCCGTCCCTGCTGGTTTCTTCGACCGGGACCGAGGCCAATGGTTCGGCCCGTATTCGCGGCATCGGCACGGTCGGCGACAATCCTGGCCTGGAAAGCTCGGTCGCGGTGTTCATCGACGGCGTCTATCGTTCGCGCACCGGTGCGGGCCTCAATGATCTGGGCGAGATCGAGCGGGTCGAGGTGCTGCGCGGGCCGCAGGGCACGCTGTTCGGCCGCAACGCGTCGGCGGGCCTGATCAACATCGTCAGCAAGGCGCCGGAATTCACCCTGGGTGGCATGGCCGAGGCGACCTATGGCAATTATGATTATTGGCGCCTGGCCGGGCGCATCACCGGCCCGATCGCCAAGGGGATCGCGTTGAGCCTGGACGGCGTCTGGTCGAAGCGCGACGGTTTCTACGATCTGGTCGATGCCAGCGGCAACAAGGTTGGTGATACCAATGATCGCGACCGCTATTTCCTGCGTGGTCAGGCGCTGATCGAACCCAGCGATGCCCTGTCGATCCGGCTGATCGGCGATTATACCAATCGCGACGAAAGCTGCTGCGGCGCGGCCTATGTCGAGACGCGCGAACGGCGGCCGGCGACCGGCGGCGGCTATAGCACGGCGCCGTTCAACCGCATCGGCGCGATCCTGGCCGGGCAGGGCAGCGTCTTCCCCGCCGATCCCTATGATCGCGAGCTGACCATCACCGAAGGGCGCGACTATGTCAGCAAGCTCAAGGACTGGGGCGTGTCGGGCGAGATCAACTATGATCTGGGCGGCGCGAAACTGACCAGCATCACCGCCTATCGCGACTATAAATCCCGCGACTATGGCGATTATGACTATTCGGGCGCCGACCTTCTCTATCGCGATCCCAATACCTATCGCCAGTTCAAGACCTTCACCCAGGAATTGCGGGCGCAGGGTTCGGCCTTCAACGAGGCGCTCGACTGGCTGGTGGGCGGCTATTACGCCAATGAGAAGCTGACGCTGGAGGATAATATCCGCTTTGGCGCCGACTATGGCCGCTTTGCCGCCTGTCGCCTGATGGCGGGTGCGGGCGTCAACAGCAACTTTACTGCGGCGCAACTGGCGGCCTGCGGCAGCGGTCTTGCCACGTCGGCGCTGATCGGCGGCACCCAGGCCAATCTCAACGCCGGCCTGACCGCCGCGCTGATCAATGCCGGATTGCCGGCCGGCGTCGCGGCGGCACAGGCGGGGGCGATCTCCACCGGTCTTGGCAATGGCCTGCGCGCGCTGGCGGCAATCCCGGAAGGCACCGGCGACGTTGCCTCCATCTATCGCCAGAAGAGCGAGAATTGGGCGCTCTTCACCCATAATATCATCCACATCACCAAGCGGCTCGATCTCACCCTGGGCCTGCGCTACACCCATGAATCGAAGAAATTCTCGTCGGATTTCAATAACAACAACGCGACCTGCGCGGCGTTGCAGGCCTCTTCGCTGCCGACGCTGGCGACCAATGCGTCGCTGGGCAGTGCGGCGGCGCTGGCGGGCGGCATCCTGACGCTCGGCTGCCTTGGCAATGGCTCGACCACGCTCAATGCGCTCGACCTCAACGACAAGATCAGCGACGGCGAGTTCAGCGGCACGGCGGTGCTGTCGTGGAAGCCGATCGACGAAATGCTGGTCTATGGCAGCTATTCCAAGGGCTATAAGGCGGGCGGCTTCAACCTCGACCGCTTTCAGCTGGGATCGACCGGCCTGAACACGGTGCCGGCGGTCTATGCGCCGCGCACCAATGCCGATGTGACGAGCCTGCGCTTTGCCGCAGAGAAGGTCGATGCCTTTGAAATCGGCTTCAAATATACCCAGCCGAAATGGAGCGCGAACATCGCGGCCTTCCGTCAGGAGTTCAAGAATTTCCAGCTGAACACCTTCAACGGCACCAGCTTCGTCGTGCAGAATATCAATGGCTGTGACAGCGCCCTTTCGGCGGCGCGGACCTGCGATTCCGGCGATGTCGGGCCGGGGCTGATCAGCCAGGGTGTGGAACTGGAACTGACCGCTTCACCGGTGCGCCATTTCCGCCTGACCGGCGGCCTGACCTACGCACGGGCGAAATTCGCCAAGCGGCTGGTCGGCAGCGGCGATGGCAGCGTGCCGCTCGATCCGGCACTGTTCCTGCTGCCCGGATCGATCAACAGCAATGCGCCGCAACTGGTGACGACCGCGAGCATGGCCTGGACGCCCGATATCGGGTCGAACGGCCTGTCCGCGCTCTTCTACATCGATGGCCGCATGATGAGCGACTATAATACCGGGTCCGACCTGTTCCCGGAAAAGGCGCAGGACGGCTTTGCGGTGTTCAATGCGCGCGTCGGCCTGCGCGGCAAGGACCAGCGCTGGGCGGTCGAATTCTGGGGCCAGAATATCTTCAACCAGGATTATACCCAGGTCGCCTTCAGCAGTCCGCTCCAGTCGAGCAGCCCGGCGACATCGACCACCGGGCAGTTCGTGCAGGGCGCGCCGATGGCTAACCAGCTGATCTCCGCCTATCTGGCCGAACCCCGCACCTATGGCATTACCTTGCGGGGGCGTTTCTGATCATCCCCAGGCCGCTCCGAGGGACGGGGCGGCTGACGGGGGCGCGTTCGCCGAACAGGGCGGTGCCGACGCGAATGTCGGTGGCGCCCAGCATCAGGGCGGTTTCGAAATCGCCCGACATGCCCATCGACAGGCGCGGGAGGCCCTCTTCCCGCGCCATTTTCGCGAGCAGGGCAAAATAGGGGGCGGGCTCGACATCGGCCGGGGGCACGCACATCAGGCCGAGCAAGGGGATGTCGGCGTCGCGCGCTGCGGCGATCAGCGCCGGCACATCGGCGATCGGGCAGCCGCCCTTCTGTTCCTCGGCCCCGATATTCACCTGGATGAAGCAGGGCAGGCGCTTGCCCGCGGCGTCCATCGCCTTGGCGAGCGCGCTCAGCAGCGAGAGGCGATCGAGCGAATGGATGACGTCGAACAGGGCGACGGCATCGGCGGCCTTGTTCGATTGCAACTGGCCGACCAGATGCAGGGTCAGATCCGAAAATTGCTCGCGCAGGGCCGGCCATTTGTCCTGGCTTTCCTGAACGCGGTTTTCGCCGAAGACGCGCTGGCCGGCGTGGAGCAGCGGAAGGATCGCTTCGGCCGGCTGGGTCTTGGACACGGCGATCAGGTTGATGTCGTCGGCGCTGCGCTGGGTCAGGCGGGCGGCGCGGTCGATCTGGTCGCGCAGGGTGGCAAGGCGGGCCGCAGCTTCGGGGATGTCGGTGGTCATGGCGGCTGCTATAGGCGATGGCCATGCACGCCCGCCACCGCAAAAAACTGCCCGGCCTCTGGCTGATGACCGATGAGCGGGTGGAGGATGCGTCATTGCTGGCGGCGGCAGCGCGCTTGCCACGCGGCCGCGCGGGAATCGTCTTTCGCCATTATCATACCGAAGCGGTGAAACGACGCGCGCTGTTCGAGGCATTGCGGGCAGTTGCGCGGCGGCGGCGGCTGGTGCTGATGCTGGCGGGCGACGCGCGAACGGCGGCGGCCTGGCGCGCGGATGGCTGGCATGGGCGGGATGGGGCGAAAAATTTCCACAGACTTATCCACAGCCAGGCGGCGCATGACCGGCAGGAGCTTCAGGCGGCGGCGCGCGCGGATATGGTCTTCCTGTCGCCGCTGCTCCCGACCCGGTCGCATCCTGGTGCCGGGGCGCTGGGGCGGATCGGCTTTGCGGCGCTCGCGCGGCAGGCGAAGGCGCCGGTGATCGCGCTGGGCGGGATCAGGGCAAAGCACCGGCATATGCTGCGCGGGATCGGCGCGGCGGGCTGGGCGGCGATCGACGGACTGACCGACCATATATGAATCCGGGTCATGGGGCCTAGCGCGGATGCGGGCCTAATAGCCTGTGGATAAGTCGGCTAGGCTGGGGGACGCCGTTCCTTTTGCGGAGACCCGAGATGACCGAACCCACCGACGCGCGCCGATCTTTTGGCGATCTGGCGCCTCATCTGGCGGAAATGACCGACAAGACCCTGTTCGGCGAAGTCTGGGCCGATCCGGCATTGTCGCCGCGCGACCGCAGCCTGATCACCATCACCAGCCTCATCTCGCTCTATCGCGGCAATGAGCTGCCCTTTCACCTGCAGCGGGCACTGGACAATGGGCTGACGCGCGCGGAGATCATCGCGACCATCACCCATCTGGCCTTCTATGCCGGCTGGCCGCCGGCGATGACCGCACTGGGCATCGCCCGCAAGCTGTTCGACGATGCGCAGGACTAAGGCGGCGGTGGGCGCATTGACGCTGGCCGCCTTCATGCTGGGCGTCGGGGCCGGGCGACAGGCCAAGGCGCAGGCCGCGCCGGAAAAGCCGATCGTGCGGATCGCGGAGTTGGAGATCGATCCGGCGCAGATCGAGGACTATAAGGCCTATCTGCGCGAGGAGATTGCCGCATCGGTGGCGCAGGAGCCGGGCGTGCTGTCGCTGTCGGCGGTGGCGATCGCCGGAAAGCCGGCGAGCATCCGCCTGCTGGAAGTCTATGCCAGCGACGCGGCCTATCAGGCGCATCTCAAGACACCGCATTTCCTGAAATATAAGCAGGGCACTGCCGATATGGTGCAGTCATTGCGCCTGATCGAGACGGAGCCGGTCATGCTCTGCGCCAAGGGTGGCGGCAGTTACTGTTGACGCGTTGGAGCGATCGGCATCAGGCGATGCCGATCATGCGTATCCCTGCCTTTTCAGGCGATCAGAATTTGAAGATGGTGCCCAGATAGACGGCCTGGTTGTCCTGGCGCTCGTCGGTCATCGGGGTCAGGCGGCCGGCAACGCTGTTGTTGTAGCGGATGCCCGCTGTCACGTTGAGGTTGCGGGTCAGCGAATAGGAGCTGGCCAGATCCAGCGAATAATCCTTGTCCGCACTCGGGTTGCGGACGGTCGCCGTCGGCTCGCGACGGCTTTCCAGCAGCACCTTGGTGCTGAAGCGATCCTTCTTGCCATCATCCAGCGAGAAATTCTTCGCATCGACCATGGTTTCGACAGGCACCGGATCCAGCGCCTTGCGGCCGGTATTTTCCGGCAGGGCGAACTTGCGCCAGCCATGCTCGCCGTTCAGGCTGAAGCTGACGGGCGCGATGTTGACCGGGACCACCGAACGGTTGGCGGCAACGCGATCGACGTCGCTGGCGCGGACCATGACGGTGATCGACCGCTGGCCGCTGAGCGAACCGCTGGTCGGCGTGAAACGGAAATTCTGGCGACCGGCCGAGGCGGCGATCTTCGCATAGGCCGCAGCCAGTCGCGAATCCTTGGTCGTGGGGGTGAAGGAGGAAATGCTGCCCAGCGCGCCGAGCGACACCGGGGCTTCCTCACGCATGCGGACGAGATCAGTTGCGGCGCCAAAAGCGGGCGACAGCATGAAGCCAGCGACGGCGATTGCCGAGCCTGCCAATGCCAAATGTCCCCGTTTCACGCGCATGATTCGAATCTCTTCCCCACCGGTTATTTTTCAAGACGCATTAGACACCAAAAAGCGCCATTGACCAGAGGCGCTATCCGCTTTTTGTCTGAGCTGTTGCACAGAGCACACAGACTCCGAGGACGGGTTGCGACGATCCGTGGCGTGTCGGACCCGCGCGCCCCCTTGCCCAATGGCGCGCGTCGACTATAGAAGCGGGGCGTTTTTCGTCTTTTTCAAGCTAGGACATGCCTGATGGTCCGTCGCCTTCCCGTTACCCTTTCCTCCGGTCTTCTGCTGGCTGCGCTCCTGCCGCTTGCCGCATGCGGGGGCGGCGCGAAGGAACGGCCCAAGGCCGATCTGGCCGCGTCGAAGGTCACCACCATCGGCGTCAACGCCTATCTGTGGCGCGCCAGCCTGGATACGCTGTCCTTCATGCCGATGGTGCAGACCGATTCCAACGGCGGCGTCATCGTCACCGACTGGTATACCAATCCCAACACGCCGAGTGAACGGATGAAGGTCACCGTGTCGATCCTGGACCAGGATCTGCGCGCCGACGCGCTGCGCGTGGCCGCCAGCCGCCAGGTCAACCAGAATGGCCAGTGGGTCGATGCCCCGGTGCAGGCCGCGACGGTGCAGAAGCTGGAAGAGATCATCCTGACCAAGGCGCGCGACCTGCGCCGCATGGCGATCGGCTGAACCACCCCTTTCGGGCGCGACTGATACGGTAACGCCCTGTTTTCAAACCATCGGGGCTGGGCTTTCACAGAGCCCAGCCCGCTTGCATTTGTAAGGACATGACATGCAAAGGCGCTTCAACCCGCTGGAGGCCGACGCCCGCTGGCAGGCCGTCTGGGACGAGAAGCAGAGCTTCAAGGCGGACGATGCCTCGACGAAGCCGCGCAGCTACGTGCTGGAGATGTTCCCCTATCCGTCGGGGCGCATCCATATCGGTCATGTCCGCAACTACTCGATGGGCGACGTGCTGGCGCGCTTCCGCCGGATGACCGGCCATGAAGTGCTGCATCCGATGGGCTGGGACGCGTTCGGCATGCCGGCCGAAAATGCGGCGATGGAAAAGAAGGTGCATCCGGGCGAATGGACCCGGTCCAACATCGCCAATATGCGCGCGCAGCTGAAGAAGCTGGGCTTCGCGATCGACTGGAGCCGCGAACTCGCCACCTGCGAGCCGGATTATTATGGCCATGAACAGGCGCTGTTCCTGGACATGCTGGAATCCGGCCTGGTCTATCGCAAGGAAAGCCAGGTCAACTGGGATCCGGTCGACATGACCGTGCTGGCGAACGAGCAGGTGATCGACGGGCGCGGCTGGCGCTCGGGCGCGTTGGTCGAGAAGCGCAAGCTCAACCAGTGGTTCCTCAAGATCACGCAGTTCGCCGACGATCTGCTGGAGGGCCTCCAGACGCTCGACCAGTGGCCCGACAAGGTCCGGCTGATGCAGGAAAACTGGATCGGCAAGTCGGTCGGCCTGCAGTTCAGCTTCAAGCCGGTCGCGCCGTTCGACAGCGAGATCGAGGTCTATTCGACCCGTCCCGACACCATCTTCGGCGCCAGCTTCGTTGCGATCGCCGCCGACCATCCGGTCGCGCAGGCCGTCGCCGCGAACAATCCCGATGCCGTTGCCTTCATCGAGAAGTGCAAGGAAGGCGGCACCACCGCCGCCGAGCTGGAAACGGCGGAGAAGCTGGGCTTCGACACCGGCCTGACGGTCGCGCATCCGTTCGATCCGGAATGGCACCTGCCCGTCTTCATCGCCAATTTCGTGCTGATGGACTATGGCACCGGCGCCGTCATGGGCGTGCCCGCGCATGACCAGCGCGACCTCGACTTCGCGCGCAAATATATGCTGCCGGTCGAGCGTGTCGTCGCGCTGGATGGCGAAGCCGACAAGCCGATCCATGACGAGGCCTATACCGGCCCCGGCCATCTGGTGAATTCGCGCTTCCTGGACGGCATGGCCGTCGAAGCCGCCAAGGCCGCCGTCATCGCGCGCGCCGAGGGTGAAGGCTGGGGCGCGGGCAAGACCGTGTTCCGCCTGCGCGACTGGGGCGTGTCGCGCCAGCGTTATTGGGGCACCCCGATCCCGGTCATCCATTGCGATGATTGTGGTGTGGTGGGCGTGCCCAAGGACCAGCTGCCGGTGAAGCTGCCCGAGGATGTGACCTTCGACATTCCCGGCAATCCGCTGGACCGCCACCCGACTTGGAAGCATGTCGATTGCCCGTCCTGCGGCAAGCCGGCGCGGCGCGAGACCGACACGCTCGACACCTTCGCGGATTCGAGCTGGTATTTCATCCGCTTCGCCAGCCAGCCCGACGACAAGCCGTTCGATCGCGCGACCGTGGAGCAGTGGCTGCCGGTCGGCCAATATATTGGCGGCGTGGAACATGCGATCCTGCATCTGCTCTACGCGCGTTTCTGGACCCGTGCGCTGCAGCATATGGGCCAGCTGGGTTTTGCCGAGCCCTTCACCGGCCTGTTCACGCAGGGCATGGTGACCCACGAGACCTACAAGGCCGGCGATGGCAGCTGGCTGTCGCCGCAGGAAATCAAGAAGTCCGGCGACGACTATATCCATATCGAGAGCGGGGCGCCGGTCACGGTCGGCCGCGTCGAGAAGATGTCCAAGTCGAAGAAGAATGTCGTCGATCCCGATGACATCATCGAACAATATGGTGCCGACGCCGTGCGATGGTTCATGCTGTCGGACAGCCCGCCCGAGCGCGACCTGCCCTGGACCGAGGCCGGCATCGAGGGCAGCTGGCGCTTCGTCAACCGCGTCTGGCGCCTGTTCGGCGAAGCCGATGCGGCGGCGGAAGGCCAGGACAAGGCCTTGGATCGCAAGCTGCACCAGACGATTGACGGCGTCGCCAAGGATATCGAGGCGCTGGGCTTCAACAAGGCCGTCGCCAAGATCTATGAGCTGGTGAACGCGATCGAGAAGGCCAAGCCGTCGGCCAGCCGCACCGCGGCGATCCGCGCGCTGGCGCTGCTGGTCGCGCCGATGACCCCGCATCTGGCCGAAGAGGGCTGGGCCGAGATGGCGCAGCCGGGCCTGATCGCCGAAGCCGCCTGGCCGGCGGTCGATCCGGCGCTGCTGGTCGAGGATGAAGTGACCATCGCCTGCCAGGTGATGGGCAAGCTGCGCGACACCATCACCGTGCCCAAGGGCACGCCGAAGGACGAGCTGGAAAAGCTGGCACTGGCGGCCCCCAACGTCGTTCGCACGCTGGATGGCGCCACCCCCAAGAAGGTGATCGTGGTGCCCGATCGTCTGGTCAATCTGGTCATCTGACCTGTGCCCGTCACCCCGACCTTTGGTTCGACAAGGGCGGGGTGACGGGATAAGGATCATGCCCATGAAGCGCATCCTTCCCCTCGTCGCCCTGACTCTTCTCACCGCACCTCTTCTCACCGCCTGTGGGCTGCGCCCGGTCTATGGCGGCGGCAGCCATGGCGCGGTGGCGCAGGGGCTGGGCCATGTCGAGGTGCAGGATATTGCGGGCAAGGGCGGCTGGCTGATGCGCAACGCCCTCAACGACCGGCTTGGCGCGATCAGCAATGGTTCCGGCCCCAGCTACAAGCTGGTGGTGAAGCTGGACGACCAGATCAGCGGTTTCGGTCTGCGGTCCGACGCGGCCATCACCCGTGAGCGGCGCACGCTGCGGGCGCGCTATCAGCTGATCGATGAAGCGACCGGTGCGCAGGTGCTGGACGACAGCGCCGGGTCGGACGCCGGCATCAACGCGACGTCGAGCGAATATGCGACGATCGCGGCCGAAGACACGGCGCTGGAGCGGCTGTCGGAGATCGTCGCCGACCAGATTGTCACCCGCCTGGCGCTGTATGCGACGCGCAAGGAAGGTGCCCAGGCGGCGCCATCGCCAGCCCCATCGTCGGCGGCGTCGACCGGCCAGTGAAAGCCAATCGCGGCCAGATAGAAAAGGCGCTCGACGCGCCGCCGTCGGATATCCGCTTCTTCCTGCTCCATGGTCCTGACGAGGCAGGCAGCACGGCGCTTGCCAGGCGGCTGGAGCGGGCGATGGGGCCGGGGGCCGAGCGGGTCGACCTGGACGTGGCCACGCTGCGCGAGGATCCGGCACGGCTGGCGGACGAAGCGGCATCCTTCTCCATGTTCGGCGACAAGCGCTGGGTGCGTATCAACGGCATGGGCGACGAATCGCTGCCGGCGGTCACGGCGTTGCTGGAGGCGGAGGCGGCGGGCAATCCGGTGATCGCGATCGCCGGCGCGCTCAAGGCGACGTCGAAGCTGGTCAAGCTGGCGCTCGACCATAAGGGCTGCATGGCCTTCATCTCCTATCAGCCCGATGCTCGCGAGGCGGAGCAGATCGCGATGGCGACCGCGCGCGAGAACGGCCTGCGCCTGCCGCAGGAACTGGCGCGCCGCATCGTCGACCTCGCCAATGGCGACCGGGCGCTGATGGGAATCGAGATCGAGAAGCTGGTCCTCTATCTCGACGCCGCGCCGGAACAGCCGCGCGAGGCGACGGCGGAGGCGCTGGATGCGCTGTCGGCCAACAATCCCGATTCCGATGCCGCGCCGCTGGTCAATGCGGTGCTGGGCGGCGACCTCAGGGCGATGCACAAGGAACTCAACAATCTGGCGGAGATCGGCGCGGCCATGGCGTCGGTGATCCGGCCGCTGCTGACCCGCGCCATGCTGATCGCCAATATCCGCGCCGATTTCGACAGCAGCGGCCGGCTGGAGGCGGCGGTGGAATCGGCCGGCAAGGCGGTCTTCTGGAAGGAGAAGGGCCTGGTCACCCGCCAGGTGCGGCTGTGGGACGCGACCGGCATCGCCCGCGTCATCCAGCGTCTGGCCCAGGCCGAACGGTCCAGCCGCGGCGGCAAGGGGCTGGGCGACCTGCTGGTGCGGCACGAGCTGCTGGCGATCGCCCGACAGGCGGCGCGCGAGCGGGCCTGATCGCGGACTTGATAAGGGCTTCGGCGGACGCCATATTGCGGCCATGGAAAAGCTGGACCTGAGCGAAGCCGAATGGCGTGCGCGCCTTTCCCCCGAACAATATCATGTGCTGCGCGAAGCGGGCACCGAACGGGCCTTCACCGGAAAATATAACAGCAACAAGGCCGACGGCGTCTATTATTGCGCCGGTTGCGGCGCGGAGCTGTTCGATGCCGAGGAAAAATATGACAGCGGGTCGGGCTGGCCCAGCTTCACCGCGCCGGTCGATATCGACGCGGTCGAGGAAATTCGCGACGCCAGCCATGGCATGATCCGCACCGAGGTGCGCTGCGCCACCTGCGAGGGCCATCTGGGCCATGTTTTCCCTGACGGCCCCGGCGTCAACGGCCTGCGTTACTGCATGAACAGCGCGTCGCTGGATTTCAAGTCGCGCGACGACGCGGAATAGGAACGATAGAGGGACGGACCGCTGCGGGGCGGGGGCAGTATGACTCGCCCGCCCCGGCTTGTTCGGACCTCCACCGATAATATTCATCGCGGGTAAAGCCGCATCATCCTTACAGACCGGGGAGTTTTCCGGACGAGCGCCCTGATTTGCGCTGGTCCGGGCCGGTAATAGCGCGTATCCGGGGCGGCAAATGGCACGATCTGACAAGAGCAAGAAGGCGCCGGGCAAGGCGAAGAAATGGCTGGTGCGCGGGCTAAAGATCGGTCTGGTCGGCGCCTTTGCCGGTCTGGTCGCGATCGGCGTCGCCGTGTTCATCGCGATGCAGTCGCTGCCCGACTATAACAGCCTCAAATCCTCCCCCAATGGCCAGATGATCCGCGTCCATGCGGCGGACGGATCGGTCATCGTCTCCCTGGGGCCGAGCTTCGGCCGCTGGCTGAGCTATGACCAGATCCCCTCGGTCATGGTCGATGCGATGGTGTCGACCGAGGATCGCCGTTTCTACATGCACCCCGGCGTCGATCCGGTCGGCATGGCACGCGCGGCCTGGGTCGCGCTGGAACGGCGCGGCAGCGGCCGGCGCTGGCAGGGGGCGTCGACCATCACCCAGCAGGTCGCGCGCAACATCTTCCTCAACAACAGCTATAGCTGGGGCCGCAAGGTCCGCGAGATGGTGCTGGCGATGGCGCTGGAGCGCAAATTCTCCAAGCAGCAGATCCTGGAACTCTATCTCAACAAAGTCTATTTCGGCGGCGGGGCCTATGGCATCGACGCTGCCAGCCGCAAATTCTTCGGCCATCCCGCGCAGAGCCTGGACCTGCCCGAGGCGGCGATCATCGCCGGCCTGGTGAAGGCGCCGTCCAGCTATTCCCCCACCGCCGATGCCGAGGCCGCGATCGGCCGCGCCGGGGTGGTGCTCGACCTGATGCAGGAGAATGGCAAGATCAGCGCAACCGATCATGCCAATGCCAATCTGGACGGCGTGCGCATGGCGCCCGAGCCGCCGCAGAACAGCGTGCGCTATTTCACCGACTGGGCGCTGCCGCAGCTCGACACGCTGATCGACGAGCCCAATGAGCCGCTGGAAGTCTATACCACCATCGATCTTGGCATGCAGAATGCCGCGACCGCCGCGGTGAAGGCCAATGTGTCGAACGGCATGCAGGGCGCGCTGGTCAGCCTGGACCGCGACGGGGCGGTGCGCGCCATGGTCGGCGGGCTCGACTATGTGACGTCCAACTATAACCGCGCGACGACCGCCGTGCGTCAGCCCGGTTCGGCCTGGAAGATCTTCGTATACATGGCGGCGCTGGAGGCAGGCTATACGCCCGATACCGGCGTTACCGATGAGCCGGTGACGATCAATGGCTGGAGCCCGCGCAACAGCAATGGTCGCTTTGCCGGTGCGATCGATATCCGCACTGCCTTTGCCTATTCGATCAACACGGTCGCGGCGAAGCTGGGCGTGGAGGTCGGTTTCCCGACCGTCGCCGATATGGCGCGCCGCTTCGGCATCACCACGCCGATCAACACCCACCCCTCGATGGTGCTGGGCACGTCGGACGTACGGCTGATCGACATGACCCGCGCCTTCGCCTCGATCGCGCGCAAGGGCGTGGCGGTCACCCCCTATGGCATCACCAAGGTGACGACCGCCGACGGGCGGATGCTCTACCAGCATCAGGACGATACCAGCCGCGTGCTGGTGGCGCCCTGGGTCGCGGCGGGCATGACCGACCTGATGCAGACGGCGGTCAGCACCGGCACCGGCAAGGCGGCACAGATCGGACGCCCGGTCGCGGGCAAGACCGGCACCACCAACAGCGGCAAGGATGGCTGGTTCCTGGGCTTTTCCAGCGGCATCACCACCGGCGTCTGGGTCGGTCGCGATGACGCCAAGGCGGTGCCTTCGCTCTATGGCGGTCGCGCGCCGGCCCACGCCTTCGCCGATTATATGAAGGTCGCCGTCGCCAAGCGGCCGGTGGAGCAGTTCGAGACCCAGGTCACCCTGCCCGAATGGCAGCTGGAGCCGGACGAGGAAGCCTATTACGGCCAGCCGGATAACGGCATGGAAGGCGGCATGATGGTCGATGAAAATGGCCTGCCGATCGACCGTGCCCGGCCGGCCGGCAGCGAGGCGGAGGATGGCGAGGATATGGCTCAGCCCGATCCGGCCGATCGCCCGGCGCCGCCGCGTCTGGACCAGCAATGGATCGACAATGTGCTGGGCCGCACACCGCGCCAGCGTCAGCCGGCCCAGCAGCAGCGACCCGATAATCCCTGATCCGGTGCCTCAGCGTCCCTGACGGGGCGCTGAGGCGGCCAACCGGACCGGATCGAGCGCGCCGGTATCGGGCAGCAGGAAGTCCACCTTGCCCCGGCCGAAGTCGATCGCCACCCGGTCGAACAGCCGCAGCGCGTTCATCCCCAGCATCAGCGCGGGCTTGTCGGCCAGGCCCAGCTCGGCAAAGGGGCTGGCCTCGGCGAACAGCACCGGCACGCCGGTCAGCTTGACCCGACCCATGCGCACGAAATCCAGCCGCCCGACATCGCCGGTCAGCGTGTCGCCGGTCACGCTGATGAGGCTCGCCTGCAGCAGTGTGGGCGCGCGCTTCTTGCGCACCAGCTTGTCGCGCAGCGCCAGATTGCCGACGCTGAAATTGGCGCCGGTATCCAGGATGATGTTCACCTTCATCCCGTTGACGTCGGAATCGAGCAGGATCAGCTGCCCCTTGCGCCGGCGCGCCTCGACGATGATCGCGTCGGGATCGCGCGGGGGCAGGCGGCGGCTTTCGCTGATCTCCATCCGGCCGGTGCGAAAATTGAGCAGCACCCGCTTGGCATGCAGGCTGTCGAGGCCGAGCAGGCCGGCGGCGCCCAGATGCTCGCCATTCAGCACCGGCGCCTCTATATCGTCCACCGTGGTCGCGCCGAAGCCGAGCCGGGGCACGGCGACGGTCGGCACCTCCGCCTTGCCGGTCATGCTGAGGATGGTGACGATCCGCCGATTGGGCAGCGCGAGCCGGTCGGCCAGGTCGCGGGCGATGACCGTGCGCTGCGAGCCGGTGTCGATCACGAAGTTCCACGGCCCCTTGCCGTCGATATTGATGGGAATGGTGACTCGGTCGTCGAGCGAGGGGCCGGTGCGGACGACGGTGGGGGGTATATCGGGATCGAGCGGGGGGCTGTCCTGCGCGGCGAGTGGCAGCGCGGTGAGCGCGCCCGTGGCGATCGCCATCAGGGCACGGAAATAACGCATTTCCTCATCCTTCCGATATTTTATGTCTCATCATATCATGGGGCAGGATATGTCGTCCATCGCCGCAGATGGGGCACCACCTGTCGAAAATCCCCGGATCGCCCATGATTTCAGGCGGAATAGGGAAATGTCCTCGCTTGACTTGAGGGCCGGGCGCTCGCTAAACGCCGACTATTCCCCTCGCCCGTCCGGCGCGAGGCTTTCCCGAGACATTGACCGGGCAAAATCTCCTTTCTTACCCGGCTATTCTATCCCTCACTCCATCGGACCGACTCGCAATGCATCTTAAGGACCTCAAGAAGACAGTTCCCGCCGACCTCGTCACTATGGCGGAAGAACTGGGCGTCGAGGGCGCATCGACCCTGCGCAAGCAGGATCTGATGTTCGCCATCCTGAAGGCCGAGGCCGAAAATGGCGCGCAGATCATGGGTGAGGGCACGATCGAGGTGCTGCCGGACGGCTTCGGCTTCCTGCGCAGCCCGGAGGCGAATTTCCTGGCCGGTCCCGACGACATCTATGTCTCGCCGAACCAGGTCCGTCGCTTCGGCCTGCGCACCGGTGACACGGTCGAGGGCGAGATCCGCGCGCCCAAGGATGGCGAGCGTTATTTCGCCCTGACCAAGCTGCTGTCGGTCAATTTCGATGATCCGGACGTCGTCCGCCATCGCGTGAATTTCGACAACCTGACCCCGCTCTATCCCGAGCAGAAGCTGCGCCTCGACACGCTGGACCCGACCATCAAGGACAAGTCGGCCCGCGTCATCGACATCGTCTCGCCGCAGGGCAAGGGCCAGCGTACGCTGATCGTCGCGCCGCCGCGCGTCGGCAAGACGGTGATGCTGCAGAACATCGCCAAGGCCATCACCGACAATCATCCCGAAGTCTTCCTGATCGTGCTGCTGATCGACGAGCGTCCGGAAGAAGTTACCGACATGCAGCGCAGCGTGAAGGGCGAGGTTGTCTCCTCGACCTTCGACGAGCCTGCCACCCGCCACGTCCAGGTCGCCGAAATGGTGATCGAGAAGGCCAAGCGCCTGGTCGAGCACAAGAAGGATGTCGTCATCCTGCTCGACTCGATCACCCGTCTTGGCCGCGCCTACAACACCGTCGTGCCGTCGTCGGGCAAGGTGCTGACCGGCGGTGTCGACGCCAACGCGCTGCAGCGCCCGAAGCGCTTCTTCGGCGCCGCGCGCAACATCGAGGAGGGCGGCTCGCTTTCGATCATCGCGACCGCGCTGATCGATACGGGCAGCCGCATGGACGAAGTCATCTTCGAAGAGTTCAAGGGCACCGGCAACTCGGAAATCGTGCTGGACCGCAAGGTTGCGGACAAGCGCATCTTCCCGGCGCTGGATGTCGGCAAGTCCGGTACCCGCAAGGAAGAGCTGCTGGTCGAGAAGCCGACGCTCAGCAAGATGTGGGTGCTGCGCCGGATTCTCATGCAGATGGGCACGGTCGACGCGATGGAATTCCTGCTCGACAAGATGAAGGATTCCAAGACCAACGAGGATTTCTTCGCGACCATGAACCAGTAAGCGCGGCGGCGGCTGCGCGGATGTGCAGCTACCCTGCCATATATTTTGCGGTGAGAGCCGGGCCATGTATATGGTCCGGCTTTCTTCATTTTCACATACAGGGACGTTAGGCCGTCATGCTCGACCTTATCGCCACCGCCGCTTCGGCCGCCCAGGGGCTCGGTTCCCCGGCGGATATCTGGCAGCATATCGTCAACGACTTCAGCAATATCGGGACGCCCAGCGCCTTGGCCGCCTTTGGCCAGGTGCTGATGATCGATATCCTGCTGGCGGGCGACAATGCGATCGTCGTCGGCGCGCTGGCCGCCGGCCTGCCGCCCAAGCAGCGCCAGCAGGTCATCCTGATCGGCATCATCGCTGCGCTGGTGCTGCGCATCGGCTTTGCGCTGGTGGTCAGCCAATTGATGCAGATTGTCGGCCTGATCCTGGCCGGCGGCCTGCTGCTGCTGTGGGTCAGCTGGAAGATGTGGCGCGAATTGCGGCCCAATGCCGGCGCGCATACGCCCGACGATCCGAGCGACGATGATGTGTCGGGCGTGCGCCCGGCCAAGAGCTTTGCCGCTGCCGCCTGGTCGGTGGCGATCGCCGACGTCAGCATGAGCCTGGACAATGTGCTGGCCGTGGCCGGTGCCGCGCGGGAGCATCCCGGCATCCTGATCATCGGCCTGATCCTGTCGGTGGCGATGATGGGCATCGCGGCGAACATCATCGCCAAATATATCGAGCGCTTCCGCTGGCTGGCCTATCTTGGCCTGGCGGTGATCGTTTATGTTGCCTGCTCGATGATCTATGACGGCATCATGGACCGGTCGGTGGGCATATTGACGCTCTTCTGATCGATCTGATCGACGCTGTCGCAATCGGCCCGCCCACGCTCAGTCGTCGGCGGGCCTTTTCATGCCGGCGGGCCGCCAGGGGTGGCCGATCCAGCGCGCCACGGCGTCGCGGAGGCCCCAGCGCAGGTTGATGCGCCGTTCGGTGATTCCGGGCAGGCTCCAAATGTCGAGCCCCACCAGCGGACGAAAGGGGTTGCGCCGGCCATAGGCCCAGAGTTCGACGCGGGTGGAACGCTGCGCCGCTTCTCCGCGCGCATGGAAGCCGAAAGTGTCGGCGATCACCAATGTGTTGGCAGGGACCGGAAACTGGCGCGGCGGGGGGAGGCCAAGACCGGCCAGTTCCGCTTCGTCGATCCGCAGCGATCCGCGCGCCGACAGGCGGCAATCGCCATCACGCGCTGTCAGGCTGCGCTGTTTCTCCCAGGCCGCGCGCGCGGGGGTCAAGCGATGCGATCCGGGCACATAGGTGAAGGGACCGCTTTCGGCCGGGACATCCTCCAGGAACAGCCAGGCCTTCATCGCGGGATGGAAGGTATCGGCGTGCAGTTGGGTCTGCGGATCGGGCGCGCCGTCCCGCCGATGGGTGAGAATGGTCTGGATGTAGATCAGCGGCTCGACGTTGAAGCCGGCGGCATAGCGCGCCAGCGCACGCCAGCGGGGATGATCGAGAAAGCGGGCCATAGCGGGCATGGCGCGCCGTGCAGCCCCGTCCAGCGCGTAACGGCGGGTGATGGTGTGGCCCTGTGCCATTTCACGTGGAACAGCCTGATAGGCTGCAATCTGCTCGCGCAGGGCAGCAAACTGCTCCGGCGGCAGGAAGTCGCGAATCTCGATGAAACCGTCACGATCAAAGGCATGACGATCGGCTGCGGAAAGATTTGCGGCGAGACGGGATCGACGACGGGCTGTCATCCATTGGGCGAGCCTGACGCGCCCGACATGTAGGCCCAGCGCATTGAGCCGGGACGAACCGATTAGCGGATTATCGAGAAAGGATTTGGCGCCGGTCGCCAGCTGCAGGGTCCACCATGGCAGCAGGATCAGCTTGGCCAATCGGGGCATGTTCTTGTTCTTCCGGGACGGCTGCATCTCCTGTCGGATACTGCAAATGGCGATCAATAGGGAAGGGCGGGCAGACCGCCTGCACAAAAAAACGTATGGCCCGCCCCGTTTGCAAGTAGGATTTTACGGTGTTCTGATCAGTCTGCGTCAACGTATGCGGTCTCACGGGAGCATCCCGTGGCCAAGATGGACATCCGCACGTCTGGAGCCACAATAAGGGAACCGGCAACAGGTGCCATTTTTTTGCCCGGGCTTTCCAGACGCCGATCGACTGTCAGGCCATCTTCACGATCCTTCCTGCAAACATCGTTGGGCTACGCGCGCAGAAGCACGCAGCCGATCCGTTATGCCGCTGCTGGATAGCCGCGTTCGAAGCTCACTTCTTTGCGAAGGGCTGCCCAAGCGATCCGCGCCAGTTTATTAGCCAATGCGACGACGATTGCGTTGCGATGAACTCCTCGCTCGATCATTCCTGTCAACCAACGTCCCAGCGGGGTTTCGCTGCGCGCCAGTGACGGTAATGCTGCCCGGGCGCCATGGATGAGCAAAGTGCGCAAATAGGTGTTGCCACGCTTGGAGATGCCGAGCAGCCGGGGCTTGCCGCCGGTAGTATGTTGCCTGGGTACCAAGCCGAGCCAAGCACCCAAGTCTCGCGCTTTGGCAAAGCTGCTGGCATCGCCCACGGCTGCAATCAAAGCGGTTGCGTTCAACGTGCCGATGCCGGGGATGGACGTGAGCCGCCGGGCAGCTGCATCATTGCGAGCCAGTTCGACAAACTCGCCGTTCAGTGCCTCGACCTTGGTATCAAGTTCGTGCCATTCGGCGCGCAGTTCACCCACCAGTTGCTTCAAGCGTGGTGATAGGGCCGTATCTTCGGCGGCCAGCATGGCATCAATGCCCAACTCCAGCTTGCGCCGGCCGGCCGGAAAAATGGTCCCCCGCTCCAGGAGGATCGCCCGCAGTTGGTTGATAAGGTTTGTGCGCTCGGCTACCAGGCGGGACCTGACGCGGTGGAGGGTCTGGATGTCCAACTGCTCCTGAGTCTTGAGTTCGACGAAGCGCATAGTCGGGCGCGAGGCGGCCTCGGCAATCCCCTCCGCATCACGATCATCATTCTTCTGCGCTTTGACATACGGGCGTACGTACTCCGGCGACATCAATCTGATTTCGTGCCCCTGCGCGGCGAAAAGGCGACCAAGGTTGTGGGCACCACAGCACGCCTCCATTGCAATCACGCAAGCCGGAAGCTTGGTCACGTAATCGATAAGTGTCTGTCGGCGCATCGACTTACGCACGATGACAGCGCCTGCTGCATCAACGCCTACGACACTGCAGGCATTCTTGCCCAAATCAACGCCAAGGATAACAATAGACATCGGTCCGCTCCTTTCCTTTTCAAGCACCGGCATCATACCTGATGCCGGGGAAAAGGGGCGGGCCATCCCATAAGGGACGGCATGTGAAAATGCCGTCCCTGATAGGATTATGTAGATGAGCCAGAGGCTTAGGGGATCAGGATGGTGCTGCCGGTCGTCTGGCGCCCTTCGAGCGCACGATGGGCGTCCGCAGCGTCGGCGAGCGCGAAGCTCTGGCCGATCTGTGCTGACACGATCCCGCGTGCCATACGGTCGAACAGGCGTTCGGCGGTGTTGGCCAGATCTTCCGCCGTCGCGACATAGTCGAACAGGGTCGGGCGACTGACATAGAGCGAGCCGTTGCGGCTGAGATCGAGCAGGCTGATCGGCGGGACGGCACCCGACGCATTGCCATAGCTGACCAGCAGGCCGCGGCGGCGCAGGCTGGCGAGCGATGCGGCCCAGCTATCCTTGCCGACGCCATCATAGGCGACGGCGACACCCTTGCCACTGGTGAGGTCACGCACCTGCGCTGCCAGATCGTCGAGCGGGCCGGACAGGCTGTGGTCGGCTTCGACCCTGGTCGCCTTTTCGGTCGATCCGCTATGGGCGATCACGACCATGCCCTTGTCGCGCAGCCAGGGCACCAGCACCGATCCGACACCGCCGGCGGCGGCATGGACCAGCGCCACATCGCCGGGCAGCAGGTCGATCATGTCCTCGGCCAGATAACAGGCGGTCATGCCCTTGAGCATCATTGCGGCGGCATCGCGCGTGCTGACCGCATCGGGGATGCGCACCACGCGATCGGCCGGAACGATGCGGTGGGTGGCATAGGCGCCCAGGCCGGCGGCGCAGCCGACCTTGTCGCCCACGACAATGCCACTGACGCCCGCACCAACCGCAACGACATGGCCCGCACCTTCCGATCCCAGCGTCAGGGGCAGGGGGGCGGGGTAGAGGCCGGTGCGATAATAGGTGTCGATAAAGTTGAGGCCCACCGCATCCTGCGCGATCAGCACCTCGCCTTCACCGGGCGTGCCCGGATCGAAACGCTCGCGTTCGATCGCCTCGGGGCCGCCATGGGCCCGGACGATCATTCGCCATGCATCACCCGACATCAGGCGAGGGCCTGCGCGAAGAAGTCGGCTGTGCGACGGTCGGCCAATTGGGCGGCTTCCTCGACCCGGCGATCGCCCATCTCGGCAGCGAAGCCATGATCCAGCCCTTCATAATCATGCAGGGTGACGTGGCGGTTGTCCTTCAGCCCGTCATGCATCTTGGCCTGCACATCGGCGGGGACGAAGCCGTCGTTGGTCGGGATATGCAGCATGGTCGGCTTGCCGATGGCATGCTGCTCGCCCAGCAGTCCGTCGATGCCCACGCCATAATAGCTGACAAAGGCATCGCCATCGGTGCGGCAGGCGGTCATGAAGGCGACGCGGCCGCCCAGGCAATAGCCGACGACGCCGACCTTGGCCGGGCCTTCCAGCATGGCGCGGGCGGCGCGGATGGTCGCCTCGATATCGCGGACGCCCTGATCCTGGTTGAAGCGGGGGATATAGTCGAGCGCTTGCTGCATCTGCTCGGGGATGTCAGCGTCCAGCTCGATATGCGGATCGATGCGCCAGAACAGGTCGGGCGCGATCGCCAGATAACCGGCGCGGGCCCAGCTGTCGCATTTGCGGCGGATGCCTTCATTGACGCCGAAAATCTCCTGGATGACGATGATCGCCGCCTTGGCCGGGCTGTCGGGCGTGGCGACATAGGCGTCGAACTGGCCGTCGCCTTCCAGCGTCTTGATCGGAATATAGTCTGCCATGGGATATCCTTCCGCCTTGGGAGTCTGTTAGGTCGAGGCGCATATTGGCGCCTTGGGCGAGGGGTGCAAGCGCGCTGTCGCGCCCAAAAAATTTGCCATCGCCGGCCTGTTTGCGGCATGAGATGGAGCGACAGGCGGATGACCGCGACAGGGAAGGGCAGCAGATGAAAGTGACCGTCGACGTGGATTGCACCCCGGCCGAGGCGCGCGCCTTTCTGGGCCTGCCGGACGTCAGCCCCATCCACGACAAATATATCAAGACCATGCTCGACAGCATGGACGGCATTGGCAGCGTCGAGCAGATGGAGACGCTGTTCAAGAGCTTCTCGCCAATGGGCGATGCCGGTGTGCGGCTGTTCAAGCAGATGATGGATATCGGCCTGTCCGGCATGGCAGGCAAGAATGGCGACAAGAAGGATTAAGTGAGCGAGACGATCTTCGCCCTGTCGAGCGGCGCGCCGCCGGCGGGGATTGGCGTGGTGCGCGTCAGCGGCCCGATGGCGGGCACGGCGTTGCAGGCGCTGGCCGGGCGACTGCCCACCCCCCGCATGGCGAGCCTGGCGCTGCTGAGCGATCCGCGCGACGGTACGCCGCTCGACCGGGCGCTGCTCTTGTGGTTGCCGGGGCCGCGCACCGTGACGGGCGAGGATATGGCCGAGCTGCATTGCCATGGCGGCCGGGCGGTGATCGCGGCGGTCGAGGCGGCGCTGGGGGCGATGCCGCAGTTGCGCCGCGCAACTCCGGGCGAATTCACCCGCCGCGCCTTTGCCCATGGCCGCATCGACCTGAACGAGGTGGAGGGACTGGCTGACCTGCTGGCGGCGGAAACGCAACAGCAGCGGCGTGCGGCGCTGGCGATGATGGAGGGCCATTTCTCGCAGCGGATCGATGGCTGGCGCATGCGGCTGCTCGACCTGTCGGCGATGGCCGAGGCTGCGCTCGACTTCTCCGACGAGGATGATGTGCCCGACGCCGATATCGAGGCGCGGATCGGGCAGGGGGTGATGGCACTGGCAGATGATGTCGGCGCGCTGCTGTCGGCGCCTTCTGCCGAGCGGCTGCGCGACGGCATTCGCGTCGTGCTGGCCGGGCCGCCCAATACCGGCAAGTCGACCTTGCTCAATCGCCTGGTCGGGCGAGAGGCGGCGATCGTGTCCGACATTGCCGGCACCACCCGCGACCGGATCGAGGTGCCCGCCGCGATTGGCGGCACCGCCTTCCTGTTCACCGACACGGCCGGACTGCGCGACCAGACCGGCGACGCGATCGAGGCGATCGGCATCGATCGCGCACGCGCTGCGCTGGAGGCGGCGGACATCATCCTGTGGCTGGGCGATCCGGCCGAGGCACCACGCGAGGATGTGCTGCTGATCGCGGCGCAGAGCGATGTCGCGCTATATGGTTCCGACCGGCCCGGCCTGCGTCTGTCGGCGCGGACGGGCGAGGGGATGGACGCGCTTGTGACGATGCTGCTCGATCGGGCGGCGACGCTGCTGCCGGGCGAGGGCGACTATGCCCTGCATGCGCGGCAACGGGACGGTGTGCGTCAGCTGCACGATCATCTGCTCGCTGCAGGCGGCGCCCGCGACCTACTGGTGTTGGCGGAGGAGTTGCGCCTGGGGCGGCGGACAATCGATGCGCTGACTGGACAGGCGGGGACCGAGGATATGCTCGACCGGCTCTTCTCGGGATTCTGTATCGGGAAGTGAGCGAAATTTCCGCGTGTGATGGCTGATAGTGCGATGTTCCACGTGGAACGCTTTTGACCGCAGGCCCCTGAATCTGATATGGGGCCGCCATGCGAACAAGCTATGATGTGATCGTGGTCGGTGGCGGCCATGCCGGCTGCGAGGCGGCCGCTGCGGCAGCGCGCAAGGGCGCGGCGGTGGCGCTGCTGACCTTCGAGCGGGCGACCGTGGGTGCCATGTCCTGCAACCCGGCGATCGGCGGTCTGGGCAAGGGCCATCTGGTCCGTGAAGTGGATGCGCTTGACGGGTTGATCGGCCGGGCGGCTGATGCCGGGGCGATCCATTATCGCATGCTCAACAGCAGCAAGGGCGCCGCCGTGCAGGGACCGCGCGTGCAGGCCGACCGCAAGCGCTATAAGGCGTCGATCCATCAGATGCTCGACGCCCAGGCGGGGCTGGAGATCGTCGAGGGCGAGGCGATCGGCCTGATCGTCCGCGAGGGCGCGGTGGCGGGTCTGGCGCTGGCCGATGGCCGGACGCTGGCGGCGCCCTCGGTCGTGCTGGCGACCGGCACCTTCCTGGGCGGCAAACTGTTCCGGGGTGAGGATGTGGATGTCGGCGGCCGCACTGGCGAGCGGGCGGCAACGGCGCTGGGTGTGCAGCTGCGCGAGATCGGCCTGCCGATCGGCCGGCTGAAGACCGGGACGCCGCCGCGCATTGACGGCCGCACCATCGACTGGGCGGTGCTGGAGGAGCAGGCGTCGGACGGCGAGGGCTGGACCATGTCGCCGCTGTCCGATCATCGGCCGCTGCCGCAACTGGCCTGTGCCATTACCCGCACCAATGAACGGACCCATGCGATCATCCGCGAAGGGCTGGGGCGATCGCCTCTGTTCAGTGGCGTGATCGAGGGGCGGGGGCCGCGCTATTGCCCGTCGATCGAGGACAAGGTGATCCGCTTCGGCGATCGCGACGGCCATCAGATCTTCCTGGAGCCCGAAGGGCTGGACGATGCGCTGGTCTATCCCAATGGCATCAGCACCTCGCTGCCGGCCGATGTGCAGCTGGCGATGATCCGGTCGATGCGCGGGCTGGAGCAGGCCGAGATCGTCGTGCCCGGCTATGCGGTCGAATATGACCATATCGATCCGCGCGCGCTGGATGCCAGTCTGGAGGTGCGGGCACTGCCCGGCCTGTTCTGCGCGGGGCAGATCAATGGCACGACCGGCTATGAGGAGGCCGCTGCCCAAGGGCTGGTCGCCGGCACCAACGCCGCCGCGCGGGCGCGGGATGAAGCGCCGATGATCCTCGATCGGGCGAGCAGCTATATCGGCGTGATGATCGACGATCTGGTGTTGCAGGGCGTGACCGAACCCTATCGCATGCTGACCGCGCGCGCCGAATATCGGCTGCGGCTGCGCGCCGACAATGCCGAGACGCGGCTGGGGGATATCGGCCTGGCCCATGGCATCATTGGTCCGGATCGGGCGGCGCGCTTCGCCGCACGGGCCAGTGCGCGCGCCGCGATCGAAGCGGAACTGGCGCGACCCTATACCGCGACCGAGATGGCGCGGGCAGGGGCGAGTGTGCGGCAGGATGGCGCACGGCGCAGCCTGTTCGAATGGGCGCGCTTCCCGGAAGTACAAGCGGAGCTGCTGGTGACGCTGGCGCCGAGCCTGGCAGAGGCGCCGGCGGACCTGCGGGCCGAGATTTTAGAAGACGCCCATTATGCGCCCTATCTCGAACGACAGGATGCGGAGATCGCCGCCCTGCGTCGGGACGAGCGCGTGGCCATTCCGGCGGACTTCGACTTTGCCAGCGTCGGCGGCCTGTCGACCGAGATGATTGAGCGGCTGGACGGGGCCCGTCCCGACACGCTGGCCGCTGCGGGACGTATCCGCGGCATTACTCCGGCGGCGCTCGCCGCCATCCTTGTCCATGTGCGGCGGAAGGCAGCATGACCGAAGACGAAGCGCGGGCCTGGCTCGATGCGCATTTTGATGTTCCACGTGAAACATGGGATCGGCTGGAGCGCTATGTGTCGCTTTTGCTGTCCGCGATGGAGGAGCAGAATCTGATCGCCGAATCGACCCGGCCCCATGTCTGGGCGCGGCATATCGTCGACTCGGCCCAGCTGCTCCTGCATGCCAAGGATGCGGGGGAGGGGCCTTGGATAGACCTAGGCTCCGGTGCCGGCCTGCCCGGCATCGTCGTCGCCAGCATGACCGAGCGGCCGCTGATCATGGTCGAATCGCGCCGCAAGCGGATCGATTTCCTCAATGATGTGATCGCGGAGCTGGGGCTGAGCAACGCCTCCGTCTTTGGCGGGCGGGTCGAGGTTGCGCCGCCGACCAAGTCGGCCGTCATCAGCGCCCGCGCCTATGCGCCGCTGCCCAAATTGCTCCAGTCGGCCCAGCATCTGTCCGATGAAAAGACGATTTGGGTGCTGCCCAAGGGACGAAATGCGCAGAATGAACTGGAGACCGCGCGTCCGGCATGGCAAGGTGCGTTTCATGTGGAACGCAGCGTGACCGACGCCGACAGCGCCATCATCGTCGCGCGATCCGTCAAACCTGTCAAAAAGAAGGGTCGAGGATGATTTGTATCGCCATCGCCAATCAGAAGGGCGGAGTCGGCAAGACCACCACGGCTATCAATCTGGCGACCGGTCTGGCCGCAACGGGGCTGCGCGTGCTGCTGGTCGATCTCGATCCGCAGGGCAATGCCTCGACCGGGCTGGGCGTCAATCATGCGGATCGCGAACGGTCGAGCTATGACCTGCTGGTCGGCAATTGCGAACTGGACGAGGCGGTCGTCACCACCCGCGTGCCCAAGCTGGACCTGATCCCGGCGACCCAGGATCTGTCCGGCGCCGAGATTGAGCTGATCGATTATGAGCAGCGCACCCACCGGCTGGAACGGGTGCTGGCTGAGGCCCCGGCTGGCCGCTGGGACATCTGCCTGATCGACTGTCCGCCCTCGCTCGGCCTATTGACGGTCAATGCGATGGTGGCTGCGCAGTCGCTGCTGGTGCCGTTGCAGTGCGAATTCTTTGCGCTGGAGGGGCTGTCGCAGCTGTTGCAGACGGTCGAGCGCATCCGCAGCCGGTTCAACACCGGCCTGTCGATCCTGGGCGTGGCGCTGACCATGTATGATCGCCGCAACCGGCTGACCGATCAGGTCGCCGACGATGTGCGCGCCGTGTTGGGCGACCTTGTCTTCACCACCGTCATTCCGCGCAATGTGCGCCTGTCCGAGGCGCCGAGCCATGGCGTGCCGGCGCTCATCTATGATTTCCGCTGTTCGGGGTCGGAAGCCTATATGCGTCTGGCGCGCGAACTGATCGCGCGTCTTCCCCGACAGGAGGTAGCGGCTTGAGCGACGAAATTGGGGAAAAGCAGAAGCCGGTAAAGCGGCCGCACGGTCTGGGCCGCGGCCTGTCGGCGCTGCTGGGCGATGTCAGCCGGGAAGAGCCGGTGGCGGCGAGCGCCAACAGCGCCGCGCCGTCGAGCAAGGCGGTGCAGAATATCGAGGTCGCGCTGATCCAGCCGCACCCCGAACAGCCGCGCCGGCATTTCGACCAGGACGCGTTGCAGGAGCTGGCCGACAGCATCGCCAAGCGCGGCGTGATCCAGCCGATCATCGTCCGCCCCCATGGCGGCGGCTTCCAGATCGTCGCGGGCGAACGCCGCTGGCGTGCCGCGCAGAAGGCGCAGCTCCATCGCATCCCGGCGATCGTGCGCGACTTCGACGAGCAGGAAACGCTGGAAATCGCGCTGGTCGAGAATATCCAGCGCGAGGATCTCAACCCGATCGAAGAGGCCGAGGCCTATCGCAAGCTAATCGGCGAATTCCATCATAGCCAGGAAGCGCTGGGCCGCATCGTCGGCAAGTCGCGCAGCCATATCGCCAATCTGATGCGCCTGCTCGACCTGCCCGATCCGGTGCAGCAGGCGGTGTCGCACGGGCGGATCAGCATGGGTCATGCCCGCGCGCTGATCGGCGTGCCGGGCTGCGAATCGATGGCGTTGATGGTCGAGCAGAAGGGGCTTTCGGTCCGCGAGACCGAGCAGCTGGTGCGCAAGACCAAGAAAGGCGAGGATGCCGAGCCCAAGTCGCGCGGCGCAACTCCCGGTGGCAAGGATGCCGATATCGCCGCGCTGGAGCAGCATCTGGCCGATATTCTCGGCCTGAAAGTCGAAATCGCCGACAGCGGTGAGGGACCGGGCACATTGTCGCTGCGCTATTCGACCCTCGACCAGCTCGACATGCTGTGCCAGCGCCTGTCGGGCGAGCGGATCTAAAAACGCCGCGTCGGTTCGGTTCCGGATGAGGGGGACGTGCAAAGCGCTTCCCCCTCACAGAATCAGGCACTAGGCTGGTGCCATGGCCGATATCCAATCCACCCAAGCCGCCGCTCCCGCCATCATCCGCCGCGCCGATTATCGCGTGCCCGACTGGCTGGTCCCCGACATCGCCCTCGACTTCGACCTGGATGCCGCGCGGACGCGGGTCTGGTCGGACATGTCGGTGGCGCGCAATGGCGACCATGACCGGCCGCTGCGGCTCGATGGCGACGGGCTGGTGCCGCTGGCGGTGAAGGTCGACGGCCGCAGCCTCAACGAAACGGAATGGACGCTGGAGGCCGGCGCGCTGGTCGTCCCGCTCGGCGGTGCGACGCACAAGGTGGAGGTGCTGGTCGAGCTGGCGCCGGAGAGCAACAGCAAGCTGATGGGCCTTTATGCCAGCGGCGGCCTGCTCTGCACCCAGTGCGAGGCGGAGGGATTCCGTCGTATCACCTTCTTCCCCGACAGGCCGGATATCCTGTCGCGCTACAGCGTGAAGCTGACCGCCGACAAGGCGCGCTACCCGATCCTGCTCGCCAATGGTGATCCGGTCGAGCAGGGCGACCTGGAGGGCGGCCGCCACTGGGCGCTGTGGAATGATCCTTTCCCCAAGCCCTGCTATCTTTTCGCGCTGGTGGCTGGCGACCTCGCCTGCAACGCCGACCGTTTCGTAACGATGAGCGGGCGCGAAGTGGCGCTGGGCATCTGGGTGCGCGAGGCCGACCTGCCGCGCACCGACCATGCGATGCAGGCGCTCAAGAACAGCATGGCCTGGGACGAGCGCGTCTATGGCCGCGAATATGATCTGGACGTGTTCAACATCGTCGCCGTGGCCGACTTCAATTTCGGCGCGATGGAGAATAAAGGCCTCAACATCTTCAATTCGCGCTATATTCTCGCTGATCCCGAGACCGCGACCGACATCGACTATGATGGTGTCGAGGGCGTGGTGGCGCATGAATATTTCCACAACTGGTCGGGCAATCGCGTCACCTGTCGCGACTGGTTCCAGCTCTCGCTGAAGGAGGGCTTCACCGTCTTTCGCGACCAGAATTTTTCGGCCGACATGGGCAGCCATGCGGTCAAGCGGATCGAGGATGTGCGGATCCTGCGCGCGGCCCAGTTCCAGGAGGATTCGGGGCCCTTGGCGCATCCGGTGCGGCCCGAATCCTACATGGAAATCAGCAACTTCTATACCGCGACCATCTATAATAAGGGCGCCGAGCTGATCCGCATGATGGCGCTGATGCTGGGGGCGGAGCGGTTCCGTGCCGGCACCGACCTCTATTTCGACCGGCATGATGGCGAGGCGGCGACCTGCGAGGATTTCGTCCGCGCGATGGAGGAGGGCGGCGAGATCGACCTTGGCCAGTTCCGCCGCTGGTATGAGCAGGCCGGCACGCCCCATGTCCGCGCGCTGCTGAGCCATGATCCGGTCAGCCGCACCGCCGAGCTGCTGCTGGAACAGAGCGTGCCGCCGACGCCGGGCCAGCCCGACAAGCGGCCGATGGCGATCCCGCTGCGCGTCGCGCTCTATGATCCGGCGACCGGTAGCCATCATGGCGACCAGTTGCTGATGCTGACGGAGGCGCAGCGGCGTTTCACGTTCGACAATTTCGCCAGCCTGCCGATCCTGTCGATCAACCGCGGCTTTTCCGCGCCGGTGATCGTCGAGACCAACCGCAGCCAGGCCGATCTCGCCTTCCTGTCGGCGCATGATGATGATCCCTTCGCCCGTTATGAGGCGATGCAGCAGCTGATGGTCAATGTGCTGGTCGGCCAGGTGGCGGGCCAGAGCGTCGATGTGAGCGCGGTGGTCGACGCGGTGCGCAACACCATCACCGATCCGCTGCTCGACCCCGCCTTCGTCGCGGAAGCGGTGCGCCTGCCGAGCGAAGCCTATTTGGGCGACCAGATGAAGCAGGTGGACCCGGATGCCATCCACGCCGCCCGCGATGCGCTCCAGACGCGCCTGGGCGCCGATCTGGAACCGCTGTGGCGCGATATTCATGCCAGGACCAAGGCGAACGGCTTCGCGGTCTCTCCGGCCGCCAAGGGCGCGCGCAAGCTGCGCAATGTCGCGCTGCTCTATCTGGTCGCGTCGGGCACGGAGGACGGGCCGGCGATCGCCTATGGCCAATTCAGCGAGGCCGACAACATGACCGAACGCCAGTCGGCGCTGGCGACGCTGGCAAGCGGCACCAGCCCGGAACGGGAGGCGGCGCTCGACATCTTCTACAATCGCTACAGCGACGATGCGCTGACCCTGGACAAATGGTTCCAGACCCAGGCCTTCGCCTTCCATCCCGATACGGTGGAACTGGTTGCGCAGCTGGGCCAGCACAAGGCGTTCACGCTCAATAATCCGAACCGGGTGCGCTCGCTTTATGGTGCCTTTGCCGGCAACCAATGGGCGTTCCACCACAAGTCGGGCAAGGGTTATCGGCTGGTCGCCGACTGCATCATCGCGCTCGACAAGCTCAATCCGCAGACCGCCGCCCGGCTGGTGCCGCCGCTCGGCCGCTGGAAGCGCTTCGATGAAGGCCGCGCCGCACAGATGCGGGCGGAACTGCAGCGCATCCTGAACGAGCCCGGCCTGTCCAAGGACGTGACCGAGCAGGCGAGCAAGAGCCTGGAGGGATAAGGGAAAGGCGGCGGCCGGGGCGTCCAAACCCCGGCCGGGCCATCAGTCCTTCTGCGCCGCGACCCAGGCGGCCACGTCGGTCGCCACCTTGTTGGCGGCGCTGTTAAGCGGCGCGCCGACGCTGCTGGCGTCGATCTTGCCGCCGACCGGCGCGCTGGCGGTGAAGCGCTGGCGGGCGATCGCGACGCCAGCCGGGGTCATCAGCGCTGCGTCGAAGGTGACGACCGCATTGTTGCTGGCCTGATCGATGGTGAAGCTGATCAGCTCGCCGCTCAGGCGCTGGCCGCCGTCACCGGAAAACTGGCCGGGATCAAGCACGATCCGGTCGGTGGTGGCCGATACGGTTTCGGCCAGCAGCCGCCGGAACAGATGGCGGGGCGTTTCCGCCCACTGCACCTTGGTGACATAGGCGACCGAGGTCGGCGTCACCTGCACCGGCACGCGCACCGTGTCGATGACGCGCGCGGCTTCGGGATCGACGATGATCAGGCTGCGGCCGCCGCCGGCATTGCTCTGCGCGCCGGTCGGCACCTTGTGCGCGGCGTCGAGCGTCAGCAACTGCTGCGGCGGCTTGCTGCCGATCGAGACGCAGCCGGACAGGGCGATTGCAGCGGCCAGCGCCAGCGATGCGCCACCCAGTTTCTTGTGGACCATCATCCGGCTCCCTTTCATGGCTTATAGTCGGGCAGCTGGGGCGATCCGACGATCGAGCCCGCGCCCTGCTGGTCGAGTTTTTCGGCGACGCCACGGAAGGCGCGCGACATTTCACGCAGGTCGCGAACCAGGCGATTCACTTCCGGCATGGTCTGGTTGCTGAAGGCATGCACGCCGGGCTGGGCCTCGGCGATGGTCTTGTCGAGCGTGTCGATGCTGCGGCTGGCGGAAGCGACGCTCTTGCGCAGGTCGGCCATCAACGGGCGCCCTTCGTCATTGATCAGGCCATTGGTGGTCGCGGCCAGCTCGCCGATCTGCTGCGCGGCAACGCCGGTGCGCTGCACCGCGATGCGCGCTTCGGCGAGGGTGGCGGCGATTTCCGGGCTGCGATCGGCCAGTGAACCGGTCACCCGGTCGAGATTGGCGAGTATGCCGGCGATCGACTGCTGATTCTTGTCGTTGAGCAGCTCGGTGAGCTTCTCGGTCAGGGTCGACAGCCGCTCCAGCAGCTGCGGCGCATTGTTGAGCAGTTCGCCCAGCGCACCCGGCTTGGTCGGGATCACCGGCACGCCGTCGGGGCAGGCCGAAGTGATATTCTCGGCCGGGCAGAGGATCGGCGGCGCGCCCTTGACCGCGCCGTCCAGCACGATCTCGCTGACGCCGGTGAAGCCCACGCCAGCGATGGTCGCGGTCGTGCCCTGCAGCACGGGGGTGCCGTCCTTCACCGAAATGCGGACCTTCACGAAGCTGGGATCACGCTTCCACAGTTCGATCTTCTCGACCTGGCCGGAAGGGACGCCGGAATAATTGACGCCCGATCCCTTGGCGAGGCCGTTTACCGACTGCTTGAAGAAGATGTCATATTCCTTGTTGTCGCCCTGCGACAGGCGCGAGAACCAGAAGGCCGCCGCCATGATGGCGGCCAGCAGCAGCAGCGTGACCGCGCCGACCAGCACATGATTGGACCGGGTTTCCATATCCTATTGCCTTCCGTCCGCTTGTTTTTCGGCAGCGGCCTTGCCGCGTTCGCGCGTAACCGCCGCGGTTGCGGCGCGGCCACGCGGACCGTTGAAATATTCCTGGATCCAGGGGTGATCGAGCGCCAGCAATTCGTCGATCGTCCCGACCGCGATCACCTTCTTGTCGGCCAGCACCGCGACACGGTCGCAGATCGAATAGAGGGTGTCGAGATCATGGGTGATGAGGAAGACGGTGAGGCCCAGCGTCTCCTGCAACTTGCGCGTCTGGTCGTCGAATGCCGCCGCGCCGATCGGGTCGAGGCCAGCGGTCGGCTCGTCGAGGAACAGCAGGTCCGGGTCGAGCGCCAGGGCACGGGCCAGGCCGGCGCGCTTCTTCATGCCGCCCGACAGTTCGGCCGGATATTTGGGGCCGGCTTCGGCCGGGAGACCCGTCATGCGGATCTTGTAGGCGGCGATCTCGTCGCGCAGCACCGGGCCGATATTGGGATAATATTCGCGGATCGGCACTTCGACATTCTCGGCCACGGTCAGCGTCGAGAAGAGCGCGCCGCCCTGAAACAGCACGCCCCAGCGCTTGCGGATCGCCAATGCCTCGTCATCGTCCAGGCGGCCGACCATATCCTCGCCAAAGACATGGACTTCGCCCTCGTCGGGCACCTGAAGGCCGATGATCGACCGCATCAGCACCGACTTGCCGGTGCCCGATCCGCCGACCACGCCCAATATCTCGCCCTTGCGCACGTCGAGGTCGAGATTTTCGTGGACGGTCTGGTCGCCGAAGCTGTTTTTCAGGCCGCGCACCGAAATGGCGATGTCGTCGGACGCGACCGCGCGTTCGATCCGCTCTTCCTTGGCCTGGCGTTCATCGGTGGTCATCAGTTCCAGCCCACCCAGGTGAAGAAGACGGCGAAGAAGGCGTCGAGCACGATCACCAGGAAGATCGCCTGGACCACGGCCGCCGTGGTGCGCAGGCCGACTTCCTCGGCATTGGCCTTGACCTGCATGCCCTGGAAACAGCCGCTTATGCCGATGATGAGGCCGAACACCGGCGCCTTGATCAGGCCCACCCACAGATCGTGGATCGGCACCACTTCGCGCAGCCGCTGGACGAAGGTGATCGGCGGAATGTCGAGCGACACGGCGCACAGGAAGCCGCCGCCGATGATCGCGATGATCGAGGAATAGAAGCCGAGCAGCGGCATCATCACCACCACCGCCAGGGTGCGGGGCAGCACCAGCGCCTCCATCGGCGACACGCCGATGGTGCGCATCGCGTCGACCTCCTCGGTCAGCTTCATCGTGCCGAGCTGGGCCGCGAAGGCCGAGCCGGAGCGACCCGCCACCATGATCGCGGTCATCAGCACACCCAGTTCGCGGAAGGTGAGGCGACCGACCAGGTTGATGGTCAGCATCTCCATGCCGAACTGGCGCAACTGGACCGCGCCCTGCTGGGCGATGACGATGCCGATCAGGAAGCTCATCAGGCCGATGATGCCCAGCGCCGAGACGCCGACCACCTCGAACCGCTGGACCACGGCATTGATACGGAAGCGGCTGGGATGACGGATCAGGCCCCAGACCGTGACCAGCACGCCGCCGAAGAAGCCGAGCAGGCCGACCAGCGTATTGACGGAATTGATCACCGCCTCGCCAATCTGGCCCAATACCCGGTTGAAGGGGGAGACATAGGTCGGGCGGATATCGACCGGCTCGTCGATCTTGCCGACCGCGCCGATCAGTCGCTTGCAGTCTGTGCTGCCGCCGGACACTTCGGTTTCCAGCCGCTTGGCGGTGCGATGGATGGTCCAGGCGCCGATCGTGTCCATATGGTCGATATTGGCGACGTCGATGCAGGCGATGGGGCCGGAAATGGCGTCCAACCGGTTCGGCATGTCGTGCAAACAGGCGATCGACCAGGTACCGGACAGGCGTATGACCTTGCCGCCGTCGTCGCGGCTTTCCTCAACGAGATCAGCGGCTTTGTTCATGTGGAGGGATTAGTGGTCCATTATCGGTTGCGCGGCAAGCCGAAACGGCCCATCCGCCAGACAGAACGACGGGCAAGGGCAAAAGTTTCGGACACGGCATGACATACAGGCTGGCGATTTACGACATGGACCGCACGGTGACCTTTTCGGGCACCTATACCGGCTTTCTCATCCATGTGGCCGCCCATATGGCGCCCTGGCGATTGATCTTCCTGCCGCTCATTCCGTTCGTCATGCTGGCCTATGTGGTGAAACTGATCAGCCGCCAGACGCTGAAGGAAACCAACCAGTGGCTGATGATCGGCGGCCGCGCCGACCGGGCGAAGTTGCAGCCGCATATCGAAAGCTATGCCGACAAGGTGATGGCGAAGAATGTCCGCGCCGGCGCGCTGGAGCAGATCGCCAAGGATCGCGCGGCCGGTTATCGGCTGGTGCTCGCCACCGCCTCCTACCGCCTCTATGTCGAGGCGATCGCGCGGCGGCTGGGCTTCGATACGGTGATCGCGACCGACCATGTCGGGCAGGATCTGCCCTATGTCCGCGCCAAGATTGCGGGCGAGAATTGCTACGACACCGGCAAGCTGCGGATGATCAAGGCGTGGATGGCGGCCGAAGCGATCGACCGCAGCCAGGCGCATATCCGCGCCTATTCCGACCATGTGTCGGACGCGCCGATGCTGGAATTCGCCGACGAGGCGTTCGCCTCCAACCCGCACCCGCCGCTCGCCAGGCTGGCGGCCGAGCGCGGCTGGACGCGGGTGGACTGGAACTAGGTTCACCGCATCGCGGCGCGGGCAAGGCTATCACAATCGGCGTCGCCCACGGTCGGCTGCTTCTCGCCGCCGATCGCATCGCCGATCATCCTGATTATGCCCTTGGCCGATCGGGCGTCCCTGGGCAGCTGAATATCGGGCGTCTTGATCGTGCCGCCGACCGGCACGCTGCCCTTCAGCTGCAACAGGCTGTCCTGCTTGGGCACGCCGCTCAGTGCGAGGGCCAGCCTCTCGTCCGACAGGCGTATCGTGCCCGTGGCATGGGTCTGGGCGCGGGAGGTGTCGATCAGCACCGGACCCGGCCGGGCGATACCGTCGCGCACATCCAGCCGGGTGATGATGCAGCGCAGGACGGCCTCCTTCCGCTTCGACAGGGTCAGGCCCCGGCCGACATCCTGCCCCATCAGCGCGGCGGTGCGGTCCGGGATGCGGCCGTCGCGGGCGACCAGCGCGATCGTGCCGGTCGACGTGCCCAGTGCCTGACGGATGGTTCTGCCGCGTCCCTTGATCGCGACCCGTCCGACCAGAGCGCCGTCGATCCGGGCGTCGGGGAAGAAATCGAGCAGCCGTGCGTTACGCATCGCCATGGCGATGTCGAGCAGGGGGCCGCCGTCGCGCTGGTCGACGCCGATCCGGCCGGACAGCGTGCCGCGTGTCAGGCCCAGCGTCAGTGGTTCGACCGACAGCCGGCTGCGTTCCAGGCTGATCGTGCCAGTGAGCGACCGGAACGGGCTGGGGCCGGGCCACAGCAATTGCCGGACCTTGAGGTCCAGCTTGCCATCGGTGTGGTCGACGGTGGCGAGGTCGATCGCCGTATCGGGGATCAGGCGCGGTCCGAGCTGCGCGCGCTTGGCCGCCGCCTTCGCCTTGCCGGCATTGCTCGCCAGATCGTCGAAATCGAAGCGGTCGGCGCTCAGCGCGCCGTCGATCCGGGTACGGCCGTCACGCTTGCGGATGGTGGCATGGCCGGCAATGTCGGACCGGCCGATCGTGCCTTTCAGCCCCTCGACGATCCAGTCCGGCCGGTCGCGTGTCACCCGCGCGGTCAGCCTTACCGGCTGGGTGCCGGGCAGGCCGGCCTCGATGATCGCGTCGAGCAGGGCGAGGTCGGTGCCATGGGCGGTCGCTTCGCCGCGCAGATGGCCAATGTCGAGCGGGCCATCCATCGTGCCTTTCAGGGTGAAGCCGACGGCGTCGCCGCTGATCGCCGCGTCGAACGGCCAGCGCTGGCCCGGCTGGCTGTCGATGATCGGACCGCCGGTCGCGGTGACGGTCACGGGATGGCCGCGCACATCGCCGCTGCCCGACAGGCGCAGGCCGCGCGGATCCACGGTCAGTGTGGCATCGACCGATCGCCCGCGCTTGTCGTCGCGATAGGCGATGCGGCTGTCGGTGATGATCAGGCTGTGCAGCGCCGGGCGGCCGCCGCGCCGATCGCTGCCCTTGCTGCGCTCACCGCTCCAATTTTCGCGGCCCTGCGCGTCGCGATAGAAATGGAGCCGGGCACGCCGCGCTTCCAGCCGCTCCAGCACCGGCCCGCCGGTCAGCAGGCCCCAGACCGAAAAGCCGGCGCGTATCTCGCCGATCTGCGCCAGGTCGGGCAAAGCGGGCCTGACCCAGCCGGGTTGCGGCACGCGCAGGTCGCGCAGGGTGACAAGGGGATGGAAGGACAGGCTGTCTTCCCGCGCCATAGCGCCGATCGTCACCGGCTTGCCGATACGGTCGGACAGGCGGCGCTCGATCGGCCCCTTCATCCAGCCCCAGGGAAAGGCGGCAAGCGCCAGCAGCAGGATCGCACAGAACAGGATCAGGCCAATCAGCCCACGCGCCACCCATCGTTTTGCCCCGCTGGCCATCCCTGTCGCTCTCCCGTCCGGCCCGGTCGGCCGTGTCGGCGCTCAACGCGTGGCGTTGCGGCTTGGTTCAGAGCACGCGATTGGGCAGCGGTTCTTCCGCCACGAAGGCGCGGATATTGGCGAGCAGCATCTGCGCCATCTGCGCCACCGCCGCGTCGGTCGCGCCGCCGGTGTGGGGGGTGAGGATGCAGTTTGGCACATCGGCCCAGCGCGCCGGATCGGTTGGTTCCTGCGCATAGACGTCGAGCGCGGCGCCGCCCAGCCGGCCGGCGCGCAGGGCATCGATCAGCGCGTCCTCGTCCACCAGCTGCCCGCGTGCGACATTGACCAGCAGGCCATTGGGGCCAAGCGCATCAATGATCGCGGCGGAGATCATGCCGCGATTGTCGTCGGTCGCCCGCGCGGCGACGACCAATATGTCGCTCTCGGCCGCCAGTGCCGCCAGGCTCTCGCTGCGCGGCCAGGCAAGGCTGGGCTTGTCGCGCGGCCCCCACCAGCGGGTCGTCATGCGCAGGACATCGGCGCGCGCCGCGATGGCGATGCCGATGCTGCCCATGCCGACGATGCCCAGCCGGGCGCCGGCGATCGACCGGGTGATGGTCTTGCCGCCGGGCAGCCATTCGCCCGCGCGCAAGGCCCGGTCGCCGCTGACGATCTGGCGCCGATGGGCGAGGATGAGGCCGATCGCATGGTCGGCGACATCCTCCGCATTGGCGTCGCCGGCATGGCTGACGGCGATGTCGTTCGCCCGCGCCCAGTCGAGATCGACCCCGTCATAGCCGACGGTGAAGCAGGCAATCAGCCGCAGCCGCCCCATCGCCGCCAGCATGGCGGGATCGAGCCGGAACTCGCCGGCCGTCACCAATATCTCCGCCTCGGCAAGGCGGGCGCGCCCGGCCTCCTCCCATAGCCCCATGACGTCATATTGCATCGCCAGGATCGGCAGCAGCGGCGCCAGATGGGGCTGGGCGATCAGGATGACCGGGCGCAGGCGCTCCATTATCCTATCGCCTTCAACGCCTGGGCGAAGTCGGCGATCAGATCGTCGGCATCCTCGCAGCCGATCGAGATGCGCACCATATTGTCGCCGATCGCCAGCGCCTTCTTGCGCTCGGCCGGCACCGACAAATGGGTCATTGCGGCGGGATGGCTGGCCAGCGTCTCGGTGCCGCCGAGACTCACCGCCAGCTTGGCGATCTTGAGCGCGTCAAGGAAGGCGAAGGCCTCCGCCTCGCCACCTTTCAGATAGAGCGAGAAGGTGGAGCCGGCGCCGGTGCAATGGCGGCGATAGATGTCGGCCTGCCGCTCGGTCTCCGGAAAGCCGAGATAGACGACCTTCTCCACCTGCGGCTGGTCCTTCAGCCAGGTGCAGACCTTCTGCGCATTCTCGCCCGCGCGGCTCATCCGCAATTCCAGCGTCTCCAGCGACCGCAGCAGCATCCAGGCGCTGTGCGGGTCGAGGATCGTGCCGATCGTGTTGCGCATCAGGCGGATGCTGTTGATCAGCGCATTGGAGCCGAGCACGCCGCCCGCGACCAGATCGCTATGCCCGCCGGCATATTTGGTCAGGCTGTAGATGACGAGGTCGGCGCCATGGTTGATCGGCCGATGCCACAGCGGCCCCAGGAAGGTATTGTCGATCGCGATCGGCGGAACATGATCCTCGCCCGCAAACAGCGCATCGCGGCGCGCGACCACCGCCTCCAGATCGACCAGCACATTGGTCGGGTTGGCCGGGCTTTCCAGATAGAGCATGGCGACCCGGCCCAGCCCCTTGGCCTTCTCGATCACCGCGCCAATCTCCGCCTCGGTCGCGCCGGCGGGGAAATCGAGCCACTGCACCCCGAAGCGGCCGAGGATGCGGCCGATCAGCGATTCGGTCGCGGCATAGAGCGGGGCGCTATGGACGATCACGTCGCCCGGCTGCACCAAGGCGAGCAGGGTGGTGGCGATCGCCGACATGCCGCTGGAAAAGAGCAGGGCGTCCTCCGCCTCCTCCCACACCGACAGCCGATCCTCGGCGATCTCCTGGTTGGGTCCGTTGAAGCGCGAATAGACAAGGCCCTCGGCGCCGCCGGGGCGGATGCCGGTCACCCCCTCGAAATGGCGCTTGCCCGCGGTCGCGCTCTCGAAGGCGAAGGTGGAGGTGAGGAAGATCGGCGGTTTCAGCGATCCTTCCGACAGGGTCGGGTCATAGCCATGGCCCATCATCAGGGTCGCGGGCTTCAGCTTGCGGCCGTCAATCTCCAGGATCGGCGCTTTGGGGCGGCGGCGATTATGGGGCGGCTCGACGCCGGTCAGGTCGGCTTCGGTGACGGGGGGCGGGGTTTCGCCGGTCATGTCATTCTCCTGCATCTGGCGGCCTCTGCTGTGCCGCTCATGGATGGAGGGACTGTAACGCAGGAGCAGGGCAGGGGGCCAGCGGAGAGTGATATAATCTTTCTTGTCGGGGTATGATTGTTTCGAACGAGATCGACGGAATCTCGGTCCACCAAGGCACCGGCGCACGGGGCCGCATGTCCCCGTGCGCCGGCATCGTCCCTTATTGCTTGGCGTATTTCGCCTTCAGCGACAGATCATGGTCATGGTGGGATTCGCCATTGAGGTCGATCCGGACCATTTCGATCGCGCCGGTGAAGGTGCCGCCGGTCGGGCCATAATCTTCCACCACCGGCTCGCCATTGTCGTGGCCGATGTCCATGAAGTCGTCAAAGGAGAAGATGGCCGGCACGGTTTTTTCAATGTGCCCCGTGCCGATCGCCTTGCCGTTCGCGGTGAAGGTCACCGTGCCGCCCTTGCCGGCGCCGCCGCCATCATAGGCGAAGTCGAGCAGCAGGTCGTGGCTACCCTTGCCCAGCGGTTCGTCCGCGCGCACGATGAAGGTTTCCAGCCCCACCCAGTTATGGGCATAGGCGAGCACGCCGTCCTTCATGTAGAAGCTCCAGCCGCCAAACTTGCCGCCCTGGGCAATGATCGCGCCATTGGCCGGCTCCGCGCCCAGTTCCACCTTCGCGGTGACGGTGAAATTGGTGTTCTTGACGTTCGGGACCGTATTCTCGTTCATGCGGGTCATCCCCGGCAGGAAGGTCATGGAGGTGCGGCCGTTGAGCAGGTCCGGCCGGCCGGCGACGCGGGCGTCGAAGCGTTCGCGCTGGCGTGGATCGAGCGGCAGGACATTATATTTCGCCGCCTCGATCAGGAAGCGGTCCTGCAGCTTGCGCAGCATGTCGGGATTCTGGTCGGCGATATTATGCGCCTGGGTCCAGTCGTCCGGGCCATAGAGTTCCCATGTGTCATCCTCGATCTCGCCCACCGTCTCGCGCTTGTCGGGCCAGGGCAGGCGGTGCATCGTCATGGCGGTCCAGCCGTCATGATAGATGCCGCGGTTGCAGCCAATCTCGAAATATTGGGTCGTGTGTCGATCCTCAGCCTTCGGTTCGTCGAACAGATAAGCCATGCTGACGCCTTCCAGCGGCTTTTGCTGGATGCCGTTGACGAAATCGGGTTCGGGCACCCCGGCCAGTTCCAGGATGGTCGGCGCGACGTCGATCAGATGGTGGAACTGGTGGCGCAATTCGCCCTTGGCCTTGATCTTCTCGGGCCAGCGCATCGTCATGCCGACGCGGGTGCCGCCCCAGTGGGATGCGACGATCTTGCTCCACTGATAGGGGGCGTTCATCGCATGGGCCCAGCCCGAGGGCATATGGTTGAAGGAATTGGGCCCGCCAATCTCGTCGAGCCGCGGCAGGATGTCCGCCGTCGTCATGCCGATGCTGTTCTGGTACGCCAGTTCGTTGAAGGTGCCGTAAGGCCCCGCCTCCGCGGACGCGCCATTGTCGCCCAGGATATAGATGACCAGCGTGTCTTCTAGCACGCCGCGTGCCTCCAGCGTGTCGAGCAGGCGGCCGACATGATGGTCGGTATGGGTGGCGAAGGCGGCATAGGTTTCGGCCAGGCGGCAGGATACCTTGCGGTCATCGTCGGTCAGTTCGTCCCATTCGGGCAGCCATTCGGTCGGCGCGGTCAGTTCCGCATCCTTGGGGATGACGCCCAGTTCCTTCTGCTTTGCGAAGGTGATCTCCCGCTGCTTGTTATAGCCATGGTCGAACTTGCCCTTATACTTGTCGACCCATTCCTTGGGCACATGGTGCGGCGCATGGGTGGCGCCGAAGGAGAGATAGGCGAACCAGGGCTTGTCGGGGGTGAAGGTCTGTAGCGAGCCGGTCCAGTTGAGCACCTGATCGACCAGATCCTCGGTCAGGTGATAGCCTTCCTCGATGGTCTTGGGCGGCTCGATCGGGGTCACGCCATCGACCAGTGGCGGGGCATATTGATTGGTGTCGCCGCCCAGGAAGCCATAGAATTTCTCGAACCCGTCGCCGATCGGCCAATGGTCGAACGGGCCGGACGGGCTGGTTTCCCAGGTCGGCGTCTGGTGCATCTTGCCAAAGGCGCCGGTGCTGTAGCCATTATATTTGAGAATCTGGGCGACGGTCGCGCAGGTATCCGGGCGCAGGCCGGTATTGCCCGGCATGGCGGTCGCCACTTCGGTGACGCCGCCCATGTTCACCGTATGATGATTGCGCCCGCACAGCAGCGCCTGGCGCGAGGGTGAACAGAGGGCGGTGGTGTGGAAGCGGGTGAAGCGGATGCCCTCCTTCCCGACTCGTTCGGCCGTCGGCATGAGGCAGGGGCCGCCAAAGGCGCTGCTGGCGCCGAAGCCCATGTCGTCGATCAGCACGATCAGCACATTGGGCGCGCCGGCCGGCGGGCGCAGGAACTCCTTGGCCGGCGGGCTCTGCGCCTCCTTGGCGTTCATCGGCGTGTCGTGCGGCGGCACGCGCTCCGGGATCGGCAGGACATAGCGATTGAGTTCGGGCGGGCTCTTGCGGGTCGACATGCTGCTATCCTCGTTCGCGATGGACGTGACGGAACGAAGCCTAGTCGGGGCGGGCATATTGGCTATTGGGGTTTCCCCCGATGCCCGATTCCCGATGTCCGGTGCGCGGGGTGAACGCATGCACCACTTCCCCCCATCCGCCACAGCCCCTACATCTCCCCCAATGCCGCCGGTTCTTCCCTCCATCCTCACCGACTGGTTCGCATCGCGCGGCTGGCGGGTGCGGCGGCATCAGAGTGACATGCTCGCGGCGGCGCAGCGGGGGGAGCATGCGCTGCTGGTCGCGCCGACCGGGGCGGGCAAGACGCTGGCGGGCTTCCTGCCGACGCTTGCCGACCTGATCGCGAACCCCGCCGACGGGCTGCACACCCTCTATGTCTCGCCCTTGAAGGCGCTGGCGGTCGATGTGCGGCGCAACCTGCTGACGCCGATCGAGGAGATGGGGCTACCGATCCGGGTGGAGACCCGCACCGGCGATACCCCGTCGGATCGCAAGGCGCGGCAGCGGGTGCGGCCGCCGCACATCCTGCTGACCACGCCCGAATCCCTGTCGCTGCTGCTGAGCTATCCCGACGCGGTGCTGCTGTTCGAGCATCTGCGCACCGTCATCGTCGATGAGGTCCATGCCTTTGCCACGCAGAAGCGCGGTGATCTGCTCAACCTGTCGATGGCGCGGTTGCAGGCGATCAACCCGGACCTGCGCCGGGTGGCGCTGTCGGCGACCGTGGCCGATGTCGATGCCTATCGCGCCTGGCTGGCGCCCGATGGCGATATCGATGCGGTGACGCCGGTGCTGGGGGAGGCGGGGGCCGAGCCCGACGTCACCATCCTGATCCCCGAGGGGCGGGTGCCCTGGTCGGGCCATTCGGGCAAATATGCCGCGAGCCAGGTGATGGCGGAGATCGCCGCGCGGCAGACCACGCTCGTCTTCTGCAACACGCGCGGCCTGGCTGAACTCATCTTCCAGGAATTATGGTCGGTCAATGACGCGAACCTGCCGATCGCCATCCATCATGGCAGCCTGTCGATCGAGGCGCGGCGCAAGGTCGAGACGGCGATGGCGGCGGGCAAGCTGCGCGCGCTTGTGGCAACCGCGTCGCTGGACCTCGGCGTCGACTGGGGCAATGTCGACTGCGTGATCCAGATGGGCGCGCCCAAGGGCAGCTCGCGCCTGCTCCAGCGCATCGGCCGCGCCAATCACCGGCTCGACATGGCGTCGGAGGCGATATTGATCCCCGGTAATCGCTTCGAATATCTGGAGGCGCGGGCGGCACTGGACGCGGTCGAGGCGGGCGAGCGGGACGCCGATGATTTCCGCCCCGGCGCGCTCGACGTGCTGGCCCAGCATGTGATGGCGATCGCCTGTGCCGGGCCGTTCCGCGAGGAGGAATTGCTGGCCGAGGTCCGATCCGCCACCCCCTATAGCGCGCTGACCGACGAGGGCTTTGCCCATGTCCTGCATTTCATCGAGGGCGGCGGCTATGCGCTGCGCGCCTATGACCGGTTCAAGCGGCTGGTGCGAGAGGGTGACGGCACATGGCGGGTGTCGCACCCGAAATTCATCCAGCAGCACCGGATGAATGCCGGCATCATCGTCGATCAGCCCGCGCTCGCAGTGCGCTTCGCCAATGGGCGCAAGCTCGGCACGGTGGAGGAGGGGTTCGCCGTCACCCTGCGGCCGGGCGACAGCTTCTTCTTCTCCGGCATGGCGCTGGAGGTGGTGCGGATGGACACCAGCGACCTGATCGTCCGCGCCACGAGCAAGAGCGCGCGCATCCCCAGCTGGGGCGGCACCCGCATGGCGATGTCGACCCGGCTGGCCGACCGGGTGCGCCATTTCCTGGCCGAACCCGACGCCTGGCACCGCTTCCCCGACGATGTGCGCGAATGGCTGGAGGTGCAGCGCGCCCGTTCGGCCCTGCCGCAACCGGGGCAGCTGCTGGTCGAAACCTTCCCGCATGAAGGGCGCCATTATATGGTCTGCTATAGTTTCGAGGGCTGGAACGCGCACCAGTCGCTCGGCATGTTGCTGACGCGGCGGATGGACGCGCAGGGGCTGATGCCGCTGGGCTTCGTGTCGAACGATTATGCGCTGGCGGTCTATGGGCTAAAGCCCGTGACCGATCCGCAGAGCCTGTTTTCCGCCGATATCCTCGACCATGAATTTGTCGACTGGGTCGAGCAGTCGAGCCTATTGAAGCGCGCCTTTCGCGATGTCGCCGTGATCTCCGGCCTGATCGAGCGGCAGCATCCCGGCAAGCGCAAGACCGGGCGGCAGGTGACCTTCTCCACCGACCTCATCTATGATGTGCTGCGCAAATATCAGCCCGACCATCTGCTGCTGAAGGCCGCCTGGGCCGATGCGCGGGCACGGATGACCGATGTCGGGCGGCTGGGCGACCTGATCGACCGGGCGGCGTCGACCATGCTGCATGTGCCGCTCGACCGGGTCAGCCCGCTCGCCGTGCCGCTCTTGATCCTGATCGGCCGCGAACAGGTGGCGCAGCGCGATGCCGAGGATGCGCTGCTGATCGAGGCGGAGGCGCTGGTGGCGGAGGCCATGCGCGCGGATTGAGGGGGGGCATTCGCCGCCCCCCTATACTGCCGTCATCCCAGCGAAGGCTGGGATCCCGCTTCTTTCTTCCACTGATGCCAAGAAAGAGAGATGCCAGCCTGCGCTGGCATGACGGAATGTGGGAGGTTTTGGGCCTACCCCGGCAGTCCGTTCAGCTTGGCAAAGGGATCGTCGCTCGCGTCCTCCTGCCAGCGATATTCGGTCCGGTTGGCGACCCAGCGGGCCATGTCCTTGCCATAGAGTTTGGCGATCAGGCCCAACGCCATGTCCGTCCCCGCCGAAATGCCGGAGGAGGAGATATATTTGCCATCCTCCACCCAGCGGGCATGGGGGATCCAGGCGACCTTGGCCCCCTGCGCCGTCGCCCAGGCCCAGGCCATCTTGTTGCTGGTCGCCTTCACCCCGTCGATCAGCCCGGTCTTCGCCAGCAGGCCCGATCCGGTGCAGATGGTCGCGACCTGCGGCGTATCCTGTGCCAGTGTGCGGACTGCGGCGAGGAAGTCGGGATTATTGACTTCCCGCCGGGTGCCAAGGCCGCCGGGGATCATCACGATGTCGAGCTTGGGCGCATCGGCAAAGCCATGATCGGCGATCGTCTGCGGCCCGGCGCCGCTGCGCACCGGCCCGGCCTTGTCGGCGATCATGACAATCTCGACCCGGTCTTTCAGCATGCCGAACATTTCCAGCGGGCCGAACACGTCGAGCAGCTCGAACCCGTCGAACAGGACCATGCCGAGCTTCTTCTTGGGGCCGCTCGGCGGCACGGGCGGCTGCACGGAAAGTTGCGCGGAGACAGTCGTGCCGGTCGCGGCGAGCGCGATTCCGGCGGTCAGGAGAAAGTTGCGCCGCGCAACATCGGCTTTGGACTGGTCGCTCATCGTCACATGCTCCCTGTTTGCCGGGTTAGACGAGCGATGGCGGCGATCCCGCCTATTCGCCGCCGGCCTTGATGCCGCCGCAGCCCTTCAGCACGCCTTCGCCGAAGGAAAGCTGGACCCGGTCGGACCAGATGGCGTCGCTCATCCCGTCGCTGCACGGTCCTTCGGTCACCGTCATGGCAAAGCCATCGCCCATGAAGCGGATGGCGCGGGGATCATCGGTGCGGGTGACGCGATAGCGCAGCGGACGATGATCGGGTCGCTGCAAGGTCGCGACCGATCCGGTGACGATCACCGCCCAGAAAGGCTCGGTGCCGATCGCGCGATACTCCTCCTGCGGTGGCGGGGGAGGCGGTGTTTCACGGGAAACAGCGGCGGGTGCCGGTTGCGCAGCCGGGGCAGGGGCCGGTTCGGGCGTGGCGCTCTCATTGGCAACGATCGCCTGGTTGAGCGCCGGGGCGGCGTTGGCGATCGCATTGTCGGCGCGATTGTCGACCCTGTTCGGCGGCACCGGATCGCCCGAGCAGGCGGCGAGGGCCAGCAGCCCTGTCACCATCGCCGTCACTTTCACGCGCCGGCCCGCCGGAAACAATGGGCGGCATGATCGTCGACCATGCCGATCGCCTGCATCCAGGCATAGACGATGGTCGGGCCGACGAACTTGAAGCCGCGCTTCTTCAGATCCTTGGAGATCACCTCCGACAGCGGCGTCTGGGTCGGGAAGCTCTTGCCGTCGCCGATGATCGGCCCGTCGGGCGCGAAGGACCAGACATAGGCGGCGAAATCCTCGCCGGCGTCGCGCATCGCGCGATAGATTTGCGCGCCCTTGATCGTCGCCTCGATCTTGGCGCGGGCGCGGACGATGCCGGGATCGGCCATCAGCCGTTCGACATCGTCGGGACCGAAGGCGGCGACCTTGTCCGGATCGAAGCCGGCAAAGGCGGCGCGAAACCCCTCGCGCTTGCGCAAGATGGTGATCCAGCTGAGCCCGGCCTGGAACCCCTCCAGCATCAGCATTTCCCACAGCATGCGCGAATCATGCTGGGGCACGCCCCATTCCGCGTCGTGATAATCCCGGTAGAGCGGGTCCGGCCCTACCCAGCTGCAGCGTGGCAGATCGGTCATGGGTTTTGGGTGCGCCTGACGGCGCACAGCGCCGCACCGGCCCGCGCCCCCACTCGGCCGCCCAAGAGATTATCCTGATTGGGTGGCCGGGTGGGGGCGCGGGCGGGCATCGTCATCCTATCAAACGTCCAGGTTGGCGACGTTCAGCGCATTGTCCTGGATGAATTCGCGGCGCGGTTCGACCACGTCGCCCATCAGCTTGGTGAAGATTTCGTCGGCGACGTCGGCCTGTTCCACCTCGACGCGCAGCATCGAGCGATTGTCCGGGGCCAGCGTGGTTTCCCACAGCTGTTCCGCGTTCATTTCGCCCAGACCCTTGTAGCGCTGGATCGACAGGCCCTTGCGTCCGGCGGACAGGATCGCTTCCAGCAATTCGCTGGGCCGTGAGATGTTGACGCCCTTGGCCGACACGGCGGGCAATTCGTCCTCGCCCAGTTCGTCCTGCGCGGCGACGGCCTTGGCGGAGACCAGGCGGCTGCCTTTAGCATAGCTTTCCGCCTCTTCGCTGGCGGTGCCGTGCAGCTTGCGCGCTTCGGCCGAACCCAGGAAGCCATGTTCGATGACATGATGGTCGGTCACGCCGCGCCACAGCCGTTCGAAATGGAAGCCGCCGCCCTCGGCGATGCGGCCGGTCCACTTGCCCTCGGGATCATGCGAGGCGATCCAGGCGACGGCGGTTGCCAGCCGTTCGGCCAGCTGTGCTTCGGACAGTTCGGGATCGAGTGCGCCGGTCAGGCCCAGCGCCTCGATGATCGCCGGGTCGTAGCGACGCGGCACATAGCGCATCACCGCGCGCATGCGGCGGGCATGGTCGATCAGGCTGCGCAGATCGTCGCCGGTGCGGGCGCCGCCGGTGGTTTCCAGCGCCATCGTGTCGACGCCATTGTCGACCAGATATTGCTCCAGCGCCGCCTCGTCCTTCAGATAGACTTCGGACCGGCCACGGCTCGCCTTGTAGAGCGGCGGCTGGGCGATGAAGAGATGGCCCGCCTCGATGATCTGGGGCATCTGGCGATAGAAGAAGGTCAGCAGCAGCGTGCGGATATGCGCGCCGTCGACGTCGGCGTCGGTCATGATGACGATCTTGTGGTAGCGCAGCTTGTCCAGGTTGAAATCGTCGCGAATGCCGGTGCCCATCGCCTGGATCAGCGTGCCGACTTCCTTGGACGAGAGCATCTTGTCGAAGCGCGCGCGCTCGACGTTCAGGATCTTGCCCTTCAGCGGCAGGATCGCCTGGTTGTGGCGGTTGCGCCCCTGCTTGGCCGACCCGCCGGCCGAGTCACCCTCGACCAGGAAGAGTTCGGACTTGGCGGGATCGCGTTCCTGACAGTCGGCCAGCTTGCCGGGCAGCGATGCGATGTCCATCGCGCCCTTGCGGCGGGTCAGTTCGCGCGCGCGCTTGGCCGCCTCGCGCGCGGCGGCGGCGTCGATCACCTTCTGGACGATCATCTTGCCGTGGCCGGGATTTTCTTCCAGCCATTCGGCCATCTTGTCGGCCATCAGGCTTTCGAGCGGCTGGCGCACTTCGGAGCTGACCAGCTTGTCCTTGGTCTGCGACGAGAATTTGGGATCGGGCAGCTTGACCGAGACGATCGCGGTCAGGCCTTCGCGCATATCCTCACCGGTGAGGCTCACCTTCTCCTTCTTCAGCAGGCCGGTCTTTTCGGCATAGCTGTTCAAGGTCCGGGTCAGTGCCGCGCGGAATGCGGCCAGGTGCGTGCCGCCATCGCGCTGCGGGATGTTGTTGGTGAAGCAGAGGACGTTCTCATAATAAGAGTCGTTCCACTCCAGCGCGACGTCGATGGTGACGTCGTCGCGGGTGCCGGCGATCGCGATCGGATCGGGCATCAGCGCATTCTTGTTGCGGTCGAGATATTTGACGAAGGCCGCGATGCCGCCCTCATAATAAAGCTCGACTTCCTTCTTCTCCTCATGGCGCGCATCGACCAGGAACAGGCGCACGCCGCTGTTGAGGAAAGCCAGCTCGCGATAGCGATGCTCCAGCTTGTCGAAATCATATTCGGTCTGGTTCTTGAACGTGCCGCCATCGCCCGGCACCTTCTCGGTCGAGGCGAGGAAGGTCACGCGCGTGCCCTTCTTGCCCTCGGGCGCATCGCCGATGATCTTGAGCGGCGCGGTGGCATCGCCATAGGCGAAGCGCATCCAATGTTCCTTGCCGTCGCGCCAGATATTGAGGTCCAGCCATTCGGACAGGGCGTTCACCACGGATACGCCCACGCCGTGCAGGCCGCCCGATACCTTATAGGCATTGTCGTCCGACGTGTTCTCGAACTTGCCGCCCGCGTGCAGCTGGGTCATGATGACCTCGGCCGCCGACACGCCTTCTTCCTTGTGGATGCCGGTCGGGATGCCGCGGCCATTATCCTCGACGCTGACGCTGTTGTCGGGGTTGAGCGTGATGACGATCCGGTCGCAATGGCCGGCCAGCGCCTCGTCGATCGCATTGTCGCTGACCTCGAACACCATATGGTGCAGGCCCGACCCGTCGTCGGTGTCGCCGATATACATGCCGGGCCGCTTGCGCACGGCGTCGAGGCCTTTCAGCACCTTGATGCTGTCGGCGCCATATTCATTGCTGTTGGGGCTGTTCTGCTGTTCGTCGCTCATACCCAGCATATAGGGAATGGCGCCTCGAAACTAAAGCGAAACATGGCGGCTTCCACCCGGCTTTGGGGCGGTTTATCAGGCGCTCATGCGTGTTGTCCCGATCCTTGCCCTGATGCTGCTTTCCGCCTGCTCGCGCAGCAGCGAAGTAGCCGACGAATTGCCCAACAGCTCGCTGGCCGGCGCCCCGCGCGATGCGATGCCCGAAACCCGGATCGAGGCGACCCTGGCCCGGCCGGTGACGATCGGCGAGGATGGCCCCCGGCTCGATGCCTGCGGTGCGATGGGGCAGGCGACCCGTGTCGGGCCGCAGGGATTGAGCGTCCGGTCCGCCCCCTTTGCCGAGGCGAAGGCGCTGGCGCAGCTCGCCGAAGGCGCACGGGTGCATGTCTGCACCCGCAGCATCGACCAGAAATGGCTGGGCGTGGTGATCCCGCCGCCAGTGACCGAAGGCGCGGCACCGACCGATTGCGGCGTGCGCGAACCGGTCGACCGCAAGCAGGCCTATGCCGGCCCCTGCACCAGCGGCTGGGTCTCCAGCGCCTATGTCCGGCTGGTGGCCGGCTGATTACAGCCTGCCCAGATAATCCAGCTTGCCCAGCGGCACGCCGGCCTGGCGCAGCAGGGCATAGGCGGTCGTCAGATGGAAATAGAAATTGGGCAGCGAAAAGGTCAGCACATGGCTGCGCCCGGTGGAGGAAAATTCGCCGCGCGAAGTCTTGAGGATGACGGTCGCCTCCTCGCGCCCGTCGATCCTGTCGCGCGGCACCGATTCCAGGAAGGCGATGGTGCGGGCGATGCGATCCTGCAGGTCGGCGAACGTCTCCTCCGTGTCGGGCAGGGGGAAGGGCTCCAACTCGCCGATGCGGATGACCGCGCCCTTGGCGCTGTCGGTGGCAAGCTGCACCTGCGCGGTCAGCGGGCGCATATCCTCTATCAGGCGGGCGCCGGTCAGCGTGGCGGGATCGATCCCCTGTTCGGCGGCATAAACCGCACCCTTGTCGAGCAGGGTGGAGAGGACGCGCAGGCCGCGCAGGAAGGCGGGGACGGTCAGGTCGTAAAGTTCGGTCGCCACGTTGCGAGGTTTCCCTTCATTCGATGCCGGTGAAGACCAGCTTCTGCACGCGGCGGCCGGTATTCACTTCGGTCGCATAGATATTGCCGGCGCTGTCGGTATCAATGCTGTGCAGCCAGGTGAATTGCCCGGCCTGCCGCCCGATCCGGCCGAAGGCGCCAAGCACGGTGTGGGTCTTGCGCTCCAGCACCCAGATGCGGCCGTTCATCATGTCGGCGACATAGAGATAGGTCTGTTCCGGATCGGGCGAGAAGGCGATGTCGGTGACGGTGTGGGTGCCGCCGGTTTCCGGCGCGATCGCCAGGTCGCGCACGAAGGTCAGGCCGCCATCCTTCTCGCGCTTGAACAGTTGCGCGCGATTGTTGTTGCGGTCGCAGACATAGAGGTGGCCGTCCTTCGTCGGCACCACGCAATGGACGATACTGTTGAAGATGGCGGACTTGGGATCGGCAACCCGGCTAGGATCGACGGCATGGCTCTGGTCGAACGCGCCTTGCAGCACCGGGCCGCTCGGCGGCTTGCCATAGGCGCCCCAGCGGCCCTTGTAGCTGTTGGTCCGGTCGTCGAAGCCGATCACCCGGCGGTTCACATAGCCGTCGGATATCAGCACCATGCCGTCCGAATGATTGACGTCGGACGGGTTGCCGAGCTGATCGGTCGCATCATTGCCGCCGGTCTTGTCGCGCCGGCCGAAGCTGCGGATATATTTGCCCTCCGGCGTATAGTTCATGACGACATGGTCGCCCTTGCCATTGCCGCCGAACCAGACGCTGCCGGCCTTGTCGACGAAGATGCCGTGCAGGCTGGCGGGCCATTGGTTGACGCCGTCGACCGTGGGGGCACTGTCGGCGCCGCCCCAGCCGCCCAGATAGCGGCCATCCTGGGCGAAGCGCACCACCGGCGGGGCCGGCTTGCAGCAGACGGCGGTGGCGGGCGATTCGGCGAGGCCCGTGTCGGTCGCGGTCAGGCTGTGCGGGCGATGCACCACCCAGACCGAATCGTCCGGGCCGACCGCAACGCCGCTGACCTGGCCCAGCAGCAGGTCATCGGGCATGGCCGGCCACGCGGCATCGACCTTGAAGCGCGGTATCTTGGTGCCAGCGGGCGCGATCTGCTCGAAGGCGAGGGGGGCGAGTGCCTGTTCCGGCGGGGCGGCGGAGGCGGCAATGGCGAAGGGCAGGGCGAGGGCAGCGGCGAGGAAGGCGCGCATCGGCGGGGACTCCTTGATCGTCGGGAATGGCGGAGGCGGGATCATGCCCGACTGCCCGGTCCGGTCAAGGCCGGTCCGGTCGAGGAAGGTGCGACGCATTTTCAATGCAGAAAAGGACCGGCCGACGGGTTTCTGTCGGCCGGTCAGGGGGCAACTTATGCCGCGATCGCCGGGCGCTCGGGCGGCTTGATCGTGAAGAAGGGCAGGGGATGGTGGACGATCCAGCCGATCGTCGCGGCATAGACGATGGTGCCGATGCCGACTGTGCCGCCCAGCATCCAGCCGGTCGCCAGCACTACGATCTCGATGCCGGTGCGCACCCATTTGACCGGCCAGCCATTGCGGCGGCACAGGCCCGTCATCAATCCGTCGCGCGGACCCGGCCCCAGGCCGGCACCGATATAGGCGCCACCAGCAATGCCATTGAGCAGGATCCCCGCGCCCAGCCAGGCGGCGCGCATCGCATAGCCATCCGGCGTCGGCAGATAATGGAGGCTGATGTCCACCGCCGTGCCGATCACCACTATGTTGCAGACCGTGCCGATCCCCGGCCGCTGCCGCAATGGCCACCAGAGCAGCAGCACGACCGCGCCGACCAGGTTGACCGTCATGCCGAAGCTGAGGCCGAGCTTGGGCGCCAGTCCCTGATGCAGCACATCCCAGGGATCGAGCCCCAGATTGGCACGCAGCATCAACGCCATGGCAAAGCCGTAGAGCACAAGGCCCCAGAAGAGTTGGAAGAGGCGGCGGGTCATCATCATGGGCATCAGACCTAGCCAAATTGGCCTTTTACAAAAGGACCAATGGCGCGTAAGTGGCCTTCAAATCTCTCTGATTGGATTGATCGCCATGTCCACTTCCTTCCTTCGGCCTCCCTCGCTGCTGCGGTTGCTGGGTGCCTGGCGCGCCCAGGACAGTGCCGAGCCGGCCTATCGCCAATTGGCGCAGGCGCTGCGGATGCTGGTGCTGGACGGACGGATCGGCCTCAATGTCCGGTTGCCGGGCGAGCGGGAACTGGCCGCGGCGCTGGGGCTCAGCCGCACCACCATCGCCGCCGCCTTCGACCGGCTGCGCGACGAGGGCTATCTGGAAAGCCGGCAGGGGTCGGGCAGCGTCACGCGTCTGCCGCCCGGCCGGGTCGAGACGCCGACGCCAGACATCGATGGGGTGACCGGCGACAATCTGCTCAACTGGACCCATGCCGCGCTGCCGGCTGCGCCCGGCGTGGGCCTGGCCTATGCCCATGCGGTCGAGGCGCTGCCGGCCTATCTGGGCGATCTGGGCTATGATCCGCTGGGCTTGCCGGTGCTGCGCCGGGCGATCGCTGCCCATTATGAGCGGCGCGGCTGCCCGACCGATCCCGACCAGATCATGATCACCAATGGCGCGCAGCAGGGATTCTCGTTGCTGCTGCAATGGCTGGCGGGGCCGGGCGACCGGGCGGTGATCGACCATCCCACCTATCATAATGCGATCCAGGCGCTGCAGCGAGCCAATGTCGTGCCGGTGCCGGTTGGCCTGCCGGTCCATGGCTGGGATATCGACGCGATGGACGCGGCCTTCCGCCAGACCGCGCCGCGCTTCGCCTATATCATCGCCGATTTCCACAATCCCACCGGGCGCAGCATGGACCCGGCGACCCGCCGCGCGCTGGTTTCGGTGGCGATGCGGACGCACACCCCGCTGGTGATCGACGAGACGATGGTGGCGATGGGGCTGGATGGATCGCCACCGCCGCCGGTCGCCTGCCATGATCCGTCCGGTCGCCATGTCATCACTTTGGGGTCGGCCAGCAAGATTTTCTGGGGTGGGCTGCGCGTCGGCTGGATCCGCGCCGATCCGCAGACAGTGGCCGCGCTCGGCCGCATCCGCACGACGATGGACATGGCCAGTCCGGTGGTCGAGCAGATCGCCGTCGCCCAGCTGATGGACGCGGACGAGGGGCTGGGTCCGCGCGCGGCGATGCTGCGCGACCGGCGCGACCATCTGCTGGCGCAGCTGGAACAACATCTGCCGCACTGGCGGGTGGAATCGCCGGCCGGCGGCCTGTCGCTCTGGGCCGAACTGCCCCGCGCGGAGGCGAGCGCGCTCGCGGCGCTCGCCGGCAATCATGGCGTGCGCATTGCGGCGGGCCCGCGCTTCGGCGTCAATGGTGCGTTCGAACGCTTCCTGCGCCTGCCCTTCACCCTGCCGCAAGCGCAGCTCGACATGGGTGTCGCGCGGCTGGTGGAGGCTGACGCACGGCTCCACGCCCGTACCCCGCGCGGCCGCGATCCGCTGGCCCTCGCCCTGGAGGCCGACCGATTGATCTGACCCATAAGAAAAGGGCCGCGCGGAGATGTTCCGCGCGGCCCTTTTCAATCGGCTCTACCAAAAAAGGGCTTAGCCCTTCTTCTTCTCGGCCTGATAGCGTTCGATCGCTTCCAGCGTGATCTGGCGGGCATCTTCCGCGCCACCCCAGGTGCCGATGCGCACCCACTTGGTCTTTTCCAGATCCTTATAGTGGGTGAAGAAATGCTCGATCTGCTCCATCACGATGGTGGGCAGATCGTCCTTCTCGCCGACATTATTATAATAAGGGAAGGTCTTGTTGTCCGGCACGCAGACCAGCTTCTCGTCGCCGCCAGCTTCATCTTCCAGGTTCAGCACGGCGATCGGGCGCGCACGCACGACCGAGCCGGGCACGAAGGGCGAACGGGCGATGACCAGCGCGTCGAGCGGATCGCCATCGGGCGACAGGGTGTGCGGCACGAAGCCGTAATTCGCCGGATAGCGCATCGGCGTGTGCAGGATGCGATCGACGAACAGCGCGCCCGACGCCTTATCGAACTCGTACTTCACGGGTTCGCCGCCAACCGGCACCTCGATGATGACGTTCAGGCTGTTTGGCGGATCTTCGCCGACGGGGATCAGGTCAATATTCATGCATCTTCGCCTTTTACATGCGGTTGCTTGGAAATCTTCAGGTGCGCGGCTGCAGCAGCTTGTCGAGGCTGCCTTCGCCGGTGCCGGTCTTTTCGAGGTGCGGATAGCGCAGGCCATCCGAATAAGCGAGGGTCAGGGTGCGATAATATTTGTCCTGCTTTAGGATAAGCTGGATCGGCTTCTTCGCGTCCTTAGCCTCGGTCAGCGCCGTCTTGAATGCGTCGCTCGAATATTCATTGCCGTTCACCGCAATAATCTTCGATCCTACCGCAAGACCGGCCTTGAATGCTGCGCTGTTCCAGATCACCGCCGCGATATCGCCGTCATTCTTGACCGTCAGGCCCACGCCAAAGCTCTGGTCGACCGTCTTCTGCGCGCCTTCGGCTGCCTTTGTGATGGCATTGGGCGTATCGGTATAGACCAGCTTGTAGCCGCCCAGGGTGAAGCCGCCCTTGGGCGTTTCCGTGGTCGGGCTGTCGACATATTTGTGGAACAGGCCGGCCCAGTCATAGGGGGCGACGCCGTTCAGCGTGTCGATCACATCCTGGCGATTATAGACGACCTGGCCCCAGTCGCCCGGCTTGATGCCGAAAAAGGCCTTGGCGAAATCGTCGATGCCCTTGGCGCCTTTGGTCTGCTGGCGCAGGATGCCATCGACCTCCAGCCAGATCATCAGGCCTTCATTATAATAATCCTCCGACCGTTGCCAGTTGGCCCAGCCCTTGGGACGGCGGGCGGAGATGATCGGATCATTGGTGGTGTCCACCATCGGGCGCCATTCGCGGCCGCGCGTGGTGTCCAGCTTCGCTGCGATCTGGGCATAGGCGTCCAGCGTCTCCTGCTTGGAGAACATGCCCGAACGGGCGCCCAGCACATAGCCCCAGAACTGGGTCTGGCCTTCATAGACCCACAGAAGGCTGTCCTGCATCGGCACGTCGAAATTGGGCGTCCACAGCAGGTCGGGGCGGCGGAACTTGCCGTCCCAGCTATGGGTGAATTCATGCGGCAGCAGGTTGCGGTCGAGCAGTGCCTCGCCCGAATCCCACTTCTTGAAATAGCCCGGCTCGACCTGATTCTCGGACGAGCGATGATGTTCCAGGCCAATGCCGCCCATTTCGTCGGTGATCGACAGCAGGAAATCATAATGGTCGAAATGATAGGTGCCGAACGCGGCGCCGGCTTCGGCCACCAGCTTCTTGTGCTTGGCGATCTGGTCGGTGTTGAACACCAGTTCGTCGGCATCGTCGGCGACGATGTTCAGCGTGACGTTATGGCCCAGGTCCACCGCCTTGAAATGGGTGCCGGCAAAGACCGGCGAGTCCTGCAGCGCCTCATAGTCGATCACGTCATAGGCGATGGTGTCGCCGGTGCGCTTGCCGCGCAGCGCGGTCGCCGCCTGCCAGCCGGCGGGATAGGTGACATTGGCCTGCACCGGGATCTGGCGGGTATAATAGCCGGCCGGGTAGAGCGAGACATCTTCCCACTGGATATTCTGCATCTTGGGGGTCACGACGACGCGGCCCTGGTTGGTCGCGGTTGCCGACAGGAACTGGAACTGCGCCACGACCTGCTTGGTGCCGGCCGGCACGTCGATCTCGAACGCATAGACGTTGAGAGGATTGCGCTTCCAGCTGATCGGCTTGCCGTCGGCGGTGAAGGTCAGGCCGGTCAGCTTCTCGATCGGGCCGCGCGGGGCATGGTTGCCGGGCAGCCATTCGGGCATGAGCAGGGTCATCGGGCCGCTCGACGCGACCGGAATGGTTTCCTTCACGCGGAAGATGCGCTGCACCGTGTCGGTGGCGTCGACGTCAAGGCGGATCGTGCCGCCCGGATAGGGGACATCCTTGGGCATCGGCTTGGCGCTGTCGACGGGCAGGGCGGTCGGCTTGGAACGGATGACATCCTGCGCCAGCAACGGGCTGGCAATCGCGGTCGAAAGGCAAAGGGCGGCAGCAAGGCTCCGGATCATGACGGTCTCCAGAAAAGGAACGGGGGCCGGACGGCCCGTCTGTCCCAAGCATGGCGGGGCGAATCGCCCGCGTCCACCCCTTATGCCGCCATAAAAAGCGCGTTTCCTTGGGCCGCGATTATCGTTAAAGGCGCTGCCCCATGGCGAAGATCGAAACGCCGCGCCCGGTGCGCGGAACGCAGGACATGTTGGGCGGCACGGCGGAGGCGTTTCAGGAACGCTTCGCCCATGTCGTCGCCACCTTTGACCGGGTGCGCAAACTCTATGGATTCCAGCGGGTTGAAGTGCCCGTCTTTGAATCGACCGCGGTGTTCGCCCGTTCGCTGGGCGAAAGCACCGATGTCGTGTCGAAGGAAATGTACACGTTCGAGGATCGCGGCGGCGACAGCATCACCCTGCGCCCCGAATTCACCGCCGGCATTTCACGCGCCTATATTACCGAGGGCTGGCAGCAATATGCGCCGCTCAAGGTCGCGACCCATGGCCCGCTGTTCCGCTATGAGCGCCCGCAAAAGGGCCGCTTCCGTCAGTTCCACCAGCTCGACGCCGAAATCCTGGGCGCGGGCGAGCCGGCGGCCGATGTCGAGCTGCTGGTGCTGGCCGACCAGCTGCTGCGCGAGCTGGGCGTGTCGGAAGGCGTGACCTTGAACCTCAACACGCTCGGCGACGCGGAAAGCCGCGAAGCCTGGCGCGCCGCGCTGATCGCCCATTTCGAGGCGCATCGTGGCGAGCTGTCGGAAGAAAGCATCGACCGGCTGGCGAAGAATCCGCTGCGCATCCTCGACTCCAAGGATCCGCGCGATCGCCCGATCGCCGACAGCGCGCCGGACATCGACGCCTATCTGACCGACGAGGCGCGCAGCTTCTTCGACAAGGTGACCAGCGGCCTCGACGCCGCCGGTGTCGCCTGGGAACGCAATTCGCGGCTGGTGCGTGGCCTCGATTATTATCGCCACACCGCGTTCGAGTTCATTACCGACCGGCTCGGCGCACAGGGCACGGTGCTGGGCGGCGGTCGCTATGACGGCCTGATCGAAAATCTGGGCGGTCCGTCCACCCCGGCGGTTGGCTGGGCAGCGGGTATCGAGCGGCTGGCGATGCTGATCGACCAGCCGGCGATCGACAAGCCGCAGGTCGTGCTGATCCCGATGGGCGAGGCGGCCGAGGCGAAGGCGACTGGCATCATCGCCGATCTGCGCCGTGCCGGCATCGCCTGCGACATGGGCTATCGCGGCAATATGAAGAAGCGGATGCAGCGCGCCAACGCGTCGGGTGCTCGCTATGCGATCATCCTCGGCGATGACGAGCTGGCGCGGGGCGAAGTGGCCATCAAAGATCTTGAACAAGGATCACAAGCGACGGCTGCTCTCGCCGGCCTTACCGACGCCATGTGGGCGCAGGTGATGCGGAATGAGTTTCCAGATGCGGTAACGACGAACGCCGATGGTGTCGTTGTCCAAGAGCCGTTTCAGCTCTGATGCACATTTCCGCCGAACGCATCGCGCAGATCGAGGCGCGCCGGGACGAGGTGCAGGCGTCGATGACGCGCGCCGACCTCGCGCCCGATGCGTTCGTGAAACTGTCCAAGGAATATGCCGAGATCGAGCCGGTGGCGCGGGCCGCGCATGAAGTGCGCCGGCTGCGTCAGGAACTGCGCGCGCTCGAACAGATGGCCGGCGGCGAGGACAGCGATGCCGATCCGCTGATGCGCGAAATGGCGCAGGAGGAAATGCAGCTGCTCAAGGGGCAGTTGCCCGATGCCGAGCGCGCGCTGGCGCTGCAGCTGCTGCCCAAGGATTCGGCCGATGCCCGCCCGGCGATGCTGGAAATCCGCGCCGGCACCGGCGGGGATGAGGCGGCTTTGTTCGCCGGCGACCTGTTCCGCATGTATCAGCGCTATGCCGATACCCAGGGCTGGAAGATGGAGATGATCTCCGCCAACGCCTCGGAACAGGGCGGCTTCAAGGAAGTGGTCGCCAGCATCAACGGCACCGGCGTCTTCGCCAAGCTGAAGTTCGAGAGCGGCGTGCATCGCGTCCAGCGCGTGCCGGTCACCGAAAGCGGCGGCCGCATTCATACCTCGGCTGCGACCGTTGCGATCCTGCCCGAGCCGGAAGAAGTTGACGTCCAGATCGCCGACTCCGACCTCAAGATCGACATCTACCGCGCGTCGGGCGCTGGCGGCCAGCACGTCAACACCACCGATTCCGCCGTGCGCATCACCCATTTGCCGACCGGCATCGTCGTGACGCAGCAGGATGAGCGTTCGCAGCACAAGAACAAGGCCAAGGCGATGCAGGTGCTGCGCGCCCGCATCTATGAGGCGGAGCGGGAGCGCACCCAGAGCGAGCAGGCCGGCGCGCGCAAGGCGATGGTCGGATCGGGCGACCGGTCGGAGCGCATTCGCACCTATAATTTCCCGCAGGGGCGCGTGACCGATCATCGCATCAACCTGACCCTGCATCGCCTGCCCGAAATCCTGGAAGGGCCGGGTCTTGCCGAAGTGATCGACGCGCTGGTGGCCGAGGATGAGGCCGCGCGCCTCGCCCAGTTGGACGGAGTGGCGTGAGCGTCGCCGATGCGCTGCGCGACGCCACTGTCAGCTTAGCCGCGATCAGCGACACCCCCCGGCTCGACGCCGAACTGCTGATGGCCCATGCATTGGGCATCGGCCGCAATGACCTGCTGCTGCGCCAGCGCGACCTGTCTGTCCCTGACACTTTCGCTGTCCATATGCAGCAGCGGCTGGCCGGCGCGCCGATCGCCCATATCCTGGGTAGCCGCGATTTCTGGACGATCAGCTTGGCCGTCACGCCCGACGTATTGATCCCGCGCCCGGACAGCGAGACGCTGATCGAGGCGGCGGTCGATCATTTCCGCGATCGTGCGCCGACCACCATATTGGACCTTGGCACCGGATCGGGCGCGCTGCTGCTCGCCGCGCTCGACCAGTGGCCCGATGCGATGGGGCTGGGCATCGATGCCTCTGCCGCTGCGCTGGCGGTGGCGCAGGGCAATGCCGACCGGCTGGGCATGGGGAAGCGCGCGCGCTTCCAGTTGGGCGATTGGGCGGCCGGCGTGACCGGGCCGTTCGACCTGCTGCTGATCAACCCGCCCTATATCGCGACCGACGCGCCGCTCGCCGGTGACGTGCTGCATGATCCAGCCAGCGCATTGTTCGCCGGCGCCGACGGGCTGGACGATTATCGCCGCATCGCGCCGCAACTGCCCGCGCTGATCGCGCCGGGCGGCATGGCCGCGATCGAGATCGGCTATGATCAGGGGGAAAGCGTGTCGGCACTGCTGCGGGCACAGGGGCTGGGCGTATCGCTGCGTCGTGACCTTGCGGGGCATGATCGCTGCCTCGTCGCCACGCCGGGCGAATAAGAAGGCGGGATTTCACGCCACCACAGCGAAAATTGCTTGGTTTATCGCGTGAATGCCATTACATCGGGATCAGGAAAACCGCCATTCCGGCGACATGGCCTTATCAGGCCATTGATGGATAAGGCATTTTCCTGCTCCTGAAAGTCAAGATGGCGCTGCTGCGCAAGCGCCTCTGGTGGCTGAGGGCGTGATCCGCACCGGATCATGTCTGGCGGAGCCACATCCGGCCCCACGGAAGGGGCGGTGCTTGGGGATAGCAGCTGAACAGTGTTTTCAGTGAATATTATCATAGCGAACGCAAGGATCATGTCTTGATCAACAACCGGCAGGCCGGTCGCCGCAATCGCGGCCGGAATAATAACAACAACGGTCGTCCCAATGGCGGTAACCGGGGTGGTGGCGACAACGGCAACCGTATCGACAACCGCGCCCGCGGCAATGCGGCCCAGCTTCTTGAGAAATACAAGAATATGGCGCGCGATGCCCAGATGGCCGGCGACCGTGTGAACGCCGAATATTATCTGCAGTTCGCCGATCATTATTTCCGCGTGCTGGCCGACAATCGTTCGCGCCAGGAGGAGCAGCAGCAGCGCTTCCGCCGGAATGACGAGAATTTCGACGATGAGAGCGAAGAGTTCGAGGGCAATGAGGACGGCGCCGAAGAGGGCCGCACCGAACAGCCCGAGCGCGCCGAACGCGATTATGACCGTCGCGAACCGCGCGGCGAGCGCCAGGATCGCGGTGACCGCAATGATCGTGGCGATCGGGGCGACCGCAACCGTCGCGATCGCAACCGCCGCGACCGCCCCGTCGCCGAGGAAGGCGCCGAGCAGCAGCCGGTGGCAGCCGAACAGCCCGCAGAACTCGCAGCCGAACCGGCCGCCGAAGCGCCCAAGCCGCGTCGCGGTCGTCCGCGCAAGGCCGATGCTGCGCCGACCGAAGCGAATGAAGGCCTGGATGTCAGCATCCTGCCCCCCTCGATCGCCCGCGCCGATAATGACAGCGACACGGACGTGACCGAGGAAGCGCCCCGCAAGCGCACCCGTCGCGCCCGTCCGGCGACCGAAGCCGCCGAATAAGCGCGGCTTTCGGGCAAACCCAAAAACAAAAAGGGCGGTGCCATCCCGGCGCCGCCCTTTTTATTTGCAAATATAGCCGCTTGGGGCAGAAGATCGTTGCATAAGGGGAGTGCGACCTGATGACGACTGTCCGCCTGTTGACCGGTCTGGCGCTGATGCTGCCGGCCGCCGCCTTTGCCCAGACCGCTGCTGTCGATCCCACCGGCGCCACGGCGCAGGGCGATGTCGCCGTCACCATCTATAATGGCGGTCCGTCGCTGGTGCAGGATGACCGGCAGTTGAGCGTCAATGCCGGCCGCAACCGCATCGAATTTCCCGACGTGTCCGCCCGCATCCGGCCCGAGACGGTCAATCTCTCCGGCCCCGGCTTCTCGATCGTCGAGCAGAATTTCGATTTCGACCTGCTCTCGCCCGACAAGCTGATGGACAAGGCGGTGGGGCAGGAGGTGACCCTGGTCCGCACCAATCCCGCGACCGGCGCCGAGACGCGCGAGCGCGCCAAGATATTGGCGGCCAATGGCGGCATCGTCATGCAGATCGGTTCGCGGATCGAGGTGCTGCGCGACGATGGCCTGCCGGTGCGGGTGATCTTCGACCGGGTGCCGCCCAACCTGCGCGCCCGCCCGACCCTGTCGGTGACGATCGAGGCCGCGCGCGGCGGTACCGTGCCGGCCCGGTTATCCTATCTGACGCCCAATCTCGGCTGGACCGCCGATTATGTCGCGCTGTTCGACGCGGCCAAGGGCGCGATGGACATGCAGGGCTGGGTGACGCTCACCAACAATACGGGCACGAGCTTCACCAATGCGAAGACCATTCTGGTCGCCGGCAATCCGGCCAATGGTGGCGGAAGGCATAACTGGTGGCAGTCGTCTAGCGGCGCGATCGACCAGGCCGGCACCGAAAGCGGCCCGCGCGAGCGGCTGGGCGACTATTACCTCTATCCGCTGGCTGATCGCACGACCATCGCCAATGCCCAGCAGAAGCAGGTCAGCTTCCTCGACGTGAAGGGCGCCCCGGCGCGGGCCACCTATGAATATCTCAATAGCTGGATGGGCAGTTCGACCGAGCCGATGAGCGCGTCGAGCGTGCTCAAATTCTCGACCTCGAAACAGGGCGGCCTCGGCGATCAGCTGCCGGCCGGCACGATCCGCGTTTATATGCGCGACGCGCGCGGTGATCCGCAGTTCATCGGTGAGAACAGCATCGACCATACGCCGATGGGATCGTTGATGGCGCTGCGCACCGGCGAGGCATTCGACGTCAAGGTGCGCCCGACCGTCGAGCAGCGCACGAAGAAGGGCAGCCAGCGCTGGGAAACGCGGATGCGCTACACGCTCACCAATGCCCGGCCCGAAGCGGTGACGGTCGACCTGGCCCAGCAGGGGCTATGGGGCGACACCCGCGTTACCGCACAAAGCCTGGAAGGCAGGCGCGTCTCTGCCGACCGGATGGAATGGAGCGTGCCGGTGCCGGCCAATGGCTCGGTCGATCTCAGCGTCACCTTCGATTCGCGCTACTGACCGGGCCGGCGCCGTGCTGCTGCGCGTCCTTGTTCTTCTTATGCTCTGCCTCGGCATCGCGCCGGCGCGGGCGGGGACGGTGGTCTCCGCCAAGGCCGATTCGGTTTCGGTCACCGTCTATCGCCAGCCTGGCCGCACCAAGGGGGCGATCGATCCCAAATGGCCCGGCGGCTATGCGCTGATCAACGAAACCCGCAGCATCGACCTGCCACAGGGCGAATCGGTTGTCCGGTTCGAGGGGGTGGCCGAGGGATTGATGCCCGAAACCGCGATCCTCTCCGGCATGCCGCAGGGCGTGCGCGAGAAGAATCGCGATGCCCGGCTGCTCTCGCCGGCCGGTCTGGTCGACGCCTATCTCAAGCGTAGCGTCACCCTGCGCCGCACCGATCGCAAGACCGGCAAGGTCAGCGAGCAGGACGCGCTCATCAGCGCCGGGCCGATGGGCGGCGTCATCGTCCAGACGGCGCAGGGCTATGAGGCGCTGGGGTGCAGCGGCCTGCCCGAACGCATGCTCTATCCGCGCGTGCCGACCGACCTGTCGTCGCGTCCGACGCTATCGGTGATCGCCACCAGCGCCCGGCCGACCCGCGTCACGCTGCAACTTACCTATCTGGCCGAGGGTTTCGACTGGGCCGCCAATTATGTCGCCGACATGCAGGATGATGGCCGCCATCTCGATCTCATGGCCTGGCTGACCGTGGCCAATGGCGGCGTCACCGGCTTTGCCGACGCCCGGCTCAGCGTCATCGCCGGCCAGCCCAACAAACAGGGCCGTAAGGTGCAACCACGTCCGACCGGCGGTCCGTTGTCGTTGCGCTGCTGGCAGATGGACATCACCAGCACCCATCCGCAGTGGGAGCTGTTCCCGATCGACATGCCGCAGGCCGAGGCGATGATGGATTCGGCGCAGGAGATCGTGCTGACCGCGCGTCGCGTTCCCGCGCCTATGATGGCCGCGCCGCCACCCCCGCCGCCGCCTCCACCTCCTCCACCGCCGGAGGATGTCGGCGACCTCAAACTCTATCGCGTCCCGATGACCGTCGACGTTGCGGCCAGGGGACAGAAGCAGGTGGCGTTGCTGCGCCAGCCCGATGTGCTGGTCGAGCGCCTCTATGCCGCGACCCTCGACTATCGCGACGGCAATGGCGGGTCACGGCCGATGACGCTGCGTCTGCGGCTTCAGAACCGCAAGGCCGACGGTCTGGGACTCGCCATGCCTTCGGGCCGGGTCGCTCTGTTCGAGACGATCGACGGCCAGCGCCTGCTCGCGGGCGAAACCGATATTGGCGACAAGGCGGAAGGCGAACGGGTCGATTATGATATCGCTCAGAGCGCCGATGTCCGCATCATGGCGGTCATCGGCGGCCATTCGACCAAGGCGCGGCGCTGGACGCTGACCCTCACCAATGCGCGGCCGTTTGATGCGACGGCGGAAATCCTCATTCCCCACGACATCGCGCCGCGTCCGACGCAGATGGAGCGCCGCGGCAATAGCTGGGTGTGGCGCGCCATCATCCCGGCCAACGGGCAGGTCAGCTATAGCTACGACCAGAAGCTGCGCTGAGCTTCAGTCGCCGGGAATGGGGCGGGGCCGGTGGGTCTCATCCAGTGCGACGAAGGTGAAGACGCCGCTGGTCAGCGCCACCGTTTCCGCGCCGCCACCGCGAGTCGCCACCACGTCGATGCGGATCGCGACCGATGTGCGGCCGCGCTTCTCTTCCTGCGCATAGACCGACACCAGGTCGCCCATCAGGATCGGCGAGATGAACTTCATGCTCTCGATCGCGACCGTCGCCACCGCGCCCTGGGCGATTCGCCCCGCGACGATGCCGCCGGCAATATCCATCTGGCTCAGCACCCAGCCGCCAAAGATATGGCCATTGCTGTTGATGTCGGCCGGGCGCGGCACGACCCGCAATATCACTTCGCGATGGGGATCAATCGTCAAGCGGCACCTCGTCCTTCAGCCGGTCCATTACCTGGTCGTCATGCCCCGTCCCGGCGGAGAGGAAGACGAGCGCCATCAAGCCCGTTCCCAGCATGAAGGTCAACCAGACGCCCAATATGGTGGCGATGATCATGTGAACCGGCATCGGCCCGGTCCATAGCCGCAGGAACAGCAAGGCCGCGCCGACGCATAATGCGCCGATCAGCGCCATCCAGAGCATGATCCGGCGGAATCTCGACCAGGCGATTGCCGCGATCCGGGGATCGTCCAGGCCCTTTTTCTCTGTCATTCTCTTGCTCTCCTCCCTTTTCTTTGCGCCGCGAAAGTGGGATCATCAAGCGCAGAGACAGTAAGTCCACAAAAGGAGAGCGGCCATGACCATCGCGGCAATCTTGCAGGGCAAGGGGCGCGACGTCGTCCAGGTCCAGTCGACCGACAGCGTATTGTCGGTGGTGACCCTGCTGGCGGATCGGCGCATCGGCTGCGTGCCGGTGGTCGATGGCGGTCAGGTGGTCGGCATCTTTTCCGAACGCGACGTCGTCTATCGTCTGGCCCAGCAAGGGGCAGAGGCGTTGAACCACACGGTCGCCGATGTGATGACCCGGCCCGCGATCACCATCGACGACCAGATGCCGGTGATCCACGCTTTGTCGCTGATGACCAAGCGGCGCATCCGCCATTTGCCGGTGGTGAAGGGCAGCGACCTGATCGGTCTGGTCTCGATCGGCGATCTGGTGAAGTTCCGCATCGACAATATCGAATCGGAAGCCGCCGCCCTGCGCGACTATATCCAGACCGCCTGAGGAAGGTCGGGCGTCCGCCGGTCCGTCAGGCGGGCGCCTGCACCGGCGGCGCGCGGCGCACGATCAGGCGCACCAGCTCCATCAGCGTGCCGCGCGCGCACAGCATCAGCGCCGCTAGGAAGGCGATGCCGCCGGCCGGCACCAGGATCGCCAACCGGATCGGCGCGGCGAGCGGCGGCAGCAGGCGGTCGATCACCAGCACCACGCCAGCCATCAGGATGGCACAGCCCAGCCCCGGCGCGGCGGCACGGATCAGGTCGATTGCGCGCAGCCCCATCGGTCCGCCGGCGAGCCTTGCGGTGACGATGGTCAGGATCGGGAAGGCGCCCAGCCATGCCCAGGCCAGGCCGATCGCCCCCCATTGGATACCGATCAGAAAAGCGCTCGCCATCAATATCGCCCCGATCGCGGCGATTCGGGCGGTGGTGCCGGGCCGGCCCAGTGCATTGCTGACCGGCGCGAACATCACCTGCAGCGTCATGAACGGCATGGCGAGCGCCAGGATCGAGACAAACGGCGCCATCTCCAGCCATTTCTGGCCGAACAATGTCTCGACCAGCGGTTCTGCGGTGACGGCCATGCCCAGATAGATGGGGCAGGAAATCAGCATCAGCAGCCGCACCGCCTTGCAGAAGGACCAGGCCACCCGCGACACATCCTTCTGCATGCGGGCATAGGCAGGGAAGGCGACCTCGTTCAGCGGCGGGATGAACTTGCTGACGAAGATCTGGGTCAGGAACAGCGCTTCGGCATAAAGGCCGAGCTGATGCGGCGTGAGCACGCGGCCGCCGATGAAGATGTCGCTCTGGCTCTGGATGATCCAGAAGAGCTGGCTGCCCAGCAGCGACGCGCCATAGAGGATCATCGCCCGTGTGCCGCTGAAATCGAAACTGGGAATCGGGCGAAAGCCGGTGACCAGCATATAGCCCAGTGCCTTCACCCAGAATCCGGTCATCGGCGCGAACACCAGGGTCCATACGCCCCAGCCCGACAGCGCGCCGACCAGCGCCATGGCGGCCGACGCGATGGCGGCGATCAGGTTGATGAAGGCGGGGCGTCGAAAATCGAGCGCGCGGGCGGTGATCGCCTCGGGAATCGCGATGAAGGGGGTGGAGAGATAGAGCAGTGCCTGCACCCGCAGCAGCTGCGCCACCATCGGCTGGTCATAATAGTCGGCGGCCAGCGGCGCGATCGCCAGCT